>JBBEBH010000054.1:0-14120 GCA_040882445.1 Ferruginibacter sp. | reverse complement strand
AACGTCCCTTTTTGAATTCTTATGGTATGAGTATGGGGTTTATAAGGGAATATGGTTTGAAAGAAGGATTTTATATGAATAATACTCATGGAGAGGATGGAAGAATGTGTTATGACCTCATGAAGTATGGAAAAGTTAAACAAATTCGATCTAATAGAAACAGGGTTTGGACGGGAGTGCGAACATTGAAAAAAGGCGGAAGTTTTGGTGAAGTATTAAGATCCCGGATAATAAAGGAGGTGAAGAGGTTCTCTATTTATTTGAATACTACCATGAAATCTCATTCACCTAAAAATTAGTTACACTTTTAAATATCAAAATAAACTCGCTACACCTTAACTTGGGCTCTGTTGTATTTTCCGCTTTTATTAACCAAAATCAATTTCATCCTACCGCTGTACCAACATCCTCATAGGAAACACATTGCTGCCAGTTCTTAATTGAACCAGGTAAGTATCATTGGCAAAACCAGCTGCTGCCGGAAGTGGAATAACATTTTCTCCATTTACCAGGTTTACAGTTTTAGAAGTTACCATTTTCCCTAAGTGGTCCAAAACTACTATCATTCCTCGTTCTGCCTTAGTAGACTGGTATGAAATCCAACTGTTAGACTTCACTGGGTTTGGAAAAATAGTAGGAGCGTTGTTTATAAAAGCATCTCTTCTCAAAGACACTACATTACTATACTTCGCCTCACCCGTCTTACTGATGGCAATGATGCGGTAAAAAACTACTGGACTATTAATGCTATTAGAAGCGTGCGTAATTTCATAATCTACTCTTCCTACTTCATTGCTCGCTTTCAACTGACCAAGTGTGACAAAGGTGCTGCCATTAAAACTATATTCTATGTTGTACCTACTAATTTCTTCGTTGTGAGTTGCAGACCAGGAAATACCGTTGTTGTTGCCGAGTTTTTTAACTTTTAATTCGAGTATTTTATTTTCTAGAATACTACAAACGGGTTCAAAAAAAATGGTAACAGAATCTGTTGAAAATGATGGACACTGGGGGTGTAGCTGCTGCGAAACATAATAAGTTCCTGGTGCATTCACCGTAATACTGGTTCCATTACTAGGTCCTACAATATTTCCATTAATCGTACTCCATTGGTAAACAGAGGTAATATTTGGGTTTTGTACATAAATGGAAGTGGTAGGCATCGTGCCACAGAAATAGGTGAGGTTGGTATTGGCATCTACAACCGCATAGTTGAACAAACTGAATGGAGCGATAAAATCTTTTAATTCTGATGTGAACGAAGTAGAAGACCTTGTTTTAATCAACACCCTTCTAAAAGGAGAACCACATAGGTTGTTACTAAAATCTGCTGGCTCAATGCCTAGTTTGGTAAGATTTACTGCAAATTCCATAAATTGGTTAGGCTGATATGAACTTACCAGTGCATCATCTGATCTGATTAATCCAAATGTTCCAGCCCATGTGCTGAATCCATTGTTTTGTAAACCAGAATAAAATGCTCCCAAAGTTTTTGGTCTTATGTTCGCATATCCGTACAAAGAACTATTCGATTCTCCATCAATAGAGCCACCCCAGTTAAAGGTAGCGGGGTTAATGGTTAGTGTGGATCTTTTTATCCAGATACGAGCTTCTACAAGGGTTAGAGCGCTATTCCCGAATTCTGCAGTAAAAATGATATCGCCTGGTTTGGTAATGTTACCTGCTGCATCAAATTCCCATTCTGTATGTCCTTCTTTTGGTCCAAAACCAGTGAACATGCCAGTAGTTTGATTATAAGTAATATCTGTTTGGTATAACTCAAAATCAAAAAAGCGGTTACCAGTGGTATTTTCCAGCGATAAACCGGTAAACATCCAAAGGGAGTCTGTAGCATTGGGTCCCGCTCTTCTTACATGCACCATGGCATCTAGGATATCGGTTTTATCTGGAATACTTTGTGGGTTGGGTGCCGTCCAAATGCCTGGCGGCATACCGTTTTTGTTAGAACCGCCGCTGAATACGGTAGAATCCGTTCCATGATAGTCTCTGTGAAATATAGCATCTAACAGTAATCGATTATTTACAACACTATAAGCTGGTACAGACATTAATTTCGAAAATGCATTTCTTCTGCTAAGAGGATTACTCAAATAGCCTGCCATCAAAGCAGCTGCACCATTAGTGTCTATGACTGCCCTGCCTGAACCAGTTTGGTCATTCGAAAACCAGTCATCCACAGCCGGCTGGGCAGTATTATTAAAGAAGTTGGCATTGAGATCTGCCTCCACACTAAAATTTGCCCTAACAACCGGAAACGTAATTTGGGCTTTCATGGCAAATGAAGCAAAACAAAAGGCAAGCGTCAGAAGTAAAAATATTCTCATGGATAGCAGTTAAATAAATGAAGTTTTAGTAACGCATTAGCGTTACTAAATTGTAACAATAATTACTTCGAACACCTCGAGAGGGAGTTCCATGAGCAAACACTACTTTAATTATATAACTAATTACACTTGGTAAAACTGTATAGTTAACGTATTTGATGATTCTATTTCTATGATTTACAACACTAAATGTATACCTATTAAAATTTATATTAAATGGGTCTTCGTAGGTGTTTTCAAGTTCGTAATGATCTACAACCGAATTATTGGCAAATTTGCATTGAAGCGCATAACCGTTTCCTTGCTTGTGACCATGCAAACGTTCAAACGAAGAAACTACATTAAGTGGAAGGTGTCTCACTGCAACAAGCGTGGTTGCGTTGCTGTTGAGTACAATCAACAAGCTTAAGCTAGTTAAAAGGTTTTTCATAAAAAACATTTAAAGGTTAACAATTATTTAAAAAATTGAGTCCTTCGTCTAAATTATAAACGAAGCCTTCGTTCATATGGATTTGAATAATTGGACAATTAGGTAACTACATAACTAGAGATTTATTGTGTTTTCTAAAAATATTTTATTCACATTAAAATGCTTCTAAATATACAAGCCATTGATATTTTAAAGTACATTTTGAATTCCATGTTTTTTAGAGCAAATTTGCAGAAGTATGGGAAAAAAAATCATCATCACCATCGACGGATGGAGTAGCTGCGGTAAAAGCACTCTAGCAAAGCAGCTAGCCAAGGCCTTGGGCTATGTTTACATCGACAGTGGCGCTATGTACAGGGCAGTGACTTTGTATTTTTTACGCCATCATATCGATTTTACAAACCAAGCAGAAGTAGCTAGTGCATTAGACAATATTCGCTTACATTTTGAATACAACGAAAAATCTGTTCAGTCTGAAATGTTTCTGAATGATGAAAATGTAGAATACGTAATTAGAGATTTGGTAGTGGCAGAAAAAGTAAGCGATGTAGCTGCTATTGCCGCCGTAAGAACTTTTGCAGTACATCAACAACAGAAGATGGGTGCCCAAAAGGGTATTGTAATGGATGGAAGAGATATCGGCACCACCGTTTTTCCTAATGCAGAACTCAAAATATTTATGACCGCAGATATTGCCACACGCGTAAACAGACGATTCAAAGATATGTTTGAAAAAAATGCTAACATAAGTATTGAGGAAGTAAAAAAGAATTTAGAAATGCGCGACTATATCGACTCTAACAGAGAGGTAAGTCCACTCAGAATGGCCACCGATGCCATCCTGCTCAACAACACCAATATCAGCATGGAACAACAACTCAACTTTGCCCTGAAGCTAGTTGCAAAAGCTTTATAAACCTTACTTGAAATTTTCTTCCAGCGAAAATAGGGTAATGTTGGAGTTGTAAAACGAACATAATTTTTCGATCACTTTTTCTACTATCGCATCAGGGCAACTGGCGCCGCTGCTAATTAAAATAGTAGTAACAGGTTGTTCTGGTAAAAACTGAAAGCTCTCTTTTTCTGTATGATCGTGCAAATTGAAATGAAAAATTTGTTCTTTAGATATTATTTTAGATGCGTCATTAATAAAAAAAGTAGTTAGTTTATTGTCGCATAATTCTACCAAATGACTGGTATTGCTGCTATTGTAACCGCCTACCACAATCGCCAAATCTGCCTCCTGCTCTAGTAAACCATATACTGCACTCTGGTTGTCGTTGGTGGCATAACACAAAGTATCTCTAGTATCTGCAAATCTTTCGCCAACATTTTGGTCATTTAAGGAAAATGTTTTTACCATTACTTGTTTTAAAAAATCAGCAATACCCTGTGTATCGCTGGCCAGCATTGTAGTTTGATTGATCACACCAATTTTTTGCAAATCTTTGCTTACATCAAATCCCTCTGAATATCTTCCTGCAAATCGGGTATAAAATTCTGTTGCTGGTTGTTCGCCCGTAATAAATTGACTGAGTTCAATGGCCTCCTGCATATCATTGATTACCACCGCAGCAGTTTCTGCTGCTGCATGCGAAAATGTTGCCCTTGTTTCTTCATGAGTCGATTTGCCATGAATCACCAAACTGTATTTTTTTGCTGCGATTTGTTCTCCGCGGTTCCAAACTTTTTCTACAAAAGGGCAAGTGGTGTTATATTGTTTTGTGGCAATTCCTTTTTCAGCTAATTTTTTTTCCATCTCCAGCGTAGTACCAAATGCAGGTATAATCACCACGTCGTGTTTCGTAATTTCTTCAAATGGCACTAATTCCTTTCCCTTGGTATCCTGCATAAATTGTACGCCTCTAGCTAGTAAATCTGCATTCACTTGGGGATTGTGTATCATCTCGCTCAACAGGAAAATTCTTTTGCCCGGATTTTCATCCACCGTTCGAAAAGCAATTTCAATGGCATTTTCTACACCATAACAAAACCCAAAATGGCGGGCTAGGTAAATTTTTAACGGTCCAAAATCTAACAATGTTGGAGTAAAATCTTTTTTCATCTTATCCTCCAACCTGCGCTTGTTTTTAATGGCTGCTATCAGTGGACTTCTGTAAGTAAATGGAATGGTAAATTGCTTCATCGTAAATTATAACAGCCGCAAAGGTACAATGTTTGCACAACAGCAACTGCGTCGTATCTTTCATTAAATATTAAAATCTATTTCACTTTGAGTCAGTTTAACACACCCCACTTTTTAACCAGTTCCAACATCTATTCAGTGAATATGCGACAGTTTACCGAAGCTGGCACTTTTAATGCATTTGCAGAACATTTACCCCGATTAAAAGATATGGGCGTAGATATTCTTTGGCTCATGCCTATACATCCCATTGGAATCACTAACCGAAAAGGAACATTGGGCAGTTACTATTCTATCAAAGATTTTAGAGACGTTAATCCGGAGTATGGCAACAAATATGATTTTAAACAATTGATTGAGCGGACGCATGCTTTGGGAATGAAAGTGATTCTCGATTGGGTGGCCAATCATGCTGCATGGGACAATGTATGGACGATAGATCATCCCGATTTTTTTGAACAAGACGAAACAGGCCGTTTCAAACCACCTTACGATTGGGAGGATGTAATTCAATTGAATCATCAACACCCCTTGCAACAACAAACCATGATTGACGCTATGAAATATTGGATTGTTGATTTTGATATTGATGGATTTAGAGCCGACTTGGCACATTTAACGCCTTTGCCTTTTTGGATCAATGCCCGACAACAAATAACCTCACTCAAAAAAGATTTAATATGGTTGGCTGAAACGGAAGATATTCCTTACCACCAAGCATTTGATATTAGCTTTACTTGGCAATGGATGCACGCTTCTGAAGCTTACTGCAAAGGACAAAAAAGTTTCCAGGATCTTTTACAAACTTTAGCACATTATAAAATTGATTTTCCCGAAAAGGCGCTTCGGATGTACTTTACCAGCAATCATGATGAAAATAGTTGGAACAGCACTGCTTATGAAAAATACGGAATCAATGTAAAAGCATTGTCTGTTTTTAATGCTACCTGGTATGGTATCCCGATGATTTATTCGGGAGAAGAAGCAGGATTAAATAAAAGACTCTTTTTTTTCGATAAAGATCCAATTAACTGGGAAGTTAATCCCTCTCTTCATGGGTTTTATAAAACGCTTTTACAGGTTCGTAAAGAGAATTGTGCTATTTCAGCTGGGTACAAAAGTTTTCCTATGTTGCTAGAAGACGCCATCCAGCACCAACTCTTGGCCTATTCTCGAAAAACGGATGAAGCCTTGATATTGGTTTTTTTGAATATTTCCCCTAACCATATCAACTGTACACTACATACAGAATACTTAAGTGGTAACTACAGTAATGTATTTACAAATGAAGAAATGTATATAGGTCAGTTGATGGAAATTAACTTGGCACCAGGAGATTTTATCCTACTTCAAAAAATCAAATAACCATTCTATGTTTATATTCTTTCAAATGATGTAGCATAAAAAAACCGGTTCAATTTTAAACCGGTTTTTAAAATAGTAATTTATTCATCGCTTCCATCCATCGAGATGGGGTACTCATACACACCATCATATCCAGGATAAAATCCGCTAACCGTGAAAGAACTTTTTCCAGAGATTGCTTTCTGCAACTCCTCCATGTTATTGATATTTCTATCATTCACTTTCAAAATCACAAAATTATCCCTCATTCTGGTTTGATCATTGAGGACTCCCCCAGGTTTAATTTTTTTAACGATGACTCCCCCGGGGATACCGTAATTTTTTGCATTTTTTGCATCTATTGTAATAAAGTCTGCACCTAATATGTCCGCTACATTGGTTTCTTCTTTTACCAAGTCAAAATTATTAGATTTATTTGTGAGCGATACCGGAATGGTAAGGGCTTTGTTATTTCGTTCATACGTTACCGTTATCTTATCACCGGGTTTGTAGCGGCTTACTTGTTCCTGCAATTCGGCTCCGCTACTAACATTTACACCATTGATAGCTTTCACAACATCGCCTTTTTTCAACCCCGCAATTGCAGCCGCACCACCTACAACTGTTTCCTGAATATAAATACCTGCTATGCCTGTAGGTATGCCTCTGCTTTTTTTCTCTTCTTCCGACATGCCCGAAGCATTGTCGTAACTGATGCCGAGGTAAGCTCTTTGAACAGTACCAAATTTAATGATATCATCTACTACTTTTTTTACAATGTTCACTGGGATGGCGTAGGAGTATCCTGAGTAATAACCAGTAGGAGAGGCAATGGCAGAGTTGATGCCAATCAGCTTTCCTTCTGTATTTATCAGCGCTCCACCACTATTGCCAGAGTTTACCGCTGCGTCTGTTTGAATAAAGGATTCTACAGCAGTTGCTGTGCTTCCAGCCTTGTCTCTGTTTAAGCCTAGACTTCTCGCCTTTGCACTCACAATACCCGCGGTAACCGTAGTTTCAAGGTTTAATGGATATCCAATGGCCATCACCCATTGGCCAATTTTTACATCATCAGAATTGCCGTACAACAAATAAGGCAATGCTTCAGATTCAATTTTGATCACAGCTAAATCGTATGCAGGATCGCTTCCCACCAAAGTGGCTTTATACGACTTTTTATTACTTAGTGTTACATTAATCTCGTCTGCTTTGTTGATCACGTGATTATTGGTTACAATGTATCCATTATCGCTGATGATCACACCAGATCCAGAAGCTCTTTGTTCTGGAATCATATTGCTACGACCTCCAAATAATTGGTTATACATGTCGTCATCTAGTAAATCGCTAAACGGATTATTTGGTCTAGCACGTGGCAGGTTGTTGTTTACCTGCTTTGCATTTGTTTTTGTTTTGATGTGCACTACCGTTGGGGTGGCTACTTCAGCAGATTGAACAAAATCTGGAACAATTCCATTGGGAGCACCGCCTTCAGTGAGTCCTGCTAATTTATAGTTAGACGGAACTACATTAGCTTTTTGACCTGCGTAGCTATTGTCTTTTTTAAAATAATTGCCCATGCCTATCACCAATGCTGCAGAAGTAAGAGCGCTGATAAGTGCGGTAAATAAAATGTGTTTTAATTTCATGGTTGTAATCTTTTACTTTTTTAATAATAGCGGTTCAAATCTTATGCCTATGCTTACAAAGTACGATAACTCTGACAAAATGTATTTTAGATACTGCCATCTTTAACATTAAATTAGTAAGCCTTTCGTAGATCAGCCAAGCTCTAGTAAAAAAGCCATGGTATCTACCCCATCGGCATATGTAAACAAACCTGGGTGCTGGGCAGTTCCGAAGGCTAATCCTCCTTCGCCAATTATACACTGAATATCGTCATTTTGTTTCAAATCGTTTTGTAGGATTTGTAAGTCTGCATAAAAATCATAATATACATGGCTGATGGGCGAAAATAACCCATCGTTTTGAGTGAGTACGGCAGAGTTACTGGCCATGTAATACTGGTGATTTAGTAAGATGATCGATAATTGATAGTCGTAATTATTCTTAAATTTATAGTGATCAGCAAAATAGTCATAGGGTTTAAAAGATTGAATCAATTGTACAAAATCATACCCATCCGGAACAAAGAGTTTACTCACATTTCGGCAGCCTAGTCCAAAGTAAAGGTGAATATCATCACTCAATGCCAATAGGTCTTCATCAGACTCTTTACCGTTTAAGATGGCCACAGACGTTCTGTTTTTTCGAATAATATGTGGGTATTTTGCAAAATATTGCTCAAAGTATCTGGCGCTGTTATTGCTGCCAGTAGCGATATAGGCATCACAGCCCTTTAGGGTATTGGCGATAGAAACAATATTTTGAATACTGATGTTGAAACTGTATAATTTTTGTATCAAAAATTTAAGCAAAATATCATCTTTGCTAGATAATTTGATGATTGGATGGTGGCCCGAAATAAAAACTGTCAAAAAATCATGAAATCCCACCAGCGGTATGTTTCCAGCCATAACTAAGCCAATATTTTTGGGTGAAATAGTATCATCTAAATGGTAATGTGCCACCCATGCTCGCAGTGTTGTTTCTTCTAAAAATTGGGTAATAATTTCATTGCATGATTTGTCTATAAATGCTGGGGAAAACCAACCGTTTCTATAAGTAGCTTGTTGCTTCACTTCTTGCCATTCTACATCATTTTGTTTCAGATATTCGCCCAACTGCAGCATTAAATTAATTCTTGCTTGTAAATTCATGATGTTCTTGTTAAATTGCATCAAAATTACGATAGATGGCTATAAAGATCACAGATGAATGTATTAACTGCGGCGCTTGCGAGCCCGAATGTCCGAATAACGCCATTTACGAAGGTGGTGTAGAATGGGCAATTTCTGACGGAACTTCAATGAAAGGGTCTTATACCCTCATGGATGGTAGCGTGTTAGATGCCGATAAACGCAATGAACCGGTAGCAATGGATACCTATTATATTGTACCCAATAAGTGCACAGAGTGCCAGGGTTTTCATGAAGAACCTCAATGTGCTGCGGTTTGTCCGGTAGATTGTTGTGTGCCAGACGAACAATATAGAGAAACAGTAGATGCGCTCATTGCAAAAAAAGAAAAACTACACCTTTAATCTTTTGAAGCCACAAGGCTCATAAGGTAGGTGATATATACTGCAGCTTGGCGATGGTATCCATAAATACTTCCGGGCTCTTGCTATTCTGTCTTCATTTATATTTTCATATCTTTCCGTAAACAAAAAGGCGCTCAATGACAAAGTGGATTTGTACCGTGTTTGTGCTGGGAACGATAGCTTGTAATACACAGATTGAAAAATATCCTGATCCAGTTGAGGAGAAGATTAGATTGCTTCAATCAGACAAAGCATTTTCTAACATGAGCTTAGAAAAAGGAATGAATGCAGCATTCATACATTTTATGGATAGTAATGCCGTGTTGCTTAGAAAAAATTATATGCCTGTAATAGGTATGAACACCATCGATTATCTCATTCAACAAAACGATACTTCATATACCATCGTATGGCAGTCTCAAAATGCGATAGTCTCAAAATCGGCTGATATGGGTTTTACCTATGGTGTGTATGCGGTACACCCTAACAACATCGATACCGTTTTATATGGTACCTATGTTAATATTTGGAAAAAAGATGCTCAAGGCGATTGGAAAATCATACTGGATTCTGGGAATGAAGGTATTGAAAGAAGTACAACAGAATTTTAAGACATAAATAACTGGGGCATCTGTATAATTGTTGTTTCTTTGATGCTTTAACCTTTCCTATATGATGAAGAAAAATATTGCATTGGTCACAGGCGGCTATTCTGGTGAAGCTGTAATATCTTACAAAAGCGCCGAAACCATCCAAAAAAATATAGACCAAAATAAATGGAATTGTTACCTCATCAATATTCACCCATCGGGCTGGTTCTTCATGTTGGCAAATGGAGAAAAAATTGATGTAGATAAAAATGATTTTAGTATTACCATCAATGCTAACAAAATTTTATTTGATGCCGTGCTCATAGGTTTGCATGGCACACCTGGCGAAGATGGAAAATTGCAAGGCTATTTTGATTGCCTACACATTCCCTACACTTCCTGCGATGCAGCCACATCGGCACTCACATTTAATAAGCGTTATACTGTAGCTGTAGCCGCTTTTGCTGGTTTGCATGTGGCTAAAAGTATTCATCTTTTTAAGAACGACCACATTACAGCAGCACAAATAGTTACCCAACTTCAATTGCCAGTATTTGTAAAACCCAATAATGGCGGAAGTAGCATTGGCATGAGCAAAGTATCAGATGCCGCCGATTTGGAAGGAGCTTTAGAAAAAGCTTTTAAAGAAGACGACCAAGTATTGGTAGAAGAATTTATTAAAGGAAGAGAGTTCACCATTGGGGTATTTAAAACAAAGGGCAAAGTAGTTACATTGCCTATCACCGAAATTATTTCGAAGAATGATTTTTTCGATTTTCAGGCTAAGTACGAAGGCGCCAGTGAAGAAATTACACCAGCACAAGTAGAAGAGTCAACCGCAGAAAAAGTAAGGCAACAAGCGCTAAAAGCATACAGTGTATTTAATTGCAAAGGAATTGTGCGAATCGATTTTATTTATGATGAAGCCAGCGGATTCCCTTACATGTTAGAGATCAATACAGTGCCAGGCCAGAGTGCAGCCAGTTTGGTACCGCAACAGGTAATAGCCATGGGTTTGACTTTACAAGAATTTTATTCTTCACTTATAGAAGAATGTTTAGAGGGTAATTAAATAATATACTGTTAAAAAAATAGCGTCTTTAAAAAATAAAATTGAAATACGAATGTTTACATTCATCACTAACAGACCCTTTTGGGTAAACTTGCTAGCGGCTATCGCTATTGTATTGCTGGTGATTTTCTTAGTATTAAAAATGCTGGGTAGCATTACCCAACATGGCAAATATTTAACAGTACCCGAAGTGGTTGGTAAAAAAACAGCCGATGCTATCCGATTGTTAGAGCAAGAAGGATTTGATGTAGAAATTCAAGATTCTGTGTATGTAGATACTGCTAAAATGGGAATTGTACTTAAGCAATTACCCGACCCCAATGCAACTGTAAAAATAAACAGAACTGTTTTTTTAACGGTGAACAGGGTTACCCTTCCGCTGGTTGAAATGCCTGCTCTCCAAGGTAAAACCCTTTCTTATGCATTGATGCTTCTTAAACGCAGCCATCTGCAATTAGGAGACACCACGTTCAAAACAGATTTTACGATGGGTAACGTAATACAACAAAGCTACAGAGGAAACGCTATCTTATCGGGTGCAAAACTACCATGGGGCAGCAGAGTAGATTTGTTAGTGAGTAAGGGCCTAGGCGATGAAAGAATAATAGTGCCCGACCTAGAAGGAATGACATTAGAAGCTGCCATGTTATTGCTAGAACAAAATGGAATTACACTCGGAAGTACCATTGCATTCGATAATACAACCATCACCGATACTGCCGGCGCTTTTATCGTAAAACAACAACCACCAAGATTTACAGAAGACAAACAATTTATTTACATCCAAGCTGGGCAAGTTATGGATGTGTGGATATCACCAGTGCAATTAGTGATTAAAGATAGTACCACCATTAAAGACAAAGAATAAAATAAAAGTTTATGAAATCAATCACTGTCGAAGAAGTAAAAGCAAGATTAGACGCTGGTGAAAAACTGCAACTGCTCGATGTAAGAGAGCCTGACGAAAGGGATGCTTACCATATCGGTGGGCTTTTTCTGCCACTGGCAAATATTCAAACCATGCAAACAGATGATATCGACGATCTTAAAAATGATGAACTGATTATTTATTGCAGAAGCGGAAACAGAAGTGGACAAGCTTGTTTGATTTTAGAAACCATGGGCTTTACCAACGTAATTAACCTCACTGGTGGAATGCTTAACTGGCAGGAAAAATACAAATAAACAAAGTTGTTTTATTTATATCTTAAACGCTGTTTCAGGCTTCTAATTTTTTATCAACTTCACAAACGGATATTCAACCCAAATGTGCACTGGATGGGTGCCATCGGGAAATAAAAATTTTCAGTGATTTCTCTGCCCCCAGCAATGTAGCTAAACGTATATCCATTGGGTTCATACTTTTTAGAAAAAACATTAGATACCTGCATAAATAGGTTCAACGCTTTTATACTTTTTAAAGTAGTGGTGTAAGCTAACCTTAGATTTTGGTTGTAAAATGCAGCCAAACTTCTCAAATCCTGCGAGGTATTGTCGAGGTATTGTTTTCCAACATATTTTCCTTCCAAATTCAATTCCCAGTTTTTTGCAGGTATGATGTTTACTAACAAAGCCCCTATCACAGAAGGGGAAAAAGCAATGTCTGCATTTTTATACAACTTCGTTTGTTGGCCACCGTTATCATAGTCATCAATGTACTCCGTAAAGTTTTTTACTTTGTTGCTACTAAAGGTTACGTTGGCTCCAATATTTATCCATTTGTTCACCACAAACGCAGCTTGTAATTCAGTACCCAATCTATAGCTGTTGCTGATATTGCTTCTGGTATAGGCCCCCACATCATTTACTTTTCCGGTAAGTACCAATTGATTTCTATATAACATATAGTACACATTGGCACTCCAGTTAAAAGTTTTGTACTTCTGCTCAAAGCCCAATTCAAAATCATTCAATTCTTCTGGCAATGGTTGTTCTAATATGCCCGCTTCAAAATCGTCTCTGTTGGGTTCTTTATTGGCCCTACCATACCAAAAATAAGCTTGTGTATTTTTATGAGTGTATGTAAACCCTGCTTTAGGATGTAGAAAAGTATAAACATTGTTTACCGTTAATGCCGGATTGTTTCTGAAGCCACTAATTTTATACCGTACGTTTCTTACTTGAATATCTACAAAGCTCTGCCATTTTTTACTCAGTTTCTCCGTGTACTTTGTGTACAAAGAAACATCGGTTTTTAAAGCCGTATTGTTATACCAGCGAAATTTATCTGGAATGGGAGCTGAAATTTCTGTCCAAATAATACTTCCAAAATGATCCCCATTGTATGCATTCACACCTCCCCCAATAATTAACTGTCTGTTGGTATGCTCATACTGTAAAGAAAAAATCCCACCGTAAAAATCATTGTCGAGCCACAATTGCCGCACCAGGTTTGTTTCACTATAAGTAGAATCTGGCGTTACCACATTTGGTAATTGATAGTTGCTCAATGCCTCGCCGGCCTTATATTGTTCGTAATATCCTTTACCTTTTGTATAAAACAAGGCCGCATTTCCTTTCCAATAGTTATTTATTTTTTTGTTGTAAAACAACTGATAATGAGTTTGTTTATAATTATCGGTTTCGTTATCGTATGGAGCACCGGGCTTTTCGGTACCAGCACTATTGGCGGTTCTATCGGCTTTTAATGTGGCTTCGTTTACCCCATACCAAGATTGATACGTTTTTTCCTTACCTGAAAAAACATTTAGTCGAATCGAATTTTTTTCATCAATATAAGCTAAGCTGCTATAGAATGCGCGGAGGTTGCTGCTGGCACGTTGTACATAGCCATCGCTTCTGATGCTACTTAATCTGGCATCGAAAGTAAAGTTGTTTCCAAAAATACCACTATTGAACAGCAGGGTGTTTTTCCAGCTATTGAAGCTACCCACCGTGTTATTCAACTCTAACGAACGCTTGGTTTTTCTTTCATTGGTACTCAAATTGATGCTGCCACCAAATGCACCGGCTCCGTTAGTAGAAGTACCAACACCTCGTTGTACTTGTATGCTTCCAGTACTAGAAACG
>JBBEBH010000053.1:0-14333 GCA_040882445.1 Ferruginibacter sp. | reverse complement strand
GCCAATGCGGGTTTTGACAGAACAATTATACTTCCTGTAAATATGATCCTACTCAATGGGAGTGGAACAGACAATGACGGTTCAATAGTTTCTTATAGCTGGATCAAAGTTTCTGGTCCATTATCAGGAAACATAACTGGTGCTAATACGCCAAATCCCACTGCATATTTCATTGAAGTGGGGGTTTATGAATTTAGACTAACAGTAACAGACAATGCAGGGGCATCAGCAACAGATATAGTTCAAATTACTGTACTGCCTGCACCGAATATGCCGCCTCTAGTAAATGCAGGATTTGATGTAAATATTTATTTACCAGATAATTCCGTTCAGTTGACCGCGGTAGCTACAGATTCTGATGGAACTATAACAGGATATAATTGGAGAGTTATCAATGGCCCATCTCAGTATAATTTTGCTAATATCAATAATGTACAAACGCTGTTCAATAATCTTCAACAAGGTATCTATAAAGTTGAGATAAGGGTAACCGACAATAATGGTGCTACAGCATCTGATACTGTTGTAGTAACGGTTGGTAGCAGCAGACTAACTCCATCTATCGAAAATAAATTGAATGTTTTCCCCAATCCTGTACAAGATCAGTTGAATGTAGAAATTTCAAGTTCTAGAGAAAAGGCTAAAGTGAAGATGCGATTGTTTGATAATAAAGGTATTTTAGTAATGCAGAAAGAATTGATTGTGATATCAAACGTTTTAATAGAAAGAATAGCAGTATCAAGATTAGCTGCTGGAATGTATATCATGCACCTCATCTTTGATGATAATAGCAAAATCAGTAAACAAATTATTAAATTGTAAGAGATTGAGGAATAAAATTCTATTGAACGAATAAACGATATGAAGGCTGGTGAGCAATGGCCAACATTTCTTGATCACCTTGGGTATCACCATAACAATAGATCACATCAAATTGAGCCGGATCATACGAAAGTAAGATCCGGTTTACTTTTTCTTTACCGTTACAATTCAATCCTTGTAACTTACCCGTCATCAGTTCATTTATTACTTCTAAACGACTTCCAATACAATGAAGTTGATATTCTTTGCACCAAGGGGCTACCCAATTTTCTATAGAGGCAGATACCAGTACTACCTTAGTGCCTTCCGCAAGGTGTTGCTGAATGCAAGCCATTGCATCTGGCCTAATCAATGTTGGAAGAGTGGCAGCTGTGAATGATGCACAAACTGCGTTAAATTTATCAATGGTCCAGTTCCCATAAAATTGACTAAGCAGTTGTTCTTTTGCTTTTT
Source organism: Ferruginibacter sp. (assembly GCA_040882445.1). GTDB lineage: Bacteria > Bacteroidota > Bacteroidia > Chitinophagales > Chitinophagaceae > Ferruginibacter. The sequence goes on along the minus strand of JBBEBH010000053.1, from coordinate 13,058 downwards.
GAACATTTACTATTCCTAATTTTAAGCCAATCAACCAAGGAGAAATTTTCACCAGTCCTTTATAAAATCCTGCTTTGCCATGGCTAAATTTTACCATTTCAAACATGGTATCTTTTCTGGTAATGGTGCCATCGAAATCAAAAAAAGCAATCTTGTTTTGCAAAGGAATTTAGTTAAAGATCGTGATGTTTTTTAAATACAATATGGTGTAGAAACTAACGATCCACAAAATAATGACGATTTGAATAAAGTGATCTTTATACAATATTTTTGTAGGCGATTGTGAATCTTGCAGCACAAAAATAAGCTGTAAGTAACGGAATACGCCTGCTAAAACAAACAAACAAGTATAATAAAGTCTGTAATGCAATCGCTCCTTAATTTCTGGAGAGGTAGTGTACATAAAATAGGCTACTATAATCACAGCACAAATAAGTGACAATGCTACGTTAATAAATTCTAGATTATATCCTTTTACTGTTTTTCTCATATCTGTTCCAGACGATAATTTAAGCAATACATCATCTCTTCTTTTGGCAAGTGCCATAAACAAGGCCAGCAAAAAAATCATAATAGTTAACCATTCGCTGAGTCCAATCATAGCTATCACTGCTCCTGCTTTTACCCGCAGTACAAATCCAATAGAAACAATAATGATATCAAGTATCGGGATATTTTTCAGGCCGAACGAATAACCAATATTCAGTAACAAATAAATACCCAATACAAACATGAACTTATCTCTAATAAAAAATGCAGCGGTTAAACCTATTAATAAGAAAACAATACAAATAACAATGGCATGTAATTTAGAAACGGCTCCAGAAGCAAGAGGACGACTTTTTTTGATGTGATGTTTCAGATCATCTTCAATATCTCTGTAATCGTTCATGATATAGATACTGCTTGCCACCAAACTAAAACATACAAATCCACCCAATAAATGAAGGGCAGTTGTAATATCAAAGATTTTGCCTGCAAAAAATACAGGGATAAACAAAAAGAGATTTTTTGCCCAATCTTTTGGTCTTATTAACTGGATGTAAGCTCCCATGTGTTTTTATAATTTGATTATGAATCAGCCGTTGAAGCTGTTTTTATTTCTTTCTCTACCAGCCACAGTATCATCGGCAACATGATTAAAATGAAAGGTACCATAAACAACCTGGTTTGATAGGCCACAACAGAAAGATAATGTACTAAGAACCAAATGGGGGTTAAAAATAAAAACCATTTTTTTAATAAATGTGGAAATTGTTTGAAATTGTATAAAATAATCAATGGGATCACAGCAAAAGTTCCAATTAACTCCAGATAGGCTTTCACACCTACTGCACTCAATAAATTCAACTTAAGCATAGGCAAACCTGCCGGTACTTTCCAAATTTGTTGTTCTCGGTATCCAAAATAAATGCGTAGTCCAATGAAAATACAAAAGAAAATAATATAGGCGGCAATGGTAACTAACCAAGTACTTTTCTTTGGGAACTGTATCGTTTTTAAATTGAATTTTTTAAAATTAAACGACGTAAAATCAGTTTGTGATATAAAGAATAAAGCAGGAATTAGAATGCCTGTTTCTCTATTAAATGCCGCCACTAGGGCAATAGGTAGTATCCAGTTTTTATTCTTTTTAAACACAATGATATTGGCGGTAAGTAAGTACAAAATAATATCCATGTAAGTATTAAAAGATAGGTCTGCTACAGTAACTGCATTACCAAGTGCAAGAGCTAAAAAATTAATACCTAAGAAGATCAACCATTTACTTTTCACAAAGTAACTCCACAATTTCCAAGCTAAGTAAAAGATAAACAAATGCTGCAACAATCTGAAGAAAACAAAAATGATCATGTACTTCATGGCACCAGGAGTTCTCATCAATTTTACAAACTGATCGGTTTCGTTTGTTGTACCAGAAGTACTCTGTATAGAAAAATTAATTTTGCGTTCTATCGGATAAATTTTATCTATGGTATTATTATAAACCCATAACATGCCTTCTACTATATATGGACAAAGAATTCTGTACTGCCATGGGTTATAAAATTCAGACCTTTGTTCAATAACAGCTCTGTGACGTTCGTATGTCTGAAGCCCGTTGCTATAATAGAAGTTTCTATAGATAGGAAATACCGATAAAATAGCTAGGCAGCAGCAAATAAACCAAGTAGCAATTTTTTTATTTTTGGGCAATAAGGGTGTAGTGTGGGTAAACATACATTGTTCTTTTACTTTGTTCTATAATGTTAAGTCCGTTTGCGACGAGTATTGCTTTAGCCCTTTCCATACTCATTTCGTTACCTATTTCTCTCGCAAAAATTAAATCATGTAATTTATTACAATACACCAAAGCACTGTCTGCATTTATGTCTTTTAAAACTAACCTGGCCCCAGGTTTAAGGATGTTGGCCAGATCTTTTAAGAAAACTTCCTGATTTTTCTTAGGCACATGGTGCAATACATCAATCAGAAATAGTACATCCATTTCGGCCAACGCAGCAGGAAAATGTACTCCATCATATTGCTCAAATGCATATTTTTCTTTTGAGAAACCGCCGAATAAATTGTTCGCATTGTTGATTAGTTTTTTACTGATCTCAATTCCATATAAATAAGATGGTTGCGCAAATTCGGTTAACAGTAACAGAAATTGACCAGAGCCACATCCCACATCTCCCGCTTTTTCACCGGGTTTTACGGTTTGAATCAGGCTAATAAATGGACAAATTAGCGACCTGTATTTGATCTTTAAACTATCAATGAACCCCGCTGATAGAATTTTACTTTTCAAAAATTGAATGATAGCTGCATTATTGAGTGCTGTTGGCATACCCTTTTTTATGTTGTATTAAATGGAAAACGATCACTGGTTTATCAAAATATTGTCTTTTTTACTAATAATCAACTTATTGTTTTATCATTTGTTTTTGTGGCTTACTCCCAAATCTGTCTTTTAGTTTCAAAAAAGGTGCTTCAAAGAAACGATAACTAATCAGGCTCACTATGATGCTTATGCCGAGTGCCAACAAAGTTTCAAGAAATACTACCTGCCAAACTTGGTTATTGAAACCAAACATTTTTGTAATGGCAATAGTATACGAGATCACTATAAAATGCAAACAATAAAGCCCATAGGTAACTACACCTAAGCGACTGGGGAATTTAAAATTGCCCATTTTATAAAATGAATGGCTACTGTAACATTGCTCCATAATAATGAGCAACATGATGCAGGAAATAATAGGCCGCTCTAATACCCTTAACCAATAATAAGAAAGCATGAATTCATCTCTAAAAAGAAATACAAAAAGGTAGGCTGCATAAATAAGGTAGATGAGTATCTTGGGTAAATCTGAAATCAATTGCTTACATCTGTTTGAAAATAATACGAGCCAGGCACCTAAGCCGCCCAAAGCCATATCGCCTATACAAGACAAGCTGTGCAACTCATGTAGAATGGGAACATCATTCAATGCCCTGAATATTATGCTTCCCACTATGATAAGGCTAAGTGGAATATAAAATTTTCGTGCCGGAAAAAATGCCAATATCAATGGCCATGCCAAATAAAATTGTTCTTCTATGGCCACACTCCACAAAACACCCAATCCGGTAGCATCTGGTAACCCTTTTTGAATATAATCGAAATTACTGATGAAGCCGATATAATACCACGGATTAGCGGTTTCTGCCGGAACACCCCCAGCCATCATTTTAGTATATGGAAAAATCACAAAACCATAAAATACACATGCAAAATACAAAGGCCATATTCTGAGTATTCTCCGTATCCAGAAATTGACAATGTGAATCTGACCATTTTTATTTTTTTCTTTGATGAGTAAGTAAGTAATCAGAAATCCACTTAACACAAAAAAAAAATTTACTCCCAGAAAACCATTTCCAAACAAAGTTTCTTTGAAGAATATATACAATGAAGATTGTTGAATGGAAGCAATGTCTGAATGAAAGCTATGGTATAGAAACACAGAGAGAAAACAGAAAAATCTCAATCCATCGAGATTCTCAAAATAAAATTTATTGTCGATTGTTGGTTTTGATGCCATTGATGTTGATATAAAATAAAGAGAATAAGGGTGGTCTCACAATGATCAATGATATGGAGTAGTTAGTTTACTTTTCTAAAGAATATGATGGAATATAACCTAAGCGTTGCACAAAGTAAAAGGAAAATGTTTAAAAATGACGTCTTAAACCCGGCATATTAATTTAAACGAATGATTATCTATATATTACACATCATAGCTTATCTTTTAGTAAGTGCTAAACAACTCATAATCATCGTTTCATTAACGGTTTACCAAACCAATTTACAACAAATCGTCCTCAAAAAAATATGGCTCAATTTGTAAAAATATATTTTCTGTGCAAGCATGTGTAATTGAAATATAGAATTTATCAGGTTTGTAAAATGTTAAATATGAATCACTAACAGGATGAATTATTTATTTGGAAAATTATTAACATCTCAAACTCCCATACTAAAATGATGATAGATACTTTTGCATCAAATTAATCAACCCTCTGTCTAATAAATTACTGATATAGCACAACATCTACTCTACTTATTTCGTTTTTAAATCAAAGAAAATCCGTCATTGAAGTATGAAAAATTTCAAATTAAGGAAAGGGTTCTTATACGCAGTTGTTTTTATTTGGATACTGATTCAGCTTTCATTTACGTTTTCTGATAGTAATGGTATAGGAATTACGAACATCAATTTCAGTAAATATGAAGCTCATACCAACAGAAACAACTACCTCCATGAGTCACCTTCTAAATTAAATATGCTCTACAATGAGCTGCATCTTTCTGAGAAAGGTTTAACAGAAAGCTCATTCAAAATGGCATTAAAAGGGTTTCATATTTTGAAGAGAAAGGGGCTTATTACCAACGATCGTATGATCACCATTATAGATTTCACCCAACCTTCTTACAAGAAACGTATGTTTGTGCTCGACCTGCAAACTGGCAAGTTGCTTTTTAACAATTATGTAGCGCATGGTCAAAATACAGGTGCAGCGTATGCCAACCGTTTTTCGAACAAGCCTGAAAGTTTACAAAGTAGCCTTGGATTTTATACTACCAGCAAAACATACAACGGAAAAAACGGATTTTCTATGCAATTAAAAGGATTAGAACCTGGCATTAATGATCTGGCCGAACAAAGAGCCATTGTTATGCACGGCGCTCCTTATGTAAGTGAATCTTTCATCAGAGCCAAAGGATATATCGGTCGAAGTCACGGTTGCCCAGCGGTACCATCACAAATGAACAAACTCATTATTGAAAATATTAAAAACGGATCTCTACTTTTCATTTACAGCAACGATAAAAAGTACCTGCAGCAGTCGCAACTTTTAGCACCTTAATTATATAAATGATTCACATACAATAAACCTCCCTTGATTGATCATCGGGGAGGTTTTTTTATTGAAAGCTGTTTTTTGTAAGCACTGTTTTATACCTTCACAAAAATTAATTTTATGAGCGTTAGGGAACAACTCAAAGGAACCGGAGTAGCTATAGTAACTCCTTTTACAGCAATCAATACCATTGATTTTGAAGCCCTGGGAAATTTACTCGATTATCTTATCAAAGGTGGAGTACAATATATTGTAACAATGGGTACAACAGGTGAAACCCCGGTATTGTCGAAAGAAGAAAAAAAATCGATTATACAATTTACTTATGCGCATGTAAACGGACGCTTACCAGTAGTGGTGGGTGTAGGCGGAAACTGCACACAGGATGTGATAGATGATCTAAACTATTTTCCATTACAACATGCCACTGCGGTATTGAGTGCCAGCCCATATTACAACAAACCCTCACAAGAAGGTATTTTCCAACATTACAAAGCGTTGGCTGCTGCATCACCCAAGCCCATTATTTTATACAATGTGCCAGGTCGTACTGGCAGAAATATAACGGCTGCTACCACGCTGAGGTTAGCAGATATTCCCAATATTGTGGGCATCAAAGAAGCCAGCAGTGATATGCAACAATGCATAGAAATTTTAAAAGATCGTCCTCATCATTTTATGGTAGTAAGTGGTGATGATGCACTAGCTATGGCGCAAATTGCCTGTGGGATGGATGGTGTGATCAGTGTTGCTGCCAATGTTTTTCCACAGCAGTTTAGCCAAATGGTAAAGCATAGTTTACAGTTTGATTTTGATGCTGCAAAAAAATTAAATGATCAATTATTAAAAGGATACGACCTCATGTTCGCAGAAAATAATCCTGCTGGTGCAAAAGCATTTTTATCTGAATTGGGTATTTTGCAAAATATGGTAAGACTCCCTGTGGTTCCATTGAGCGATGCTTTACATCAACAACTAAAAGATTACCTAAATACAATGAATTGAAAAAAAATAACCAATATTACTTTAAACTGTTTATATGCATCTTCCTCTGCTGGGTTAATGGCTTTTCAATTCTATCAGCTTTAGCACAACACCGGCTCACTATTTTGGTAAAAAACAACTCGGTTACTTCCCCTTCTGATAGTATCTATGCTGCTGGTGAATTTAACAATTGGAACCCTGCTTCTAGTTCCTTTTTGTTTAGTAAAACCAAAGATGGATTTAGCTTAGTAGTAGAAGATATCAAACCAGGTGCATATTCCTTCAAAATTACAAAAGGCAGTTGGCAAAGGGTAGAATGTAATGCCAATGGTACAAATATAAGCAACAGAGAAATTTTGATAAACACAGATACAACAATTGTTTGTGAGGTTTTAGCATGGAGGGCGGGAGATGTTAAAAGTTTCCTGGTTTCTACTGCTTCTATAAATGTTCAAATTCTCGACACTGCTTTTGAAATACCTCAACTCAATCGAAAACGTACCATTCGTATTTATTTGCCAGAAGGGTATAAAAATTTAACCAAAAAATTCCCGGTGTTGTACATGCAAGATGGACAAAATTTATTTGATGAAGCTACGGGGGCATTTGGTGAATGGGGTGTTGATGAATCATTGGATTCTCTTGAAAAAGCAAAACGGGCTACCTGCATTGTGGTGGGTATTGATAATAGCTCTTACCGACTAACAGAATATAATCCTTTTTATTTTGAACGATTTGGTGGAGGGGAAGGAAATGCCTATGCGGATTTTATTGCTCAAACGCTTAAACCCTATATTGATCGTAATTTTAGAACTTTACCCCAAAAAGAATCAACGTTAATTGCAGGTAGCTCTATGGGAGGTTTGATTGCTTATTATACTATGCTGAAGTATCCGGAAATATTTGGGAAAGCAGGTATATTTTCACCCGCATTTTGGACAGCCGATAGTATTCGTTCTTACACTAACGAACGTGCTTCAAAAACAACAGGTAAAGTGTTTTTTTATACGGGTGCAAAAGAAGGCGAACAATATATCAACGATATGCAAGAAATAGCTGAAGCGTTTGGATTAAAAACAAGCGGTACCGCTTATGCTGTAATAGATGTAGAAGGAAAACATCAAGAAGCCTACTGGCGAAAATGGTTCCCCGAGTTTATTCGTTGGGCGTTGATCGACGTAAACAATTACATCATTCAACTTAAAGATTAAATCTTGAAACAAACGCCTTCTAACGCTAATTCTGTTTGAGGGAAAACCTCACATGCCTCTGATAAAAAATCATCTAGCAACTCATATTTAGACGAAAAGTGTCCTATCAGCAATTTACCAACACCAGCTTTCAAGGCAATGGTGGCAGCTTGAGTGGTAGTAGAATGAAATCTTGCTGCTGCTCTTTCCTGCAAATCTTTTCGGTAGGTGGCTTCATGGTATAGTACATCCACTTTTTTTACTTTTTCTGCAATGGTTTCATCATACAAGGTATCTGCACAGTAGGCATAAGAACGCGCAGCAGTATTAGCAACCGTTACTTCTTCATTAGGAATAATCGTTCCTTTTTTGTTAGTATAATTTTCACCTCTTTGTAATGATTCATAAAAAGAGGAAGGAATTTCGTACGATTTAACCCTATCAGGATCTATTTTTCGAGGATTTTTTTTCTGCCTGAACAAAAATCCCCAACAATCTATACGGTGGCTTACTTTAAAACTCTCCACCATAATTTTATCTGTTTGGTATATACAACCTTCTCCGTCTAATATCTTAAAATGAAGTGGGAAGGGTAGTGTGGTTTTTGCAGCTTCTAGTTGAAGCAAAATAATTTTTTCTAAAAGTGTGGGTGCATAAATGTACAGAGCTTCGGTGCGTCCCAGCAATCCCATGCTCGATATCAATCCTATCAAACCAAAATAATGATCACCATGCAAGTGAGAAATAAAAATATGATTTATTTTACTCCTCTTTATTTTAAAACGAGAGAGCTGCATTTGTGTGCCTTCTCCGCAATCAATTAAGAATTCTTCCTGTTCGTTTTGTAATACCTGTGCGGTAGGGTTTCTGCCAAATGCAGGTATGGCAGAATTGTTTCCTAGAATAGTAAGTGATAGCAAACGAACTTGTTTTAGAGTATTTGTAATTACAAAGACCAACTTTTGCTAATGAACGCTGCATCCTTTCAAACAGTATTTTCATCAAAATCGCCCAGTAATTCTCTCTCAATTTCTTCCATTTGCACAATATCCCATGCTTCTGATTCGGTAGGGGTATAGTTCATGTACTCTAACAGCCCCAACTCATCCAGCATTATTTCTACCGATTTGTTCAGTTCGCAGATTACAAAAGAGCAGTTTTTTTCATAAAACTCCTGCTGAATGGCAGATAATTTTTGTGCGACTGACTTATCCATGTTTTGCACATTTTTCATGCTAAGAATGAGATGGGGTATAGGTTTTGAAAGGAACAATCGCAATAATTCTGTAAGATTTTCTGACATATTAGCAGATAAATCGGTTTCTTCAAGTAATAAAACACTGAATTTTTCTTTGGTATCTATTTTGACATTCATATATGTACGACAAGTTTATGTAGGGGCAAAAATTTAAAAAAACAGCATGTGAAACGCAGATCTATAATTTTTAAGCGTAAGGTCAGTTTTTTTTTCTGATATACGAACATTTTTTAGAAACTGGTTAGAGTTTTCAACATATCAACATTTGCATTTATTTACAAATTATTACCCATGAATAATCGCTATTATTGTATCAATTAAATAAAATCAAATGGACAACAATTTTTCCACACAAGTTAAAGAAATCATTTCTTACAGTAGAGAGGAGGCATTAAGGCTCGGCAATGATTTTATAGGAACCGAGCATCTGGTGCTTGGGCTTATCAGAGACGGGGAAAATACTGCCATCAGAGTTTTAAAATCTTTGAGTGTAGACCTATATGAGTTGCGCAAAGAAATAGAAATGGCAGTAAAAGATAAAACAGGAAAAAATATTGCCAATATCAATTCATTACCCCTTACCAAACAGGCAGAGAAGGTAATTCGTATTACTGTATTAGAAGCAAAAGCATTGAAAAGTGTTACTGTAGAAAGCGAACACTTAATGTTATCTATTCTCAAAAACAAAGAAAATGTAGCTACTCAAATACTAAACCAATTTGAAGTAGATTATGACTCTTTCAAAAACGAATCTGGTTTCGAAAGTAGCACACCTCCTCCAACCTCTGAGTACAATGATGACGATGAATTTGATGAGGAAAAAAAACAATTTGGTAGTCAGCAACGACCAACCAAATCAGGTACAACAAATCAGCCAAAAACGAAAACACCTGTTTTAGATAATTTTGGTAGAGATATTACTCGGATGGCAGAGAATGGAGGTTTAGATCCTATTGTAGGTAGAGAAAATGAAATTGAAAGAGTTTCTCAAATATTGTCTCGTCGTAAAAAGAACAATCCAATTCTAATAGGTGAACCTGGTGTGGGTAAAACTGCTATCGTAGAAGGGTTGGCACTTCGCATTGTGCAAAGAAAAGTGTCTCGCATACTTTTCGACAAACGGGTAGTGAGTTTAGATCTGGCCGCATTAGTTGCGGGAACTAAATATAGAGGTCAGTTCGAAGAACGTATGAAAGCCATTATGAACGAGCTCGAAAAAAACAGAGATGTCATTTTGTTTATCGATGAAATTCATACCATTGTTGGTGCAGGCGGAGCCAGTGGCTCACTAGATGCATCCAACATCTTTAAGCCAGCTTTGGCCAGGGGTGAGTTACAATGTATTGGTGCTTCTACGTTGGATGAATATAGGATGCACATTGAAAAAGATGGTGCTTTAGACAGGCGTTTCCAGAAAGTGTTGGTAGAACAACCCTCACCTGAAGAAGCCATTGAAATTTTGAACAACATCAAAAGTAAATATGAAGATTACCACAATGTAACTTATAGCCAAGAAGCCATAGATGCATGTGTTAAATTGAGTGATCGCTATATGACGGATCGTTTATTGCCCGACAAAGCTATCGATGTTCTCGACGAAGTGGGAGCCAGAAAACATATCAAGAATATCAACGTGCCAGAAAATATTATTGAACTCGAAAAGAAAATTGAAGACATCAAACTTGAGAAAAATAAAGTGGTAAAAAGCCAGAAGTTTGAAGAAGCTGCATCTTTGAGAGATACTGAAAAACGCTTACAGGAAGAATTAGAAAAAGCAAAAAATGATTGGGAAGAAGAAAGCAAGAATAAACGATACCCTATAGAAGAAGAAGATATTGCGGAGGTAGTTTCTATGATGACTGGCATACCGGTAAAGAAAATGGTGCAAGCTGAAACAGAAAAACTACGTCGCATGGCCGACGATTTACAAGGAGCCGTTGTGGGACAACAAAATGCTATTTCTAAAGTGGTGAAAGCCATTCAACGCAATAGAGTAGGGCTTAAAGATCCTAAGAAGCCCATTGGAACTTTTATATTCCTAGGCCCAACGGGTGTGGGGAAAACAGAGTTGGCACGTACATTGGCCAAACAAATGTTCGACAGTGAAGATGCCTTGATTCGCATAGACATGAGTGAGTACATGGAAAAATTCACTGTAAGCCGTTTAATTGGAGCACCTCCAGGCTATGTTGGATACGAAGAAGGTGGTCAGCTAACGGAAAGGGTTAGACGCAAACCTTACAGTGTGATCTTGTTAGATGAAATAGAAAAAGCACATCCAGATATTTACAATATCTTATTACAAGTGTTAGATGATGGGCAGCTAACCGATGGTTTAGGTAGAAAGGTTGACTTCAAAAACACCATGATTATCATGACGTCTAACATTGGCGTACGTCAATTGAAAGATTTTGGAGATGGGGTAGGTTTTGCCACTGCCAACAGACAAGAACATTCAGAAGAGAATAACAAAGCTATTATCGAAAAAGCACTGAAACGTACTTTTAGTCCAGAGTTTTTAAATAGAATTGACGATGTGGTGATCTTCAACACGCTCTCAAAAGAGAATATATTTGAAATTATAGATATTTTGATGAAAGGTGTAATGAAGCGCTTAATCAATCTTGGTTTTGCATTGGAACTAGAACCGGAAGCCAAAGATTTTATCGCCGATAAAGGGTACGATAGTCAGTTTGGTGCAAGACCACTTCATAGGGCCATCCAGAAATACCTGGAAGATCCGCTGGCAGAAGAAATACTAAATATGACTATCAAAACCGGTGATACCTTAATTGCTGAGTTGGATAAAGAAGAACAAAAAATAAAATTTCGTTTAAAAGAAACGCCTAAGAAAAAGGAAAAGAAATCTCAGGCTTAATCATCTAATTTAAATACTTATAGAGCCTGTTGCTAAAGTGACAGGCTTTTTTGTGGCCTGTGATACAAAGGAAAGCTTAATATACTGAAACAGACGTTCGGCTTTATAGCACCACCAATGTCGTTTAATTGGGCTTGGTTTTAACTGGGTTTAAAAAAGAGTTGACAAAAGCAGCAATGTAGCGCACTTCATTTTACACCCTCCATTTTACTAATCCTTTGTAGGGTTCCTGAAGGATGGCTGCATCAAAAAAGTATTTATTACATTTATTATCTGAAACAATAACGGCTGGCTTACAAAGTTTTTGCCCTCACCCTACTAATATCTTTGTGTATTAACTCGCGCATAATTAATCTGGCCAGTACTGCAAACTTCCCTTTCTGGTAAGAAGATTTTTTTCAGTAGAAGAATAGTGTTTAATTATATATTATTTGTTTTCATTAAACAATAAACAAAAGGTTGCTAGACTTTTTTAAATAATATTTGTTCGTTTGGAATAAAATTTTTTACTTTACAATATACATTTCGTTTGAATGTTTTTAGTATTACACTAGTCCGTTCCAATATGCTCTTCCCGTTTTTCAGTCCAATTTTCCTATTTAATTTTCTCAGAATCCTTTTAATATTTAAAAAACTAAGCCTACCCAAAAGCAGTATAATGTGAACTGTAAACTAACAAACATAAAATATATTATATAAAATATTACTTGAACTTACAAATTCTGATACTACCTAATTATTAAAATAGTATGAATATTTATAGAAACCCAAAATGGATAGAAGCTTTTGAGTATCCATTCAAAGATTCTGAAAATATACCAGAAGAAGTATTTCAAGATATTAATAAAGGGCTCGAAAAACTTCATTCAAGCAATCCACTAGTAAGTATTATAATTTCTGCTTGGAATGAAGAAGTAGACATTTTAAAAACTGTTGGTAGTCTTTCAAAACAGAATACACAAATACCTCTCGAAATAATTGTTGTAAATAATAATTCCACCGATAAAACACAAGAAACGCTGAATAAACTTCATTTAAAAAATTATTTTCAGCCTATTCAAGGTTGGGGGCCGGGAAGGCAAATGGGAATGGAAAATGCAAAAGGAAAATATATTTTATTAGGTGACTCAGATTGTATTTATCCGGATTGCTGGGTAAATTATATGGTTGAAGGGTTACAAAAGAAAGGAATAGTAAGCGTTTATGGTCGATACTCTTTTATTAGTGAGAAAGGTTTTTCAAGATGGCAATTATCAATCTTAGAAACTTGTAAAGATTTAATAGCTGAGGTACGTCACATAAAACGTCCCTTTTTGAATTCTTATGGTATGAGTATGGGGTTTATAAGGGAATATGG
>JBBEBH010000052.1:0-14379 GCA_040882445.1 Ferruginibacter sp. | reverse complement strand
TGAATACGAAACCTTTAAATGGCAATACTCAGTATGCCATGGCTGCCTAATTATTAATTAGACCGTCATTAGGGCCGCCGCACAGGATGTTCTGTTTCCAAGTGCCGCCGCCGACTCAAAACAAACACAGGGTGCTGCAACCGAATGAAGTGACGGTTGCTTAAGAACATTCTTCTAAGGAGTAAGTTGGTTTGTTGTGTTCCTGCCTACTCCCGACAATTAATACACAAATAAACATGTAGAAGGCTTGTGGCGAATTTGTTTGGACACCGGTTCGAGTCCGGTCGGCTCCACAACATCAAGGGAATTGAAATGCTTTTCAATTCCCTTTTTTCAATTATTGAAACCGATCCCTCTTTAAATCAATGATTTCTATTCATTTTTTTTCTTAATTTGAATCTTATACCAACTAGTAGTTAGGTACTATAAACCCACCAACTGAATATCATGAATAGAAAAAAATTTTTAAAAAATGCTGGAATAGCAGCCGCTGCAGCTGCTGTGCTTCCATCTAATTCCTTGTTTGCTCAAAACAACAATAGCAACGTTAGGGTAGTACTAATGGGAGTTGGGCTTCGCGGTCAAAATCATCTTGATCTTTTACTTAGAAGAAACGACGTAGAAATTGTGGCCATCTGCGATATCGATGATCGCATGCTCAACGATAGCAAAGAGATGATCACAACATCTGGTAAAAAAATGCCATTGATCTATACAGGTGATCTCTATGCCTGGAAAAAAATGCTCGAACTCAAAAATATTGACGCCACCGTTATTTCTACCCCTTGGGAATGGCACAAAGAAATGATCATATCTTCTATCGAAGCTGGTATTAAATACGTTGCTACCGAAGTAATGCTAGGCATCACTTTACAAGATCATTGGGATGTAGTGAAGGCCGCAGAAAAATACAAAGCTCATGTGATGATGCTCGAAAATGTTTGCTATCGTAGAGATGTAATGGCTGTGCTGAACATGGTTCGACAAAACATATTTGGGGAACTAGTTCACCTGCAAGGTGGTTACCAGCACGATCTGAGAGAAGTGAAATTCAACAACGGTATCGATGCCTACGGAAATGGTTGTGAGTTTGGCGATAAAGGCTGGTCGGAAGCCAGATGGAGAACTCACCACTCCGTTTACAGAAATGGCGATCTCTATCCCACCCATGGCATTGGCCCCATTGCACATTATATCAATATCAACAGAGGCAACCGCTTTTTAAATATCGTATCTTTTTCTTCAAAGGCCCGAGGATTACACCAACACATCGTTCAAAAATGTGGACCCAATCATCCCAATGCCAACATCAACTTTAAGTTAGGAGATGTGGTTACTACATCTATCAGTTGCGCAAATGGTGAAACCATTTTATTGCAGCACGATACCAATCTGCCAAGACCTTATTCACTCGGATTTAGGGTGCAAGGCACCAAAGGATTGTGGATGGATGTTGCTAAAGGCATTCATGTAGAAGGTGCCTCCAAAGCACACCAATGGGATGCTGCCAAAGAATGGCTCGACAAATATGATCACCCCCTATGGAAACGCTGGAGCGCAGAAGCGCAGGGCTCCGGACATGGAGGTATGGATTTTTATGTAATGCACTCTTTTATAGAAGCTGTTAAACGTAAAACACCTACTCAAATGGATGTGTACGATGCAGCCACGTGGAGCGCTATTTCACCTCTTAGCGAACAATCAATTGAATTGGGTAATGAAACGGTTTTGTTTCCAGATTTTACTGGCGGTCAATGGATGTATCGCAAACCAGTATTTGCTCTCAACAACGATTATTAAATGTGTAGCTCTTATTGAAAATAAATTGAAATTGCCATCATTTAAATTATCAACAATTTTTTGTGTGAAATTTTTAAAATGTTGAACGAAGTACTTACATATATTCTTCCTTCTTTTTCTCGTTACGGCGTAGCTGAAAATATTGTTCCATTTGGAAACGGACTCATCAACAGCACATGGAAAATACGGGCGGGCAATCATGATTTTATTTTGCAGCGTATTAACGATGAAGTATTTAAAGAACCACAAATAATAGATCAAAATCTGAAACTGATTCAACAGCATTTACATCAATACTATCCCAACTATATTTTTGCAGCCCCACTTCCAAACAATCTACA
Source organism: Ferruginibacter sp. (assembly GCA_040882445.1). Taxonomy (GTDB): domain Bacteria; phylum Bacteroidota; class Bacteroidia; order Chitinophagales; family Chitinophagaceae; genus Ferruginibacter. Next base: position 12,238 of record JBBEBH010000052.1, on the reverse strand, counting down.
TCTAACACTCACATTTGTGCCCAACCATGGCTATTTTAGGTTGATGCCTTTTATAAATGGTTCACATACAAAAGAAGAACTCACCGATCCACAATTTGCATGGGAAGCCGCTGCACAATTTGCATCCTTCACCGCTATGTTGAGTAATATTGATACTAGCTCTATGAAGGAATCGATTCCCTTTTTTCACAACCTACCACTTCGTTTTCATCAATTTGAACAGGCATTGTTACAAGCTCCAAGCAACTTGCTTTTATTGGCTCAAGATCAAATAAACACTTTACAATCGTTGCAATACATTGCCATTAACAATAATCGAATTATGTTAAACCCTGCTTTTAAAAAAAGACCGATGCACCACGATACCAAAATCAGTAACGTGTTGTTCAACCAAAATAATATCGGTATTTGTGTGATTGATCTTGATACTGTAATGCCCGGCTATTTTTTTAGCGATGTAGGAGATATGATGCGTACCTACCTTTGTTCGGTAAATGAAGAATCTACTGAGTGGGGCCTCATCCAAATACGAAACGAGTACTATGCCGCCATAGTAAATGGCTACTGTAGCCAAATGGGTATTTACCTCAGCGAAACAGAAAAACAGCATTTTTTTGATGCTGGCTGTTTCATGATCTACATGCAAGCACTGCGTTTTTTGACAGATTATTTAAACAGCGATATTTATTATGGTGCCGCATACCCCTTGCACAATTTGAATAGGGCCAAACACCACACCATTTTATTGCAACAATTGCTAAAAAAAGAAAAAATATTAAAAAATAGTTTATACTAAACCTGTTTTGTAGAATAAAATTTATCTTTCTAAAAAAATGTTTGGGTTAATTATATTTGCGCCTTCAATAGTTTGCCCTTATTCAAACAATCATGCGAAAAGAAAAAATATTAGTCATTGGCGCTTCTGGTCAAATAGGAGTAGAGCTCACCTTGGCTCTTCGTAAAATTTATGGCAATGCCAATGTAGTAGCCTCCGATCTTCGCGAAGAAAATTACTTACTTACCGGCACAGGGCCTTATGTTTCTTTAGATGTGATGAAGAAAGAAATGTTACATGTGCAAGTAATCAGGCAGGGTATTACACAAATTTATTTATTAGCTGCCATTCTATCTGCTACCGGAGAAAAAAATCCTGCATTGGCCTGGAACCTTAACATGCAAAGTTTACTCAATGTGCTTGATATTGCAAAAGAAGAAAAACTTACTAAAGTTTATTGGCCTTCTTCCATCGCAGTATTTGGACCCACCTCCCCCAATCAGAATTGTCCGCAAAAAACAATTATTGAACCTACCACCGTTTATGGTATTTCTAAATATGCTGGCGAATTTTGGTGTAATTATTATTTTAATAAATTTGGGGTAGATGTTCGCAGTTTGCGATATCCTGGTTTAATTAGCTATAAATCAGCGCCAGGTGGCGGCACCACCGACTATGCAGTGGAAATTTACCTACAAGCATTAGCAGAAAAAAAATATACATGCTTCCTCACACAAGATACCTACCTACCTATGATGTACATGCCCGATGCTATCCGTGCTACCATCGAACTAATGGAAGCCCCATCAGAAAAAATCAATATCCGTACTTCTTATAATGTATCGGCGATGAGTTTTTCTCCTAAAGAAATTGCTGCATCTATTCAACAACATATTCCAGAGTTCAGCATCAGTTACGCACCAGATTACCGACAGCAAATTGCCAATAGCTGGCCGCAAAGCATCAACGATTCCGAAGCTTCAGCCGATTGGGGATGGAAACCCCAATACGATCTTACTAAAATGACAGCAGATATGCTTCAAAACCTTCAACCATAAACAAAAAAATCCCGTTTAAAAAAAAAACGGGATTTTTTATAGTATTATATTTTTATGCCATACACTGTTCTTCTATTTCAACCATGTTGATGCCATTGTGGCTCTCATCAAACACACACTCCCCATTTTTAATGATTAATATCTGAGGCGATTGGTGCTGCACATCAAATACTTCAGCAATTAAATTAGAGATCGATCTGTGGGCAATGAGGTCGAGGTGGTGAAATTGAATACCAGTAGGAGTTTTACCTCTCTCAAGCCGCGATTTGGCTAATGTGCTAATAGAGCAACGAGTACTGTGTTTGAAAATTACCTGTGGCTTCTCAAACGACGCTTTCTTAACATGATCAACATCAGCTGCTGTACTTAAATGTATCCAGTTCATCTATGATTTTAAAGTGCTATTGGTTGATTGTTTTGCAACAGCCGGACAACCATACTTTCTGCTGGCGCCGCAGCTGATCAACGATACTGTTACTAGCACAATAGCCGCAGATAAAATGATTTTTTTCATTGTTTGGAATTTTAATGTTTTGTAAAGGTAAAATATTTAACCTCATTCTTCGGCATAAACGTACTTTATATACTTTTGTTGTGTTTTTTTTAGCATATTTAGTTATCTTGAGGATCAACCGCACAAAAACATAAAAAACCCATCATTCAAATGTTACAATTAACCCGTCCAATTGCCTTTATCGACCTGGAAACTACCGGCATAAACCTTTCTACCGATCGAATTGTAGAAATTGCTATCGTAAAACTAATGACAGATGGCACCAAACTTGTAAAAAGAAAGCTACTTCATCCTCAAATTCCCATTCCTCAGTCTTCTAGTGATATTCACGGCATTACCGACGAAATGGTGAAAGATGCTCCTACATTTAAGCAGGCAGGAAATGAGATTAAACAATTTTTAGAAGGTTGCGACTTGGGTGGATATAATAGCAATCGTTTTGATATTCCCATTTTAATGGAAGAATTTCTAAGGGCGGGAATGGAAGATGTTGACCTAAGCGAACAACGTATGATTGACGTACAACATATTTTTTACCAAATGGAACCGCGAACGCTTTCTGCCGCCTACAAATATTATTGCAATAAAGAACTAGAAAATGCGCATAGCGCTGAAGTAGATATTAAAGCAACCATAGAAGTGTTAGAAGCACAGGTAACGCGTTATCCTAAACTGGGAAACACCGTAGATTCTATATTGGGTGTTATTGGGGAAGAAAAAGTGGTAGATTATGCCCGTCGTTTTATTTTTGATGAAAACGGAATAGAAGTATTTAATTTTGGTAAATACAAAGGGAAGTCAGTAGCTGTTATTTTAAAAAGTGAACCCCATTATTATGACTGGATCATGAAGGGCGATTTCCCCCTCCATACCAAAAGAAAACTCACCGAAATCTTTAACCGAGCCCTGTTAAAAAATAAATAATTATTTTGTAGCTCAAAACAACTACACGAAGTCTTTCATGATATCTTAATTTTAACTTTAAACTAAGCTCACTGTTGGAAAAACTTGTGATCATACCAACTTATAACGAAAAGGAAAACATTGAAGCCATTATTGCTGCAGTAGTTGGCTTGAATAATGGGTTTCACATTCTAATCATCGATGATGGCTCTCCTGATGGAACGGCATCTATCGTAAAATCACAGTTTGCAAAATACCCCGGAATATTGTTTATAGAAGAACGTAGTGGCAAACTCGGTTTAGGTACGGCTTACATACATGGCTTCAAATGGGCACTCTCAAAAGGATACTCCTACATATTTGAAATGGATGCCGATTTTTCACACAACCCAGCATATTTAAATAAATTGTACGACGTCTGTATTGCAGGGGCTGACTTGGCTATTGGATCAAGATATGTAAAAAATGGGGCAGTAGAAAACTGGCCTGCCAATAGAATAGTATTATCTAAAGGGGCTTCTCTTTATACCCGCATCATCACTTGTATACCCATTCAAGATCCAACCGCTGGTTTTGTTTGTTACAAAAAACAAGTGTTACAATCCTTGAACTTAGATGCCATTAATTTTACCGGATATGCCTTCCAAATAGAGATGAAATTTGCTGCTTGGAAATTAGGTTTTCGTCTTGAAGAAGTTCCCATTACGTTTATTGATCGAAAACTAGGCGCTAGCAAAATGAATAAAGGCATCGTAAAAGAAGGCATACTGGGTGTATTAAAACTACGTTGGCAAAGTATGTTCAAAGACTATCGAAATAAACTAATTAAATCTGAAACAGATGGTAGTAAATCACTGCCGATATTTCTTTCATAATATATGATCATTGTTCTTCCATTGGTGAAAGCAACCTAGCACACAGCACTACTCCCTTACGAAACAGTATCATCTGCTCTCTTATTTTATACCGTGTGGATATAGATTATTTTTAAGTTAATCAGCTTTTTTATCGTTTCATGCACTTAACAATGCACTTCCAATTATGAAAGTTTATTGGTTGCCATTTGTGGAAAAATACCCGTTTCAGTTTGTTTGTTTTTGTACTAAGGTTTGCAGAACCCCAACATCAATTTTTTGATAATGTGGATAGAATGCTGAAATTAAGCAAACGAAAAAGTAACAGAATAGTATAATCAAAAAATTTATAGTAATCCTAATCAATACTGTTATGTAGGGAAGGGTTTTTTAATAAAAAAATGAAACAAATAGTGAACTACTCATTTTTAAAAAATACTACTTAAAAGCTGGATGAAAAGCATGCAAGGTGTTTCTTAAAAACTCTCTGTCTAAATGAGTATAAATTTCTGTAGTGGTAATACTTTCGTGGCCCAGCATTTCTTGCACTGCCCGAAGGTCGGCTCCACCTTCCACCAAATGTGTTGCAAAGGAATGACGGAAAGTATGCGGTGAAATATTTTTTTTGATACCAGCTTTTTTTACCAATTCTTTTAAAATCAAAAAAATCATCACCCGAGTTAGCCGATTACCTCTTCGGTTCAAGAAAAGGATATCTTCTTCTCCAGGTGCTATGATCATTTGGTTACGAATGTTGTTTCTATACAAATTAATATATTTAATAGCATCTCTTCCAATAGGCACCAAACGCTCTTTATCGCCCTTTCCCACTACTTTGATAAAACCTACATCTAAAAAAAGTTGACTCAGTTTTAGGTTTACCAATTCCGTTACCCGAAGCCCGCAACTATACAACGTTTCAAAAATAGCTTTGTTTCGTCCTCCTTCGGGTTTACTCAGGTCGATACTGGCGATGATTCGTTCAATTTCTTCAAAGCTCAATGTATCTGGGAGTTTACGCTGCATCTTAGGTGCTTCCAACAAAAGGGTAGGGTCTATACGAACGATCTGTTCTAGTAAACAATATTTATAAAAGCTGCGTAACCCGCTAATCATGCGGGCTTGCGATGCTACCGTCATGCCTAAACTATGTATCCATTGCACAAACTGTTCAAGGTCTTTTAAATTTATTTCCGCTGGTGTTTTATGGGTACCTGCTTGTTGTAAAAAACTGGTGAGCGATTCTATGTCATGCACATAAGCTTCAACGGAGTTATCCGATAAAGACTTTTCGAGTTGCAACCAGGCCTTGAATCCTTTTTTATACGGCTCCCACATAATTTTTTAAATCTTCTTGAAGTGTTTGATGGTACAATTTAATTAAACATTATTTTCGTGACACAAATACTTTTTTCAATTCAACCAAACTCATGCAATCGGTTAACTTTCGCTCTTTCAAAAAAAAGCTTTCCTTCTACAGAAAATCATTTAGGAGCTTTATAAACAAAACCGAAAAGAACCCACCACCGGGCATCAACAAGCTTACTAAAATTATTGATAAAGAAGTTTGGAAAGAAGTAGATTGTATGAGCTGCGCTAACTGCTGCAAAAAAATGACGCCAACTTTTACCAAACAAGATGTAAAACGAATCTCAACACACTTCAACCAAACCCCAGAAGAATTTCAAAAGCAATGGCTTGAAGTAGACAAAAACAAAGATTTAGTTAACGTTAAACAGCCCTGTCAGTTTCTCAATCTTACCGATAACAAATGCTCCATTTACGAAATTAGGCCTGTAGATTGTGCCGGATTTCCCCATCTTAGCAAACAAAAATGGAGCGATTATGCCCATGTACACAAACAGAATATCGATTATTGTCCGGCTACTTTTAAGATGATTGAAAAAATGATGTTCAGAGTCACTTTGCTTAAAAAATAGGAGAACTCATGTTGTTTTAATCAAACCCCGATTTTGCAGTTAAAATCGTAACGAGGGTTTAATTTCACAGATATACATCTTCAATTAAAAAGTATTCGATTTCTTTTTTGTCAATACTGATGGCTAAAATGTCGAACTGAAGCTGCTTCCAACGTTCATCCTGTTCCATGTATTCTTCGGCGGCATTGATGAGATATTGCATTTTATTTTCATCGATATTTTCTTCCGGATAGCCGTAAATAGTAGATCGGCGGGTTTTTACTTCAATAATGTGCAATCGATTGGCTTTAACTGCAATAACATCTATTTCCCAGTTTTTATGGCGCCAATTTTTATACAGTATGTTGTATCCATGTTCCTCCAGCCAAATAGCTGCTAGGGCTTCTCCTTGTTTTCCGGTTTCGTTGTGTTTCGCCATGTTTTAAAGTTAACCAATCTATTTATTTAGATACTCACAATAAAATAATCTGCTGTGCTTTTAAAAGCTTTATTGCTTATTTTTGTAAAAATATTTCTTTCTCAGATGAAGCAAAATACAAGCCTACTACTCATTGCTATTGCAATAATACTCGCTGCGGCTATTAGCAGGGTGGCGTTTTATCCTATTACTTATAGTCCTGTAATAGCTATGGCACTTTTTGGCGGAGCCGTTATAAAAGATAAAAAATGGGCTTTTGCTTTGCCTTTATTTGCCATGTTCCTTTCCGATTTTCTTTTTGAAGTTAGTGGCATTGCTGCCGGCTTCTGGGGTTGGGGACAATTGGTAGGTTATGGTATTTTAGGTATGATCACCATTGTTGGCTTTGCTATTAAAAAAATAAACGTACAAGTGGTTGCTGGGTTTTCAATACTTTCTACCTTGTTGTTCTTCTTCCTAAGCAATAGCTCAGTTTGGTTGTTAGATACTTCTCTTACCTACACCAGAAGTTTCTCTGGTTGGATGAGCTGCCTCGCCGCAGGTATCCCCTTTCTTAAAAATGACCTACTCACTAATGTAGTGTATAGTGGTGTTTTGTTTGGTGGTTATGTGCTATTAAAGAAATATGTGCTTAAAAATGTTATTGCTTAATCTGAACAAACTTTTTTAAAATTTTATATGGAGCTTCCGGTTGGGAGCTTTTTTTATTAATTGCCAACGTTTAACCTACGTTTTCCTCATACCAGTCATCAACAATTAAATTTTTCCCATCCGCTGCATTGGTGGCTAGTTCATCGCAACGATTGTTATACAGATTGTTGGCATGCCCTTTTATCCATACCATTTTTATTTGAAATGATTTAGCAGTTTCATAGTACAGCCGCCACAAGTCGGGATTCTTTTTATCTCCTTTAAAATTAGTTTTAATCCAATTGTTTAGCCATCCCATGCTGATAGCGTTAACTACATATTTACTGTCAGAATAAATGGTAACAGGTGTATGGTTCACTTTTAAGGATTGTAAGCCTGCAATCACCGCCATAAGCTCCATTCGGTTATTGGTGGTGTGGCGGAATCCCTTCGACAATTCCTTTTTATGGGCGCCACTTATGAGTACCACGCCATAACCTCCGCGGCCCGGATTGCCCCTTGCAGATCCATCTGTGTAAATAATAATATGATTCACAATAAAAAAACTTTTGTTGATCAATTTTTTTAAAAATACGTTTTGCCCTGCGTTCAGCCGCTAAGTTAACATGTAGCCGCTTAGCCAACAATGAAGTGCTACATTTTTTACAGATTATTTTTTAATACCGATGCTGAACAACTGCTTTCCCAAAAAAGATGTACCTATTTTATTCAAAAAAATGTATAAAATACAGGGTCCAAAATATTCAAATGTTTAAAGGAATATAAATGGAGATACCGCTTCATAAGAGCGTAAGCTTCTATTTTTAGCAAATTACAGGCACACGCTACCTTTTTTTACAATACATCTTCTTCAGCGCTCTATTTAAGGAATAATATAACCTAGGTACATTAAAACAAGTATTTAATTGTTGGGCTTTTACGGGGAAAATCACCTCTTTTTGTGTGTATGTCCCCCTTTTTTTACGCTGTTCAATGTTTCATTTTTACATCAGAAAGCAAGGGTTGGTTATTTTAAAATGGATGTTTAAACGCAAGCTCTATAAAAAGCGATTGTTAAATGAGCAACATGGGTAAAATACCAACCCTATTTTTTGGGATTGAATATTCTCTGACAGCTTTGCCCTAAAAAAAGTGAGGTAAGACGTAGCGTTGAACTATGATTTCTCTTTCAACAATAACTTAAAAATTATACCATTATGAAACAAGTTTTATTCGGAATGATTTTATCATTCTTTTGTGCCACAGCTGGGGCACAAAAAATTGTACAAAGAGATATCTCTGAGCAGTATCTCCAACAAAACATTGCCTTTACCAAAACAGCGGCAAGGGCAGTAACAAGTAGCACTTATGCTACAGAAATTACCCTCACCGACTTTGCAAAAATCAGTCCGCTACCTACCGGATTTGGTTTTCAAGGATTGGTATTTGCCGACGATGGTAAAGGCTACGATAAAATCAGGGGAGATGGGGTGTATAGCTCAAAATCGTTGAGCAAATTCAAAAATGGTTATGCAGCTTACAAGGAGTCTAATCAAGTTGCCTATGATGAAAGTTTTTCTTACAAAGACCAAATTGATAAAGATGGGGGATTAGAAAACAAAGTTAAAATTAGTTGCAAGTTTAAAAAATGTGGCTGCCCATGTACAAGTGGCGGTACCTGTATCGCCTGTACCCAATGGGGTTGGAGTTGCTGGGAAATTGTAGAATGTGAAATTAGTTTTGAACTTTTTTAACACCAAAATACCCTGTAATTTTTTATAGGGTATTTCTCTTTTTAAATTTTAAAATATGTACATAAAAATCATCATTGCACTGGTACTAACTTTTGCCATACTAGCATTTCCTGCCAGTATTTTCAACTTTTCACCAACAGAGGCATTGTGGTTCAAAATTGGCAAGGCCTCGTTGTTTTGTTTTATCCTTTATAAAATGATTCGTGAGTTAGGAAGTAATGCCTCTTATCCATTGCAACAACCTATCCAACTGCGTTCCATCAAAATATTATGGCTCTTGTTCGTCGCCCTTGTGCTGTATATAGTATTATACTTTCAAAAAATATTTGGTCATGGTATTCACGATATTTCCGTTATTGCGCTTATTGTTACAGCAACATTTCTTTCTGCCTTGGGAGAAGAATTCGTTTTCAGGGCGTATATTTTTTATGTATTACAAAAAGCAGGAAAGCCGATTTATAATAATTTGATCAGTAGCAATATTTTATTTGCACTGATACATAGCATTAATTTTACTAAACATGGCGATGTTTGGTCTTCCGTTAACCAAGTGGCTTTTGCATTTGGTATGGGGCTGCTTTTATCCGCCGTTTTTCTATTATCAAAAAATATTTGGCTGGCAGGCATTTTTCACTGCATCGTTAATTTACCAGCCGCATTCTCTAGATTCATATACGTGGAAACCGGAGCAATTGAAACCGAATTACCCACTACTTTTAGCGAAAATCTGCTTTCGTCTTTTCTGTATTTTTTGATCATCAGTCCAATTTTTATGTTAGCATGGTACTACCTCAAAAAAATCCGAAAACTAGAAAAGGATTTCGTTTAACCAGTATTAAAAATTGCGTTAACCCCAAGTATAAACTTCATCATTAATAAAAAATAACCCAATGACCTTCATCTTATATAATTTTTTAAAAATTATTTTGGGGAAAATCCGATAAAAAAATGTGATTTACCCTGTGCTTACCTAAAATGTTCAATACACCTTTACAAAACAAAGTAGAGGATGCTTTCGGTAGTAAACCATTTTATATTAACCCCTGATAATTAAGTTTATGTATGTAAAATTAGGATTTGCAATTTTTGTGGTGGCAGCATTTTTATGTTTCCCAACACCACTTTTTCAACTTGGTCCATTCTTTTCTATGTTGATGACCGCTTACCTGGCAAGCGTTGTTGCCGCCATTATTTATTTTCAATCAACAATGCTCAGCCTAACCCGTACTTATATAAGAGTTGGAAGACTGCATTTAAGAGATAAAGAATACCTGCTACCCATTATACTCGCCGTGCTTTTTGTAGTGTTTTCTTCTTATAACACTCTTTTTCACTACAATTACGGTAATATTTGGATGTTCCCCTTTTTTGTACTCATTTGTTTTTTATTCGTTTTTGCAGAAGAAATGATAATCAGGAATTTTATATTTTATGTTTTGATTGAATATAAAATCTCCGTAAAAAAAGCCATTATAATATGTTCGGTACTGTTTGCCTGTATGCATACTTTTAGGTATATGGCACAGGCTGGCCCCTGGGTAATGGCTTATCATTTTGTATTTGCATTTTTGATCGGAATTATATTGAGTTGCATGTTTGTAATATCCAGAAATGTACTATTTGTAACAATCATGAATTTTTTAGTTCGACTTCCAATTTTTGGGTATGCTTTAAACAATACGATATTGGCTGGAAAACAAACAAATTTTCTGCTACAATACCAATTTGTTCCCACAGTAGCTTCCATTATTTGGTTCTCTCTCTACCTCATCATCGCTATATTGGTAGCAAGATTTTATTATAGGGTGGTAGTGCGCCATTATTCTGGCATCGCCAGACTTAGCATCCAGCGCATTGTATATGACCCTGTGAGTATGAAATATTTAACCAATAAATACAAGCGCCGCCAGTAGCTTTATGGCTACACTATCAAAATGGCTGTTTATAGTTATTATAAATTCCTATTAAAAATCAAATCTCTTGTACCCCTCACTGTCGCAATTTTTAATTTCATTTAATTTTTGCAATGGTATAGAAAATGTTGTATGAATGTACCCTTACACTATCTTCTGTTTTACCTTGGTTGCCTTGGCTCATTATGTGGTAGCACTCAGGTAAGTCGTGCTGCAATGTTGCCGCCAAACAGTCACACCAAGTTTGTGGCGAGCGCACACCTTATTGATGCTTCTATCAACTCGTTAAACTCTTTGGGAAGCCTCATCAGAAAAGAGAATTACCGAAATAAAATAACCGCCTTTAACAATCCTGCTTCCTCCGAAATGGGATTTAATTTAGAAATTGAAATACAAGCAGCGCTTAAACCAATTTTAGATAAAGCTAAAAATACCAATGCCAGCAAGTTTTCAGAAGTAATCGCCTCTATTATTCAACACCCTATAAAAAATCAACAAGGAGCCATTGTTTTTGGTAGCAATGGGTTACTAGGATCAGTACTAGGGTTGGTTGCTAATTTAACAGTGCATGAAAAACGGATCAGCAAACATGACCTAGATTCTTTTTTGGTAAGAGTGAATAAATATTTTATACAGTACGAAAAATTAAACCAGTCTAATAACGATTTAGATAAAAAAATAGAAGCATTTGGTATAAAGCTTCAGACCCTGCAATTCGATATACGAGAACACATGATAGATTTAATTATCGTAGTGTTTAAACAAATCAGCCGTCAACAACTTAAATACAAATCACTGGAGGAACTTCAAATTAGGCACCTCGATAAATCTGTACTCGATACCGTATTAAAAAAAGATAGTACCATCCTACTTAAATTTCCTGGAGATGCAATCAAAGCATCTAAAGAAATGGTGTATGGTATTCAAAAACTATTTGAAGAATATCAGAAACTGTATGAAAATAATTATGAACAAATCAGAAGTATTTTGATGCAAAGCAAAGAGCTAGGCAATAGTGTAAACATTCAAAAAATAGACCAATCGCTTGCCGAATTAGAAAAATTTTATCTTGAAAGTAAAGACGCTGATATTCTTAATCTGCGGTTGCAGACCTTGTCTGAGCGCCTAAAAGTGTTGGTGCAAACCGAACAAGAATAACACTGGATGAATGGTAAAATTCAAATTTTTTTAAATATAAGGTAGTTAAGTTGCAGCCATTACCGCCGCACTACTAGCCGCTGCCGATGCAGCCGATGCAACATCATTGCCTATCATACTGGGGCAGGTGTTCCGATAGGGTCACCTGTGACCTTATAATTCTGCCTTACTGTGTGCGGAGTTAGTATCACAAATGCTCAAATGAATAGCGATGTTTTAGGATTCCGTTTTTTTTGAAATCCGGTCACAGACCGGCAGAATTAGTAGGCACAAGTGGCCGGCTAAGGGCAAACACTTGCGCCAGTGGTGAATAATTATAGC
>JBBEBH010000051.1:0-14834 GCA_040882445.1 Ferruginibacter sp. | reverse complement strand
TATATTCTTGGGGGGTAATGCGTTGTGCTACAACATGGCCCATCAAAAAAAATAAGGTGGCGCAAAGAATGGCTTTCATTGTGTGTGATGCTTTTTCTTGATAAATAACAACCCATCTCGCAAACTGATCAACGCCTGTTCTACTCGATCATCTTTTTTAACATGTTCATTAAAATGATGAATGGCCAAAGCATTTTTTCCTTTTACTTCGTCTTCTAGTACCTGCCCATGAAAAAGTACATTGTCGGCAATTATCCAGCCGCCAGGTTTTAATTGTTGCAAAGTTAACTCGTAATACTGAATATAGTTCACTTTGTCGGCGTCGATGAAAACCAGGTCCCAGGAGTGATCAAGTAGAGGAATGATTTCAATAGCATTACCGAGATGCAGTTTTATTTGTGATGCATATAAAGATCTGTTAAAATAGCTAGAAGCGATGTTGGCATCTTCATCACGAATCTCAATAGTATGTAATTCACCCTCAGGCTTTAACCCTTTTGCTAAACACAATGCACTAAAGCCGGTGAAAGTACCTACCTCTAAAATTTTAGTAGGGCTTACTGCCCTACTGAAAAATTCTAAAAATTTACCTTGTACAGCTCCACTCAGCAGGTGGGCATGTTTGTGTTGTGATAGTGTATGGTCGTACAACTCTTGTAGCAGTGTATCCAATGGCGAAGAAATATAGGCTGCATACAATTCTGCTTGTGGTGAAACTAATTCCATATTTAAAGATCTTTATGCCTTTTTAGAGATGAAAAACAATCCCATAAAAGTGATGAAGCCATTGATCAAGATAAGTTCATTACCCAAAATATACCCGTTAAAGATGCTATCTGATAAGTCATTTAATGCTAGTTTCATATGAAGCTTGGTTTCATACCATTTAGGACTGCTGAGCATGTCTAATAATAAAGTGAGTACCGGCGCAATAATACAAACTGGCCAAATGAGGTTCTCTTTTAATGAACGTTTGGTAAAAATACCAAAGGCGAATAACCCTAGTAAAGGACCGTAAGTAATGCCTGCAAATTTTAAAATAAAATCGATGATGAGTTTATCGTTAATAAATTTGAAAACAAGTACCAATAAAAAAAATATGGCAGCAAAACTAAAATGAACTTTTAGCCTAGTTCTTTTTTTTGCTTTCTCGGTATCGTTGGTTTTGTTGAGTCCGAGTATATCTATACAGAAACAGGATGTTAAAGATGTGATGGCGCCATCAACGCTTGGAAACAATGCAGAGATGAGGGCAATGATAAATAATATCCCGATGGTGCCGCTGAATGCATCGCTAAGAGCAATGGTAGGAAACAAATCATCTGGAGCCGTTTTAATATTATTGGCGGATGCGTACAGGTATAATATACCACCTAGGAAAAGAAATAAAAAATTAACGACCATCAATATAGTTGTAAAACTCATCATATTTTTTTGTGAGTCTTTCAAGTTTTTGACGCTAATGTTTTTTTGCATCATCTCTTGATCCAGCCCAGTCATAGCAATGGCGATGAACATACCTCCAATAATATGCTTTAGGAAGAAGGAGCCAGACTTTACGTCTGTGTTAAACACTTGTGTATATCCTTTGGCGTTCATCATTTGTAATGCCCCGGAAAAATCTGTGCCCAACGCCTTTATAATAACAATGATACATACTACTAAACCAATAAGCATACCCGAAGTTTGAAGGGTATCTGTATAAATGATGGTTTTAACACCCCCTTCAAAAGTGTACAGTAAAATCATCAATAGTATAACGAAAGTAGTAACAACAAAAGGTACGCCCAGCTTGTCTAAAATAAATAATTGCAAAATATTAATCACCAAATATAGACGAGCCGTAGCTCCAACAGATCTGGAAAGAATAAAAAAAGAAGCCCCGATTTTGTGCGCATTTACTCCAAATCTATTTTCAAGATAACTGTAAATACTAGTAAGGTTCATTTTGTAATAGAGCGGAAGTAATACATAGGCGATGGTGAGATAACCAAATAGATACCCTATAACAATTTGATAGTAATAAAAATTGCCAGTTGCAACTCCACCTGGCACGCTCACAAACGTAACGCCGCTCAGAGAAGTACCAATCATACCGAAAGCAACCAGCATCCAATTGCTTTTTTTGTTACCGATAAAAAAGGATTCGTTGTTAGAACCTCTGGAGGTGTACCAAGCTACACCAAGTAATAAAATAAAATAGCCTATTACAAATGAAAACAAAACAACTGGAGACATAATTACATTTTAGGAAATTATTGATGGTAATAATAATTTTTGAAGATAAAGAAAAATGTTTTCCCTTTACCGTATAAATTATATAAATGAACAGTATCAAAGCCATTGCGGTTTTTTGCGGCAGTAAAACGGGTGCCAATCCTAATTTTGAAAGGCAAACTATGGCACTAGGTAAATTACTTGCGCTGAATCATATTACCTTGATTTATGGAGGAGGAAATAAAGGACTGATGGCTGCGGTGGCTAATTCAGCTCTGGAAAACGAAGGTAAAGTAATTGGCATCATACCTAGGGTACTGGTAGAATGGGAACACCAGCATAATGGACTTAGCGAACTGCATGTGGTAGAAACGATGCATATCAGAAAACAAATGTTATATGAAAAATGTGATGCCGCTATTATTTTGCCGGGTGGTTATGGTACGTTGGATGAAGTGTTTGAAATGCTCACGTGGAACCAATTAAGCATTCACAACAAAAAAATATTTTTTTTAAATACAGATGGTTTTTACAATCACTTAATGGCGCACATCAAACTAATGATGCAGGAGCAATTTTTATATGGCGATCCTGAAGAAAAAATCACGATGCTCAACAATCCAGAGGAATTGCTATCTTTTCTTTAGCGCTTACCTGAGAATTTACCCTGAAAAAGTGCAATGTTGTAACCAGCTCTAATTACTGGAATAGTTCGGTTAAACTCATCTTTGTAAGGAGAATTTTGATTGTTGGCAACATCCCATAAAATAGAAAAATAAAAATACGTGTTACTCCCGGGAGCCCTGCCGCCTGCATAGCCTGCGCCTATTAAGATGCTGCTCACCTCATCACTGTATTTTTCGTTTAGGGGGCCACTATTGGGGGGTGCGATGTATTTTAATTTGATAAAATTATATTCGAACTGTGCTTGTGCAAATAAAAAATTAACCGGAAACAACCGTACAAATCCACCCGGACCCACCACTGTTTGGCGAAGCTTATCGCCCAACAAAATATTATCTCGTTGAGATATGTAGTTATAGCCCACAGAGACTGCCACATCTAAATATTTATTGACGCTATAACCAAAGTGTGGACTAATACCCAGCGCAGTAATGCGATTACCAAATGATATGTTTACACTCCCCCCTGTAAAAAGATTTTCTTTTTTAAATTCCCCTTTTCTGTCATCTACGTATTCATCTTGAGCCAGCAATGATGTGGTAGAGGTGGTGATCAAAAGAAGAAATATCAAAATTTTTCTTTTCATGGGTACTAGTTTATTAATCAAATATTTTTCCGCTGTTTAGAATATTATTTGGATCGAAAGTTTTTTTAATGCCCCTCATGATATTGAGTTGTGCATCATCAAAAACAATATCCATATATTCTTTTTGAATTAAGCCAATTCCATGCTCACCACTAATGGTGCCGCCCAATTTTTTAACTAATACAAAAAGTGCTCGTAGTGCAGGAATCACGTGTTGGTTGTTTAAGCTAAAAATACTTCCTTCTTTTTTTATTCGAACATGCAAGTTGCCATCGCCAGCATGGCCATAGCACACCGCATCAAAATCATATTGTTTGCCCAACTCCTTTACGCCTCTAATAAGTGCTGGCAGTTCTGCTCTAGGTACTACAGTATCTTCTTCAATGGTATAACCAGCAAGTTTTACGGCTTCCGCTACCCTTCTACGCAATTTCCAAAGCTCAGCTTTTTGTTGTGCATCATCGGCAAAAAATACTTCGCCGCAGTCATATTGTACAAGTAATTCTGCAATGGCTTCCATTTCTGCCATTAAAGTTTCGAGGTGATTGCCGTCAACTTCAATGATGAGGTGCGCAGCGATATCGTCACTAACGGGAACAGCGGTACTTTCTACAAAACTGCTCACAATTTTAAGTGCATCAATCTCTACCAACTCCAATGCACTTGGTATAAATCCTGCTCTAAATATAGCACTTACGGCTTCGCCCGCTTTTTCTAAATCGCGAAATGGAACCAGCATCAGCAGGTCGAACTTGGGATGGGGAATTAATTTGAGCACAATTTTGGTCACCAATCCAAGGGTACCTTCGCTGCCTACCATCAATTGTGTAAGATTATAACCAGTAGAATTTTTGAGTACATTGGCACCTGTCCAAATGATTTCGCCGGTAGGCAAAACTACCTGTAAATTAAGCACATAATCTTTTACCACTCCATATTTCACAGCTTTGGGGCCGCCACTGTTTTCCGCAATATTTCCACCAATAAAACAACTACCTCTGCTGCTCGGATCAGGTGGATAAAATAATCCCTTTTCTTTTACAGCGTTTTGCAATACCTCCGTAATTACACCAGGCCCTGTAATCAATTGAAGGTTTCTTTCATCAATTTCAAAACTGTTCATACGTTCAAAGGAAACCAGTACTCCGCCAAAATGGGGGAGTGCACCTCCGCTCAAACCTGTTCCTGCACCACGAGGGGTAACAGGAATTTTTCTTTCGTTACAAATTTTCATCACAGCGCTAAGCTCTTCAGCGGTAATTGGTTTTACGACTATATCGGGTAAAAAATGAAGATTTTCTGTTTCATCGTGTGCATAATGGTTAAGGCTTTCTTCATCGGTAAAAACATGCGCTTCTCCCAAAATAGCTTTGAACATAGCCAGCGGCTCCAATAATTTATCATGAATTAAATGTACAGTCATAGATGATATTTTAAGCAAAAATCGGTAATAAATTCCAACAACAATTTATTGTGGAGTAAAATTAAAAACTAGGGCACATTGATTGCCGATTATTACTTTGAGGATAGAATCCTTTTTTGATTAAAGTAAATTCGCTAGCACCTCTGTAACTATTAAAATTGTTGAGATTAGAAACCGTTGCATCATAACTAAAAGTAAAACGCAGAGAGTTTACTTCAAAGCCTAGCATGGGTATAGCGGCATCTTTGTGCCGATAGTAGAGGCCTGCTATCAATTGTTTTTCGCCCGCGGCACTAAGGTTGTAATTAGCGAGTAGGCCGCCTGTTAATTCGGTAGCTTTTGCCTGTGTATTAAAATAAATATTTGGACTAATAATTACTTTTTCGTTCACTTTAAGAATGGCATTTACAAAACCAATATGACGCATGGGAATGATACCATTTTCGGTATTGTCGCCAAAAAAAGTTTCACGGGGTCTATTTACGTGGTGAATAGAATAACCCGCATTGATGTAAATATTTTCTTGAGGGAAATAGGCATAATTCATTCCAACCTGCATATCAAAATAGCTGGCATTGTTTACCAAAGGAATTGCCGCAGTAGGAATGTTGCTATCAAAAAATTTACCGTCAAACTGATCTGGGAATTTAAGCCTAGATGGATCAATTCTTTTTTGGGCGTACCCTAAGTTAAATCCTGCACTTAATAAACTACTGTTACCCAACATTTGGTGGTAGGCAACAGAACCGTATACTTTTGTTGAACTTAGACTACCACTTCCGGCAACATCGCTTAAAATTACGCCACCTACTCCCAGCCAACCATTTTCTAATTTGTCTCTGAACAATTGAGCATCACCAAAAGCACTAGTAGTTTTGTAAGGTACAGTCATTACAGAGCTCCATTGATTTCTATATTGAACTCCGACTCTAAAATCAGCGTCGGGAATAAATCCGGTGTTAGCAGGATTGGTAGCTAATGGAGAGTTAAAAAATTGAGAAAAGTGAAGATCCTGAGCATACATCGTAGTGCTGCTTTGCAGGCAAATCCATCCCAGTAAAAGCTTTCCTACCGTATTCATAACAAACTCGTTTTTCTATCTAAGTAGGGTAATATCTCCTGTTTTTCGCAAACTGGTACCATCAGTAAATTCTGCATCTAGCGTATAAGTGTACACATCCATTGGTTGTAGTTTCCCTTTAAAAGTTCCGTTCCATCCAATATTTTTACTGGCCGATTCAAATACCAATTGTCCCCATCTGTTGTAAATGCGCCAGTTCATTTTACCAATACCAAAACCTTCTACTTTGATAATAGAATTTATACCAGGCTGGCCTGGAGTAAAGGCATTGGGAATATCTAGCAGGGGTAGTATAATTACATTCACATCCAAATTAAAAGTATCTGAACAATCGGCTGCGTTATAAGCAATCAATTGAGCAATGTAGGTGCCGGTAGCTGGGTATTGGTGAGTTGGACTGGCCAATGTAGAGCTGCTACCATCTCCAAAATTCCACAGGTATCTATTGGCACCAATAGATAAATTGGTGAATCGCACTGGGGTATTTTCTATGGGTGGATTGGGGGCCCAATTGAAAAATGCGGTGGGTTTAGAAAACACCTGAATCGTAAAAAAGCCAGAAGTGTCTTTAATATTACAAGTACTCGAATCTGTTGCGATCAAACGAACATTGTAAGTGCCTGGGTTGGCATACAAATGGGTGGGGTTAACTACCGTTGATGTATTTCCGTCTCCAAAGTCCCATATAAAATCGGTACCTGCCAAGGATGTATTTTCAAATATTGCTTGATAGGGCGCACAACCTGTTCCTGAGGTGTTGAACTGAGCCCTTACCAAAGGATTGAGCCTTATTTGTTGTGTGATGGTATCTGGAACGTTACAAAAGTTTGTATCAATTACGTATAACGTTACCATATAAGTTCCAGGGGCCGCATAGGAGTGAATTCTTGGTGGATTGAGCCCTGCGGTGTCTCTGGGCGAACCATCACCGTAATCCCAAACAAAGGTTTTTGGACCAAATGCGGTACCACCAGCGTTGAAGGAAGTATTATTAAACTGCATAGTCAAACTTGCGCAGGGAGGTACTTTTGTAAAGGTAAAATTGGGCACTACTTCGTTGTCGCCTACTCTAATGTTTACATAAGCGGTATCTCTGATGTTACAAGTAGAACTGTCTTCTGCAATCAAACGAACCCTGTACACCCCGATGCTAGTGAACACATGGGATATGGATCTTACCGTTGTAATTTGTTGTGGAGAGCCATCTCCAAAATTCCAGTAAAATGTTTTTCCTAATAAAAGAGTATCTGCAAAATCAACCCGCAGCGGCACACAACCTATAGAGTCGTTTTTAACAGCGTTAATAGATGCTTGAAGACCAGCACCAACGCCAGCAAAATTCATTTCAATTTTAATGGCGGCGAGGTTACAGTTGCTGCTGCCATTCGTGCTTGCCCAAACGCCAGGCGTAGTCGGAAAAATGGCGCCTCCGGTACAGTTGGCACAAACAGCCTGGTAGATAATTCCGTTTTCATCAAAGCGGCTAGTACCCCCATCTGCGTGATCGCCAAGCCCGCCGTTTTGTCCAAAATGAGATCCAAACAATTGACTGGCAGCATTTCTTTCCATTACAAAAAAGTAAAAATCTTTTCCATCAGCTGGAGGAATTCCAGGAAGTGGTGCAACCGAAGCCAATCCATTGGTACTACCTGTGGTATACATTTGTTGAACATTGATACCACCGCCCCAACCGGAAACATATACGTTTTCGCACCGATCTACCAAAAAAGCAACTGGAGAAATATTTGGAACGGTTGAATTGGTGCCAAAAACGGTAGAATATACATAAGCCGATAAATCGGGTTGAAGCTTACTGATATATTGTTTGGCGTTAACACCTGCTGGATAAACATCGCTAAATGCTGCGTTTAATACCGTCCAATTGCCAGTAGTGGTACCCATAATATACGGAAAACCAGCCCTGTCGAATTTGAGCCCGTAAACCAGATCCACTCCTGTAGTACCTTGGTAAGTAGTTCTGATAATAGCTGATCCATCGCTTCGCAATTGTGTGATAAACCCATCGGCATCACCCCCATTGAAAGTGTTATCTATTACACTGCCTGTAAGGCCGAGAAGATTATTGCTATTGGTTGCGCCGCCAACATACAAATCGCCTGTTGTTGGACTTATACTAGCTACAAAGCAAGCATCATCGGAGGTACCACCAAAGAATGTAGCAAATAAGATATTAGAAAGATTGGGATTAAGTTTAACGATATAACCATCTTGCAATCCGCCTCCGAATAAGGGCTGCACGGCATTGGCTAAGGGCATTACAGGCGATTGTGTACACGATACCAAGATTACATTGTTGTTGTTATCCAGAATAACTTCACTGCGAGCATCATCTCCGTAATTTCTTCGCAGGCTCAACGCAGACGGGGTGGTGAAAGGATATTTACTCCTTATGTTCACTCCATCATCTCCCGCACCTCCAATTTTTACAGAGCCAATCAAAGCAGTTCCAGCTGCATTTAATTTTGTGATTATAATATCATATTGACCTCCTACACCTTGTAGGGGTAGTGTTCTAGGATAATTGGCTGAATTAGATCTGCCTGCTATCACTAAATTGCCTTGTGGATCTGAGATCATACTATGGGGTTGCTCGTTGGCAGAACCCCCAAGATAGGTTGCGTACACTCTGCTAGAACCGTTTGCACTAAATTTAAAAATAGCCATATCGTACCCACCAATACCCCCTTCATCTACACCCCCTCCGTATGCAGTTTGAAATGCTCCGGGAGATACTCTGAAACCGGATGAAAAAGCGATTCCACCTGCAAAAAAACTTCCGTCTGGTCCGGGTGTGGCGGTGTAACCCCAGTTATCTGCAGTGCTTCCGGTGAAAGAAGAAAATATAATCGATGGATCAATGATGAGAGTGGCTGCAGGATCGTAATCATTCAATTTAAAAGTAACAACATTGTTTTTTACCACAAATTTGCATGCTACTTCCTGTTTTTTTCCCAATGCTGTTTGATACGTGTAAGGAAATAATTCTTTTACCACACCTACAGGTGTTTCGATGATCAATTCTTTATCTCTTACAAAAATCTTATCTGGCCCGTCGTATTGCATAGCTATATAATCGGGGTTGCCACCTGGTTTTACTATAAAATCATACTTAAGGGCGTTGCCGTCACTGTAGTATCGAATGTTGATATTGGGATAAATATTTTCGTAAGTAACTGCCTGGAATATTTTGCATCCGTTGGCCCATTTAGAGGGTTCATTGCCCAGAAAGTAGTTGTTATAGGTTGGTAAAGCTTTGTCGGGTATTTTGACTGCGTTGGCAGCAGCTCCCAGAAACTTTACTTTATAGGCAAAGGATTGCACCACGATGGTATCTTTAAGCTTGCCAATTTTTTGTTTTGTTTCACCAGCTGCTGGGTTTTCATGACCGTGCATAAATGAAGACAACCGCTGCACATCTGCTGGCTTATTCATCACCACCGTAAAACCTTTATTTTCTAGAAAGAAGGCGCCTGTTTTAAAGTCGCCTTTGAACTGAACTGCTTGCTCCCACTGTCCTTTGTTCTCTACAAACTCCATTTGTGCATAACTACTTAGTACTGAAATAGTAAAGAAGATCAGTAGAAAAAGAATTTGTTGTTTGGCAAGTAATTTTCTCAAGTAACTATTTATTTACAATTTAAGAAATAAAAACGTAATTCACAATCTGATTGTTTGGTGGTTTTAAATTTTTAATAAGTATTTAACTATTTCACAAATATTTAAGCAATTTTACCCCAACCCGTTTTGTGCTTTTGTTCTTGCATGAACTTTTGAATCAGCAAATTTTCGGCCAATGTTAGATCTGGGTCATTTTCAAGTATTTTTTCAACCGCAGACCTTGCCACTTCCAACATAACTTTATCTGAGACTATGCTGGCCAACTTAAAGTTTAAAGCACCACTTTGGCGAGTGCCTTCTATTTCGCCAGGCCCTCTGATCTCAAGATCTTTTTCAGCAATTTTAAAGCCGTCGTTGGTGGCTACCATTGTTTTAAGTCGCTCCCTAGCATCCCTAGTAAGTTTTTGGCCGGTGAGTAAAACACAATAGCTTTTTTCGGCTCCACGCCCTACCCTTCCCCTAAGCTGGTGTAACTGAGAAAGTCCAAACTTTTCGGCACTTTCAATCACCATTACAGAAGCATTGGGTACGTTTACGCCCACTTCAATTACAGTAGTACTCACCATGATGTTGGTATCGCCTTTTACAAAACGTTGCATATTGGCTTCTTTCATGGCTGAGTCTTGTTTGCCATGCACCATACTGATCCAATACTTGGGTTCTGGAAAAAATGATTTTACTTCATCGTAACCTTTCATCAGGTTTTCATAATCAAGCTTGCTACTTTCTTCAATCAGTGGATAAATGATATAAGCTTGCCTTCCGTCTTGTACTTGTTCTTTGATGAAATCCATTACAGACGGACGGGCTTGTTCAAAGCGATGAATGGTGCTAATTGGTTTTCTACCAGGGGGCAGCTCATTCATCACACTGTAATCTAGATCGCCGTAGGCAGTGAGTGCTAGTGTGCGAGGGATGGGAGTGGCCGTCATTACCAAAATATGTGGAGGGAGGGTATTTTTTTTCCAGAGTTGCGATCGTTGAGCAACGCCAAATTTATGTTGCTCATCAATTACCGCAAAACCAAGATGTAGAAATATAACTTTGTCTTCTATTACAGCATGAGTGCCTAACAATATTTGAATGCTACCATCTGCGCAACCTTGCATGATCTCTCTTCGTTTTTTGATAGGTGTAGAACCTGTTAGTATTGCTACTTTTACTGATAGGTCTTTGAGATATTCAGTTATACTAATAAAATGTTGCTGAGCTAAAATTTCGGTAGGCGCCATTAACACGCTTTGAAACTGATTATCGGCAGCGATGAGCATGCTCAGCAATGCTACCATTGTTTTTCCACTGCCAACATCTCCTTGCAGCAGTCGGTTCATTTGTTTGCCACTAGCAGTATCTTTTCGAATTTCTTTCAGTACATTTTTTTGTGAATTGGTTAATTCAAATGGTAAATAATTTTTATAAAAAGTATTGAACAAATCTCCCACTTTATCAAAAAGCCAACCCTTGCTAAAACGGTGCCTTTGCAGTTTGATCAGATTGATCCGCATTTGAGCATAAAACAACTCTTCAAACTTCAAACGACGTAAGGCCTTTAGGTAACTGGATTCTGAAATAGGAAAATGAATTTGGTTGTTTGCATCAAATCTGCCCATCAGTTTATAACTGTTAAGTATAAAAGAAGGAAGGTTTTCTTCAAGGTCTTTGGGTTGAATTTTTTGCAGCATCTCCAGCATGATTTTGCCTATTGCTGCACCGTTTAATCCGCGGGCTTTTAATTTTTCTGTAGAAGGATATATTGGTTCCAGAAACTTTTTGCCTGTTGCTTTTTGCTGGGTATAAGGTTCCATATCAGGATGGGCGATTTGTGGGGTTCCCATGAAATATCCAAGCTTACCAAAAGCCAAGTAACTATGCCCGGGCAGCAGTACTTTTTGCACCCAGTAAATGCCCTGAAACCACACCAATTCTATGATACCTGTATTATCTTTTAATTTGCCAACCAATCTTTTTGCTCTGCCAACGCCTAACAAATCAAGACTCAATAATGTACCCGCAACATAAGCATATTCATCTTGCTGTTGCAGGCTGGCAATGTTGTCTACATTTGTTTTGTCGATGTGCCTGATGGGGAAATGTTCAAGCAAGTCTCTAAAGTTGTGTATGTTGAGTTCTTTCCGTAACATTTCGCCCCGCTGAGCAGAGATGCCGGTAAGATATTCTACCGGACTGTTCAATATGTTGTTGGTTGCGCTGATAAGATCTTTTTTGCAAATATATTTCAGCAAGCGATACAAACGCCTTTATTGATGCCTGCTTCCCCCACGTTTGTTGTAATAACCACGCCGGGGTGTGTTTGCCTGTGATGAAGCTGGGGCATATTCGGGTTGTTCGCCTAGGTGTTGCGGAATAATTTGTTTGGGTACTACTTTTTCGATCAGTTTTTCTATAGTATGAAACTTGCGTTGTTCTTTTACGCTGATCAAGGTATAGGCTACTCCTTCTGCTTCGGCCCTTGCTGTACGTCCTATTCTGTGAACGTAATCTTCACCATCGTGAGGTACGTCAAAGTTAATTACTAGATCGATGTTGTCGATGTCGATACCTCTACTTAAAATATCCGTTGCTACCAACACCGGTAGGCGGCCACTACGGTAATGCATCAATATTTCTTCTCTGCTATCTTGCTCTAGATCACTGTGTATTTCGCCAGCATCAATGCCGTTGCGTTTGAGATCGCGGGTGAGTTGTTTTACATTGAGTTTGCTGCTACAGAAAACGACTACTTTTTTAAAATTTTTTTCTTTGAGCAAATGAACAATCAAGGGTATTTTTTGAGGTTCGAATACCAAGAACGCTTGTTGTACAATTTTTTCTGGTGGCTTGCTCAGCGAGATGTTTATCTCTTTGGGGTTGTGTAATATTTTTTTCGCCATTGCCCTTATTTTGGGCGGCATGGTAGCAGAAAACAATAGATTTTGGCGCTTTGTTGGAAGATGATCGAGGATAAACATGATGTCGTCGAAGAAGCCCATATCTAACATTCTATCTGCTTCATCCAACACCAAATATTGAAGAGAATCGAGTTTTACATACCCCATTTTGATATGACTCATCATTTTACCCGGTGTGCAAACTACTATATCTGCCCCAGTGCTCAGTGCTTTTTTTTCCTGTACAAATGCCTGGCCATCGCCACCACCATACACAGCGATGGAGCTTACAGAAGTAAAATACGATAGTCCTTCTAGGTGCTGCTCTATTTGCACGGCGAGTTCTCTAGTAGGTACAATCACCAATGAAGTAATTCCATTGGGATCGTGCGGAATGGTCAACAAACGGTGAATAAGTGGCAATAGGAATGCGGCCGTTTTTCCGGTACCAGTTTGTGCCGATGCGATGATATCCCTGCCTTCTAAAATATGTGGAATAACTTGTTCCTGAACTGGTGTAGCGTCTTGGTAATTAGAGGCTTCGATCCCTTCCATGAGGCGTTGGTCGAAACCAAATGCTGTAAACTTCAAAATAAAAAAATTGTATTGATAAGGCTTAAAGGTAGTTCGAAATATTGAATTGTTGTTTTCTTTGGCATTGGTACCATATAAAACTGTCGTAATACTCAAAACTTGTGTAATGTAGCACCATAAAATACTGTGTTTGCAAATCTAGTTTATACCGCACAGCTATTCACCTATCTTTGCTACAAAAAAACTTTCATGGTTAAAACAGGTGAATACAATTCGTTAAAAGTGGTTAGAACCGTTGACTTTGGGGTTTATTTAGACGACGGATCGGAAGGAATTTTATTACCCAAACGTTTTGTTCCGAACAACACCAAAGAAGGGGATGAACTGAAGGTGTTTGTTTACCATGATGGGGATGAGCGACTGATAGCCACAACCCAACAACCATACGGTGTAATGGGTGATATCGTTAAATTAAAAGCAGTAAATGTAACGCCACAGGGAGCTTTTATGGATTGGGGTTTGATGAAAGATCTGTTTGTACCCACTTCTCAGCAGCACGTGGGCATGAGACCCAATGGAGAATACTTGGTAAAAATTTACAGAGATGAACAAACGGGAAGAGTTGCAGCCACCGAAAAATTTGACAATACCCTTAGCAATGATGTGTTAACGGTACAACTTTTAGAAACCGTGCAAATCACTGTTTATCGCAGAACAGATATAGGTTATGTAGTGATCATCAACAACCAGCACACAGGTGTGTTACATCACAACGAAATTTACAGAACCATTGGTGTGGGCGATCGGTTTGAGGGATTTATCAAAAAAATATATCCCGATAATAAAATAGACGTTGCTGCGGGCAAACCGGGCTATCAAAGGGTGGAAGACGAAGCTGCTAAAATTATACGATTGTTACAAGAGCATGATGGATATCTGCCCTACCATGATAAATCGGATCCGGAAGAAATTTACTTGTTTTTTGGCATGAGTAAAAAAACGTTTAAAATGACGGTGGGTAATTTATTTAGGGAGAAAAAAATTAATTTAGAGAAAACAGGCATTAAGCTGATTGAAGAATAAATAAAATTATAATATCATCTTTCATAAGAGAAGAATTTTGCAAGAGTTCATTGCCCAATCAAATTACACCAATGATACAATGATATCTGATAACATCCCATTCACTTACAATTATAAAAAATGCTATAGCTAACGAACAGCAAAATCAAAACTTTTTTTACTTTTTTAATATTTTTGAATCCTTTATTACTTGTACCAGAAAGTTCCTTTAGAACCTTCATCCGAACTAGTTCCAATCATCACATCAAACTCACCTGGCTCAACAATGAATTTACCATCGTTGTTAAAAAAGCCTAACAGCTCATCTGTAAGTAAAAAGCCAACTGTTTTCTTTTCACCTGGAGCAAGGAAAAATTTTTCAAAGCCTTTTAATTCTTTAACCGGACGTGCAACAGAAGCAAACTTATCTCTGATGTATAACTGCGCAACCTCTTCTCCACCCAACTTGCTTATATTTTTAATATCTACTGAAACCCTGATCGCCAAAGGGTTACTATTGTCTATTTGTAGTTCACCGTATTCAAATTTACTGTAGCTGAGGCCATATCCAAAAGAATAAAGAGGCTTGTTGCTTTCGTCTGAATAATGGGACCAAAACACATCTGTCTTAGGCCCAGGTCGGCCTGTATTCATGTGATTATAATAAATGGGAAGCTGCCCTTCTGAGCGTGGGAAAGTCATTGGTAATTTACCCGATGG
>JBBEBH010000050.1:0-15077 GCA_040882445.1 Ferruginibacter sp. | reverse complement strand
CTAAAAATTAATCACTTTTACGCTTTAATAGGTCTAGAGTAATATCAAACCACATATAGTGCAGAATCATGAAGGAAACCATGTTTATGATGGTAATACCATCTCTATGGCAGAGGTATTGTTGAAGGCAGATTAATGATATTCCTACAACAACTCCTATCAAAATCACGATAATTTTAATTCGTTTTTTTATGAATATTGACATAAACGTAGTTTTAGTATTTAGATGATTAGCAAAATATTTTTAAATAAAATCACAATTCTATTTGCGCCTTGGCATCAATATTTAGTGTAGTCATAAAACAGGATTCGTAGTTGATCTAAATTGAACATAATAAAAAATTTAGTTGGTGAATGATATGAGGAGGGGGAATTAGAAGACAGCTTTTAATGTATTTATAAAGCAAGGATAGAAATACAAAATGCTTACGTGCGTCACATGGAATAAGTCATTAATTTCCAAAACCAACCCTCATTATCCATTCCATTAATACGTATCCCGTAAGGGTGAAAAGCAACCAATCAAACATTATCCAGCATTCATTTACTGAAAAAGCAAGGAGCTATAGTTAGGATAGGTCAGTTGTATTTGTAGCGCTCATTATTTCTTATCTTTTAAATATCCGTGGGCCCTTAAACTGTCAAGTGTTTTTAAAACAGCTTTATGAATTACGCTATCCTCTCTATTATTGTTTCTTCTAATTAATTTGGATAGCAGTTCATTTGTTTGCTTATTTTTTTTCGTAGGTACTTGTTGGCCTGTTGAAAAATGTGGAGTGATCACCAATAATAAATAAATTCTTTTCATTGCTTACATTTTTATAATTACTTGTTTTTCAACAGGTAAATTGATTGTGTATTCATTCCACACATAATAAAAGTTCGGATATAGGATACTTCTTGATTTTGAATAAACTGTTGTCGGCAAATATTGAAGTATAAAAAATCTGATTTTAAATAGCTCCATCATACTCAAAACTTGCCCAGATATATGTTTAAAGGGGTATGAGTTAACAAGATGTCGAAAGGGAATTTTATTTTGGAAATAGAGCTCTATATCCTTGTACGCTGGTGTCATAACATATTTGTTCTTATAACAGCAAAAAATAAGAGCATACTTACAATAGCGAGTATCTAAATATATACCTACTCGGCTATTTCCTTCCTTATCCATAAACAAATACCGCAGTGGTCCGATGGGTTCGTAGTATTGAATTTCTTTTGTCAAATTACTGCTATTAAATTTTCTATATCTTTTTTTCTGACAATTTGTTCAAGCCATTCTTTTGGAATATTATCTATTCCATAATAAGCAGCTGCCATGCCACCGGTTACAGCAGCAATGGTATCTGTATCACCTCCAAGATTTACAGCCTTAAGCACAGCTTCTGAATAATTATTTGTATTAAGGAAACACCAAATTGCAGCTTCCAAGGTGTGTAATACATAACCTGTCGACTTTATTGCTGCTTCAGGCAAAAATTTAAAATCGTCACTCAAAATCCTTTTGAATTTAGCATAGTAAACTACAGCTGCTTCATCATCATCCGAATCTACAATACGTCTACCAAATTTTAGAAAGGCTGCACCCGCCCTTACTGCATCCTCCTTTCCTTTACCTAGTTGGATGGCCTGAATAACCTTTGCATAAAACATACAACATTCATTACAAATAGGTAATCGATGAGTAATGTTATTGTCTATAATCATTTCATACATCGACTTTCTAAAATCTTCTCCAAATGCATATGGCAAACAGCGCATTAAACTACCATTGCCAGCAGAAAATTCATCTGTAGCACCTGATTTTGAGGCTGGTATTCCAGTTTTAAGTTTAACAATTGCATTTCTGGTTGTAATTCCTATATCAAAAACTTCCCCATGAGCTGTATGATAGCCATCATCAAACCAGCGTATAAATAATTTTGCCAAATCTTTAGGTGAGCCATTGTTTTTGATGTTTTCTATTACACAAAGCATCATGGATGTATCATCACTCCAAGTGCCCGCTGGTTGATGATGTGTGCCAAAAGCTTTCATCCCCATAGCAGGCTCTAACTTCATGTCGTCCCTGTCGATAAATTCATAAGGAACACCCATTGCATCACCTACTATAAATCCCCAAATTGCAGCTTGCTTTATTTTTTGACTCATTTTGAATTTTTTATGAGTTGTGACCAAAGCTGGTATGAGCCAGCAAAATTCGCATTAAAAACAAACTGATTTTCTTCCAAGCAACGTTCCTGTAAAAGAGTTGCTAGGGTCAAATTAGGACTTACAAAAATATTATTTGCCAATTCCCTGGCAATAGGTCTTTTAGTGTTCCAGTCCTTCCTAAAGCTAACGGCTTCCGTATAATTATTCCCGGTAAGCATACAGTACAATTGTTCTAGTTGGTGGGCAAATGCCAGGTAACCAAAGCTGCCTATAAGTAAATCATCAATGGCTGAAATTGATTCAAACTTATTTTTGATGAATGTCAATTCATTGATCAATTTTTTTTCATAAATCGTGGTAATGAACATTACTTCTGCAAAGCTTTGGTTGTTGCACTGCTTTAGAGATTGTTTGAACGCATTGATGTTGAAATGTGGTATCGCATTACAATACTCAAAACTAGCCTGAACTATAATTGGAATGAGTTCCATATCCTTTATACACAAAATCTGATGGTATGGATATGTCATAATATAATTTTCTTTTTGGCTACCTAACAATTTAAGCAATGCCTCTTTATCGGCTGGTCCAAAATCTAAATGTTCAAATAGAAGGTCATCAATATTATTTTCAAAAATAATTTTTTTAATCATTGGTATAATTTGCAGCAATGATAGACGACAGGATTGTAATCTTTTTACAATCACTCTTTTCTCAGATGGTTATTTTTTTAAAATATTTACGCTATCCTATATATTTTTTGAGATCACACTGCCTTGTAAATAGATTACAATCTTGTTTGTTTATTTTACAATGCCGGAGTGGTGGAATATTACCGACGGGTATGGTAGACGCATCCTTGTTAAAGAGGACGGGGCAATCAAGTAAATTATAGAAAAGTGCATTTTTTCTAGTTGAAAAATCCCATGCAGGTTCGATCCCTGCCTCCGGACCAACATTATCTAAGGTTACACATCACAGGAATACAGGATTTTAATTTTAACACTGGTTAATTTTCAAAAACTGTATTTGTAAATAGATTACAAACGGAAAACATACTTTTACTTTTCCTGCATTCAATTAATAACCTCAATTATTTCGTTAATGAATCAAACACTGTCAAAATCTGAATTTAAATTAGCCACCAACTGTTATACCAAGCTAAAGTATAAGAAAGCTGGTTACCCCAAATCATCTGATACCGATGAATTTATGGAAATGCTGGCAGAAGGAGGTTATATGGTGGGAAAGCTGGCTACACTTTTATATCCTGGCGGAATAGATATTAATATAGACAAAACACATAATTCTAATATTTACGAAAACACTGCAGCGTGGCTTAAACATGATAAGGTTGTATTATTCGAAGCCGCCTTTAAATGCACTGATGGAAAAAATATAAGAGTAGATATTCTAGAGAAAATTGGCAATCAAATTAATTTGATTGAAGTTAAAGCCAAGTCATGGAATAGTGAAACTTATGTGTTTAACAAACAACCCTCGGGCTCAATAAAGAAAAATGTAGCCAACGTTTTTAAGCCTTATTTGGAAGATGTGACTTTTCAATACAGTGTACTAAAAGAATTGTATCCTAACCATTCAATTAGTCCTTTTTTGTTTTTGCCCGATAAGGCCGCTTCTACAAATATTGAAGGTCTCAATGGTTTATTCTCCATTGAAAAGATGGAAACAACTAGTAGCGGGTTTAAAAATTATGATGTCACATTTAATGGAGAACTAGATCTCTTACTAAAGGATAAAATAATGGTCAGAGTAGATGTTTCGAATTTTGTTAATTCAAATCTATCCATCATCGAAAATAGGTCCAAGGAGATGCTGACTTATATGAATGAAGGATTTAGCGCAAGTTCATTTCCTGTAAAGCTAGATGGTAAATGTAAAAGCTGTGAGTTTCGTATAAAAGATGACAAGTCTGAAAAAAATGGCTTTAACGAATGTTGGGGTGAACTGGCTTCTCATCCCAATCATATATTTGATCTTTATCAGTTTGGAAATATATTTAAAGGAGATGCGAAGAAGCAAGAATTAGACAGTCTAATTGGTCAAAGTAAAATTGCTATACAGGATATTCCGGATGAATTGTTCAGAAATGCCAAGGGTGATCTAAGTTACAACGCTCGCCCTTATAACCAAAAACACATTAATAAGGAAAAAATCAGCGATGAACTTAAAGCATTTATTGAGCCATTACAATATCCTTTGTACTTTATTGATTTTGAATGTTCACGCATGGCATTGCCATATCACCAACACATGCGCCCCTACGAACTTGTTGCTTACCAATGGTCGTGCCATATTGTGGCAAATGAAAATACTGAGCCTGTTCACCATGAATGGATCAACACAACCGATGAATTTCCAAATTTTAAGTTTGCAGCTTCTTTGTATAATTTGTTAAAAGATGCAGGAACAATATTGATATGGTCTACTTATGAGAAAACAGTACTCAAGGAAATATTATTGCAATATGAGCATTATCAAAACAATGGAATAGGTGATGTTGATTTAATTACCGACCAAATGCAACTTTGGCTTCTGCGTTGGAGAGATACGGATAAAGAAGACCAGAGTTGGATATGTGATATGGAAAAATTAAGTAAAAAATATTATTTCCATCCTTACACCAAAGGTAAAAGTTCTATTAAACCAACCCTACCAGCCATTTTAAATGAATCGGAATCTGCAGACATTGTTAGTTGGCTAACCAATTTTGGTGATGGTTTAAATTTGTACAAAAAAGAAGATGGGATTGTTCAAGATCCATACTATTCTCTACCGAAGATTGATTTTGACGACCTCGGCTTTCCCCCATCTGATGATTTCGATGATGAAATGAATGACTCGACAGGTACTGACAGCATAGATTATGTGGTAAAAAATGGTGGGGCTGCCATGAGAGCTTACCAAGACATGATGTATGGTTTTGCAAAAGCGGATGATAACAAAAAAATAAAGATTAAAAACAGTTTATTACAATATTGCAAATTAGATACATTGGCCATGGTCATTATTTGGAAGTATTGGAAAAGTAAATTTTAACCTTTAGCATTTTTTCTTTTCAGCAGAAAGGTTACTTTCACTGGTTTGCAAAAATCTAATACATGGCTATCATATTGCTCCTATGTTCATTTGTAAAGAAACAACAAGTCTTAGTGCTTTGTAAAAGGATTACTCTCTATTTACCAAATAAGGATTTACCACTACGGAGTTACTCCTTTACTTTTTGCTTGGCCAGTTCGTAATCGAAGGGCGCTTCTTGATTTTATTTTACTTTCCGATACAAAACTTACTAAATATATAATCCAACTTATCCTCGTTGTTTATTTCACCAGTAATTTCACCGAGGTAGTACAGGCAGCGGCGAATGTCTAAAGCGAGGAGATCGCCAGAGAGTTGTTGCTCAAGTCCGTTGCGAATGTCAAAGAGCGATTGCTTTACTTGCAACAGGGCTTCGTGGTGGCGCGTGTTGCTCACAATGGTATCTTCTGAAACAGCATCGATGCTCACTGTGCTGTTGTACAGCATTTCTTTGAGCTCAACAATGCCCTGCTTTTCTTTGGCCGAAATGTAGTGTATGTTGGGAGTCTGTTGAAAAGCAGCGTTATTGCTCGCTTTGTCTGCTTTGTTGCCAACAAGTAAATAGCGGATGTTGGCATCGGCAAAACTGTTGATTTGCATTTGCAATGCTTCTACTGTTTCTTCATTCACATCAAACAAATACAATACGATATCTGCAGAAGCCATTTTTTCTAAACTTCTTTCTATGCCAATATTTTCTATGAGATCGGTGCTATGGGTGCGAATGCCTGCTGTGTCAATCAACCTGAATAAAATACCATTGATGTTGAGGGTTTCTTCGATGGTGTCACGGGTGGTTCCTGCAATGGCACTTACAATGGCGCGCTCTTCGTTTAGTAAAGTATTGAGTAGCGTAGACTTGCCCGCATTGGGTTTACCGATGATGGCCACACTTACCCCATTTTTGATGACGTTGCCCAACTGAAAAGAACGAATGAGTTGTAATGTGGTGGTTTCAATTTTTTCTATCAGTTGAAAAAATTGGGTGCGGTCTGCAAACTCTACATCCTCTGTTGCAAAATCGAGTTCCAATTCTATGAGTGCAGCAAATTGTATCAAGTGCTCACGCATGTCTTTCAACTGTTGAGAAAATCCACCGCGCATGTTGTGCAAGGCGGTTTTTTGGGATGCTAGTGTATTGGAGGCTATGATGTCTGCCACCGCTTCTGCCTGCGTTAGATCCATCTTGCCATTTAAAAAAGCACGTTGTGTAAATTCTCCTGCTCTTGCCAAACGGGCGCCGTTTTTTATACATGCTTGCAATATCAATTGTTGTACAAATGGGCTGCCATGACAACTAATTTCGATGGTATCTTCTCCCGTAAAACTTTTAGGGCCTCTAAACAAATTGAGTACCACTTCATCTAAGGCGGTCGCCCCCTCTCTCAACAAACCTACATGCACTGTGTGCGAGGGTTGCTGTTCCAAATCTTTGGAAGCAAACATACCATTAACGATAGAAAAGGCTTGGGATCCGCTAATACGAATGACTGCAATGGCTCCAATACCTGGGGCAGTTGCAATGGCTACGATGGTATCGCCCCAACCCGACAATTTGTTGATCATGATGCAAAGGTACAAATTGCATTTTGTAGGTGGTTATCACATAAATAGATATTGATGCATACATTAAAAAAAGTTAAGCATTTGTTTCTACTGAGTTTATGCTTTGATGAGAAGAGGTAGCAGCGTATTGTTTAAAATGTTGTGAAACTGTTCATAGCCGCTGGCTAAA
The DNA here is from genome assembly GCA_040882445.1 of Ferruginibacter sp. Taxonomy (GTDB): domain Bacteria; phylum Bacteroidota; class Bacteroidia; order Chitinophagales; family Chitinophagaceae; genus Ferruginibacter. The sequence continues at coordinate 8,086 of JBBEBH010000050.1, read as the reverse complement.
AGCTGGGGGCGGAAACAGTATTTGAATTTTTAGTGTAGAGAGTGCTTGTTTCTTTTAAAAATCACCGTGAGTCAAAAAAAATGCCCCCCAATGTGGGAGGCATTTAAGTATTTTAAAAAGCTATTTTACTCTTCTTGTACTTGGAAGGTGATCGGCTGACGACGATATGCGTTTACAAATCTGCCGTTTTGCTGGGCAGCTGTCCATTTGGGGCCTTTCTTGATTACTCTTATAGCCTCTTCTTCCATTCCATGGCCATGTTTGGTTTCAGCAACTACATCACTGATACTTCCATCTCTACTCACAATAAATCTTACAATTACTTGGTAAGTTCCTGGTTGTGCTCCATTGTCTATGGGCGTATTTGGATCGAGTTTACTGCGAAGGTATTTTGTCCAGCCTGCAGTGCCGCCAGGAAATGAAGCTTCAATTTCTACTTTGTTAAAGATTTTGCCTTCATCATCTTCCGGAGCAGCTACCACCTTAGTTCCCACATCTTCTACGGGTGCTTGTACAATTTGTATTTTATTATCGCTCTCTACGGTTTTTGTGCTAATAACTGCATCCTCCTTAATTTCTTCGATCTTTTCTTCAGGCTTCACTTCTTCATCCTTCACCACTTTTGGTGGTGTGAACTTCACCTGATTTACTTCTGGTGGTGGTGGTGGTTCGGGAGGAGGAGGAGGTGGTGGTGGTGGTGGTGGTTCATCTGGCTTAATTTCGGCCAATCTAGTATCTTCAGCATTGATGTCAAGATCTGAATCGCCGGCTACTTTACTAGCCAGTAAATAACCGCCAATAATTAAAACCAGAGAAATAAACACCACTGCTAGTGCCTTTTTGATCCTAGAGGGGTATGTTTTTCTCAGATCATATGCTCCATACGACTTGTTTTTTCCATCAAAGATGATGTCGAGGAGATCTGCATTTAAAATTTTGTTTACGTCCATTGTAGTCTCTTTGTTTAATAGATTCAGATTTGTTCCGATTCCATAAAAAATTATTTGATTCCGTTTGCCGTTTCTGTTTCTTTAATCATGAGGGCTTCGGCTGGTGAAATATCTACTTCTGCATAGTGTCCTGGAGGCACGGCAGATATTGACATTTCATCTAAAATATCAATTGCATTTTTAAAGGTTGAGCTCGAATCAGATTTGATAATGTACATCAGGTCATCCAAAGGAGTAGCTTTTTTCTTTTCAACAATCAGGCCTCTGATATCTTTAAAATTGCTGCTCTTGAATTGTTCTGATAAGGTAGCAACATCAAGTTGCCCGTAGTAATAATAAATCTGATTTGCCCGGCCCAATAAAATGGTCATAGCTGCCGAGTTTTTTACTTTCATTTGCTCTTCTGGATTGTCGTCTTTTGGTTCGTTCATTTTCATCGTTGTGCTTTGTTGCATAGTGGTGGTGAATACGAAGAACGTTACCAACAGAAAGCCCAGATCTACCATGGGAGTAAGATCTACACGGGTAGATAACTTTTTTCCTTTTTTTACGCCGGGGCCTTTTTTATGACTGCCACCCGACGAGGTATCCATTTCTGCCATTTCTTTTCTTTTTAAAGTTGTAGAAAAACTATTTATTTTTTTCGGTTACTGCTTTGTTGTACAGTTCAGAATCCGTTGGTACCGGCTGTCCGTTGGTGACAATTCTGAACTTGTAAATCTGGTTTCTTTTGAAAGCAAATTTGATGTTCTTGAATACGGGATACAATGACTCATTATCTCCTTTGATCAGCAACATATCTTGCAGTTCATTTTGATTACCTCCAGCGTACACATTGGTAACGCTTCTGAGCCAATCTACCAATTCATTGTTGGTACTATCTTTCACCGGAATGCCTGGCATATCTGCAGGGTTAGGTGCCGTTGCAAGCGCCAATGCAGATTTGATCTGGTTAAAAGGAAGCCCAATAAATTCTTGCTTATTGAATTTAGCCATTTCAGCAGCAGAAAGATTTAAACCTTTGGTAAGATTGATATTATCTATAATCTCTGCTTTTTTAATTCCCTCGCCCAACGACAAAAAAGCCCTTCCGTCTTTTGTCATAGTAATGATAATAGCTTTATCTGGCGCTACTTCTTTCGAAATAGAATTGGGCGTTGCAACGCTGAGTACTTCCGGCGGCTTTTGCTTGGTGGCCAATATAAAAAAGGACAACAGCAGAAAGGCCACGTCACACATCGCAGTCATATCCACGATGGTACTTTTACGGGGTATTTTAACTTTTGGCATTTCTATTTTTTTTATTTGATATACTTATGGTGCAAATGTTTTCGAATTCCATACAAATTATTTGTATAGGGAAGCAAAACTTTGAGTCAAAGTAAATCCAGATTCATCAATACCGTAAGTGATACCGTCAATTCGGGTAGTAAACATATTGTAAAAAATAATCGCAATAGCTGAAGTACCAATACCCAATGCGGTGTTATACAATGCCTCAGAGATACCTTGAGAAAGTGCACTTGCGGCACCTCCTCCGCCACCTTCTTGGCCAAGCGCCGCAAATGAGCGAATCATTCCCAATACCGTTCCAAACAAACCAAGCAGGGTAGCTACAGAAGCGATAGTAGACAGGAATACCAGATTTTTTTCTAGCATAGGTAATTCCAGAGCAGTAGCTTCTTCTACTTCTTTTTGTATGGCCAATACTTTTTGTTCTGTATCCAGTTCCGAATTTGAGATCATGTCTTTGTAGCGGTGTAACCCAGCTTTCATTACATTTCCAACAGATCCTTTTTGTTTGTCGCACTCTGCCAAAGCAGCATCCACATTTTTATTGGCTAAGTAATATTGTACTTTTCTAACAAAATCGGCGTTACTACCTGTGCCAGTAGCTTTAGAAATAGTTAAAAATCTTTCAACCACAAACACTAGTGCAGTTAAAAAAGTACCAATCAATATCGGTACAACGATTCCACCAAGATACATACCAGAAATGGTGTTCAAAGGCTCATGGTGATCTGGCCAGAACCAACCAGTACCTGGCTTTTTGAAATTAGATTCAGCACCTAAACCGAATCTCCAGAGAGCATATCCTAAGAGGATACAAGCCACTGGAGCGATCCAAGAAATTGAGTTGCCTGTTTTTTTTGCCTGAACTGAGGTAACTGGTTTAACTGTTGCAGTTGGTTTTGTTTCTGCCATAACATTCAATTTTTAAATAGTGAAAATTTGATTTCTAAATTGTTAAAAAAAAGTTTTGATTGCCTGTACTACTGTTTCTAAGGATTGGTATTTACTCAGTTTAAATAGGCTTAAGATCGACGGAGCACACAAGTTAATAAATTAATTGAAAGCACATACGCTGGAACCAAATTTTTTTGATTATTTAATAATGATGAAATATCACTTATTTTTCATAAGTTTATTTCTTCTCATAAATATACTAGGCATACCTCAATGCTACAATGGGATCTAATTTAGAGGCTTTGTAAGCCGGATACAAACCTGCTCCCAAACCTACTAGGCTACACACAATTACAGCGGCAATTACCCATGCCCATGGAACTACAAAGCCAGTACCGAGCAAAATTGCTACCACATTTCCTATCAACACACCTGCTACGATACCTGCTACGGCTCCCAGTAAACTAATGATCACCGACTCAAATAAAAACTGGTAGCGAATATTAGACGATGTACAGCCCAGTGCTTTGGCTAAACCAATTTCCTTGGTTCGCTCATTAACTGCTACCAGCATGATGTTCATCAACCCTATGGCCGCGCCTATTAGAGTAATAAAAGCTATACCTATTGTGCCTTTTTCTAGAAAGCCCAAATTGGTAAGCAAGGTTTGTGCAATGCTATCGCTTTTATCGATAAAAAAATTTTCTTCTTCTTTTACATCCAATTTTCTAATAGGTCTGAATACGCCTGTAGCTTCGGCCGTAGCCATTTCCATGAGCTTTAAATCGTTTACTTTTACCGCCAACGTATAGGTACTAGAAGCACCGGCATATAAACGTCGTATATTGTTTACAGAAGTAATCACTATCCTACTGGTGTTGAAAAAAGCGCTGGACGTTTTTTCTTCCAACACCGCAATTACCCGGTAAGGAATTTGATCTACATTAATTACTGCATCTAAGGCTCTTTGTGCATTATCTGGAAATAGTTTTGCCGCTACCCCACTGCCTATGATGCAAAGGTTGCGCCCACTCTCCACTTCTGTGGGCGTAAAATTTCTACCATACTGGATATTGTATCCGTTTAATTCTAAATAATTTTCATCGCCCCCAAATACATTTACATCTGGATTTGTTTTACGTTTATTCGTATTTACTACCACCCCCGAATTACCTCTGATGGCAATACCTGTAGTGGTGCCAGGGAAATTATACCTGTTTTTAAACTCCTGCACTTCATCGTACGTGATAATTTTACCAAGGCTCGACTTTTTTTCTTTTCGAACATTTTTTTTCACTAGTTCAGCATTGCGTGAAGAGTTGCGACTGCCGCCTCCACCAAATCGGATATTGCGATCTTTATAGCGGATCCCAAAAGAATTAGAACCCATCGTAGAAAAACTATCTGAAAGTGAATTGCTTGCCGCTTTTATGGCGGTAATAATAAGAATGAGCGCAAAAATACCCAATGCCATGATGATCACTGTGATGGCAGTGCGCAGTTTGTTGCTTTTAACATTTTTCCAGGAAAGTAAGAGGGAATCTTTATAGGTCATGTAGTTTTATATAATGAATCTAAAGATAAGCCTCCCCCCATAAAATAGAAAAAATTTTTACGAATGGTATCAATGGTATAACCAGCCCAGCAATAGCTCCGGATAAATTCCAATAGCCAGAATGAGAAAGGCTGTGATGGAGAGTAAAATTTTAAACCCTACACTGATATTGCTGTCTTCTACCAATGAATCTCCCACAGCATCTTTAACATACATTGCCTGAATAACACGGAAATAATAGTAGGCACTAATGGCAGCAAACAATACTGCTACAATCACCAACCAAGGGTGATTGCCCGTTTGTGCAGTAGCCATGAGCAGGTAGAACTTACTTTGAAATCCTGCTGTAAGTGGAATACCCGTAAGCGATAACAAAAAGATTGTAGCACATAGTGCTAAGAGTGGTTGTTGTTTGCCCAAACCATTAAAACCTTCGATGGTGTAGTCGTTCATCTTAATCAACACTGCAAAAAAACCAATGGTGGCCAAGCTATAAGCTGCAGCATATAATATAAGACCTTCGCGTGCCATATCATTTAGCGCAAATACAGCCAACATCATAAACCCTGCTTGTGCAATACTTGAATAAGCCAGCATTCTTTTTACGCTTTGTTGAAAAACGGCCGTGATGTTGCCAAATAACAGTGTAGCTACTGTAATGATGGCTATCAAAGTTTGCCATTGAGACTGTACTTTTCCGAATGAATTTTCGAACAACCTTACAAAAGCGAAGAAGCCCGCTACTTTAACGATCGTACTCATAAAGGAAGTAAATACGGTGGGTGCGCCATCATACACATCTGGTGACCAAAAATGAAAAGGAGCTGCTGATACTTTAAATGACATAGATATGATAAGTAACAACATACCTATCGCTAGCATGGGTGATAATGAGCCTTCGCCCAACACCAAGTTGTTGATGAAAAAAGACGCATTGATATTTCCCCCATAAATAAAGGTGATACCCAGCAACATGATACCTGTTGAAAAAGAACCCATCAATAAATATTTGAGGGATGCTTCATTACTTTTTAAATTTCGTTTGTCGCTTCCAGTTAGTATGTACAATGGGATAGAGATGATCTCAATGCCTAAAAACAGAAACAACAAAGTATTGTAAGTAGAAGCCAGCGCTATACCGCAAAGCACAAAGAAAATCAATGCAAAGTATTCTCCTACATGCTCCCCTACTTTTTCGATGTCTCTGGCATTCAATAAAAACAACAATAAGGTTGCAATATGCATCACAGCCAAAAAACTAAGATTGAAGCTGTTGGTGAGAATCATGTCTTTGCTATCGATATTAAATAGAGGTGCGCCTGAAAAGAGTTCCCAAACGTTTAGTAATACCAATAAAATAGCACCTGCAATAGCCAAGTACTTGGGAGTGGTTTTACTTTTGATAAAAACACTGCTAAACATCATTACGATACCCCATACAGCAGAAAATACAATTGCGTTCATAATTAAAATCTAATAAGTGATGCGTCTTCGCTCTTTGTTATTTTTTTATTGCCAACAAACCATTCACCGCTTCTTTGGTTAAATCAATCAATGGCTGCGGCATAATACCTATTCCAAATATAAATGCTACAATCACTATCAATAAAAATTTTTGAACCAACGATACATCTTGGATGTTATTCGTAAGTGTATTGCTCTCGCCATAAAACACTTGCTGAATCATTCGCAAAGTGAACACCGCCGCTAGAATAATTCCAATTCCCGCAAACACCGCATACCATACATTGGCCTTGTACAATCCAGCTAACATCAAAAACTCTCCAACAAAAGCATTGGTGAGTGGTAGAGCAATGTTAGCCATTGAAATAATCAACAAAAAGATAGTCAACACAGGCGCTTTGTTGGCCACACCGCTCAGTTGTGAAATATGTTTGGCACCTGTTTGTTTTTCTAACATATCTACCACAATCCATAAACCAATAATGTTGATACCATGGCTAAACATTTGCAAAAACACCCCTTGGGTACTCATTTCGTTGTTGGCAAACAATGCAGCACACATTAAACCAATATGAGCTATAGATGAGTAGGCGATGAGTATTTTGATATTATCTTGCTTGATGGCAATAAAACTAGCATATACAATGCCGATGATAGAAAGTATGATGACGAGGTTGGCAAACTGTAAACTAGCTTCTGGTAATACCGGCATCAACCATCGGATGACGCCAAACAAACCCATTTTAACCATGATGCCGCTGAGCACCATTGTTACAGAAGTAGGTGCCTGATCGTAGGTAGCTGGTTGCCAAGTATGAAATGGAAAAATAGGCATCTTGATGGCGAAAGCAATGAAGAACAACCAGAACAACCAAGATTGTTGCCCATTACTAAGCGTGGCATGCATAAATGATTGAAGAGCAAAACTGTGTTGCGCAATATGTCCGTCATCAAAAGTTCTCTCTGGAGTATGCAAGTAAACATAAATGATACCGATGAGCATCAGCAAAGAACCAACAAACGTGTACACAAAAAATTTAAAGGTGGATTGACCTCTTTTTTCACCTCCCCACATACTACACAAAAAGTAAACAGGAATAATGGCCAATTCCCAAAAGAAATAAAATACCAAAGCATCCCATGCCAAAAATACTCCCATCAAACCTGCCTGCGTAAGCAACATCAATCCGTAAAACAAATGTGGGTTTTTATAATTGTTTTGTTGTGTGCTAATGAATATGATAGGGAAACACAACGCTGTAAGAAAAGTGAGTAACCTTCCTGTACTGTCTAACACAATGTAAAAGCTATTGCCAATGTATTTGAGCCAGTAATAATTAACTTTATTGAAGGATGCATATTTTACATCATCTGCAAAGAAAAGACTAGCCACCGAAACGCCAAGAATAATTAATGAACTTAAGATTGCCCAAGCTTTGGCACTTCCTTGCTTTTTTAGAAAAAAAGCTAGGAAGCCAGCTACCAATGGTAACCATAACAGTAATTCTGGAAATGTAATGTAATTGCCCACTATATATTTTTTTACACAAATAATTGAATAATGAATAACAACAGCATACCTATTACCATAAGTAATACGTATGCTCCCACCTGACCGCTTTGCAATAAACGGAGCTGCCTACTGCTATAGTTAACCGCTTTGCCAACACCATTCACAAAACCATCTATAACTTTCTTCTCAATTATATTGTTAAAGAAAGATGCTAGAGCCGATAAAGGTTGTACGATAGCCGCTTGATACAGTTCATCAACATACCACTTGTTTTGCAGTACTTTTCCAAAGCCCGAGGCTACACCTTCAGCTTTGTAATTTTTATACAGGAACCATGCTGCAAAAATAGTTGCTAGTACTAATGTTGTAGACAATGCCATTAATATATACTCCGTTGTATGATTTAAATGATGCGGA
>JBBEBH010000049.1:0-15281 GCA_040882445.1 Ferruginibacter sp. | reverse complement strand
TATAACAAAACTATGCTTCATCTAAATAATTCAAATAAAATAAATTATGTCTAATCAATTATTATTCAATATTGTAAATTTAACCGCCATGATGGGCTGGTTGCTGCTGATTTTTTTACCGAGCTGGAAATGGACCGGTAAAATCATCATAGGTTTCATCATCGTATTGTTGGCTTCTATTTATGTATATATTATTGCTATCACATTTGATTTATCGGTGATGGAAAGTTTTAGTAGGCTCAATAACGTGATGGCCTTGTTCAATAATGAAATGGCTGTATTGGCTAGCTGGATTCATTACCTAGCTTTCGATTTAATGGTGGGTATGTTCATTGTAAGCAATGCGGCAAAAAACTCTATCAAACATTGGATGACCATTCCAGCTCTATTAGGATCTTTTATGTTCGGTCCCGCAGGTTTATTATTGTACTTTATCATTCGTTGGATAAAGACTCGCCGGTACTTCATGAATTATCCAGAAACAAAAAGGGTTTGATTTGTTCACTTCTTTTTGCCGTGGTTGTTGTTTACACCAACAATATCATTTAGGTATTTTTCTTTTTTTGCTAGAGAGAAAAAATAAATGTTTATTAGAGCAAGGGTAAACTTCATTCAAAATATTCTTTGGCTAATCTAAATGTATTGCAGTGCGCTTCTGTAATAATTTTTATATCTACAGAATATCCACCACCCATAGAAACGGCGCAGGGTATCTGCTTAGCTTTCAGTAATGAAAATACTAGTGCATCTCTTTTTTTACAACCTTGCATGGTTACCTTTAATTTTCCATATTTATCCGTTTCTAAAATATCTACCCCACTTAAATAAAATGCCATATCGGGTTTTACAGCTTCTATCAAACGAGGAAGATGATCGTTTAATAAACCAAGATAGGCATCGTCCTTCATGCCATCGGGTAATGCAAGGTCGAAGTCACTTTTTTCTTTTCTAAATGGATAGTTGTGCGCTCCGTGCATACTAAAAGTAAATACTCGATCTTCATTTGCAAAGATGCTTGCGGTTCCATTTCCTTGGTGCACATCTAGATCGATAATCAGTATTTTTTTTGCCAATTGTGCATTCAATAAATAATACGCTGCTACTGCAAAATCATTTAACATGCAAAACCCTTCGCCTCTATTTGCAAATGCATGGTGGGTTCCACCTGCGATGTTTAATGCAACACCATGTTGTAGGGCATGAATGGCACAGTTGATGGTGCCTTGGGTAATCATCCATTCTCGCAAACTGAGCTGGGGCGATTGAGGAAAACCAATCACACGTTGTTCTTTGGCACTCAAAGTTTGTTGCTTTATTTTTTCTACATAAGTGCTGGTATGTGCAGCAAGCAGATGCTCATCTGCACATGGCGTAGGCGCCAACAATTCATCTCTACAAATACTTCCTTCATGCAATAATTGCCCGGGTATCAGCTCATATTTGAGCATAGGAAAGCGATGGCCCTCTGGCAATGGATGTGCATAAATGGGGTGATAAGCAATGTACACAAATGATCAGTAGAAACGTTAATAATAAAGTAACTGAGAACCTTTCATGTTCTCTACAATTTAAACAGCAAAAAAATTATTCTAGTAACAATGCGTATACCGCAAAACTAGCTAGCCAATGTTCACCACCATATTCTCCAGTGGATACATGTGCCATCCCTTTTTCTAGGTGAGTGAAGGCTGCTGCTTTCAACATCTTTTTTTTGGGATCGGTATCGGGCAGTATGGCAGCAATATTTTTCATACACCAGCTTCGGTTAAAATGCAACCCATCGAGGTGTACAATTTGCAAATCTTTTCTATCCGATACAATGGGTAGTTGTGTGAGGTGTTTGATGTGATCTAATGAAAGAAACTGATTGAACCAAGGAAGAAAATCTTTTTTAGGCATCACTTTTCTCATCAAGGCTGCTTCCTGCAATGCCGGTGAAATAAAATCAGATCCGTTCGGTTCCCAAGTAGCAGGGGCATTTTTATCGTTGCCAAAAAGACGCATCGCTGCTTCTATAATCTCTTTTCTGAAAACTTCTTGGTTGCTGTTTATGGCATAGTCATACGCTAAACTCAGTCCAAATGCAGTGTTCGGATGCACACCCGTTCTGTTAGCGTAGGTTTGTTTGGGTAAAAAATCTCTCCAAAGGGCTACTATTTTTTGAGTAAGGGGTTCTAAGTTTTTTTTCCATTCTTTACCGTCACCATCGTCCCAATCAATCAGTTCCGCATCTAGCTGTAACAGCCAAGCCCATCCGTAAGTACGTTCCCAACTATTGGTAAGCGGTAAGTCGAAATATTTTAATTCCTCTTCAATATTTCCTTCCGTGAAATGATTAGAGAGGATGGTTCTGATGCTAGTAGCAGATTGCAAATTAGGAAACTGTTTCAATAATTTTATTAGCATCCAATGCCCATGTACAGATGAATGCCAATCGAAACAACCATAAAATGCAGGATGCAATTCATTTGGGGTTAATACATGATCTTCTTTGGTATTAGAAATATGATTTGTTTTATTGGGAAATTCCTTTGTAATGCATTTTAAAGGAAGGTTTGCCAAAAGAGCAGCACCATTTTCTGTGAGTTCTATAGATAATCTTTCTTTACTCACTATATAATTGCCGTCTATTTGCTCACCCGTTTGACTAATGGCTGTATAGCTTACCATCAAAAAAAAGAAGCCAATGATCATTTGTTTTACATTCATAAAATACCATATTTATATTGAAACAGATAGTGGAAGGTAATATTTTTGTGTTGAATTAAGAAGGCTTGTTTCTACAAAACTTTATGAAGTTACCATCATGGTATTCAATAATTTTGTAGCATGGATGTACTTCAGGTAGAGGGTATAAGTAAAATTATAAGAGGCAATTTTGTAGTAAAGCAAATCAGCTTTACACAACAGCAAGGACAAAAAATTGCCATTGCGGGCGAAACGGGTTCTGGTAAATCAAGTTTGCTTAAAATGATTGCAGGCTTGTTGCAGCCTGATGAAGGAGAAATTTTATTTCAACAAAAAAGAGTAGAGGGTCCAAATGAACAATTGATAGCAGGGCATCCCTCCATTGGGTATTTGAGCCAATATTTTGAACTACGCAACAACTACAAGGTATATGAGTTACTCGAAATGTTTAATAGGTTATCGGAGGAAGAAGCAGCCCACATCTATCAGATATGTGATATAACATATTTTTTACAAAGTTGGACCAACGAGTTGTCGGGTGGAGAAAAACAACGCATTGCACTTGCCAAAATTTTGGTGGCAAAGCCAAGTTTACTTTTGCTCGATGAACCCTTTTCAAACATGGATACCATCCACAAAAGCCAATTAAAAAAGGTTATACATGACATTACAGCACAATTGCAACTATCCTGCATGATGGTTTCTCACGATGCAGCAGATTTACTTTCTTGGGCAGATTATATGTACCTCATGAAGGCTGGCGTATTTATTCAGCAGGGTAGCCCCTCGCAATTGTACAATCATCCTTTAAACGCTTATTGTGCCGCTTTGTTAGGCGATTTTAACTTGTTGACCACTAACATTTCTTTTGCTCCGCAATTGCTTCAATATTTTCCCGGAAAGTCTTTATGGATGATTCGACTAGAACAAATATTGATCAACAAACCCGGAATAATAAATTTTGAAGGAACCATTACCGCCATATATTTTATGGGTGCTTTTAGTTTACTGCATGTGCAAGTAGGTGGTACCATGCTTCAAGTAAAAACAAACCATCATCAAGTTAAGCTCACACAAACAATTCGTTTGTCTATCGATCCCATCGCAATTCACCCACTTCACTAGGTACTTTCAAAATCAAGCCATTTACGACCAAGAAAAACATTTTTAATAGCCATTTAAAGCAGAGATTATTAGCATACTCAAGCCACTGAATGACAGGTTATTACGGGCAGAATGCTACCTAAAAAGCTTATAAAAACACAAATGTTAGAAAATAAGGTTTTTTAGCATCTCATCTGAATGAAACGGTTACTGAGCCGGCTTTTTATGAAATATATGATCAAAATAAGGGAGTTTTCATACAATATTACCTTCATAAATGCGTTTCATAGCCAACCTAATAAAACCACTAGCATGCAAAAAAAATTACTAACCAACCTTTTAATTTTGGCGATCGTTTGTATCCAACCTTCTTTCGCTACTGTGAGTACCGAAATATTTGATAGGGGAGTTGACTCAAAAAATGGTAAGGAATCCAAAACCGAGTGCTTCATCCAGAAAAAAGACGGAACTATACAAAATTTTAAAAGCTTGAAATTAGTAACTGGTTTTTTTAAAACACCCCATTTGCTGGCCGACGGAAAAATTAAAATAGAAGCAAAAGATATTGCGTCTTATCAAAACAGTGATCATTACGCCATTTCAGATGAGCAGATTGAGGGAGAAAGAAAGTCAAAAGTTGCCACCTCAACTTTACCCGGTTTTGCCGTTAGAGTAGCTAAAGGCAAACTCAATGTTTATAGCCGTAAATATTATAATGGTAAAAATGCTGTGGATGAACTGTTTATTCAGATTGGAAACGATGAAAAAATAGTTCCTTATACACCCGAATTGATGGTGGCTATTTTAAAAAATCATCCAAGTTCGTTGAATGTATTCAATAGCAAAAAGCATCTGGGAACTCTTACCCAAAAATTACAAGCCGTTGCTGGTATATATAATCAGGATCAGCTGATGAGTAAAAATTAAAACTTTTTTACAAGAATTTTTTTCTTTCAAATTTCGCTATCGCCTTACACAAGCTTTTTTTGTGATGAAAATAATAAAGGTCACAGAAAAACAACTTTCGCTGTTGCTTCATGCACACCTGCAACTCATCATTACGATAGTTCAGTAAAAAACATTCAATTTCTCCTAATAAATTTGAGCAAATCAATCGGGTAGATAGGTTATGATTAATACTGCATGTTTATCATAACCTGCACTCATCCTCACTTCATATCTTTTTTTACCCGTTTCAACCACCATCAAAGCAGTATTGGGTGGGATACTACCCAAGTTTTCGGCCTGCATCAAAATTTCTACTGGCTTACCCGGTACTGGTGCTTTTATTTCGAATACATACGCCCTGGCACTTAATCGTTGTTGGAGTAAAACGGGCAGTTTGTTCACAAAAATACTAACGGTATCGTCGTCGATGGTAGCATTATCGTATAATGAAATTCGAATATTACTATCGGTAGTTTGTAAAATCTCTTGAATATCTTGTCGTCTATCGGTGATCAAAATACTATCCCTCCCGGTTTTATTGGAAGGGTTGTCCCATTGCTGCTCCATTATCTTTTCTTCAATTGTACTACTATCCATGATGCGTAGTTCATTTTTTCGGGTAAAGTAATTCACGAGTTTTTTAGTTACAAAACTATTGATGGGATAATCGGGTGATTTAATTTTTTGAAGAACCACCAACAGTTCCTCGTTCGGAAAACAAGTAGTATCCATAAATGCACCTCTTCCTCCCCATGTGCCGCTAAGGTATTGAGTGTTGCCGATTCGATAATACTCGAGCTTGTAAACTTTTTCGCAGGGGAAAAATGCATCGGGAAGGGAGTAAGCAGGTTGTCCTATTTCTTTTAGAGATATGGATTGTTCCTTTTTATTTCTTTTTCCTTCGAGTTTGTAAAGAACAAATCTGCTGGTGTCTTTAGACGCAAATGAATGTCCCCACAAAAAGTTTCCTGTTTGCGAAATTTGTATTTCTAAACTTTCTGAAGCACCAGCGGTGGCCGATCTTCTGCTAATTTTTCCAGTCCATATTCCTTGAATAGATTGCGCTTTCAGGTCAAAATACAGCCCACTGAAGCAACACAAAACAATCAATAAAAATGGTAGCGTTCTTTTCAAAAGAGGGGTGTTGTAATGTTTAAATCAATCAATTCTATAATAAAAGCGGATATTCATATTTGCTGAGCAGGCCTTTATTGCACTAGTGAAATACCACCAAAAAATTTCATTTAAGCTATTGGTTCATGGCTCAAGAAACACAGGTTATTACTTTCTCAAAAACTTTTTCAATACCCTTACATCTCCATCAATTGTATTGGGTAATTGTAACCCCAACAATGCCGCCACAAAAGGATATACATGTACATTTTCAAAACTATTGGTCTTTTTACCCTTTTTAATACCTGAACCCCATGCATAAAAAACGGCATGCATTTCTTTGATGGCGGGGTCAAAACCATGTGCCCCAGGCTTTATTCGTCCTCTCCAACTTAGTACCTTGGGATAGGTAGGCACCACCAGTAAATCACCAATTCTGTTAAAAAAGTCGTTGCTGGCATCATACCGCCATGCCTTAGGAATATCAGATTTTTTGAATACAGTAAATCCATTTTCTTTTGCTTTTAATTGCTCATAAGTTGCATCAATAAAACGAGTATCTTTTGCATACAAATGCAAGCTGGTACCTCCACCTCTAATAATAAACTGACTGGTATCTACCATATCGTTAACATTGATGCGGGTTAACGTATCTACCAACGACATGCCATGGTCGGAAACAAATATATAATTCACTTGTAAGCCTAAAGCATCTACTTTTTCGGTCAACTGCTGCATTACATTGTCAACAAAATAAACCGCATCTCTTGTTTGTGGCGCATCTGGTCCATAATCATGTCCTTCATGATCTACTTCACTCATATAAAATGAGATGAGGTGGGGCCTAACGGTATCGGGTAGTTGCAACCAGTTTACTACTTTTTGTATTCTATCAGCTATCGGAATTTTTTCAGTGTATCGATACCAATAAGTAAGCAACTTACCTTGAATGGGTGCTTCTGAACCCACAAACATATTGGTGGCAGATACCATGCCTTGTTGTTCGGCCAACACCCACAATGGAGTACCACCATACCATGAAGGATCTTCTACTGCTTTGCGGTTACTCATACTATAAGAATCATTTTTACTACGGTCGTAAAATTGATTGTAAACCAATCCATGGTGAGAAGGATACAAGCCTGTGGCAATAGTATAATGATTGGGGAAAGTAACACTGGGGTAGGAGGGTATCATACTTTTCGCCTGCACTCCTTTCTTTCTTAATTTTTTTAAATGTACCGCATTAAATCGATCGGTATAGTCGAAACGATACCCATCTGCTGAGATCAAAATCACATAAGGTTGGTTGATTTGTTGTGGCAGATTTTTTCTGCCGGGCACTTTTTGCTCTAAGGTATCCTGTGCCATTAAAGAAATATTGCTAAACAATAGTACCAACAATATGGTTGCTATTAAAAAAATTGATTTTAGTTTAAATAACATTTTCATATTAAGAAAATTTATTGTTTATAGTTTACCACGTAAAATTAAGCACTAACTAGCAGTAGTTATCTGATGAAATAGCAAAACTTTATGCCATTACATTTCTACATGATCATCCGCGAGTAGCTGTTACGAAATAATAATAGGTTGCTTCGGTAAGGTTTTCAGCCAAAGATGATGAATGTTTTTATAAGAGTATTCGCTTTTTTATCAAATATGTTCAACCCATTTCTTGCTTTCGCCAAACGGAGGTACACGATCTTTTTAACTACTATTATTTTTAGATAGCTAATCCTTTTGTTACAATACATATTTTATCTTCACAACATGAACCCATTTAGCAACGAAGCCATCAGCATAGCAGATATAAGCGACATTCCGCTCATCAAACAACTTCTCAACAGTGCTTATCGTGGCGAAAGCTCCCGGCAGGGCTGGACCACCGAAGCAGATCTAATTGCAGGAGATGTGCGCACCGATGAAAATGATCTGAAACAGGTAATGGAGAAGCAAGGCAGTATTTTTTTATTGATTCGATCATCCGAAACGGTATTGCAGGCCTGCGTTAATCTTCAACAACATAACAACAAAATATACTTAGGTATGTTTGCGGTGCAACCGTATTTGCAAGGCAAAGGTTTGGGTAAATGGATTTTAATAGCAGCAGAAGAATATGCACTTAGTTTGGCATGTAACGCCATTTATATGAGTGTAATTGATGCCAGAAAAGAATTGATTGCATGGTACACTCGACACGGTTATCTGCCCACAGGTGATATTAACACTTTTGTTGAAGATAGCCTTACCGGTAAACATTTGCAGCCGCTGCAATTTATGATCTTGCAAAAAAACTTATTAGATAAAGATCTCAGCATTCTGTCTTCTATAACTTAAAAGCTTGTTCTAACACCGTAGCTACGCCAACTGCCATACTTAGAGAGTTGCCGCAATTTAAAAATACATGCAATGGCATTGGGGTTATAAGGCTGTTATACGCAACCAATTGTAAATAAACACAGTGGTATTCAACTTTCTACACTTTACAAGCTTTGCAGTATTCCGCAATTGATGTGCTGGTTTAAAACTACTATTTTGTTTTTTACCCATTAATTATGATACTCAGGCGTTATTAGCCACTTGTATTGAAATAGCCCATGTTGTATTTCTCTTCCACAAAAATACATTGGTATAAGAAAAGACTGAAGTATGTGGATGAGGATGTATCTTCTATCTTAAATATTAACAGCGTATATAACTATATTGTTAATCAGGAAGAACATCATAAAAAGCAAATATTCACAGAAGAATGACGTCAATTATTTTACTTGAATAATTTTAAGAAAGGCAGAAGGAAGTTCATCCAATTTGCCATAATGAGTTTTGTTCGACCAACATTCGACCGACAAAATATTTGAATAGATTTTATTTTGAGAAGGGATGTAAAACCATTCTTGCTCCAGCAAAACAAAAGGTATATTTTGAAGTGGTATAGGCTTATTTTTTGAATCTAAATTTTGATATAGAGATATTTCTCCTATTTCATTAAACACCGGAAAATCTTTAATACCACTATCGAGTAAAAACATGTTAATATCTTTTCGTGAAAGTGTACTTAGAGAAGAAGGATCCTGTAACAGGATACCTTTATTATCCAAATAAGGCCAGATAGCTTCTAGTAGATTTTTCCCATACGTTGGTTTTAATAGGGGAGTGCCAACATTATGCAGATTGAGTTCATATTTTTTGTTAGTCTTCCCAAGATATACGGCGTTCTTTTTCCATTTTTTTTTAATGGTAGCATTTGAATTGAAACACGTTTGAAAAGCATTGCTGATACCCAACTCCGTTCCCATAGAAGTTACCACAAAGTACATTGGTGATAACCACGCTATGTGCGATCGCAACCTCCCGTGTTTCACATAAATAACCTGTTGTATGTCTACTAAATTATTCGTGAATTGATTGAAGTAGCGGTCGTCGTATAACTGGTTTGGTACAATCAACATTTTGCTTACTACATTTCCGTTACTGTCTATTTCGTCCAATATTTTATTCGGGGATATTCTTTCTTTTACTGAATCAATTGTCACTTTTATTTGCGTATTGTTATCATAGTTAGTCAGATGAGCTTCGATGTTATTGCTCACCAACTGGTTTCTCAGAAATAAGTTTAAATTTAATTCACTAAATCGAAAGGTATCATTAGCATACGCAGCCCATTTTACAGAATATTTTTCTACAAATTGAACATAAGGCTGTTGGGTGAAGCCAGTTGCTGACAAAAAGAAAAAACAGGTGCAAATAATAATTTGTTGCATAGCGATTGTTAAATATAGGTATTACAACAAAAACAAAATTGTTATTTTAAAAGCTTTACTTCATCCCACAAATGCTTCACCAATCCATCTGCCAAACCAATTTTGGGGACATAAATTTCTTCGGCGCCTGCCCAGCGCATAGCATTGATATAAATAAAAATAGCTGGTAAAATTACATCAGCCCTATCTCTTCTTAAATTGTACTTCACCATTCTTTCCTCTACGCCAAAGGCTGATAATTCTTTGTAATAGTTGCGTAATGTTTCGAGCGAAAGTGGTTTACCATCTTTTTTCTTACTTAACGAAAATACTTTGTTGATATTTCCTCCACTTCCAATTGCAATTACTGCTTTTTGTCCGCGGGTAAAGTCTCTGATGGTATTTTTCATTTCTTCCCAATGCGTTTCAGTAACCAAATTTTTCAATAAACGGATAGTGCCAATATTGAAAGAGTGTTTAAACACTAGTTTCCCATTAGCAAAAAAAGATAGTTCTGTACTTCCTCCACCCACATCTACATACATGTAGCTGTTTTGTTGGTTCATGTATTCTGCTACATGATTTTCATATACCAGGTTGGCTTCCATATCTCCAGATATCACTTCTATCTTTATTCCGGTGGTTTCAAAAATAGCTTCAATAATTTCGTCGGCATTGCTTGCATCTCGCATGGCACTGGTTGCACAAGCTTTGTAAGAAGAAACACTATAAGCACTCATTAAGTTTTTGAAGGCTTTCATAGTGTCTATGAACATACTTAATTTGTGAGGAGATATATTACTGCTTTCAAAAACATCAAAGCCCAATCGAAGCGGAACTCTAAAAAGGTTTAGCTTATTAAAAACGGGTTTTTCTGCTCCGTTTTCAATCACTTCTGTAATCAATAATCTTGCTGCGTTACTGCCTATGTCTATAGCTGCCAGAATCAATGGATACTATTTTTGTTGAATTAGATAAAGCCTTTGTATTTTGGCTAAAGTACAATAAACCAGCTTCAATCAAAAATATAAAAACCCACAGGCCTTTAGATGTATTTTTTCTGATACAGGTATTGATAAATTTCTACCTGTGATCTTACTTTATTTTTATTGCGGGGATTCACATATTGGTTTCCTAAATCATTGTCTAATATCCTAGCTTTAACATTATCTTTTAGTTGAATATTGATGAGGTCAATCATTTCTTTTTTGATTTCTTTTTCTAAAATAGGACATGCTGCTTCCACCCGATGATCGATGTTACGCACCATCCAATCGGCAGACGAAATAAACACTTTTTCATCTCCATCATTGTAAAAAATCATCACTCTCGCATGCTCCAAGTACTCATCTACAATGCTGATGGCCTGCACAGGTTTTTTATAATTCTTGTTTTCTGAATACATACAAAAAATACCTCGAATCAGCATCTTTACTTCTACGCCCGCCTTCACTGCTTCTTCTAGTTTTGCAATCAATTGTTCATCACTGAGTGAATTTAATTTTAAAGTAATGGCAGCTTGTTTTTTACTCCTGGCATTTTTTATTTCACGGTTGATGAGTGCTATCAGTTGTTTGCGCATTCCGGTCGGACTTACCATCAAAGTTTTACACCCTTTTAAAATACCGATCCTAGTTTTGGGATGCTCCAAATAAGTAAACATTCGGTTTACATCCGCCATAATTTTTCTATCCGATGTTAGCAAACAATGATCTCCATACGCCAGGGCTGTTTTTTCATTCAAATTTCCGGTACTCACAAATCCATAATGTGTGGTATTATTTTCAACTCTTCTTTTAATTAAGCAAAGCTTGGCATGTACTTTCATATTTGGTACACCAATAAGTACTCTAACGCCTGCTTCTTCTAGTTCTGTTTTCCACATCAGATTTGCTTCTTCATCAAACCGTGCTCTTAATTCCAATACTGCTGTTACTTGCTTACCATTTCTAACGGCATTGCTAAGAGCATTGATCACTTTTGATCTGGAAGCCAAACGGTAACAGGTTATTTTTATACTAACCACATACGGATCAATGGCAGCTTCTCGCAAAAGGTCAATCACACTATCGAAAGAATGGTAAGGAAAATTAAGCAGCACATCTTTTTCAAAAATTAGTTTTGTAACACTATCTTCATTTTTCAATAAAGGATGTGTGAAAGGCCTTTTTCGTTGACTTTTTTGTAGTTTTCCTACTTGTGGAAAATTCATGAAGTCTTTAAAATTATGAATCCTGCCTCCTGGAATCAAGTTTTCTTTTAAACTCAAACCCATCCTTTTTACCAGATAGGTGAGCAGTGCAATATCGATATCTTTATCAAATACAAATCTAACAGGCTTCCCTTTTTTTCTATTTTTTATGCCTTTTTCAATTTTTTGAATCAATGAGGTAGCTACTTCATTGTCGATATCAATCTCTGCATCTCTTGTAACTTTAATTAAATGTGCGCTGAACTGATCGTATTTGAAAAAAGAAAAAATAAGGGGCAAACAAAATCGAATCACATCTTCTAATAAAATAATATATTGTTCATCGTTTTTAGAAGGCAGTATTAAAAATCTTCCCAATCTTCTAGATGGCACAGACACCAAGGCAAACCGCTGTGGTATAGTTTTGTCTTTTCGCGAAAGTTTACAAGCTAAGTAAATAGATTTATCATTCAAAACGGGGAACGACTGTATGCTTTCAATCATTAGTGGTACTATGTAACTTCTTACTTCCTCTTTGTAATAATCTAACACAAATTTTTGTTGGGCTAGGTTTAATTTTTTTTCATTGATGACGTAAATGTGCTGCGTTCTTAGCTCGTGAAGTATGTTTTTCCAAATACGTTCAAATTCTATCTGCTGTAAGTTTACTTTTTCTTCAATTTCTTGTAAAATCATTTCTGGCTTTAGCTCTAAATGCATTTTTGCTTTGTTGCCCAAGTCTAACATTCTCCGAAGCGTTGCTACCCTAACCCTAAAAAATTCATCGAGATTATTTGAAAAAATACCCAAAAAAAGGATGCGCTCTTTAAGCGGTACAGTTTCGTCTGCCGCCTCCTGCAATACACGGTCGTTAAAGGAAAGCCAGCTAATGTCTCTGGCAATGGTTCTACGTTTCTGCACTGCAAATGTTTTTAATGAGGTGCTTGTTTTGCACAAAAATATTGCAATGCATCTTTCTGCAATATTAATTTTTTGTAAAAGTGTATTTTATGAAGGAAGTATTCTTAGCGCTTTTCTCTATTTATAAAACTCAACCCATTATTTATGTAGCTTCATTAGTGGCCGAAGCTGTGTACGTTTGTTTGTGTTTGTTGAGGTAAGGCAACAGCAGCAAAGCGATCAACCCAATAATCACTACAATAATGGTATTGGCACCCCATAGTAACCAACCAAAAGCTTTTCCTTGTGGAGTGGCAACGCCGTAAATTAACAAAGTTTGCGCTACAAAAACCGGAAAAGATCCCATGCCTCCGGGCGTGGCAATCATAGCAAGTGTAGAAAGTGACAAAACCGAAAAAGCAGCTAAAATGCTTAATCCATTGGTGGCTTCCATAGCATAAAATCCGATATATACCTGTAGCAAGTACATCGTCCAAATGAAACAAGTGTGTAGCAAAAAAAGTCGCCTCTTTTTCATACTACGTATGGTTTTAAATCCTGCTCCAATTCCAGATACAAAACCATTCAGTTTGCCGATGATGCGATGTTGGGGAAATTTATTTACCAACCATTTCAATAAAAAAATAGTGCCCAATATCAACAGCATTCCGATACTTATTTTTAGCAACACCGGCATACCTTCGCCACTATTCATGGCTGTTAACTTTTCTGATACATAACTTCCAATTAAATCTATTTGTAGTAAAACGGTGATGCCAATGAAGAGTAGGTAACATATAAAATCAAAAGTTCGCTCTACGAGTATAGTGCCAAAGAGTTTGTCGATTTTCAGTTTTTCAAATTTTGCTAGCAGGCTGCATTTAAGCACTTCTCCCAATCTGGGGATAGCAGAATTAGCAAAATAGCCCACCATTGTAACCGCAAAAACATTTTTGAGGGCAGGCTTGTATCCAAGCGGATCCATCATCAATTTCCAACGCATTGCCCTACTTAAGTGACTGAGCAGGCTCATCACCACTACCGGAAGCAACAAAAAGTAGTTGGTGTTACTCAGTGCTAGGTAAAATTCTTTTTTGTCTGCAGCATTCATTGATGTAAACTGCCACCATACCAAAAAGATACCTGCTCCTAAAAAAAGCAGATACTGAAAAATAAAAACTATTTTTTTTCTCATATCAGTCGCAATTTACATAGCCCCATTCATTTGTAGTGGAATGATTCGAAATTTTAAATGAACATCAATTTGTCAATAAACCTTATTTCATTCAAATAAGTAGTTCCTACTGTTATTATTTTTTGTTCCTTATCTCACTCATGCATCGCTTGCAGGGCGATGTCTTCGGCCTGGCTTCTCAATCTTCAACAAAACTCACTTTTTCTATTTACTTTTTAGCTGTTTTGCTAAAGAATTGATATGTGGCCGCTAATTTGTTTCAATTGGGTTTTAAATATGATATGATTTGTTCTACTTTTATTTTTTTGGGTTCACTCAACCGCAAGTTTATGTTATTCATGGTATGCCCGCTGTTAAATGGTATCTATAAAACAAACACCATATTGTAGCTTAATTTCGCCAGGTCATTACATTTGCTTTACAGCGGTAAAATTAAAATATCACAATATGCAGTCTCCCGAAAATCAAATTTTTGTAGCGTGATGGGATATTTGTCAAAATCTGCTTAATTTTTAAACTGTGGAGCATGCATTGCGCCTACTGTAGAACCGAACCTAATTAATTTTAGAGTAATCGCTAGTTTGTAAATATAAGAAGAGTAAGATGCTTTTATATTATTTTAAATAATTATATGAAAGCTGTGTTAGAAAAGTGTGTAAGTTAGGGTAAACTACTATTCGAATAAAATCAGTACTTTTGCACCTCATTTCAAAAAATAGTCGGTCTTTAAGCACTAACATAGTAAATATGTCTACAAAGAAAAGAATTTTATTCATTGCCAATGAAATGTCGCCTTACTTAGAACTGACAGAATTTGCTGAAATTGTAAATAAGTTGGCAGTGCTTTCGAATGATAACAACATGGAAGTGAGGTGTATCATGCCAAGGTTTGGAGTGATTAATGAACGTAGGCACCGCCTACACGAAGTGGTTAGGCTATCTGGTATTAATGTTACCATCGATAACGATGATTATCCCTTAGTGATCAAAGTGGCTTCTTTACCCAATGCCCGTTTGCAGGTTTATTTTTTAGACAACGAGGATTATTTTAAGCGCAAATCTATTTTTACGAATGAAACAGAGAACTGGTTCGATGATAATGGGTTAAGAACAGTGTTGTTTTGTAAGGGAGCTTTGGAAACAGTAAAAAAATTTGGTTGGCCTCCAGATATCATTCATTGCAGCGGATGGATGACCGGTTTAATTCCGATGTACTTAAAAACTGCTTACAAAAAAGAACCTGTATTCAGTCATAGTAAAATAGTGTACACCATTGGTGAGCACACTTTTAAAGAAAAACTGGAGAAAGAATTTATTAACCTATTGGCCATTAATGATCATGTAAGCAAAAAAGATCAGGATGTGTTTAAAGAATTAAAAAACGCCGCCATGTTCAGAA
>JBBEBH010000048.1:0-15564 GCA_040882445.1 Ferruginibacter sp. | reverse complement strand
ATACTTCACCTGGTCTGTAAATCCAGCTGCCTGTTTGTTCAAAAGCATGCAAAATAATATTATCAATACTAGTAATACTGTCTAAATCTATGATGGCTTCTAGATCTTTTCCAGAAAAACCAAGGAATTGTGCACTCTTGCTCATGCCCAAGTTATTCTGCACCCCATCTACAAGAGTAAACGCTCCAGTTGCTGCATAAGCTTTTGATGGTGGTTCTGCGAGCGATATTTTTTTACCGCTGGCTTTGTTGAGTAAAAATGATTGACTGATTAGATTGCTTATGTTTTTTCCATTTTCATCTTTCAGGGCAGCTTGTACAGTGCTGCTACTAGTAACTTCTATAGGTCCATCATATTTTATTTGTTCTCCGTTATTGTTTTGGTAAAAAATAGTTCCTTTTGGGTGAAGGGAAGTTAACTGCCATACAATTCTGTTGGTTCCAGCAGCAACTACCTTCGATTGCAAATCGTAGTAAGCATTGCTGAAGTTGATACCATATTTTTTATAATACTCAAAAATACTTGGGATTCTTTTTTCAAAATCTTTCCAGTTTCTTTTTTCTTTTGGCGTCCACAATACTTCTGCGAG
This sequence comes from Ferruginibacter sp., assembly GCA_040882445.1. Taxonomy (GTDB): domain Bacteria; phylum Bacteroidota; class Bacteroidia; order Chitinophagales; family Chitinophagaceae; genus Ferruginibacter. The sequence goes on along the minus strand of JBBEBH010000048.1, from coordinate 14,975 downwards.
CGCAGCCATTCGAGGAAAAATCATATAAGCTACTTTTGCTTCGTTATTGATGTATTCTGTCCATACGTTGGCTTGTGCCCCTAAAATATATTTTGCTTGTTCGCTGGTTAATGTGGCCGGAACAGGTTCGTAGCTATACACTTTTTCGAGGGTGGTATATCCACCAATGGTAACACTGTCTTCGTTACTACTCTGCGAATGATCAAAATATACCCAGCCGCCAGGAGTCATAATTACGTCGTGTTGTTCTTTTGCGGCGGTGATACCACCTTCTTCTCCTCTCCAACTCATCACGGTGGCATTAGGTGCCAATCCGCCTTCGAGTATTTCATCCCAGCCAATAATTTTTTTTCCTTTGCTATTGATATATTTTTCCATTCTTTGAATAAAATAGCTCTGCAAACCGTGTTCGTCCTTCAAGTTTTTTTCTTTGATCAATTGCTGTGCAAAGGGAGATCGTTTCCAGGATTCCTTTGGACATTCATCGCCACCTATGTGGATATATTTATAGGGGAATAGCGCTGCTACTTCATCAATCACATCTTCTAAAAACTGAAAGGTGAAAGCTGTTGGGCAAAACACATCTTCAAAAACACCCCAGGTTTGTTGAACTTGTTTCCCCGTTCTGCTTCCTGTCCAGGGCGTACTTTCCAATATTTTGGTGCTTTCTGTTGGGAAACAACTCAATTCTGGATAGGCTGCAATGGCTGCAGAGGAATGCCCTGGCATTTCTATTTCTGGTATCACATCTATGTGCCTATCCGAAGCATATCTAACAACTTCTTTTATTTGTTCTTGGGTATAAAAACCACCATAGCGCATACCATCATTACTAGTACCAGGATATCTACCAACGATGGTACCGTTTCTGTACCCACCAATTTGTGTAAGTTTTGGATATTTTTTGATTTCTATTCTCCAACCCTGGTCTTCTGTGAGGTGCCAATGAAAGCTATTGAATTTATAAGCTGCTAAGTAATCAATGTATTTTTTGATAAAAGAAACAGGCTGAAAATGCCTTGCTACATCTAAATGCATTCCTCTGTATGCAAACCTAGGCTCATCCCTGATAATTAATTGTGGAATGTTTACTTTGCCCGACGATAATGCGTAGTTACCATTTATAGGAAACAATTGCAACAGAGTTTGAATGCCATAAAATATTCCTTTGTTCTGCGTAGCTGATATTTGAATGGCTTCATCTGTAATGTGGAGTGAGTAGGATTCTGAATTGACTCCCTCTTTTTTCAAAAGTATAAGTTGAATCAACTTCTTTTTAGAATCTGCAGCCGAAGTGTTTTTTAATGCCGATATTGGAACATCAAGAACATACTTAAAACGGTCTTTCATAACAATCGCTAAATAATCAGCCTCATTTTTTAGTGATCCATCATTATAAACACAACTCAAAGATGTTGGCCAGATAAAATTACCCGATAATATTTTTACTTCAGAAGGCTGGGGAACCAAGTTGAGTTGACCCGTAGCATTGACGGAATAAAGTAGAAACGCGTAAACAAACCATTTTTTCATATCTATTACTTTCTAATCATTTATTTAAAAAAAGTATCATCATTTATCAATTTATTTCAAAACAGGCAATACAAAACTGCTAGCATTGTTCCCTTTATAAATTTTGATAGTTGCTTTTTGAAAATCACTTTCATTTGCTTTATAAATATCTGTAAATATTTGAGGATTTCTATCGGCTAATGGAAACCAACTGCTTTGGATTTGAATCATTAATCGATGTCCTTTTTTAAAAGTATGCGCTACATCTGGTAATTCAAACGAAACGGTGGATGCTACATTGGGTAAAAATGCAACAGGTTTTTCAAAACTGTTTCTGAATTTCCCTCTCATGATTTCTCCTCTAACCATCATCTGATAACCGCCCATTGTGTAGTTGTTGCCATTGCTTTTGCTGTTTGAAGGATAATAAAAGTTATCTGGAAAAACATCTATCAGTTTTACAACAAAATCTGCGTCAGTAGTAGAAATGCTGGTGAGCAAATTGGCTACTACTGGTCCGGCCAACGTAAGATCTTCTGTAAGCATATTGGTTTCAAAACTGAGCACATCTGGTCTTCTACTCGCAAACCGCTGGTCGTCTGTCATGTACTCTCTTGTTCGCCGAAAATGTATGTTTTCTGAATAAGGTACTGGTTTTGCCGGATCACTCACGTACTCACTGTAACGCATACCCGTAGCAGTTTTTTTTGCTTCAAAGGCAGGGTTAAAAATCAACTCATTGTTGGTAGAAATTACCATGGTTTTATATTCTACATTGGCGGGTGGCCATTGTTGCAGGCTTTTCCATTCATTTTCTCCAGTAAAAAATATATTTGCTTCTGCCAAAGCGTTCAAATTACCTTCGCCTTTTAAGTGGTATTGAAAAAACGGCACTTCTATATTTTCTTGATAGTAAGCAGATGTGTTGCTTAAAAAACGAACATTTCCCAAATAGCTGCCTTCTCTGCTCCATTGCCCATGGTACCATGGCCCCATCACTATTTTATTGTTGGTACCTACACTCTGTTTCTCTGCTGCTTTGTAAGCATTCCACGCACCCCAGCAATCTTCTGCATCAAACAAACCGCCTACCCACAACATCGCCGGCTTTACGTTGTACAAGCCCACTCTTGCATTGCGGGCTTTCCACCAATCGTCGTAATTAGGGTGTTGCATCATTTGGTGCCAGAATTGAATACTGTCTCCTATCATTTTGCTCATATTCTTAAGTGTAGCAGACTTTAAATAGAAATCATAGTTGTCTTTACTGGTAGTACTGAAACCGCTTCCATAATTCTGTGTAGGTACTGGATGTGGTTTACCAAAAACAGGATAAAAGCTAAATGCATCCATTTGAAAAAAAGCACCATTGTGGTGAAAGTCATCTCCCATAAACCAATCTGTAACGGGTGCCTGCGGACTCACTGCAACAATAGCCGGATGATTGCTAAGAGCAGCCATGGTGCTGTAAAATCCAGGATAGGATGTACCCATTACGCCGGCTTTACCGTTGTTGTTCGAAACGTTTTTTACTAGCCAGTCCATCATATCATAGGTGTCGCTAGCCTCATCTATCTCTTTTCCTTTTTTGTTTTTATTAAATGGACGAACATCTTCAAATACTCCTTCGCTCATATAACGGCCTCTAACATCCTGCGTTACAAAAATATAGCCCTCTTTGGCATACTTCATTTTATACGAACTCCAAATGGCACTGGTCATCTTATCGGCTCCGTAAGGGGCACATGAATAGGGTGTGCGTGTGATCAGAAAAGGTTGTTGTGCTTCATTATTCTTGGGTGTATAAATAGAAGTAAACAATTTTACACCGTCGCGCATTGGGATGTACAGTTCTTTTTTACTGTAGTTGTTAGCAAACCAAAGGCTGTCGGTATTTTGTGCCGTTGCCGATTCGTTGATGAGTAAAACAAATAAGAGCAGTCTGCAATTAATCATGATCTTTATATTTTAGATGGCTAAATTTACCAAAACAAAATGACATGACAAATCCTGAACAGCTCATCTCAAATTTTTATACGGCATTTTCTAAAAAAGACGCTACCGAAATGAATGCTTGCTATAGCAATGATGTTGTTTTTTATGATCCTGCGTTTGAGCTGTTGCAAGGCAATCAGGTGAAAGCCATGTGGGAAATGCTTTGCGAAAATGCAAAAGATTTTTCATTGTCTTTTCAAAACATCAAAGACTTGGGTGATGGTTATTACAATTGCGACTGGACGGCGCATTACACTTTTTCAAAAACAGGTCGTAAAGTTGTGAACAACGTAAAAGCCCACATGAAAATTGAAGAAGGGCAAATAATAGAACACAGTGATGCGTTTAGTTTGCATAAATGGAGTAGCCAGGCATTTGGGTTTTCGGGTTGGTTACTTGGGTGGAATAGTTTTTTTCAGCGAAAAATAAAAAATACAGCTAAACGAAATTTATTAAAATATATCGAGGTACAATCATAGCAAACCCTTGCTGCTATTGTTTATACCTACCCACCTTTTAAATTTAATTTGGTTTCTTAACTAACAAAAGCAAATATTAGATTTCTTTTTAATCGCTAGTAAAAAATAAGAGAGCATAAAAAAGAGCCAGTGTATTAACAGGTAATTTATAAAAGATTATGCTATTGTTTTTTGAAAAAACTAATTTCTTTACTCTACCCTTGTGATCTTGATCGTGTTAGTAGAAAGATGTTCCTTTACTGGGGTACTTCCTGTGTTAATAATCACATCTCCTCTATTTACAAAACCTCTTTCTTTCAAAATATTGATTTGATCAAAAATAATATCATCTAAACTTTCTTCTTCACCATAATAAAATGCCCTTACACCCCAACTTAAACTCAACTGATTGATCAAACTTTTTTCTTTGCTAAATATATAAAGCGGTGTTTTAGGTCTATAACTACTAAGCATAAACGCAGTGTAACCACTCTGTGTCATTCCTATTAATGCATGTGCATGCGAATCTTTGGCAAGTCGTGCGGCGTTGTAACAAATGGCATCACTCAAAAAAGAAGGCGAGTGAGGCTGAGGTGCCAATATATCGTCTTTATCGTATTCATATACTGATTTCTCTACTTCCATGATGATTTTACTCATAGTTTCTACCACCAATGTAGGATAGGCGCCTGTAGCAGTTTCGCCGCTGAGCATCACCGCATCTGCACCTTCTAGTACAGCATTGGCAACATCGCTTACCTCACTTCTGTTGGGCTTGGTGCGATCTAACATACTTTCCATCATCTGTGTGGCCACAATAACAGGTTTTGCTCTGTGCATACACTTTCTAATAATGTCTTTTTGAATAATAGGCACCTGTTCAATTGGCACTTCAACGCCTAAATCGCCTCTTGCAACCATAACTCCATCACTTTCTACAATGATATCCCTTAAATTTTTTAATGCCTCGGGCATTTCAATCTTCGCAATTACTTTTATTTTACTGTCTTTGTCATTGATGATTTTTTTTAGCTCAATAATATCAATCGTTTTTCTTACAAAAGATAGCGCCACCCAGTCTAAATTTTGCTCTATAATAAAATCAAGGTCTATAATATCTTTCTTAGTTAAAGACGGCATGGTGAGTTCACTGTCTGGCAAATTAACTCCTTTATTAGGGGTAAGTAGGCCACCCAAGGTAATACTGAGTTTAATATCGGTATCATTTAGGATCTCTAACACTTTGAGTTCCATTTTCCCATCGTCTAAAAAAATTCTTTCACCCGGCTGTACGTCGGTAGTGAGGTTGGGGTAAGAAACATATATTTTTTCCAAGGTTCCTACCATCTTTTGAGTAGTAAAAATTATTTGATGCCCTTCCGTTAATACCAGTTTTCCATCCTGTAAATCGCCCACTCTCAGCTTTGGTCCTTGCAGGTCGCCAAGAATGGCAATGTTGTAGGGTTCTTCCTTTATGATTCTGCGAATATGTTTTATCACTACTTTTTTATCTTCATGGGTACCATGCGAAAAGTTGAGTCTAAATACGTTAACACCCGCTTTTACCAGATCTAATAGTTTATCGTAAGTATCACATGCTGGCCCAACTGTAGCAACAATTTTTGTTCTTTTTTGAGAATGTGATTTTCCTGCAGTTTTGTCCATTCCCTCGTGCAGGTATTTGCTTAAATTTTTACTCATTATTAAATGATTACTTTAAATGATGCTGATTAGCTGGATAAGATTTTTACAATTTTGAGCCACTCGTCACTGATTCTTTGTTTTTTCTTCACTGCTTCGTCCAGCGGAGTGTAATGCATTTTATTGTTTATAATGCCTACAAATACATTGTGTCTGCCTTCTATTAAACATTCTACAGCGTGGTAACCCATTCTGCTAGCAATTAACCTATCCATGCAGGTTGGAGAGCCACCTCTTTGTATATGACCTAAAATACAAACTCTCACACTTTGGTTGGGTAATTTTGATTTGATGAACGTAGCTACATCCTGAGCCCCTCCAAATTCGTCTCCTTCTGCCACTACAATCAGGTTTACTAATTTTTTTCTTTTTTCTTTTTCTGCCAAAGAAGCAATGATTTCATCTATCATCGTTTTTCTTTCGGGTATCAAAATATTTTCAGCACCAGTGGCAATTCCACTATGCAAAGCGATATAGCCAGCATCTCTGCCCATTACTTCTATTACAAATAACCGGTCGTGTGCATCGGCAGTATCTCTTATTTTGTCAATGGCTTCCACTGCAGTATTCACTGCCGTATCAAATCCAATGGTAAAATCAGTTCCCGCTATGTCTTTATCAATCGTTCCTGGTAAGCCAACACATGCAATATCAAATTCGGTGCTAAAAATCTGTGCCCCTTTAAAACTTCCATCACCGCCCAATATTACCAAGCCATCAATACCATGTTTTTTTAAATTTTCGTAGGCTTTTTTACGGCCTTCGTATTCTAAAAATTCTTTACTGCGGGCTGTCTTCAATATGGTTCCACCCCTTTGAATGATATTGGCTACGCTTCTACTTTCCATTTGAAAAATATCATCTTCTATCATGCCAGAAAAACCACGCATAATGCCATACACTTCTAAGCCATGGTAAATCCCCGTTCTAACCACTGCTCTTATAGCAGCATTCATACCCGGGCTATCGCCACCACTACTTAATATCCCAATTCTTGAAACTTTTTTTTTCATTTTTATAAACTATTAAATTAAATGTTTATATGGCGAGCTTGCAATAGCGTCAAAAATACAGACTTATTACGTAATTCTTACATCGTTCACATTTAGATTATATTCATGCTCTCATGAGCTTGTAATAATAACTGCAAAATTTTAAAAACAAAACAAATGAAATCTTTCATTTTATCTGCGCTAATAATGTGCATGGGTGGCATCACTATGAGCCAGTTCATTTATCCAACCACCAAAAAAGAAAATGTGACCGATGAATACTTTGGTACCAAAGTAGCAGACCCTTATCGTTGGCTAGAAGACGATAACAGCGAGGCTACTAAAAGTTGGGTGACTCAACAAAATAAAGTCACTTTCGATTTTCTAAATAAAATTCCATACCGCGAAAAATGGTACAAGAAAATGGAGGAGTTAAACAATTACCCTCGCTATTCATCGCCTTCAAAAGGTGGCGACTATTTTTATTTTAGTAAAAATGATGGCTTGCAAAACCAATCTATCATGTACCGCCAAAAAGGTTTAAACGGAACACCAGAAATGGTATTGGACCCTAATAAATTTTCTGCTGAAGGCACAACCAGTTTGGCAACTTTTTCCTTATCAAAAAATGGACGGTATGCTGTTATCGGAAAATCATCTGGAGGAAGCGATTGGCGTACATTTTTTGTAATGGATATGCAAACGCTTCAATACTTACCCGATTCATTGGCTTGGGTTAAGATCTCAGGTGTAAGTTGGTTAGGGGATGGTTTCTTTTACAGCCGTTATCCTTCTGTTGAAAAAGGTAAAGAGTTGAGCACCAAAAATGAAAACCATCAAGTGTTCTACCATAAAGTAGGAACTTCTCAATCGACCGATCAATTGGTGTATGAAGATGCTGCAAATCCACTCCGTTTTCACGGTGTAAGTACTACAGAAGATGAGCGTTTTGTATTTCTAAATATTTCTGATAGAAGTAAAAAAACTGGGAATGCTGTTTGGTATTACGACAATCAATCATCAGATAAAACTTTTAAACCCATTATCAAAGTGCCAGGTGATTATTTGTATTCACTTGTTGATGAGCATCAGGGTAAATTTATTATGAGTACCAACGACGGTGCTAGAAATCAAAAAATAGTTTTGGTAGATCCAGCTAATCCTGCACCTGCTAACTGGGAAATATTGGTAAAGGAGCAGCCAGAAAACATCACATCTATTTCTGCAGCGGGAGGAAAATTTTTTATAACCTACCTTAAAGATGTAACTAGCCGCGTGTATGTTTATAATTATGCTGGTAAAAAAGAAACAGAAGTACAATTGCCTGCCTTAGGTTCTGCAGTTGGTTTCGGAGGAGAAAGAGACGATAAATTTGTTTTTTATACATTCACTTCTTTTACATTTCCTCCTACCATTTACAAATATGATATTGGCAACGGAAAAAGTGAAGTGTTTCGCAAGCCAGAAGTAAAATTTGATCCCGAAGGGTATACCACTAAACAAGTTTTTTACAAAAGTAAAGATGGCACTAAAGTACCCATGTTTATTGTGTACAAAAATGGATTGAAGTTGAATGGAAAAAACCCAACCATGCTATATGCTTATGGAGGTTTCAACATCAGTACCAATCCAGGGTTTAATCCTTCGCGCATTACTTGGTTAGATCAGGGCGGAATATATGCTAGTGCCAATTTAAGAGGCGGAAGCGAATATGGAGAAAAATGGCACGAAGCTGGCATGTTGCTCAACAAACAAAATGTATTCGATGATTTTATTGCGGCTGGTGAATACCTGATTTCAAAAAATTATTGCAGCAAAGATTATTTAGCTATCTATGGCGGTTCTAACGGAGGTTTATTAGTGGGAGCTGTAGCCAATCAACGTCCAGAATTGTTCAAAGTAGCCATTCCTGCAGTAGGCGTAATGGATATGTTGCGCTTTCACAAGTTCACCATTGGTTTCAATTGGATTGCAGAATATGGCAGCAGCGAAAGATCTGAAGCTGATTTTAAAAATCTATATGGTTACTCGCCCATGCACAATATTTCTGCTAAAACTTATCCCGCTACTATGGTAACCACTGCCGATCATGATGATAGGGTAGTACCAGCTCATTCCTTTAAATACATTGCCTCTCTTCAGGAACAATATAAAGGCAGTAATCCGGTATTAATCAGAGTAGATGTTAATAGCGGCCATGGTGCTAGCAATCTAAAAAAAGGAATGGAAACCACGGCTGATATTTATTCCTTTATTTTTTATAATATGGGAGTAACCCCAAATTTATAGTGACTTTACACTTTTAAAAAACCCTCTTTGCAGCAATGCGAAGTGGGTTTTTTTTATTCTTTTTTCAACCCATATTTCAACAAAATATGTGTTCAATAAAATATTACATTCTTTCCGGAACAACGATGCCCAGTAAGTTCATTCCTTTTTTTAATACTCCCGCAGTCATAACGGCTAGCCTTAAACGTAATTGTTTTTTTTCTATTGTTTCTGCATTGGTGATTGAATGAACGGAATAAAAAGAATTGAATGACTTTGCCAAATTAAAAACATAAATAGCAATTTCAGAGGGGTTTAATTCTTTGGCCGCCTTCACCAACACCTGGTTAAATTGTTCTAGTATTACTAAAATATTTTTTTCGAGTGGTAATAGATCTGCAGATATTGGAGCATCGTTTTCAAGTGGCTCCTTTCTTAAAATACTTTTGATTCTGGCATGGGTATATTGTACAAAAGGACCAGTAAAGCCATGAAAATCGATGCTTTCTTCGGGGTTAAACACCATTTTCTTTTTAGGGTCTACGCGGAGTAGGTAAAATTTCATGGCACCTAAACCGAGTGTTTTGTACAATGTTGCTAGTTCTTCTTCTTCAAAATCTTTCACTTTACCCAATTCTTCGGTGTGTTTTTTAGAGGTAGCAATCATTTCATCTACTAGTTCATCTGCATCTACTACTGTGCCCTCTCTACTTTTCATTTTTCCGCTGGGCAATTCTACCATCCCATAACTGAGGTGAAAAATATTATCGGCATAAGGTTCGCCAAGTTTTTGAGCAATTAGTTTTAAAACTTTCATATGGTAATTCTGTTCATCACCAATGACGTAGATGCTTTGATCAATTTTATATTCTTGGTATTTCTGTTGTGCCAAACCAATGTCTTGTGTAATGTAAACTGATGTACCATCTTTTCTTAAAACAATTTTTTCATCCAATCCATTAGCAGTAAGATCTATCCAAACACTTCCGTCTTCTTTTCTAAAAAATACGCCTTTCTCTAAACCCTGTTGCACTATATCTTTTCCCAACAGATAGGTATTACTTTCGTAATAAGTTTTATCAAAATCACTACCAATGCGTTGGTATGTTACATCAAATCCACTATACACCCAGTTGTTCATAGTTTCCCAAAGTTGCATCACAGCTGGTTTGCCTACTTCCCAATCTTGCAACATTTGTTGAGTAGCTTTCAGGATGGGCGCTTCTTTTTCTGCCGTTTTTTCATCCAAACCTGCAGCCAACCCCTCTTTGATTTGTTTCTTATATTCTTCGTTGAATTTTACATAGTATTCCCCTACAAAATGGTCACCTTTTGTACCCGTGCTTTCGGGTGTAGCCCCATTGGCAAACAATTGCCAGGCTATCATACTTTTACAAATATGAACGCCCCGATCGTTAACGATACAACTTTTAAAAACTTCATAGCCATCTGCCTTTAGAATTTCTGCTACACTCCAGCCTAAAAAATTATTCCTCAAATGGCCGAGATGCAATGGTTTGTTGGTATTAGGGCTCGAGTATTCTACCATTATCCTTTGCCCATTTTTGGGCGAAAGTCCATAACAAACATTGTTGTATTGTGTTTTCAATAACTGTAGCCAGTAGTCATCCTTAATTTCTAAGTTTAAAAAACCTTTGATGATATTGTACCCTGCAAACAATTCCGGAAATTTGTGCAGCAATGTATTGCCCAGCGTTTCACCCAAGGCTGCGGGGTTTTGATTTGTTTTTTTCAAAAGCGAAAATAAAACAACGGTATAATCGCCCACAAACTCCTCTTTGGTTTGATTTACCTGAAAATCATTTTCATTAAAGGGTTGCTGGTATAAAAGGGTAAGGGTTTTACTGGTAGCTTTTTGTATTTGAGAAACGATAGACATAAAGCAAATATAGTTCAAGAGGCTCAAGCTTCAAAGTGGGGTGAATAGAACTGCTAGAAGATGCTTTAAAAAGCTGCTTCAACAATGGCAATAAAACAGTACCTTTGCGCCCATTTTATTCATATGATTAGTGCAAATAATGTCACCCTGGCCTATGGCAAAAGGGTATTGTTCGACGAAGTAAACATCAATTTCACCAAAGGAAATTGTTATGGAGTAATTGGTGCCAATGGAGCCGGTAAATCCACATTTTTAAAAATCATTAGTGGTGAAATTGAACCCAACAAAGGAACAATTTCTATAACGCCCGGCGAACGTATGGCGGTTTTGAACCAGAACCAGTTTGCCTTTGATGATTATTCCGTTCTCAATACGGTGATGATGGGCCATAAAAAAATGTGGGAAGTAATGCATGAACGGGATGCTATTTATGCTAAAGAAGATTTTACTGAAGCAGATGGACTAAAAGCTGGCGAGTTAGAAGAGCAATTTGGCGAAATGGGTGGTTATACCGCCGAAAGTGATGCCGCTACTTTTTTAAGTGAATTGGGGGTGAAAGATGAATTGCACCAGCAGTTGATGAAGGATATTAGTGCTAACCTGAAAGTAAGGGTGCTCTTAGCGCAGGCTTTGTTTGGCAATCCAGATATTTTATTGTTAGATGAACCTACCAATAACTTGGATGTAGAAACCATCAGTTGGTTAGAAAACTTTTTAGCCGATTACGAAAATATTGTACTAGTGGTGAGTCACGATCGCCACTTTTTAGATGCCGTTTGTACGCATGTGGCAGACGTTGATAAAATGAAAATTAAGATATATACCGGCAACTATACGTTCTGGTATGAGAGTTCACAATTGGCAGCCCGACAAGCTTCTGATAAAAATAAAAAACAGGAAGAGAAGAAAAAAGATTTACTTGAGTTCATCGCCCGATTTAGTGCCAATGCCTCTAAAAGCAAACAAGCCACCAGTAGGAAAAAAGCCTTGGATAAATTAGTGTTCGAAGATATTACAGCAAGTAACCGAAAATACCCTGGCATCATTTTTAAACAAGAAAGAGAAGCAGGAAATGATATTTTGAAAGTAGAACAACTTTCAAAAGCTTTTGATGGAAAAATGCTTTTCAGTAAATTAAATTTTGATGTTCAGAAAGGTCAGAAAATTGCTTTTTTAAGTAGGGAACCCTTAGCGCTTACCACTTTTTTTGAAATCATCAACGGGCGAATGTCAGCTGATACTGGTAAACGCGAATGGGGTACAACCATTACCACTGCTTATTTACCAAACGATAATACAGAGTACTTTGAGGGTAGTAACTTGAACCTGATGGATTGGTTACGTCAGTTTGTACCCGATTATGTAAAAGATGTAGATGAAGATTTTTTAAGAGGGTTTCTGGGCAAAATGTTGTTTAGTGGAGATGAAATTTTAAAGAAAACCTCCGTATTAAGTGGTGGCGAAAAAGTAAGATGTATGCTGAGTAAAATGATGATTCAAAACCCCAATCTGCTCATTTTAGACGAACCTACCAATCACCTTGATCTAGAAAGTATCATTGCATTCAACGATAGTATGCTGTCATTTACCGGTACAGTTTTGTTTACAACGCATGACCATCAGTTTATGCAAACCGTTGCTAATCGTATCATTGAGATCACACCAAATGGAATGATCGACAAATTGATGACCTATGATGAGTATCTAACAGACGAAAGAGTTCAAGCACAACGAATTGAAATGTACCGTTAGCATTTCTTTGGCATGGTTTTTACAGGAGGGTATGTTATATTTTACAAAGTATATAAACTTGAAATCTCTTGCTACTGATCTACGCTCAGCAAAAACACTCATTGGAGATTTCATATAATATTTTAAAAGCAGCCGATAAGCAGCAAACTAAAAAATGAACACATGAAAAAAACAATTCTATTGAGCCTCGTTTTTGCAACATTTCTGCTTAAATCAGTATCTGCTCAAAGTAATACCAATTCTTTTGATTACAAAACTGCGCTGGGAGTAAAATTTTATCCTGGGGCCATTACGTTTAAACATTTTTTAACAGATAAAAATGCGGTAGAAATATTAGGTTATTTCTGGAACCGTGGATCAAGAATCACTGGTTTATATGAGATTCACGGAGATATTGAAGGGGCTTCAGGTTTAAAATGGTACATCGGCCCGGGTGCTCATATTGCTTTTTACAACAGTAAATATTACGATGGCAAAAGCTTCTTTGGGTTAGACGGCGTAATTGGTTTAGATTATAAAATCAAAACCGCGCCCATCAATTTATCAATCGATTGGCAACCTTCTTTCGAATTTGGAGATGGAGCTGGTTTCTCCGGCAACTGGGGCGGGTTTGCTGTGAGATACGTATTTTAACAAAACATAAAAAATACTTAAAAACCTGTTGGCATCAACAGGTTTTTTGTATTTTATTTAGCCTCAAGTGTTAGCTTTGCCGCCACAAAAAGATGAAAGAACTAATCACCCGATTTATTGATTTTTTTTATCCTCCATTTCGGAAGATGATGCCCGCTCAAACCTTTCGCTATGCTGCTTGTGGAGGTGGAAACGCTGTTTTTGGATTATTCACCTACTTTATTGGCTACCAGTATATTTTTGATGGATTGGTTTTTGATCTTGGTTTTTATGCTTTCAAACCACATACCGCAGCAGTGCTCCTTTCTTCCTTCATCACTTTTTTGATTGGGTTTATCCTAAATAGATACATCGTTTTTGTTGAATCCAATTTACGCGGTCGTATTCAACTATTCAGGTATTTTTTGACTTTCACTTTTAACTTGTTGGTTAATATTGTTCTTTTAAAATTGTTGGTAGAAGTATTGGATATACACCCTTTCATTAGCCAAATGATTACAATTCTCATCGTGATAGCCATCAGCTACCTCACCCAACGTCACTTCACTTTTCGGGTAAATAAAGATGGAAGTACATCGCTTTCAGAACTCAAATAAAATATCAAAGGGCCATCTCTAACTAATTCGTACAAATAATATTACAACCCAAGTGCCTCAACTCATGCTGTTTAGAGGCACCATGCATCCGTCGTCATATGACAGTTTTGCCAGCCAAAGTTTATTTAATGACATTTCACTGCGGCAAATCAACCCGCTGCTGCCTATTTTTGAAAAATCTGCCATTTTTTCATCTTTTTCGCCTTGGCATAAAGATTGTCAATTCTCACAAGAACAAACAAAAACAAATAAACATGGGAAAGATCATAGGAATCGATTTAGGAACCACTAACAGTTGTGTTGCCGTAATGGAAGGAAACGAGCCAGTGGTAATTGCAAATGATGAAGGTCGTAGAACAACCCCTTCTGTAGTTGCTTTTTTAAAAAATGGAGAACGCAAAGTAGGTGATCCTGCAAAACGCCAGGCTATCACCAACCCTCAAAATACCATCAGCAGTGTAAAACGTTTTATGGGTCGCAGATTTGATGAGGTAACAGAAGAAACCACTCACTGGAGTTATAAAGTGGCAAAAGGTGACAACAACACAGTACGCATTGATATAGATGGCAGAATGTATACCCCACAAGAAATTAGTGCGATGGTATTACAAAAAATGAAAAAAACTGCAGAAGACTATTTAGGCATAGAAGTAACCGACGCAGTGATTACAGTTCCTGCTTATTTTAACGACGCACAACGCCAGGCTACAAAAGAAGCTGGTGAAATTGCTGGTTTAAATGTTCGCAGAATAGTAAACGAACCAACCGCAGCTGCACTTGCCTACGGACTCGACAAAAAAGGAAAAGATCAAAAAATTGCTGTTTTCGATTTGGGTGGCGGTACATTTGACGTGTCTGTACTTGAATTAGGCGATGGTGTTTTTGAAGTAAAATCTACCAACGGTGATACTCACTTGGGTGGTGATGATTTTGATAAAGTAATTATGGATTGGTTAGCAAATGAGTTTAAAACCGATGAAGCCATCGATCTGCGCAAAGACCCTATGGCATTACAACGTTTGAAAGAAGCAGCAGAAAAAGCAAAAGTAGAATTATCTTCTTCTTCAGAAACAGAGATTAATCTACCTTATGTTACTGCAGTGGATGGTGTTCCCAAACACTTGGTAAAAAAACTAACCCGTGCAAAATTTGAAGCATTGGCAGATAA
>JBBEBH010000047.1:0-16521 GCA_040882445.1 Ferruginibacter sp. | reverse complement strand
GATTATATTACAGTGATGAGTTGGAATGTTGGTATTATGAATTTTTCTGCACCTGATAGTCTTACCGCTATCAAAGAAAATAAAAATATTTTTCAAGAAATTAAAAAAAGTGATGCTGATGTGGTGTGTTTACAAGAGTTTTTTACAGCATTATATCCGGGTAGTCATTACAACCTCCTCGACTCTATTGCCAGAACTATGAAATATCCTTACCATTATTTTTCAAAAGACCTTCAATATTTTTCTAGTGAATTTTACAGCGGGTCAGTGATCTTTAGCAGATTTCCCATTGTTGATACTAATAGGGTTTCTTTTACTGATGGAAGCAATGGAGCTATCATCAAAGTAACCATTAAAAAAGGAGAGGAGCGTATCGACTTGATCACTTCTAGGCTTCAAAGTGTGTATTTAAATTGGTATGATTATGAAACACTTGGGATGGAGCGAAAAGAGAAAAAAATCTGGACTGGATTTTCTACCATTATTAAAAAATTAAAATATGGATTCCAACACAGAGCGAGGCAGGTAGTATTATTAGATAGTATGGTTAAAAATTCTCGAAACGCATTGATCACTTGTGTAGATCTAAACGATACCCCCACCGGAAATGCTTATCATACACTCAATAAAAAAATGATAGACGTTTGGCTAAAATGTGGGTCGGGACTGGGAAGAACTTTCAAGTTATTTTCGCCTACACTCAGAATCGATTATATTTTTTGTACCGATTTTTTTGACCCCATTACCATACACAGGGTGAATAGTTCTGGCAGTGATCACTTAGCATTGATAACACAACTTCGTATAAAAAAAGGAGTTTAGTAAAACCCAACTCCTGTGCTGTTTAAAAATAATATTTTTATTGCACTAAAAAAGAATGCATTATTTTTTCTTCTCCACTGATTAGTGTTGCGTAATATATTGATACAGGTAAACTAACGGATACTTTTACACTATTTAATCCCTTGTTGATGAATACCGCTGATTTGTAGAAAACCCCGCCAGCCACATCAGTTAAGATTAAAGCACTGTTAGTTTGTTGAGAACTTGTGATGTTGAATAGAATAGCATCACCGGCATACCTTACTTTTATTAAAGGTGCGGAGACCAACATTCCTTTTTTTAATAGAACAGTAATTATTTCGGAGTATGTAAACTGACCGTCTTTATCGATTATTTTAAGTCGGTAATAATTCAAACCCTGCTTTGCCATCACATCTTTGAAATGGTATTTGTTATCGAGCGTTGAAAAGCCTTTTGCAGTTATCACGCCAACTTTACTGTAAAGTTGAGGGGCGCTTAATTTTTCTATTTCAAAATGACTCGTATTCGATTCAGCTTTTGTGATCCAATTCAATAGCACATGATCCGATTTTTCTATTCCATTTAAATTAACCAGTATGAGAGGCAATACGAAATTGCCATCATGAATAGTAACGGTATCTCTTGAAATAGCACCCAACACATCAGTAACGGCTAGTTCAAACTGATAGGTTCCTACTACCAGACCAGCAACAGTGGTTTGCGCTATCGCCGCATTGGCTATAGTACTGCCAGATGGGCCATTGATTTTTCTCCATGCAAAGTTGATCGGATTACCATCAGGGTCGTTTCCGTTTCCTTTGAGAGGTAAGCTGGATACGAGTGCTGTGGTACTTGTATCTATACCAGCATTTGCCACTGGGGTAATATTTGATCCGGCTGGTCTTTTTTGTTTCAGCATCCAGGTATATATACTTTCGCCATTTTCATTCCAGGTAGGAACGTACCAGGTATTCCAGCAGCAATGTCCTCCTGTGTATAGGTAATATCGAGCGGATGCAGGAATATTACTGTTCATAACATCTCTGATTAGATCCATTCCCCTATAATCACTGGTACCTTCAAAGCCCCACCATTTACCACCAGCAATTACAAAGTTTTTCATGCTGGCCACACCATTGTCTGGCACGGGAGCACTCATAGACACAATCGAAGCAAGCCTGTTAGTAAGAGTGGTATTGCCAGTATTTACATAATTCTGCCAGGTTTGTCCGCCCATACTTAAACCAGTTCCACTGATGCGATGCAGATCGATCCGCCAGCGAGCAATAATAGAATCTACTTTTCTGTTTAACACAAATGGATTAGGTGCCCAAGGATCTATCGGTTGGATACTGATCACGATGGGTTTTTCAACTTTACCATTCACATTGAACTCCATCGAAGCGCCCGCTGCAATAAACTTCGCAGGACCATTCACCAACAATTTACTGGCATTGGTTCCTACTTCGCCTAGTCCCGGGATAAAAATAATTAACGGATAGTTTTTTTGGACGCTGTCATGATACTCTGCCGGCAAATACACATAAGCATTCCAGCCATCGATTTTTGTTAAGAATTGTTGTGCAGATGCTTTGTAAAAACTGTTGCATACAGTTAGAAGCATAGCAAGGGCTAAAACCCTTACAGGTGTGTAAAAATTTGATTTCATAAATGTTGGTTTCAAGATGATAAGCGAGGGAACTTTTTCTGCCAGTGTAGAGGAACGCTGAATCAACGTTCTTTTGAAAAGACAAATGAAGAACCCTAAAAGGTTTCAGGTAGTAGGTAGATACACTGTACAGCCGTAGTTAGAGCGATACTGCAAGTTGCAAACGCTCTTCTTTGTATTTTATTATAGCAACAAAAAAAATTAATCATTTTCTAGGAAAAGTACAAAAAATCGTTAGGTTTTTTACGAAATTGTACCCATCATTTGCGCGTAGAGTTACTTATTCAAATTGATAATAATTTATTCATTTTTTCTACTTTCAATTTTAAATGCACACAGGACTCGAACTCATCCCCACAATTCTGTGGGGATGACAGGCAAGTATCCTAATCAGCTGTAACTGTAAAATTGAGTGAAGTGCAGAAACGAAAAAAGGTCATCTTTTAAGATAACCTTTCTTGCGGACTGGACGGGACTCGAACCCGCGACCTCCGCCGTGACAGGGCGGCATTCTAACCAACTGAACTACCAATCCTTCTCCCTATTCTTAAAAAAGTGTTTAGCTACTTTTATCGTTTTTTAGGATGGCAAAGATAAGGGAAATAAAAATTTGAAAACAAAACTTTTTAAAAAAAGGAGTATCCGTTATTTTTACAAACTATCTTACACTGAATGGTAGTAATCAAATATAAACTCACAGTATGCCAAAGTTAGAAAATAGGCAATTTCTTGATTTTGAAAAGCCTTTAAAAGACTTATACGATCAAATTGAACAATTAAAAGCTGGACAGGAAAAAACAAAAGTAGATCATAGCGTTTCTATTCAACTGCTCGAAGATAAGATCAGAGAATCGAAAAAATATCTAACAGAAAATCTAACCCCCTGGCAAAAAGTTCAATTGAGTAGGCACCCCGACAGGCCTTATACATTGAAATACATTGATAAAATGTGTACTAATTTTATAGAATTGCATGGCGATCGTAATGTAAAAGACGACAAAGCCATGGTGGGTGGATTTGCGCAACTAGAAGAAGAAACCGTAATGATCATTGGACAACAGAAAGGTATCAATACAAAAACTCGTCAATTACGCAACTTCGGAATGGCAAACCCTGAGGGCTATAGAAAAGCACTCCGCTTAATGAAACTTGCTGAAAAATTCAATAAACCCATCATTACGCTAATAGATACTCCAGGTGCTTATCCAGGTTTAGAAGCAGAAGAAAGAGGACAAGGTGAAGCTATTGCACGCAATATTTTTGAAATGATCAGTCTAAAAGTTCCGGTCATCTGTGTCATCATCGGCGAAGGTGCAAGTGGTGGCGCCTTGGGCATCGGGGTGGGCGATAAAGTAGTAATGATGGAAAACACTTGGTACACCGTGATTTCTCCTGAAAGTTGTAGCAGTATTCTTTGGCGCAGTTGGGATAAAAAAGAAGTGGCAGCCGAACAATTAAAACTAACGGGAAAAGATATGCTAGAATTTGGTTTAGTAGATGCGGTAATACCCGAACCATTGGGAGGTGCACATTGGGATTACGACGAGGCTGCGGCTCTTTTAAAAAAGTACCTACTACCAACTATTCATTCACTCAAACAAATTTCACCAGAAGAACGTATCGAAAAAAGAATCGAAAAATTTGGAAAAATGGGCTTTTGGGAAGAAATGGAAACGGATGCTAACTCCATGTAAAAGAAGAAATACGCAACTTTGTTTTCTTTTAATCAAATCAAATTACATATATGCTAAGGATAGGCGTTTTGGGAGTAGGACATCTAGGAAAATTTCATCTTAATAACTGGCAAGAAATAGAAAATGTAGCCATCACAGGATTTTATGATCCCGACGATAAAAATGCTCTTGCGGTTCAAGAAAAATACAATATCAAAAGATTTTTGACACCAGAAGAATTAATGGATGCATGTGATGCCGTTGATATCGTGGCACCTACTCCATTCCATTTTCATCTTTGTGAAATGGCTTTAAAAAAAGGCAAACATGTTTTTGTAGAAAAACCCCTCACCAATACCATGGATGAGGCAAGAACGTTGGTAAAATTGGCCAAAGAATCGAACTTGAAATTTCAGATAGGTCATGTTGAAAGATTCAATCCTGCATTTTTATCGCTCGATAAATCTTTACTTAAACCCATGTTCATAGAAGTACATCGATTGGCGCAATTCAACCCCCGTGGTACCGACGTTAGCGTGATCTTGGATCTCATGATTCACGATATTGATATCATCCTCAGTATTGTAAAAAGTAATGTGAGTTACATATCCGCCAACGGCGTAGCAGTGATGAGCGATACTCCTGATATCGCAAATGTTCGCATAGAATTCGATAACGGTTGTGTAGCCAACCTTACCAGTAGTCGTATTTCTTTAAAGAAAATGAGAAAGATGCGAATTTTTCAAAAAGATGCTTACATAGGAATTGATTTTCTAGAGAAAAAAACAGAAGTGATCAAAATTGATGCACCAGGCGAAAGCAGTGTATTCACCTTTGAGATTGATACCAATCATGGTAAAAAAACAATTGCTATTGCCAACCCACCCATACAGGAAGTAAACGCCATTAAAATGGAATTAGAATGTTTTAGAAATGCAATCGTCAACAATACCGAAACACCCATCACAGTAATTGACGGATTTAGGGCAATGGAAGTGGCACACCAAATTTTAGAAAAAATAAATCATACACACCATTAAGTAAAAGCTAATACCTACTTTAATTTACATGAAGCAACCTAGGATACATATCAGTTGGTATATTGTAACAGACATAGCAATCTGCTTTTTTACATGGTTTTGCTTTTATTATTTCCGGTCGAGAATATACGAATTTGAATTTTCGGTTCCCAGTGGATTTTATATAGGATTGTTCCTTTACACTATTGGTTGGATCACCCTTCATTTTTTAAGTGGTGCCTACGGTTTTATATACCACAAGTCGAGGTACGGGGAATTTATCAGAACTCTTGCAACCAGTATGATTGGCTCTTTATTTCTATTGTTCTTTTTTATTTTAAAAAACCCTAAAACCAACAACGACTTTTATTACCTCGAATTTTATGCTTTATTATTTCCTGTTTTAATCTGTACTTTATTGGTAAGGTTGCTGATGTTAAATATTGTAAAAAAACAGTTACAACAGCAATCGGTTTATTTCAATGCTGCACTAGTTGGAAATGGTAAAAAAGCAGTAGAATTCTATCAATCATTTTTAAAAGCTAATGACCAATCAGGTTACCGCATTTCAGTGTATATCAACACCAATGGGAAAAATGATTGGGTACTTCCTCCATCTATACAACAATATGAAGGATTAGAACAACTAACAACAATCATCAAAAAAGAAAACATTGAAGAGATCATCATAGCAGTTGATAAAAGTGAAAGAGCGCTCATCACTAAAATATTACAAAAACTAAGTGACGAAGAAGTAAATATCAAAATAACACCCGACACAGTTGATATTATTAGTGGTGCTCTTCACACAGGAAACGTTATGGGTGTACCACTTATTGATATTCATTCTGGCATTCTTCCTTCTTGGCAACAAAATGTAAAAAGAGTCATAGATATTTTTGTATCTTTTTCTGCTATTATTTTATTTTCTCCGCTATTGATATATATCATTATTCGACTTTTATTAAGCTCACGAGGGCCTGTATTTTACAAGCAGCAAAGAGTTGGTTACAAAGGTAAAATATTTACCATGTACAAATTGCGGTCGATGTTCGTAGATGCAGAACAGAACGGTCCTCAGTTAAGCAGTGAAGAAGATCCACGAATCACTAGCTGGGGTAAGGTAATGCGAAAGTGGCGCTTAGATGAACTCCCACAATTTTATAACATACTCATAGGCGAAATGAGTTTGGTAGGCCCACGACCAGAAAGAAAGTTTTATATTGACCAACTGGTAGCTTTAAATGAAGAATACAAATACTTGTTCAAAGTTAAACCTGGCCTTACTAGTTGGGGAATGGTAAAGTTTGGTTATGCTTCATCAGTTAGTGAAATGCTAGAAAGAATGCCGTATGATTTAATCTATGTAGAAAACCTTAGCCTCGGCCTAGATTTTAAAATCATGTTTCACACCATACAAATCATATTTGCAGGAAAAGGCAAATAGAACCATCTATACAATTACTAGTAGATAATTTGTTATTTTTGAAAAAAAAGCTCGGTGTTGAAAAAAATTCTGCTATTCTTATTTTTATTCTTTTTTTTTGGAATCAGTGATGGTCAACGAAATGATTATTGGCAACAAAGGGTGAATAACACTATCAAAGTTTTTCTGAATGATAAAACCCATTCTTTAACTGGAGATATCAACATTAATTATCAAAACAACTCCCCAGACACTCTCACATTTATTTGGATACATCTTTGGTCTAACGCGTATAAAAACGATCGCACCGCTTTTAGTGAACAACAATTAAAAAACGGAAATACCGATTTTTATTTCAGCGACGATAATCGAAAAGGGTACATGAATCGGCTTGATTTTACAGTTGATGGAAAAAGATCGTTCACTAAAGATCATCCACAACACCAAGACATCATTCAATTGATATTACCTGAACCACTTTTACCCAGCAGCTCTGTAGAGATCAAAACCGCCTTTCAAGTAAAATTACCAGATATTTTTTCCCGCGCTGGATACAAAAACCAATCCTACTTCATCACACAGTGGTTTCCCAAACCTGCAGTGTACGATCGCAAAGGCTGGCATGCGATGCCTTACCTCGATCAAGGTGAGTTTTATAGTGAATTTGGAAACTACGATGTTTATATCACTTTACCTCAACAATACACCGTAGCAGCAACTGGTAAAATGATCAACAGTACCAATTCAGATAGTTTGAAAACCCTACGCTTCCAGCAAGATAATATTCATGATTTTGCATGGTTTGCACATCCTGCTTACCAAGTGCTTCACGACACTTTGCAGCTAGCAGATAAAATCGTAGATGTATATGCCTATTTTCACACAGACAATAAAAAATTATGGACAAATAGCATTCGATTTATTAAACAAGCAATCCTAACTAAAAGCGAATGGCTAGGTGTATATCCGTATACGGTAGTATCAGTAGTAGAACAATTAGAAGGGGGTGCTGGTGGCGGAATGGAATATCCAACTATTACCCTGCTTTCGGCCGATGACAATGAGCCTATGTTGGATTATCTTATTAACCATGAAGTGGGTCATAACTGGTTTTACGGGATACTAGCCAGCAACGAACGAATGCATCCATGGATGGATGAAGGGATGAACAGTTATTACGATCAACGGTATTTTAAAAAATATTATGGAGTAACAGAACCTGATTTTTTTGGTGAAACTAACCGTTTTATGACTAAAAGAAAACCAGAAAGTATTCAACAAACATTGCTTCAAACCATTACTAGCATTAAAAAAGATCAACCTATTGAAACAATAGCTCAAAACTTTAGTTCTACCAATTACAATCTGATTGCTTATTCCAAAGCTGCACAATGGATGCAATTAATGGAACAACAATTGGGTATAGAAATATTTGATTCTATTATGAGAACTTATTATCAAAGTTATCAATTCAAGCACCCCTATCCCGAAGATTTTCAACAAGTAGTAAATAATATATCTGGCAAATCAACCGATAGTTTATTTACCCTTTTGCGCAAGAAGGGAACGCTTTCTATACCTACCTCAAAAAAAGTAAAATTTGTTTCCTTTTTCAGCCTAAAAGACACGGAAAAAAATCACTATTTGTCTGTACTTCCTGCTGTAGGATATAATTTTTATGATAAGATTATGTTGGGAGTCATGCTCCATAATTACAATTTACCTCCTAGTAAACTGCAATTTTTATTGATGCCCCTTTATGGAACTGGGTCGAAAAAATTAAATGGTTTGGGACGAATTTCGTACAGTCTGTTTCCAGGAAACAATGGTGCAACATTAGAGTTTTCGTTATCTGGTGCGCATTTTAATGGAGACAGTTTTACAGATTCTACTGGAGCCACCAATTACCAACCATTTACCAAAATAGTACCGTCAATAAAATACAGTTTTGCACCAAGTAATCCGTTGAGCAGTGTTAGTAAATTTATACAGTTTAGAAGTTTTTTAATCACAGAAACTGGTTTAAATTTCAAGAAAGATAGCATCACCAATATGGATGTGATCAGTTATCCAAAAGAAAACAGATATGTAAACCAACTTCAGTTTGTGGTAGAAAATAACAGGAAATTGTATCCCTACAAAGCTGCTTTGCAAGTAGAACAAGGAGCTGGGTTTATAAGATCAAATTTTACAGGTAATTACTTTTTCAATTTTGCAAAAGGTGGTGGAGCCGATGTCCGTTTGTTTGCGGGTAAGTTTTTTTATACAAGTGAAGCAACTTTTTTAACTAGGTTTCGTACAGATAAATACCATTTAAACATGACTGGTCCAAAAGGTAATGAAGACTATACATACCAAAATTATTTTATTGGAAGAAACGAATTTGATGGTTTTTCTAATCAACAAATCATGATGAGAGATGGTGGGTTCAAAGTAAGAACAGATTTATTGAGCAATAAAATTGGCAAAACAGATAATTGGCTGATGGCTATGAATTTCAACAGCACTATTCCAGATAACATCAATCCACTAAACGTACTTCCCATTAAGCTACCGCTTAAAGTATTTGCCGATATTGGAACCTATGCAGGAGCTTGGGACGCAGATGCGGGTACTGCTAGATTTTTATTTGATGCCGGATTACAAATATCACTTTTTAAAAACACTGTAAATGTTTATATTCCCTTGTTGTATAGTAAAGTGTATAATGATTATTTTAAAAGTACCATCACAGAAAAAAGATTTTTAAAAAATATATCTTTTAGTATTGATATTCAACAGATAAGTGTAAAAAAATTATTTCCACAATTTTTATTTTAATATGAAGATTCAACATCTTTCATACCATGACATTGATCTGCAAAAATGGGATGACTGCATTAAGGGATCTGCTCATCCGCTCATCTATGCACAATCGATATGCCTGAATCAGATGTGTGGCAAGTGGGAAGCACTTGTTCTCAATAATTATGAAACGGTAATGCCACTCACTTATAAAATAAAATGGGGTATTCGTTATTTGTATCAACCTGCCTTTATAGCTCAAATGGGAATATTTGGTAGACATGCCGAAGATAAAATGGTTTGTAAAGGCTTTATCAACAAAATATTAGAACTCTATCGTTTCCTTGAAATACCCTTTCATTTTTCGAATATCATTCCATCTGAATTTGAAAAATATACGGTGAGTAGAAATAATTTTATATTGGATTTGAACCATTCATATGATATTATTGTAAAAAATATTTCAAGTTCGCATACAAAAAATATAAAAAGAGCTGGAAAATTTTCGTTGAATTATCAAATTGAAAAAGATCCTTTTAAGATCATTCAATTGTTTAAAAAATTGTACAACGATCGTGAGCTAGTTTATCAGTCAAAAGATTATGTAAATTTTGAAATTCTTTGCAAAAAGTTGGCAACACAACAACAATTGGTGCTGAGAAAAGTAACAAATGGTATCAATGAAATGGTTGCAGGAATAATACTATTGAAAGATGAACATCGATTATATAATGTAATGTCATGTGTTACTACTGAAGGAAAAAAAACAGAAGCTAACTATTTGTTATTTCAACAATTGATACAAGAGTTTTGTCAACAAGATTTGATTTTAGACTTTGAGGGCTCAGATGTGAAAGGCATTGCCTCTTTTTACCAACAGTTTGGGGCAATAAACGAGCCATATCCTTTTATTGGCATTAACCGATTACCCGGCTGGGTTAAACTATTTAAACGTTAATCGATTATCTTTTCTCTGCTATTCTTTGAGCCAATAAATATTCTGCCAATACCAAATCAATTGGTTGGGTAATTTTAATATTGTTTTCCTCACCTTCTATCAAGTGTACCTTCGTTCCAAATGACTCTACTACAGATGCTTCATCTGTGAATTTATCTTTGTAATCGATGTTAAAGGCAGGCAATAGGATAGTACTGATAAATACTTGCGGGGTTTGAACGAGTTTAATATTGCGTCTTTCCAAAGCTTCGTTACCATTAGCACTTACCAAACGAACACTATCTTTACAATCTACTACAGGCACAGTAGCTCCAAATTGAAGCGCTGCTTCATAACAGCGATGAACCAGTGAGGTAGTGAGTAAACACCGTACGGCATCATGAACAAAAACGATTCCTTGTTCTTCCACTAAACGCAGTCCATTTTGTACGGAGTGAAATCTTGTACGGCCTCCAATAGTAATCTTTATTCTTTTGACATCGAACCATGTGTTAATAATTTCTTCCCCTTTAGCAACATATTCTTCCGGTAAAACTAAAATGATGTTTAGGTCATCATAGGCCTTCAAAAAAGTATCGAGTGTATAATATAAAACGGGTTTGTTGTTCAGTAATAAAAATTGTTTAGGTACGGTACTATTCATCCTGCTTCCGCTTCCGCCTGCTACTATCACTGCATATTTATTCATGTGTTTTATTATATTTGAAGCAAAAATATCGCAATCTATTTTAAGTTACAAGATGGGTTAGTTACACGATTTACTTGATAACAAAATAGCCATAAAAAAATAAAACGATAAAGAGATGATTGTCGTTTTATGGTATATATATCAATCTCCATAAATTCCGATAAACTCTTCTCCTTTACTATTTTTCATGGCACGATACATTCCGGCACTATTAAGCACCATGGCAGTATTTCCTTGTGCATCAACACCGATCATCCCACCTTCGCCATCCATGGCTACCAATTTTACATTTACTACTTCTTTCATGGCTGCTTGTAAACTCAACCCCTTGTATTCCATCAATGCACTCACATCATAAGCTGCTACAGCACAAATAAAGGGTTCGCCATGGCCCGTGCAACTAATGGCACAAGTTTTATTATTTGCATAGGTACCTGCACCGATGATTGGGCTATCACCGATACGTCCATATTTTTTATTTGTCATACCACCTGTACTAGTAGCTGCCGCAATATTTCCGTAAACATCGCAAGCTACTGCACCCACCGTTCCAAATTTTTTATCTTTCATGAGTTCTTCTAGATCCTGATGTGTATGGTCGAGTGAATAGTTATCGCTATCGCGCAGTACCTTCCATTGATCATATCTGTATTGTGAAAAGAAATATTCATCCGGCTCAAGCTTTACCCCTTGTTTGATAGCAAAATCATTAGCACCTTTTCCACTTAAAAAAACGTGGTTGCTGTTCAACATTACTTCTTCAGCCAGTTCAATAGGATTGCGCACATTGCGAACACCCGCTACAGCTCCTGCATTTAAAGTTTTACCATCCATGATGGCAGCGTCCATTTCCTGCACCCCTTTTTTTGTGAATACAGCGCCGCGCCCTGCGTTAAAGAGTAGATTGTCTTCGAGAACAACAATGGCAGCCTTCACTGCATTAGTAGCAGAACCATCTGCTTCCAATACTGCATAGCCTGCCTTTAAAGCTTCGTTTAATGCTGAGGTATAAGCCTTTTCGAGATCAGCTGTCATGTCTTCTCTCAAAATAGTTCCAGCTCCGCCATGAATAACAATAGAAAAAGGATGCATAAGTTGTTGTATGTTTAGACCCAAATTTATTCAAATTACTGCCACAAAGATTCTAAGATTTATTGGAATTGATTGAACAGTAATTAATGAACACTCCTATTCGTTTAATTGTTGCTAATGAAGACTCGGACTTGTATTTTGAATCAAAATGTTTTTAGATAGGGTTCTAATTTTTGAAGTATCATTTCTGTATTGATTCCGCTCATACAGGCAAAATCGCCTCGATAACATATTTTATTCCCAAATATTGAGCAGGGTCTGCATTCCAAAGATAGTTGCACGATGTTTTCGGGATCTTGTTTCCATCCATAGAACCCTGCAAAAGGGTGAGTAGCACCCCAAATACTTACTACAGGTATTGAGTACATGCTAGCAATATGCATATTAGCAGAATCCATACTCACCATTACTTTTAACTGTTGAAGGATGTGCAACTCCTCCTGAAAAGTATATTTTTCTGCTATATTAAAAGTACCAGGATACGTTTGTTGCCACTCTTCTAAAACAGTAGCCTCTGCTTCTCCTCCACCAAAAAAAAGGAGTTGGAGATTTTTTCTGGATGCTAATTCAGCTACCAGCATTTTCATCTGATGAAGAGGTAACATTTTTTGAGCATGTTGAGCAAAAGGCGCAATACCTACCAGTATTTTGCTTGTATCTAATTGATCGAAGAATAGTTGAATAGTTGGTTTACGGTTTAATAGAATTGTTGCTTTTGAAAAATCAATCGGAAAACCTAGTTGCTCAAATACTGCTGCATACCTTTGATGCGAAGTGGGCAATTGAACCAGTTCTTTATGGGTGCGTTTGGTTAATTTTTTTTTATGCGCTCGCCCTTTATCTATAACCGCATTTTTGATCCCCGACAACAAAAAATACTTCCTGAGAATGGTAGTTCTCAAAACATTATGGAGATCTGCGATGGCATCAAATTTTTTCCCTTTCAATAATTCTTTGTACAATCTCCACAGTCCAACTACCCCTTTGTGTTGAGCTTTTAAATACACGGGGCTAAAATAACATCGAGGAATATCACTGAAAAAGGGAGCCAACTTTTGATTGCTCAACATGGTAACTTCTAATTGAGGATACTGAACCAGTAAGGCTTTCAACACGGGAACAGTCATAGCTACATCTCCCATAGCAGAAAATCGTAGTATAAGTATATGCTGTGTTGGTTGCAATTACTTTTTAGGCTGGTTATATAAAATAGGATTCAATGATTCATCGTTGTACATCTTCATTTGTTTGTATGCCTTCATGTATTTTCGTCCATTTTCAATATCCTGCATCAAAGTATTGATGGCTTGCGAAAGGTCATTGCGTTGCTCTAACAAAACTGCGAGTTTCTGACTACATACACTTCGATGAACTTCGCTGGCCTCTGCTCTTTCAGCTTCTTGGCGCATGTGATAGATTTTTAAAGCCAAAATAGAAAGCCGATCGATAGCCCAAGCCGGACTTTCGGTATTTAAACAGGCGCCTGTAAGGGCTTGTACATCTTTATACTTATCCAGGAAATAGCTATCGATATATTCAACTATATCTGTTCTCACCTGATTACTAGCATCGATTCTGCGTTTGAGCGCCAATCCGTCTTCAGGCGATATTTCAGGATTGCGAATGATATCTTCCAAATGCCATTGCACTGTGTCGATCCAGTTTTTCTGGTATAATAAAAAATCGATACTGCCATCAGTAAATGGGTTAACAACTAATTCATCTACATTATCATGTTGGTGATATTCCAAAATAGCTTTGTCAAAAATTTTGTTACAATGTGCAGCAAACATATTTAAAAGAGATAATTAAAAATGAACATAAAAATGTGTTTTGTGCATCAAAAACAAAAGCGAATACTTAAGCATTTTTATTCTTATTGGCAACAGCGAAATAATATAAAGGAATACCAATCAAAGTGATGATCAAACCTGGCCACGTAAATTGTGGTTTGTAAATAATCAACAACGTACAAAAGCTGATACCCATTATAATATAAATCAAAGGTAATACAGGATAACCAAAGGCTTTGTAAGGTCTTTCTGCATCAGGACGTTTTTTTCTTAATATAAATATGCCAATAATGGTAAGAACATAAAAAATCACAACGATAAATGATACCATGTCTAGCAAGTCGCCATATTTACCACTTAAACAAAGTGCACAAGCCATGATGCATTGAATCCATAATGCCCATTCCGGTACGGCATTTTTATTCAGCGATTCTGCTTTTTTGAAAAACAATTTATCATGTGCCATAGTGTGATATACTCTAGCACCTGCCAATATCAAACCATTGTTGCAACCAAATGTAGAAATCATAATCATAGCTGCGATGATGATGCTTCCACTGCTTCCGAAAATAGCATCAGAAGCGCTTAAAGCCACTCTGTTATCTTTTGCAAATGCTAATTCATGAATCGGCACTGTAGCGAGATACACCACATTCATCAATACATAAATCAAGGTCACAATCAATGTTCCTAAAAACAGACTCATGCCTATATTCTTTTTAGGATTTTTAATTTCACCTGCGATGAACGTCACGTTGTTCCATGCATCACTGCTGAAAATGCTTCCTACCATGGCACTGGCTATAGCACCTAAAATGGCTCCATTGATTAAAGTTTGTGAACCAATAACACCATCTGTTTTGGTTAATTTTTGCACCACCCAAGGATGCTCCCAGTTGGCTGTCCAAACATCCCATTTGAATGCAATAAAGCCTGCAATTATCAACCCAAATAATGAGATTAGTTTAGTAGACGTAAAAATAGTCTGAATGATTTTTCCGGTGTGAATGCCTCGTGTATTAATGAACGTTAGTAAAATAATAAGTGCAATTCCAAGCATCTGTGCATAATGAACTGAAAGTCCCATTAAATTAAAAGTATTGGCATCATCCCAAGCGAGTATTGGAAAAAAATAACCTGCAAATTTTGCAAACCCAACAGCCACAGCAGCTATGGTACCTGTTTGAATTACTGAAAAGAAACTCCATCCATACAAAAATCCAACCAATGGATTATAGGATTCTTTAAGATAAACATATTGTCCGCCTGCTTTTGGAAACATACCGCTCAACTCTCCATAGCTTAAAGCTGCAGTAAGTGTCATAAATCCGGTTATCAGCCACACGGCTATCAGCCAACCCGCACTTCCCAAGTCTTTAAGCATATCGGCACTCACAATAAAAATACCTGATCCAATCATCGACCCAGCAACAATCATGGTAGCATCAAATAAACCCAATGTTGGTTTAAATGCATTGGTATCCCCCATCGTTGTTGGAGTTATGAGATCAATAGATGTGTGACTGCTACTTTTATTCTGAGACATGCTTGGTTGGTTTAAGACTTGTTTTATTTAAAAAATCCCAATCGTTAAACGATTGGGATCCAAGATAATTAAATTGAGTTGAATATCAGTTTCCTTTTTTCATTTTTTCATTCATTCCATTGATAACATCCATTGTGATGTTCAAACTAGAATCTTTGAAAACCATATAGTCTAGTCCAGTTCCTGTTGTAAGAATATATTGGTAGTTTTTAGTTTTATTGTATTCTATCAAAAACCCTTTTAAATCTTTCTGAATATTATCCATAAACTTATAGCTCTTTTCGCTCAACTTTTGTGTAAGACCTTGCTTTTTTTCATCGATCCTTTGTTGTTGCTGAATCAGTTGATTCTGAAATTCCTCAGCCATTTGTTGAGTGATGGCATCTCCTTTCCGAAGAAACGTATTTTTTTGATTTTCCAATCCACGGTATCCATTTTCCCATTCTGTTTCGATGGCTCTTTGTTCGCCTTCAAGTTCTTTTCTTTTCTCTTTAATAAAGGTGATTTTTTCATTTAGGGAATCTAACTCTACATAGGCAATCAATGCTGGAGATGCAGCTTTATTTTTAGAATCGCTTGGATTTGCAACATTGGAAACAGCCGTTTTCTTTCCAGAAAATTCGTGGAAATAAAGAAAGCCAACAGCTATTAATAATACAATACTAAGAATGGTAGAAAAATGCTTCATTATTTATTATTTGATTTGCGGCAAGATAATCAGATTGCCCTAAATGACCATATTTCTTAAAAAACTTTTGGAAAGACTTAACGTCAAAAAATTAAACATAAAGCGATTATGGAAATCTCGAAATAAAAAACCCAACTTGAATTATTTTATTTTTAAATATAAGAAGTAAACTAAACCATACGGTCATTTCTCCAGTTTGCTGATCTCTTAAAAAACTATTGATCTGCAAGTCTTCTGATTGAATTTTACTTTAGTATGTGTGGGAAAGTGAGGTCTCCTAAAAGGCTTCACCAGTAAAAATATAAAATGCTGGGCCTTCTCTAGTAAAGCCTACATCGAAACGAAGGAAAATATCTTTTTTGGGAAACACTAGGTAACGCA
>JBBEBH010000046.1:253389-293428 GCA_040882445.1 Ferruginibacter sp. | reverse complement strand
ATGCAGTGATCAAATTATTAAGCCCAGGCCACGAAGTAATTGCAGCCAACGATATGTATGGGGGCACTTACCGTCTCTTCACTAAAATATTCGAAAAATTTGGAATTAAATTTATTTATGTAGATACCACTGATGTAAAAAACATTGAAGCGGTAGTTACCGATAAAACCAAACTCATCTGGATCGAAACGCCCACCAACCCATTGATGAATATTACTGACATTGCAGCAGTGGCAGCTATTTCTAAAAAGGCAGGTTCGTGGTTGTGTGTCGACAATACTTTTGCTTCTCCATATTTGCAAAATCCGCTCGATTTGGGTGCCGACATTGTGATGCATTCATCTACCAAATACCTTGGCGGCCACAGTGATGTAATACAAGGAGCCTTGGTGATGAACGATCCAGCTTTGAGAGAACAATTGTATTTCATTCAAAAAAGTTGTGGCGCAGTTCCTGGTCCGATGGATTGCTTTTTGGTGTTACGCGGTATAAAAACCTTACACGTACGCATGAAGCAGCATTGCGAAAATGGGGCATTGGTTGCTACCTTTTTACGTAGCCATCCAAAAGTAAAGAGAGTATATTGGTGTGGTTTTGAAGACCATCACAACCATGATATTGCCAAAAAACAAATGCGTGATTTTGGTGGCATGATGAGTTTTACTTTGCAAGATGAAAGTATAGAAGCCGCTACCAAAGTACTTTCCTCCACGAAATTATTTTCACTGGCAGAAAGTTTGGGCGGTGTAGAGTCGCTTATAAATCATCCGGCAAGTATGACCCATGCAAGTATTCCGAGAACAGAGCGAATCAAAAACGGATTGAGCGACGGCTTGATCCGATTGAGCGTGGGTATTGAAGATGCAGGAGATTTAATAGAAGACCTCAAACAAGCGATTCAATAATAGGTGCTATTAAAAAAGTATCCATTTATTTATTGGGATAGTTACCATCAAAGTTTCTACTACTGAGTTTTCACAAATAGCCAGCAGTTTAGAAACATCGATAATAGAAATATTGTATAGATACTTATTAGCACTTGGGTGTGACTGATAGATTTTCTACTTTTTGCGCTTTTGTAAAAGAAACGGGGCAATATGTGTAGGTAATGATCAACCAGTTCAACAGCAATGCAATTGCCCACAAATTAGGAATGAACATCCTATCTAAAATACTGGAATGATCGCATCAGAACTGATTGTTTTTTTAAACGACAAAGTAAAAAAATATAACCAGCCTGGTTTTATTATAGCAGATCCCATTTGCATTCCTCACCAATTCTCCAAAAAACAAGACATTGAAATAGCTGGTTTTTTTGCGGCTATTTTTGCATGGGGCAATCGTACCACCATCATACAAAAATGCAATGAATTGATGATGCGGATGGATAATGCGCCGCATCAATTTTGTATGCAACACCAAGGCCGCGACCTCAAACGGTTGTTGGGATTTAAACACAGAACATTTACAGACACTGATCTCCTTTACTTTGTTTCATTTTTTCATTTTCATTACCATCAATATGATAGTCTTGAAAATGCCTTCACCCAATGGATGCAGCCCAATGATGAAAACATTGAAAGTGCACTGAATGGTTTTTATACATATTTCTTTTCTTTACCAGATGTACCCAGCAGAACCTTAAAACATATTGCTTGTCCGGCAAAAAAATCGGCCTGTAAAAGAATCAATATGTACCTACGTTGGATGGTGAGAAAAGATAAGCATGGCGTAGATTTTGGATTGTGGAAGGGCATACAGCCTTCGCAGCTGGTGATACCCTTAGATGTACACGTGGCCAGGGTGGCTAGGCATTTTAACTTAATTCAGCAACAATCTAGCGACTGGCAAACGGCTGTTGAACTCACTAAAGTGATGAAAAGCATTGATCCAAAAGATCCTGCCAAGTTTGATTACGCATTGTTTGCACTCGGAGTACTGGAGCGTTTTTAATTTTCGTATTTTTAATTGGTGCAGCATTGCAGAATACTGAAAATAAATTTCAATGCCATCAAATAAAAAATTGCCCTACACCTGTTCTGTATCAGCAGCATTATTATTATTGCATAAGAAAACATAAATGATTTATTTGACTGATTGAATAAAAAAAGAACAATTAGATATTAACAAAATACTATTCAAACATAACATGTATGAGCAACGATTATTTATTGATAAAAGAAATACAGTTGCAGTTTGAGCTTCCTATTGTAATAGATGATCTGTATCAGATGGAACAAGCCTTGTCGGCGGCTATCAATGAAATTATCTTGCATCATTACGATCGGTTGATACAGTTATTGTACAGAATGGATATCAACGAAAAAAAATTAAAAACACTTTTGCAAGCACATCCGCAAACAGATGCCGGAGGCATTATTGCAGCATTGGTGATAGAACGGGAGCAGCAAAAGATAGCATCTCGGGAAGCAAGCAAGAAAAACAAGGATGATGTAGGAGAAGTGGATGGTACAGAGCGATGGTAGGGCTTGGGAAAGGGCGAAACTAAAACATTCATTTTTTCACTGCTCCATCATTCCTATTCTATAAATTTTTGTTTAGCATTTATTTTATATAAAATGGTGGAGCAATGGATATTTATCTAGCCTCAGTAGAAGCGGTTGTAAGATTGTTCTTAATTAATTAAGGCCGTTAAAAATTGCCTATTAGGTATATCATGGTACCGGATCGTGGCCATGACCACCCCATGGATTACATCGCAGTATCCTTTTAAGGGTTAACCAGAGTCCTTTGATGGGTCCATATTTTTGTAAGGCTTGTATCCCATATTGGGAGCAAGTAGGGGTGTACCTACAGGTAGGGGCCAACCACGGAGAAATGCCCCATTGGTAAATTTTTATCAAAAAGATAAAAGGAAAACTAAAGATTTTTTTCAGTATTTCCATAGCATTGTTTAACCAACCGCTGCAAGGCAGCCTTCATTTTATGAATAATTACCTCATGTGCTGGCAATTCTTTTCCATTGTATAAAAAGAAAACAGACATCTGCTGATTGTTTTTTTCTAACACTTGTTGCAACTCGGCTTTCTGTAAACGGTAAGCCTCTCTCATCAGTCTTTTAATGCGATTTCTGTCGACAGCTTTTTTAAAATAACGACTGCTAACGCCAACGCCTGCTTGCAGGTGTGCCTTGTGGTTGGAGGGAAGCCACACCACTTTGAGTGGATACACCGAAAACCCAGTACCTTTTTCAAAAAGTTCTTGAATCAGTTTCCTACTTTTAAGTTTGTTTTCCTTCCTGTAAAAATATCGTTGTGTTTGCTCCAATGCTAAAAATTAAAAAAGCTCCCGTAATCACGGAAGCTAATATAATGTTTCTCTTAAAAGCACTAAGCTTTTAATAGCCTTTTATTTTTTTGAACCATGCTCGTCAGAAACAGTCAATTTATGGCGACCTTTTGCTCTGCGGCTTGCCAATACCTTGCGGCCATTTGCGGTGCTCATTCTTTCACGGAAACCATGAACAGATTTTCTACGACGCGTATGGGGTTGGTATGTCCTTTTTTTTCCTGGCATTCTTTAAAATTTTTCCTTTTACAAAATATTGTTTCGTTATTTAATAAGCTGGGCACCATCCCTGCTTCTTGTGAAAGGACGGCAAAGGTAGGGGAATTTAATGAATGCAGAATAGTGAATAAAGAAATTTTGAAAAGTTTTTACGCCCTTATTTCAGGCTACAGGCAGTTGATTGTACTGGTTTCCCAAAAAATTGACTTCCGTGTTCATCAAAATCGGCAGGATCGCCGGTGGTAAAAAAGCGGATTTGGCCATTTTTGCTACACCGTTCTTCCATATCTGGGTGCCGGTTTAGATATGCAGCCAAGCTGCTGGCTACGATTTCCCCTTGTTCAATAACCCGGATAGAAGGGGGTACAAACTGTTGTATCTTATTCATTAACAAAGGATAATGGGTGCAGGCTAGTAAAACGCAATCGGTTTCGGCATCTTTGTCTAATAACTGTTGAATGTGTTGTTGTACAAAATAATCGGCTCCCTCCGATTCATATTCGTTGTTCTCTATTAAAGGCACCCACATAGGGCAGGCTTCCTGGCTCACTTTTACATTCGGGAAAAATTTTTCAATCTCCATTACATAAGAAGATGAAAGCACTGTACCCTTGGTACCTAGAATGCCTACATGACCACTTTTACTGTAATGGCCAATCACTTCGGCAGTGGGTCGTATTACACCTAGTACTCTTTTACTTGTACCCATTTTTTCCAAATCATTTTGCTGAATGGTTCTGAGTGCTTTTGCAGAAGCGGTATTACAAGCCAAGATCACGAGTTCGCAGCCCTGTTCAAAAAGCCATTGCACTGCTTGTAAGCTGTACTGGTATACTTGTTCAAAACTTCTGCTACCGTAAGGTGAGCGGGCATTATCTCCCATGTATAGATAGTCGTATTGTGGTAGTTTTGCCACGATTGATTTTAATACAGTGAGTCCGCCATAACCACTATCGAACACAGCGATGGGATGTTTGTTCATGAATGTAAATGTACAAAGCCTCTCGTAGTTACGAGAGGCTTTGAAAAAGTTTTATTTTATAGTCGAATATTACTTCATACCTGGTGCCGCTGGAGCATCTTTGATACCCAACTTCTTTTTTACCAAAGCCAATACATCATCTCCCGGAGGGGCTACAATGATAGCATTGATATCTAAGATATAAGAATACCCATTTTCTTTAGCTACCACTCGGATGGCATCCATCGCTTTGTCTCTAATAGGAGCAATTTTCTTTTGTGCTTCCTGCTGGTACAATTCTTGCGCTTGTGTCTGCCACCCTTGTACTCTTTGGTACAATTCGATCAATTCTTTTCTTTTGATCTCTTTCATACTTGGGCTAAGTTTAGCAGAGTCTTTTACAAACAAGCTGTCTTTTACACCGAGTTCTTTCATCATATCCTGTCCTTGTTGACCCAAC
Organism: Ferruginibacter sp.; assembly: GCA_040882445.1. GTDB lineage: Bacteria > Bacteroidota > Bacteroidia > Chitinophagales > Chitinophagaceae > Ferruginibacter. The sequence goes on along the minus strand of JBBEBH010000046.1, from coordinate 288,479 downwards.
GCTGTTTGAAAATCTTTCAATTCTGCATCTGCTTTTTCAGCTTCCGGCATTACTCCAATCAACTCATCGGTATTAACATACCCAATTTTTTGTTGTGCAGTTGCGGTAAATACACCTAAGGCCATCACACCCGCTACGATCAATTTTTTCATTTTTTCTTGTTTTTTTGACTAATAAAGTTTTACAATTCATTGATAATCAACAAGCCTATTTTACACAAAAAATGCTGCAACGAAGTTTGTTGTTATCATTTATTTAACACCCAAGTTTTTGAGCACATCGTCGCTCTTGTCTAGTTTTGGGTCGGCAAATATAACGGTAATTCCTTCACTTTTATCTAATATAAAGTCATATTGTTTGTCGATTGCCAATTTTTGAACGGCATTGTACACCCTATCTTGAATGGGTTTGATCAGTTCCTGTCTCTTTTTAAAGAGGTCGCCTTCAAATCCAAAACGTTTTCTTTGAAGATCTCTCAACTCTTTTTCTTTATTGTACAATTCATCCTCTCTTTTTTTCTTCAAGTTATCGGGAAGCATTACCTGCTCTGCATCGTATTCCCTGTACATTTTGTCAACAGCTGTTTGTTTCTGATCCAGCTCCTGTTGCCACAATGCGCTGAATTCATCCAGTTTTTTTTGCGCTTGGGTATAATCAGACATTTTCCCTAAAATATATTTAGAGTCGATCACTGCATAACGCTGTGCATTAACGGTAAGGCCAGCAACAGATAAAATGGCTACAAATAAAAATGTTTTCATTGTTTGATATTTTTTACAAATAAACCAATAATATTTTTAATAGGTATACAAGGTGTCGTTAAATAGTTATTCCGGTTCCTGACCCAGCATGAAGGTGAACTTGGCTGCCCCTTTTAAACCTCCTACCTGGTTGTATCGATCCAATCCAATACCGTAATCAAAACCAAGCAAACCAAACATTGGCAAGAAGAAGCGCATACCTACCCCAACTGCCCGACGCAGTTTGAAAGGATTGTATTCTTTGAAATCGTACCAACCATTGGCCGCTTCAAAAAAGGCTAACCCAAAAATTGTGCTACTGGCGCCTGTGCTAAACGGATAACGCATCTCTATGGTATATTTGTTAAAGATGGTAAAAAACTCTGTAGGTTGAATACCTTCTGGGTTTACTTTAGGATCGGAACTACTGTAGATAGGATATCCTCTATGGGCAATGATATCGTACCCCAATAAAGCTTGGGTATTGCTCAACCCTGCATCGCCCACCTGGAATCTATCAAAGGGAGATATGCTCAGATTTGAATTATACTTTCCAATAAAACCATATTTAGCAGCTGCGCGCAAAATAAACTGTTTGTTTTTATCTGCACCTCTGGCACGTCCAATAGGAACAAACCATTCGGCATTCATCCGCCATTTGTGAAACTCTGGGAGTTTGTATGGGTCTTCTCCTACTTTGGTAATACCTAAGAGTGAGTAAGGAAGTGTAAACTGACCACTCAATAAGAAGTTAGAGCCACTGGTAGGGAATATCGGATTGGGGCCAGCTGAGTTTCTCAACAAAGTGAACTTTAAACTGATGTTAGTAGAATTACCATTGGTGAAACCTTCAAAAATTCTATCGTAATTTTTAAGTTGGTATTGTTGTATGTTGAAAGTATAAATTAGGTTAAAAAAGTCATCTGGCCACTTTAACTGTTTGCCCAAAGAAATACCGAAGCCTACTGTTTTCAAGTAAGAAGTGTCGCCACATTCTCTACAAAACTGTCCGGTAAACTGATTAAAAGAATTGGTGAATTTAGTATTATAGTAATTAACAGAGAAGGAGTTTCTTTTTTTACCGCCCAGCCATGGTTCGGTAAAAGAGAAGTTGTAAGAACGATAGGCTCTTCCATTCGATTGTATTCTGGCACTAAGTTTTTGACCATCCCCACCTGGTAGCGGATCCCAACTCGATTTTTTGCCAATATTTTTAAGAGAGAAGTTGTTAAAGGTTACACCCAAAGTACCGGTAAGACCAATACCCCCACCAAAACCTGCCGACAGTTCTAACTGATCAGCAGATCTTTCTTCTACCTGCCAGTTGATGTCTACTGTACCGTTTTCTTGATTAGGCACAACATTGGGGTTGATGGTTTCTGCATTAAAAAAGCCCAACTGTGACAATTCACGTTGCGTTCGAATTATATCTGCCCGGCTAAATTTTTCGCCAGGTATAGTTCTTAGTTCTCGCAAAACAACGTAATCTTTTGTTTTATCATTTCCAGATACCGTGATGTTACCATAGGTAGCCTGCGGCCCTTCGGCCATGCGAATTTCAAAATCAATGGTATCATTGTACACTGCTGTTTCAATTGGTTCAACCCTGAAGAAAAGGTATCCATCATCCATGTACAAACTTCCAATATCTCCGCCCTCTGCAGTCAACTGTTTACCCAAACGTTTGCTGAGGGTTTCGAGGTTGTAGGTATCGCCTTTTTTTATGGCAAGGATGAGGTTGAGGATCGAATCGGGGTATTTGGTATTGCCTTTCCAAACCATATTTCCAAAGTAATATTTACGACCTTCGTTCACTTTTATATCGATGTTGAGGTTACCGATTGAATCGTAGAACAACGTATCTTTTATGATTACAGCGTCTCTGTAACCACGTGTATTATAATAATTTAATAGCCGTTCCTTATCTTCTTGGTATTTAGTTTCATTAAACTTAGAGGAGCTGAATAATTTGAGTCGAAGGTAAGGCTCTAGAGCTGATTTGGTTTTGGTAGGTGATAGATAACCCGTTTCGTTTAAGTATTCATTGAAGCGTTTTGTTTTCGCGGAATCTTGGTCTTCAAAAGGACTTACCACTTCTTTTGGATAAATTGTAACCTTGGTCATTTCCTTAGTGCCCTTCATTTGCTTTTTCAACACCTCGTCACTTTGTGTAGAATTGCTGGCGAAATTAACAGAGTTTACTTTTACTTTTTTTCCCTTATTAATATAAAAAGTAATGAAAATGGCATTGCTAGCCGTTTTTACTACCTCTTCCTTCATCTCTATTGTTACATTTCGATAACCTTTTCCGAAGTAAAATTTTTCAATAACTTCTATGGCACTAATTTTAGCATTTTCTGTAAGAACTCTATCAGCAGAAAATCCTATTTTGCCTGAAAGATCATCTTTTTCCCCTTTTTTAATGCCTACAAATTTAAAATCTGATAGCCGTGGTCTTTCTGTAATGTTTAATTCTACAAATATTTCAGTACCTATTAATTTAGTAATGTTAACTTCTACATTAGACACTAGGCTTTGTTTCCATAGTTTGGAGATGGCTTTCCCAAAAGCGTCGGAACCGGGTAGTTGTACTTTGTCTCCTACTGCCAGGCCCGAAATAGAGATAATCAAGTTGGCATCAAATGCTTTTGAACCCACTACGGTTATGCCTCCGATGGTATATTCTTTGGGGAATTTAGAGTTGAATATCTCCAGTAAAGCAGGATCTACAGACACTGGTTGAGTAGTGTCTGTTTGTGCAATTGCCGTTTGAGTAGTGATTAAAAAAGTAGCAATAAGTACTAAGTTCTGGTAAATCCGTTGCATTAATTATTTTTTATCGTAGGGCAAATTAAGCCCATTAATGATTATTATTTGTTAACCTACTCCTAAATCATGGGAGCAAACCTGGGTTATTTATTGTTTTGTTGCTTCTGATTTGATTTGTTCACCGGTTTTTCCAAATCTCCTTTCCCTATTTTGGTAGTCAACAATAGCCTCATATAAATTTTCTTTTCTAAAATCTGGCCAGCGGGTGTTGGTGAAATATAACTCAGCATAGGCTAATTGGTATAACAAAAAGTTGCTGATCCTGTGCTCTCCACTGGTTCTGATCATGAGTTCAGGATCAGGAAAAGCACTGGTAGAGAGATATTGTTGAAGGGTATCTTGGGTAATTTCTTCTGGTTGAATGAGGTTATTTTTTACATCAGTTGCGATACTTTTGATAGCATTGGCCATTTCCCAGCGACTGCTGTAGCTCAAGGCCATGATGAGGTTAAGTCCGGTATTTTGGGCTGTTTCGCCGATGGCCTCCGATAATTCTTTGCTTGCTTGATCAGGCAACATATTTACGTCGCCAATAACGTGAAGCCGGATATTGTTTTTATTAAGGGTAGGCACTTCATTTTTGATAGTATCTATCAGCAGTTCCATCAAACCTGTTACTTCATATTCGGGGCGGTTCCAGTTTTCGGTGCTAAATGCGTATAAAGTAAGGTATTGAATGCCCAATTCTGCAGCACCCTCCACGATGTTTCTTACACTTTCTACGCCATGTAGGTGACCAAAAAGACGATCTTCTCCTTTTTCTTTTGCCCAACGTCCATTGCCGTCCATAATAATGGCAATATGCTTAGGTAGATGCGTTTGGTCTATGCTTTGAAGTAAACTCATATAATTTTATAAACTCAGCAGTCAGGCACAGGGCCTGACTTTGGGCGCAAAAGTAATAAAATTTACGTAATAAAAGGGTAGTCAACTTATATAAATAACTCCTCACAGATACATAAATGCAGTTGCTTTACGTAACTAGTGGTAGTTAGTTGGTTGATGGACAGCGATATGAACTGATATTGAACGACAAACCTAGTTCTATAAACATGTATTGGTCTTTTTGTTTGCTATTGCCTCTTTGTCTGCCTTCTACCCCAATAATGGCATTTGGATTTATAGCATAACTTCTGTCTTGCAGTAATAATGCTGTTGGTCCGTTTCCTGATGCTGGAAAATTGTTGGCGCCTATAAAAGTGGTACTCACATCATCTAAATAGTCGGTAAAAGTAAAGCGGTGACTAATTTCAAAAGATAGGTTGAAATTGGGAGTAACATTAAATTTGAGACCTGCCCCAAATGGGATACAAACCGCCATTGTACCATATTGTTTTCTTCCTTGGTAGCCCACTGTTTGACCTTCGGTACCTAAGGGGCGAAGAAATTCTTTTTTGCCATTGAGGAAGGCGTATGGGTCATAAGTGAAAACGCCTAATCCTAGGGTAACATAAGGTGTAAATAAATATCTTGGGTCGTTGGGTTGAAATTTAAAGAAGTTAAAATCTCCCATGGCAGCTATTTCCCATATATTGGTATTGAAGCTAAGGTTTCTACTTTGTTGAAAGTCATTTTTGCTGTAAGTATCACTATAGCCTAGCTCGGCATAGTGCCCGGCAATTCGGAGCCCTACATAATTACCAAATTGTTTGCGAAAAAATAGGCCAATAGCTGGCTTTGGTCTGTTGAAGGCAGCCCGAGTATTGATATCGCCAAAATAATGTGCTCCGCCCAAAGTAACACCAAACTCACCTAATTGAACGTATTCGTCTGATTGTGCTATCAATTTAGTTATGCATAGTATTAAAGCCAAAAAGAGAGATAAGAATTTTTTTATCAAGTGGTATTTTTTTTTAACGATAATATTGGGATTGAAATGCTATGCAAAATAATTTAATTGTTTAATAATAACGAATCGAATGATACTATCTGATATAAATTTTGTTATATTTTTTTAACATTATGTAGCTTTCGCCACTCTTAATCCTACACTCATCACATTTTTAAGAGGAACATCTCTCATCATATGGTAGATACTGAATTGGAAGGTACCTTTTTTACGGAAGCGCCTAGGCTCTCGATTTAATAATTTCCTTACTTCCCAAATGTCGTTCATGCCGGTTCCCTCCCAACCCGAGGCATCGCTCCCTAGCGAAAGATCTATTTTTTGGAAAAACAATGAATCCCCGGGCGATTGCAATCCTACATTCAACCAGATATTATTATAGGTATAAGCATCAGTATGGCGAAGTACGATGTAGATATTATAGTTCGACAGCGTATCGCTAATAGTAAAAGTACCAGTGGCTGCAAAATTATTTTGCCACTCGTACTTAGGAATGGGGGTATTTTTTTCGAAAAGATCTAGTTGTCTGCAAGAGTTAAAACACAGAAGCCAACAAGCACATAGTGCTAGAAGTGGAAAAAAGAGGGATTTATTATTCACTTTATTTCAATCTTGTTTGTTGCAATTTATAAAACATTTAATACCTGTTCTTTTGCTTTTTCAAGTTCGTCTTTCATTCGTACCACACATTTTTGGATGCCGGCATCATAAGCTTTACTTCCGGTAGTGTTAATCTCCCTGCCGATTTCTTGAAGCAAGAAAGATAATTTTTTCCCTTTACCCTCTTCTGGGGTTGCTATAATTTCTTTGAAATATTCGCAGTGTTGTCTCAATCGAATTTGTTCTTCATGGATGTCAATTTTTTCCATGTAGTAAATGAGCTCCTGTTCTAAACGATTGCCGTCGATATTTTCTTTGCCTACATGTGTTTCGAGCAGTTGATTGATTTCTTCTTTTATCTTAACTTTTCTGGCAGGCTCTAACTCTAAAATATTTTCTTCTTGTTCTTTAATATGTTCGATTCGGGTTAGTAAATCTTTTTCTAAGGATGCCCCTTCTTCTATACGATGTTCATTTAATTGTTTCATGGCCGTTTGCAATACTTTACTAAACTCTTTAAAATCATCATCACTGAGCACATCCATTGCCGGACTCACTACTTCGGGTAAACGAAGCAGGGCACTGAGCACGGAATTGGTATCAATCATCAATTCTTTGGCGAGCGTATCAATCTGATTGTAATAAGCTTTGATCAAATCGGTGTTGATGACTACCGGTTTGGTAGTTCCGTTTTGTTTGATATTCACATAGCAGTCGATGGTGCCTCTGTTGAGCTGATCTTGTAACATACTGCGTATGTCGAATTCGTAAGGGCGCAACAAAGGAGGAAGTTTTAATTGAAGTTCAAATTGTTTTCCATTGAGCGCTTTTATTTCAACCATAAATGTTTTTTCACCCACCGTTTGCTCTGCTCTTCCAAAGCCTGTCATTGATTTTAACATTACCGTATTTATTTTGATGCAAGATAACTGATTATTAAGCAGTGCGTCGATCTTATTCAAAATTAGAAAAGATGTAAAGTGCAATTGAGATCTAAAAAAATAAGAGTTGGCCTAAAGAAAAAAGCCCAGCAGGTATGCCGAGCTTTGATATATATATGGGTTAGTAAGTACTGGGAACCAAATTCCCTTAGCAATATTAAAAATAAATTTTGCTATCGTATAAAATTGTCAATTTATTTTATACACATTTTAAATTATACTGTGGATAATGATAATTTTTAAAAGATAGATTTTGATTGAATAAATTTTGAAGACGTACTCTATCTATTTTGTTAGAAAAAATGAATTCCTCTGAAATGTTCATGATTGTTGATGTTTTAGTAATTACTTTTTTCTCTTTTTCATGTTGATGTGTATTATTCATTAAAATATAGGAATGCAAGAAGGCTACTTTTTTAAAAAAAAGTATGATCAAAATTTTTAAAATTATTTTTTTTAAAAATGCAAATTTTTCAAAAAACTGTATTTTTTTTAAAATTCAGGATTTGTAGAATGTTTGATATTTTTTTGAAGATAAATAATAGTTGCTTTTTTTATGAGCGCTATATCAGCTATAATCATAATTATTATCTAGTATTTTTAGACGCATATTTTTACATGAGTCTAATAGTAACCTTGCTGCGGAGTTACGAGGTTTACTCATATTATATGTATTTTTAAGTTCAATTATTATACTAGATCTATAATAAATATGAGCGCACCATTTCTGCAGAAATTTTTTTATTTTACTATATACTACCACTAGCATATTTATTTACCATCTAAAATAATTTATTATCTCCACCACGAACCTTGACAAACCATCTTACCTTTGAAAAAAATTTATATATGCAGTTCCCTTCTCCGGTTTCAGTTCAATGGATTGCCGATTTGATACAAGCAAAATTAATTGGCAATACAAACGGTATGGCCACTGGAATCAACGAAATTCACAAAGTAGAAAAAGGCGACTTAGTTTTTGTAGACCATCCAAAATATTACGATAAATGCATCAACAGTGATGCAAGTTTCATCATCATCAATAAAGAAACCATTGTTCCCGAGGGTAAGGCTTTGTTGATAACGGATACTCCGTTTGAAGCATATTGTACCATTGTACATCATTTCCGTCCTTTTCAAAAAGCCAATCAGCTAATTAGTGAAACTGCTTCTATCGGAGAAGGCAGTTATGTATATCCTTCCGCCTATATCGGTAACCATGTTAGCATCGGTAAGCAATGCGTTATTCATCCAAATGTTACCATACTAGATCATTGTGTAATTGGCAACCATGTGGTGATACAGGCAGGTACTGTCATTGGCAGTGATGCGTTTTATTATAATGGAAAAAAAGACCGTGAAATTTGGTTTAAAAAAATGCCGAGTTGCGGCCGAGTGCTCATCGAAGATTTTGCAGAAATCGGATCCAACTGTAGCATCGATCGTGGGGTTAGTCACGACACCATCATCGGCAGCGGCACTAAAATGGACAACCTCATTCATGTAGGCCATGATACTGTAATCGGCAAAAATTGTTTGATAGCGGCCAACGTTGTTATTGCGGGTGTTGTTACCATCGAAAACGGGGTAACTATTTGGGGTGGTGTAATCATCAATAAAACACTTACAATCAAACAAAATGCAGTACTGCTAGGAAGAACAGGTGTAACAAGTGATTTAGAAGGAAATAAAACTTATTGGGGTACACCAGCACAAGAAGCTTCGCTGGCTAAAAGAGAACTGATATGGATCAAACGCATACCTCAAATTTGGGAAGAAGTCATGAATAAAAAATAAAAAAACGAACCGTTTTTTTATTCAATCCAAATTTTCAGTTAAAATCGTAATGAGGGTTTCAAGCGCAATACAGATACGTATTTCAGGTTATTTTTGGGCCGGAGAAATAGTGAAGTATTTTGAGATTAAAAAATGTTCTGAAATGCTAAGCTGTGCAGCGTTTGGAACGCCGTAATAGATTTCCAACTGCAAAATATGGGTTTAAGAAAAAATGACCAACAATTCAATTTTAGCTATTAATTTTTTGTTGCAATGCAGCGCAGGTATCTTTAATGGTAGTTATTAGGGGTATGTAGGTAAAGGAAGGAAATTGTTGTAATAGCTTGCTATTATCGAATGTAACTTTGGCTAAAGCTGTAGCTGCTGTTTCTTTGGTTACCAATGCTTGTTTTCCGGTGATCGCACTTTTGATGGCTTCCCATTTGCACACCAAGGCTGCCAAAAATGGAGTTACCATTTTATGAGGCCGTTTCTTTTTAAAAGCATCTGCAATAGCATAAAATACTTCTTGGTAAGAAGCGTTGTGGCCACTGATAATGAATCTTTCTTCACTCACATCACTTTCCATTAGTAAAATCATAGCACGAACCAGATCCCGCACATCTACATAGCCAGTGGTGCCGGTGGCATACCATGGAAATTCTTCGTACACCGATTTAAAAATGGCGGTACTACCTTGATGCCAATTGCCTGCACCTAAAATAATAGTAGGATTTACAATAACAGTCGTTAGCCCCTCAGCTTGTGCCCTCCACACTTCCATTTCAGCCAGGTATTTACTTTCGCCATATTTGCTGTTGCTGGTTTCTGGCGTCCATTGCATTTTTTCGTGAATAATTTCATCCTCCCTAATTCGTCCAAGGGCAGACACAGAACTCACATATAAAAATTTTTGAACACCCGATTCCAAAGCGATATTTACCAAATTTGCTGTGGCTTCTACATTAATTTTATAGAGTTGGTGCTTATCTTTTTTATTAAATGATACCAATCCTGCACAATGGTAAACTGTGGTGATGCCTTGCATCACTTCTTCGAGCCCAGATACATCGAGCAGGCTACAAGCCATTTGTTCCAACGCATCAGTAGTTGGTAAACGTAAGGGCGTTTTATGAATGATGGCCCGCACTTTATGTCCCTTTGCCAACAATATTTTAATAAGTTCATTGCCTACCAAACCCGAACCTCCCGTAACTAAAATCATGTATATATTTTTACCAGTGTTTATTAAAGTTGGTATTCATAAAACCCTTTCCCTGTTTTTTTGCCAAGTTCTCCTTTGTTTACTTTTTCTATTTGTAATGCAGAAGGTTTGAAACGGATGGCTTTATTGAATGCTTCGTATAAAGAAGTAGAAACGGCCAAATTTACATCCATGCCAATCAAATCCATCAATTTGAAAGGACCCATTTTAAATCCTGCATTTTCAATAGCTGCATCTACTTGTTCTTTGGTGGCTATTCCCTCTTCTACCAGCTTCATTGCTTCCAAATAAAAGTGGCGGGCTACTCTGTTTACAATAAAACCGGGTGCATCTTTACAGAGCACCGGTGTTTTATCTAATTTTTTACAAAGCTCTATTACTGCATCAGCAACATCGCTATCCGTTATATCAGTTTTCACCACTTCCACCAGTTTCATTACCTGTGCAGGATTGAAAAAATGCATTCCCAATACCCTTTGAGGCCTCTCAATATTTTGCTGTATTGCAGCAATGGATAAAGAAGAAGTGTTGGAAGCTAAAATACAATCAGTACCGTTTATAGCAGCCAGCTCTTTAAAGATCAGCGTTTTCACTTCTAGTTTCTCCACCACCGCTTCTATTACAATATCTGCTTTGCAATCTGCAATTTCAGCACTATAGCGAATGCAGGAACGTATTTCATTCGCGGCTTCTGGAGTAATTTTTTGTTTGCTGAGGAGAAATGCTAAATTTTTTTCGATGCTTTGCTTTGCCTGTTGCATTATTGCATCATTTATATCGCAGAGAACAACGGGATAGTATTTTAAAGCGGCAGCAAGTGCAATTCCACTTCCCATGGTGCCAGCCCCTACTACTGCAATTGTATTAATCATGTGCAAAAATAAAAACTGCTACGAGAATTATAGTATTTCTTTTTTATCAAGCTATATACCACATGGTGGTTATTTTATTAAAAAGTAACGAATCTAGTTCTGGCCTGCTTCCTGTTTGGCTTCTGCACTTTTTAGAGAAATCGTTATGTTGTATCCTTTGGGTGTGGTTTTATAGATACTACCTTTATGGTGAATATCTGTTTCTATACATATGTTTAATATTTTTACCAGTTGGAAGATTACTAATTTAAAATTGCGTTTTATATAGGTTCTAGTATTTTTAAAACTTGGGCAAAACAGCACAAGGATAACAATTGTTAAAAGCTAAATAAACTGCAGGTTTGTTTTACTTTTTTCTGTTTAGATGAACAGAAAAACTCAATTTTTTGCCAAACTAGTAAACTACTCTATAGAGATATAAAGAGTTGAACAACAGACACCTAGAAAAACTGCAAAGGTTGTATTTAACCGGTACTACTATTCGGATACGGAGGTGAATTGCTGAAGAAAGCGGACATCGTTTTCGCTGAAGAGTCGAAGATCTTTGATTTGGTAACTGAGCATAGCGATGCGTTCGATACCCATGCCGAAGGCAAAGCCTGTATATTTATTGCTGTCTATACCACAGTTTTCAAGCACTTTGGGGTGCACCATGCCGCAACCCAGGATTTCAACCCATCCCGTTTTTTTACAAACATTACAACCCTTTCCGTTGCAGATTAAACAGCTAATATCCATTTCTGCACTGGGTTCTGTAAAAGGGAAATAAGAAGGGCGGAAACGTACTTTTATGGAAGAACCAAACATTTCCTGCACAAAAAAGTACAGGGTTTGTTTCAAATCTGCAAAAGATACATTTTCGGCAATGTACAATCCCTCCACTTGGTTAAAGAAACAATGTGCTCTGGCACTGATGGTTTCGTTTCTGTACACCCTGCCCGGACAAATAATTCTGAGTGGCAGTTTATTTTTTTCCATCTCCCTAATTTGAACACTACTAGTATGAGTTCGAAGCAGCCAATCGGGATTTTTGAGAATGTAAAAAGTATCCTGCATATCTCTGGCAGGATGATTTTCGGGAAGGTTCAAAGCGGAGAAGTTGTGCCAATCATCCTCAATTTCGGGTCCTTCAGACACCGAAAAGCCCAATTTATGGAAGATAGATATAATTTTATTTTGAATGATGCTAATTGGATGGCGAGAACCGATGCTGGTGGCTGCGCCTGGTAAACTCACGTCGATGCCTTGAGCCGCTAGCGAGGAGGATTCTCCAGATTTTCCTTGCAGCTCTTCAAATTTCTCTTCTACAAATACTTTAAATTCATTCAACAGCTGACCCGCTTCCTTTTTATTATCGAACGCAACATTTTTCATTTCGCTCATAATAGATTTCACCAGTCCCTTTGTGCCGAGGTACTTGATGCGGAATAACTCTAATTCTTCCTTCGTTTCTGCAACGTAGATTTTGATTTCATTTTTGTAATGCTCAATTTTTTGTAACAACTGGTCCATGGCGCAAAGGTAATGCTGCCATAGCAAATTTCAATACGATGCAGGATTCATTAAACCCGATGAAATGCTTATAAAATATTGAAGATGGGATACTTGAATATTGGGTTTATTTAGAAGCCCAACAACACAGGCTGGCCTTGATGATACACTTTCATAAATATTTAACTATTGCAAGTTCACCATCCCGCAAATCAACTATTACCTTCACTTTCTAAAATCAACTTCATTTATGGACCCCGAACCCAGGGCAATTTTAAAGCCCTATGCTTTCCTAACAACAATACTGTTTGTACTAGTTTTTTCTGCCAATTATTTTTATAAAAACAAACCAACAGTTCAACAAACAGTTCCCACTTTACAAAAGACTTTCGTCGTTTCTGGAACAGTAGTTTCGGAGAAGAAAGAGCACCCGCCTAGCCGAAAGAAGAAAAAAACCATTTACCTCAGTTTCGACGACGGGCCCAATAAAGGCACCGAGCAAGTGATAAACATTGTAAACGAACAGCAAATTCCGGTTACTTTGTTTATTATTGGCGAGCATGTGTATGCCAGCAGATTGCAGGCGGGTATTTATGACAGTATTTTAAAAAGCAACTGGATTGAAATTGCTAACCATAGCTATTCTCATGCGCTGGGTAATAAGTTTAGGAAGTTTTATACCATGCCCGATAGTGTAGTAAAAGATTTTAAAAGATGTGCCGACAGCTTGCAATTAAAAAGCAACATTGTTCGCACGCCCGGAAGAAATATTTGGAGAACCAGCACTGTAACCTGCACAGATATTAAACTAAGCACTGAAGCTGCCGACAGTTTGAGAGGTGCAGGGTTTGATGTGGTGGGCTGGGATCTGGAATGGCATTTTACCAGTGATCTAAAAGCGGTGCAAAGTAGCGAGGAACTGAGCAACCAGGTTGATAGTATGTTTACCCTTAGCAAAACCAAAACGCCAGATCATTTGGTTTTACTTGCACACGACCAAGTATTTGCCAATTCAAAAGATGCGGCTTCGCTTAAAGCATTCATTGAAACGATAAAACAAAAAAATGATTATGACTTTGCGATGATCAAAGATTATCCCGGACTGGGTAAAAAGCTACTGGGAGATAGTGTTGTATTAACAAATAATTCCTTACTTTTAATAAAATAAATCATATCAAAATGGCCTTTTTTAAATCGGGAAATCCCTCACTATCAGAAAATAAATTTAGAAGTACTGTACTCGACGATGTTTTTAAAGTGCACGAAAATGCTATGACCATCAAGGGCACTATGCAAAAATTTGGATTCCTTTTTATCATGGTTTTGGGTACTTCCTTTTACTCTTGGAAGGAAGCAGCAGAAGGTGGTAACGTAATGCCATTGGTATGGACGGGTGCCATCGGAGGATTAGTAATAGCTATAACGCTTGCATTTAAACAACATTGGAGTCCTTATCTGGCGCCTTTATATGCTTTGTTACAAGGCTTATTTATAGGTGCTATTTCGGCCACTTACCACATGGCTTTTGCAGAAGTTGCTCCCAATATTATCATCAATGCGGTTGGCCTCACATTTGGAGTGGCTGCTGCAATGTATTTGTTGTTTAGTTTTAGAATCATCAAAGCCACAGAGAAATTTAAGTCGGTGATTATTGCCGCTACTATGGGCATCATGATTTTTTACTTGTTAGTATGGGTACTGCGCATGATCGGTTTCGACAATATGCCTTTCTTACACCAAGGAAGTTTATTGGGTATTGGCTTCTCGTTGTTTGTGGTAACCATTGCTGCGCTCAATTTGATTCTTGATTTTGATATGATTGAAAAAGGCGTAGAAATGGGTGCTCCTAAATATATGGAGTGGTATGGTGCTTTTGGACTAATGGTGACGATGGTATGGTTGTACCTCGAAATTCTTAGACTACTGAGTAAAATTAGCAGTAGAGACTAATAATGTAAGAATATACTTAAATGAAAAAACCAGACTCTGTCTGGTTTTTTCATTTATACAATTTATACAATACTGTAACATGTTTGTTTATAGATGTCTGATTCTTACTCTCTTCCATCCAATAAATTACCCAACCCACCAAGCAAACTTCCTTCTTCTTTCCTTCCTCCAACAGATCCATACTGCATAATTCTGCCTGCTAATCTGCTGATGGGCAATGATTGTAACCATACTTTTCCTGGCCCCTGCAGTTTGGCAAAAAACAAACCTTCGCCACCAAACATAAAGTTTTTGATACCTTTTACAAATTCAACATCAAAATCTATACTGGCGGTGTAGGCAACAACACAACCCGTGTCTACTTTTAAGATTTCTCCTGGTTTTAAATCTCTTTCTATTACGTAACCACCTGCGTGAGCAAATGCATAACCATCTCCTTCAATTTTTTGCATAATAAACCCTTCTCCCCCAAAAATACCTGTGCCCAATCTGCGCTGAAATTCAATACCAATGCTCACGCCTTTGGCGGCACACAAAAAGGCGTCTTTTTGGGCGATAACCTTACCGCCCAATTGCTGCAGGTCCAACACAATGATTTTTCCGGTGTATGGTGATGCAAAGCTGACTTTCTTTTTTCCCTGACCTACATTGGTGAAGGCTGTCATAAACAAACTCTCACCAGTCAATAAGCGTTTACCAGCACTCAAAAGTTTTCCCATCAAACCACCGCCAGATCTATTTTGGCTGCCATCACCAAAAATCGTTTGCATTTCTATACCATTTTCCATCATCATAAACGCACCGCTTTCTGCTATGGCTGTTTCATTAGGATCCAATTCAATTTCTACAAATTGTAACTCTTCTCCGTAAATTTTAAAATCGATGTCGTGACTTGTTTTCATGTTGTTCTTTTTAGAGTTTAACCCCTATTTTGCAATTAAAATTAGCAAAGAAAGAGGATTAATTTTCAACTGATCAGAAAATAAATAAGGATAAAAAAAGCCCCGCAGAAGAATCTGCGGGACTAAACCCAAAATTTAACAATCAAAATTAACAATGTTATATACTGTTATTGGTCATACTTAGTTGATGATATTGTGCTGGTTAGCAAGGTTAAAACCAGCTTCCTTTGTGGGCTTCAGACACATTTTTCATTTTTCTATTTCTGCTATTTACTTTGCGTTGTTGTATAACCATGGTAACCAACATTAAAGGGATAAACAACAAAGTCATTGGAGGAATACCTAAGAAACTAATCCACGTGCCGCCAAAGTTTTTACGCATCGGCCTTCTCAATCTTTCAGCTATGAGGTACATAGCCGGCACAATGATAAGGGTCATAAAAAAGGCAAATGCTAATCCGAAAATGATGGTCCAGCTCAACGGTTTCCAGAAGGCCACGTTATCGCCACCAAAAAATATTTGTGGATCCAGTTCGGCAAACAAGCTGATGAAATTAATATTGAAACCAACTGCTATAGGAATAAATGCCAGGATTGCTGCCAATGCAGTGAGTAATACAGGAATGATTCTAGTTTTACCCGCTTGAATCACTGCGTCTCTTGTTTTTAAACCACGTGACCTCAGTTCCTCCGCAAATTCAATTACCAGAATACCATTTTTCACCACAATGCCTGCAAGCCCCACAATACCGAGGCCTGTCATGAGTACCGATGCTTCCATACCAAAAATAGAGAAGCCTAACAATACCCCAATTACACTGAAAATAATTTCTGTAAGTATAATGACGGACTTGCTTACAGAGTTGAACTGCAACACAAGTGTAAGCAAGATCAATCCAAGTGCAACTAACAATGCGCTAAACAAAAACTTACCTGTTTCTGCCTGTTGTTCACCTTCGCCAGTTTGTAGGATAGATACGCCTTCGCCTTTGCCACTAAAAGAAGCAATATGATCTTCCATTACTTTATTAACCGCTGTGGCATTAAATCCCTGGGTGGTTAACACATTGGATCGAAGTGTGATCAATCGTTTCTGATTTTTTCTTTTTACACTACCAAAAGTGCTGGTAGGCTCTACCGATACTAAAGCACTAATAGGAATATTTTTAACCGCCCCGCCCGAAGCAAAATCGCGGAAACTGATACGCATGTTTAGTATCTCCGATAAACTCTTACGTTGAATTTCATTATTGCGCAATTGAATTTTATACTCGTCTTTTCCTTCTTTAATTTTAGAAATTTCTTTACCAAACAATGCGGTACGAATGGCCATCCCCACCTGCGCAGAAGAAACGCCTTGAATCAAAGCTCGTTCTCTATCTACGGTGAGGGTAATTTCTGGATTATTCAAATCTACATCCATCTTTAATTCTTCTACACCAGGTATTTGAATAGAATCTAGATAGTTTTTTAGATTAACGGAGGTCTTCACAAGATTGTCAAAGTCTTCGCTGGCAATTTCGATGTTGATTGGAGGATCTGTTGGTGGGCCAGAACTTTCTTGGCTTACGCTGATCTCTGCACCTGGAATACCGGTTAAAGCATTCCTTATTTCATCTAGATAAGGCAGGGTGCTTTTGCCATGGCGTTTTTCGAACTCCACAAAAGATACCTGTATTCTTCCCAATTCGCTTTTGGTACTTCTATCATTTGCAGCCGGATCGCTAGCGCCAATAGCCACATTGCTAATCACACTTTCAACTACCGCATTGTATTTTCCTTTGGCAGCATCAATACCGAGTACTTTGTTCACTTTTGTTTCTAATGATTGGGTAACAGAATCGGTGTATTGCACACTCGTACCTACTGGAAGTTTGAGGTAAACATATATCTGGTTAGGATCACCTTTTGGGAAAAACGCAATGCCCACGCGGCCAGAATTAACTGAAATGCCAAAAATGGCTACTGATAAAATCAGCAAAACAACCGTACCTAATAGTAAATGTACTGGCCTCCAGCCCTTCAATGCCCAACGAAGCAGGCTCTCGTAATGATTCATGATCCACGGTAAGGCTTTGTGTTGGAATGAATGTATAGCATCATCAATTACATAACGATTTAGTACCACGAGGATCATAAAAAATATAAGGAGGTTACCAAAAAAAGTAAACCCTAGTATATCCAACAAAATACCTGCACCTATCATGATCCATAAAATTGGTTTTTTAAAGATGGCAGCCTTTGACTCTTTTTTGCCCTCTGGATGATTCATGAAATCTACTGCAAAAATAGGGTTCATAATAAAGGCTACTACCAACGATGCGGCCAAAGTAAATATGAGCATAGTTGGAAGGTACACCATGAACCGGCCAATGATACCCGGCCAGAAAAGTAGTGGAAAAAACGGGGCCAAGGTAGTAATTGTACCCGCTAGTACTGGAATAAAAACTTCGCCTGCTGCCATTTTAGTGGCTTTCGCAATTGGAATTTTTCCTTTGCCTTGAACAAATATTCTGTGCACGTTTTCTATTACCACAATGGCATCATCTACAATAATTCCCAAGCCAAACAACAGGGCAAATAATACTATAAAGTTGAGCGTAACATTTGTGCCCACAATTAAATCTGCCCCAGGTAAAAACACAAATGCTACGAACATGCTTAGTGGCACACTAAGTGCCACAAAAAAAGCATTCGTAACACCCATGAAAAACATGAGTACAATGAGCACGAGTATAAAACCAATTATAATAGAGTTCACCAGCTCATTAAAGGATGCTTTTGTTTTGATACTTTGATCGCCAGTGATTACTGCTTTGAGGTTATCTGGATAAAGTACGCCTTTGGCTTCTTCAACAATTTTTTGTACTTGGTCACTGGTTTCTATAAGGTTTTCTCCACTGCGTTTAATGATGTTGAGGGTTACTACGTTTTTACCATCTAAGCGTGCAAAGCTCTCTATATCTTTGGCAGTATCCTTTATTACTGCAATATCTTTTAGATAAATGGGTGCGCCGCCTGTGTTTCTAATAATAACTTTTTCAATGTCGTAGGCAGACTTAAATTGTCCTTTCAACTGCAGGTTTCTTTTCATACTGCCTACCTCAAGCAAACCCCCAGAGATATCCATATTTTCTCTTGCAACGGCATTGCTTATATCATCGAAAGTAATGCCAGCACTTTGCATGCGGTAATTGTCTACGTTGATCTGAAACTCTCTTTCTGGCGCTCCTACAATATCAATCCGATTGATTTGCGCAAGTTCTTCTAATTTATCTTTTAAATCATCTGCATATTTTTTTAGTTTTACCATGTCGTAATCACCACTAAGGTTTACGTACATCATGGGTTGATCGCTAAAGTTTACTTCCAATGCAGAAGGTTCCTGCGTGAGGTCTGTTGGGAGATCCTGCTTAGCTTTGTCTATTGCATCTTTTACTTTTTGCAGTGCAATTTGTGTTTTTACTTCTGTATCAAATTCTACAATGATAGAAGAAAAATCTTGTTGAGAAGTGCTCGTAAACTTTTTAATTTTGGCACCAGTAATGCCTTTGATTTGTTTCTCTATGGGGCGAGTAACCAGGTTCTCTATATCTTTCGGAGAGTTGCCTACATATACTGTTTGTACATAGATAGTAGGAATTACAATATCTGGAAACTGCTCTTTAGGGAGTGTTAAAAATTGATACACCCCACCCACGGTGAAGAACAGCATCAACAAATAAATGGAAGTTTTATTCCCAATACTCCAAGAGGTAGGTTTAAATTCTTTGAATTTTCCTGTTATACTTTGCTTTACACTCATACAATTCGTTTGTAAATAATTAGATGGATACCGGGTTCAACTTATTTTGCTAGCGTTAATTGCTGACCTTCGTAGATATTAGCAAATCCCTCTGTTACCAACACATCTCCTTCTTTTAAACCAGTTTTAATTTCGAGTAATTCGCCATTGAGCATCCCAATGTTTACTGAGCGTTTGCGTGCAATCAGTTTTCCATTTTCTATAACAGCTATCATCACAAATTTTCCTTTATCATCATTTTGCAAAGTATTGAGTGGAATGGCGATGGCTGCAGGTACGCTATAGTCTTTCACTTTTACGAGTGCAATCTGATTGGGCTTCACCGAAGGATCGGATGGTAGTTTTGCTTCAATTACAAATCCTCTGTTAGTGGCATCAATTGATGCTCCAATAAAACTTACACTAGTTGAAAATTCTTTTTTACTATCAGGTAACACCACTACTACGGTAGAACCTTTTCTCACACTTCCCAAGTAATTTTCAGGAATGTTGCTTACGAATTTTAGTCTACTGGTATTTACAATTTTTATTTGAGGGCCAGCGGCGCTCATGCCAGAAAAAATTTCGCCTACACGGATGTTCACTATATCAGCCACACCGCTTACATCGCTGTATATATTAGCTGTATTTAGTTGTTCTTGTGCAAGTTTAACAGATTCATTGCCAGATTTTAATTGCTCTGCTAAACCAGAAACATTGTTTTGTGCTGTAATTAATTGTACTTCGGTACCAATGCCCTGATCCCAAAGGTTTTTTTGGCGTTGAGCAATATTTTTTGCATACCCTAATTGAATTTTAATACCCTCTAATTGTTGCTTTACAGCCGTTACTTGCTGTTGCATAATGGCATCTTCTAACTTCAGTAATAGCTGTCCTTTCTTTACCAGATCGCCCTGTTTTACATACACCACTTTTACTTGCCCTCCCATTCCTCGGGGTGAGATATATGAAATATCATCTGCATCTACCTTTCCTTGTAATTCGATGTAGTGGTTGAAGTTTTGCTTTACAATGAGTACTGTAGCTACCAACTTTACTTTAGAGGGATTGCTATTGGGATCAAGTTTCAACAACTCTGCCTGTAGTTTTGCAATTTCCTGATTGTTTTTTTCTTTTTCGATTTTCAGTTTTTCTAACTGCACTTTTTTATCATTGATAGCAGCTTTGCTATCTTTTTTACTATCGCCGCAACTAGCCAACATTAAAACAGAGAGAATAGTAGGCAGGAAATATTGTTTCATTTTATTTGTTTGTTATATAGTGAGAATGGTTTTAAATTATAGTTTGCCGGTAGCTTTCTGGAAATCAATTTTGGCGATAATGGCGTCGTACAATGCGCCATAATAATTGTTTTGTGCTACTTTTAATTCGGTTTGTGCAGTATAAATTTCTTGATTGCTACCCAACCCTTGCTGGTATTTAAGTTTGGTAGTGTTATACACTTTTTCGGCTAGTTCCATATTTTTTTTCTGAGTGTCCATGATGATGAGCGAAGTACTCAATAATAAATTGGCTTGTGTAATATCATTATCGATACTCGCTTTCAGCTGTTGAACCCTGTTGTTGGTTTGCTGCAATTCTAATTTTGCCTTACTTACCCTTGCTGCTTTTGCAAAGCCATCGAAGATCGGAACAGTAATTTTTAAACCAATGAGTGAACTGGTAAACCATGGCCCATTGCCAAAAAAGTTGAACTCGTTTCGTTGAGCAATTTTTGAGTAGTTTCCATAAAGTGCAACGGTAGGCAAATAGCTGAGTTTGTATCTTCTTACGTTGTATCCACCTAACTCTTGAGCTACTTTCAGTAGTTGCATTTCTTTTCTATCGGTATAATTATAGGTAGTGTCTAAAATATTACTTTTCAGCTCGTCTTCAGACAAACTATCTGTAAGAATTAACTGATCATTTTGCGACATGTTCATCAAAAACTTCAGGCTCGCATTGCCTGCACGTAGTTGATTTTCGAACTTCAATTTTTCTGTTTTCAAATTATTGAGCTGAACACTTACTTTATCAACATCTAATCTTTCTGCAAATCCTTGGTTAAAAATGGCAATGGTTTCTTTAAGTAGCTTTTCGAATCGTTCTATATTAGCATCTATCGAAGTAAGTTGAGTAGCGCCAACTATTAATTGATAATAAATTTTTTGCACATTTACTTTGATCATTTCTTCGGTAACTGCCTGTGTTTTGCGCTGGTATTCTAAAGAAGCATCTCTGGCCTGTAACCCAACAAATACCTGACCATCAAATAAGAGTTGCGATACATCAATGCTGGCAGTAGAATTCCACTTGGTACCAAATTGTGCTTGCACAAATCCAAAATCAGTTGGAGAAACAATGGGATTGCCATTGCCGTCTTTTACACCCTCCCCTTCTAGCACTCCGTAAGTGGCCGCAGATATAAAGTTGGGAAAACTTTGTATTGCCACATTGGGAAAATGAATCGCCCCCAAACCAGCACTCACCTGTGGAAATGCTGCAGAAGTAATTTCACGATTGGTTTGCTTCTGAATCTGAAGATTGAGCAGTGCATTTTTTACTTCTACCGAATGCTGAAGTGCATAATCCACTGCTTGCTTCACACTAAATTGGTGCTGTGTTTGTGCAACTGCTTGTTGCCAACTAAAGTTGATAAGGGTTAGGAATAAAACCGCATGTATGCGCTTTCCAAAATGGCTATTTTTCATTTCTTCTATTAAATACTATTTATTGTTAGAAACTTTTCTTTCTCTTTGAGTTATATATTTTAAAGCCAACTTATAACCCTTCTGGGTTACTAAACCAAACAAAAAGTTGGTAATAATTTGCTCTTCTATTTCTATAAGCGTGTACTTTCCGAGCGAGCGTTGAAATTCTGGATGAAAGGGTATAAACATACTCTCGATTCTAAACTTTGCCAATATGTGTACGTTAATTTCGGGCCTATATAATTCTTCTGCAATGCCTCTTTCAATATTTTTTTCGATGTGGCCCAGTAGGTATTGCATTTTGTGTTGTTGAAAATGCTGGTGTGCTTCCGGATGGTATTTCTGCATTTCGTATAAAATAGCCGGATTCATGGTTTTGAACATTTCTACCATCATTTCCATGGTCAGAAATATTTGATGAACGGCATTATCCGCTTCTTTTACATGAAGGTCGCATTTGCAGCGATTGCCTTCAATCACACTGTCAATTACAGCTTCTACCAGTTCATCTTTATCTTTGTAGTAATGATATAATGTTTTTTTACTCATCCCCACACTGGCCGCAATATCATCCATGCTCACGCTGCGGATACTGTATTTCATCACCAGATCGTGTGCGGCTTGCTTGATTCTTTCTTTTTGGTAGACATCCGTCATAATTGTCTGCAAAACTATGGAAACTTTTATCGTTACCAAAGTTTCCAACACTTTTTTTTAACCATTCATAACAATTATTTCATTACAAGGAAAGGCATTTTTGGGTAAATGACCACCGAATTAGGTTTCTGGTTCAGCTATCTTTGCAGTTAAAAAAAAGATTATGGAAAAGCCATTTCATTATAAAAGACTATTACAATACTTTTTACAGGGCATGCTTATCATGGCACCCATATTCATTACCATGTATGCATTGTATTTTACGGTAAGCAGCATCGATAGCCTGATACCCATTTTTTCTACAGTGGATATCAAAGGAAATGTAAAAGTGCAGAATTATGGGTTAGGTTTCATCATCATCATTGTAGTGATCATTATGATCGGTTATTTCAGTTCCTTTTTTATTACTGGTAGGATTGTAAGTTTCATGGATAAGTTTTTTGAAAAAACGCCCGGACTAAAACATATTTACACCACTACGAGAGATTTTTTTGAAGCATTTGCGGGTGATAAAAAAAAGTTTACCAAAAACGTGTTGGCAAATGTAGATGACAATGATGTGTGGAGGGTGGGGTTTATTACCAATGATGATATGTCAGATTTTGGCTTGCAGGGTTATGTTGCAGTGTATATACCAATGGCCTATTCTGTGGCCGGCAATGTGTATATCATTCCAAAGGAAAGGGTGCGTGCCATCACCAATATCAGTAGTGCACAAACCATGAAGTTTGCAGTTAGTGGAGGCGTTACTGCTTTGGAGGAGATGGAGGTGAAATCATCACAATAATTGATGTGAAACCTAAGAACACATTTTAGATTATATTTATGATTAATCTTTACCATGAAAAAAATAGTCATCATCTTAGCCATACTATTGGGTAGTGATGCCAACTGCTATTGCTGGGGCTTTTTTGCACACGCAAAAATTAATTTTTACGCTGTGTTTTTATTGCCCCCAGATATGTTGGTATTTTATAAACCCTCTATCGGTTTTTTATCTGATCATTCCGTAGATCCTGATAAACGCCGTTATGCAATCAAAGAAGAAGGTCCACGGCATTATTTAGACATCGACAAATATGGTAAATATCCTTATCCAGATTTACCCAGAAAATGGGATGATGCAGTGGCAAAGTTTGGAAGAGATTCTTTAATGCAGCATGGTATTGTTCCATGGCATGTACAGTTCATGTTATCGAGGTTAACAGAAGCCTTCAAAGAAAAAGATTATAGCAAAATTTTAAAAAATAGCGCAGACATTGGCCACTACATTTCTGATGCTCATGTACCCTTGCATGCCAGTAGCAATCACAACGGGCAATACACTAACCAACGAGGCATCCATGGCTTTTGGGAAAGCAGGGTCCCCGAATTGTTAGCAGAAAAACAGTTCGATTTTTTTATTGGCAAGGCTCAATACATCAAAAATCCGGGCGAATTTATTTGGGATAGGGTATTGGAAAGTGCGCTAGCCGCCGACAGTGTTTTACGATTTGAAAGAGAGCTCACCAACGAATTTTCAGCCGACCAAAAATTTTCATTTGAAGAAAGAAATGGCAAAGTAATCAGACAATATTCATCCGCCTTCACAATTGCGTTTAATAACAAGTTAGATGGTATGATTGAAAGGAGAATGCGTCAATCTATTTTCTGTATTTCATCTTTTTGGTACACCGCGTGGGTAAATGCCGGACAACCAGATTTGAAAGGACTGACCCGCCAAAAGTTTTCGGAAAAAGATGTAAAAGAATTTGAAGAGCTCAACAGAAAGTGGAGCAGTTCAGAAAAAATGATCGGAAGAGAAGAGTAAACGTTTAATGGGGCATTTACAGTTATACCCAAACCACTTCCTTGCAAAAAAAGAATGTTATTGTGCAGATACAAGCTTATAAACCCTTGCCTTCTGCCAAATAGAACCATCTTTCAATTTTCATTTTCAGGGCACGTTGTTTATTTGTTACTTTTGCCACTTAATTTTTGTTCATGAGCAACAACAATACGCAACATATTAACATACACAATTTTAACGCCGGCCCCTCTATACTTCACAAAAGTGTTTTTGAACAAGCCGCTGCAGCCATACTGAATTTTAACGATAGCGGCTTATCCATTTTAGAGCTTGGGCACCGTACCCCAGCATTTACCGAAGTGATGGAAGAAGCCCGCTCACTAGTAAAAGAGTTGATGCAATTGGATGAGAATCACGAAGTATTGTTTTTACATGGAGGTGCAAGTACCCAGTTTATGCAAGTGCCCATGAATTTGTTAGATGCAAAAGACATTGCTGCTTATACCGATACAGGTATCTGGGGTTACAAAGCCGCTAAAGAAGCCAAGTTGTTTGGAAAGGTTGAGGTAGTTTGTTCTTCTAGGGAAAAAACCTATAATTATATTCCCAAAGATTTTGCGGTGCCCAACGACGCCCGTTACCTTCACATTACCACTAACAATACAGTGTATGGTACCCAATGGCAACAAATTCCTTTTACCAGCAATACACTGGTGGCAGATATGAGTTCTGATATTTTTAGCAGAGTATTGCCTTTCAATAAATTCGATCTGATTTATGCCGGTGCTCAAAAAAATATGGGACCAGCGGGGGTTACCCTTGTTATAGTCAACAAAAATATTCTAGGAAAAATAAAACGCGTCATCCCCACTATGATGGATTATCGAAATCACATTGCAGAAGGAAGCATGCTCAATACACCTCCAGTATTTGCAGTTTATGTTTGTATGCTAACATTGCGATGGCTTTCTTCGATCGGAGGCATTGCTGCCGTTGAAAAGTTAAACAATCAAAAAGCAGCACTACTCTACAAGGCCATCGACGAAAGTAGCATGTTCAGAGGAACCGTGGCATCGGAAGACCGAAGTACCATGAATGCTTGCTTTGTAATGAACGACTCTACATTAGAACCCGAATTTTTGGCTTATACCAAAAGTTTGGGTATTACAGGACTCAAAGGCCACAGAACCACCGGTGGATTCAGGGCTAGCATGTATAACGCATTGCCTATCAGTAGTGTGCAGGTATTAACAGAAGCTATGAAAGCCTTTGAAGACCTGCACAAATAGGCCTCAAAATGCAGCATATTTATGGATCATGATGGTTTAACAAATTTTATTGAATTATAAAAATTTGCTCTAAGAAGAGAAATGGTACATTTGCCGCCCTATATTAATTGTATTTAAGAATTTAACATGGTTACCATTATACCCTTTAAGGCACTCAGACCAGAGGCGCAGCATGCAAAAGCTGTTGCCAGCAGACCTTACGATGTACTCAACAGCAAGGAAGCAAAAGTAGAAGCACAAGGCAATCCTCATTCTTTTTTGCACATCACAAAATCAGAAATTGGATTATCTGACAGCACCGACATTCATTCGCAGGAAGTGTACGATAAAGCTAAAGAAAATCTGACTGCGTTTATCAGCAGAAATATTTTGTTTAGAGAAAACAAACCCTGCTACTATATTTACCGCCTCACCATGAATGAAAGGAGCCAAGCCGGATTAGTATGTGGTAGTTCTGTTGCTGACTACGAAAACGGACTGATCAAAAAACACGAATTTACCCGTCCAGAAAAGGAACAAGATCGTATCCAACACATCACCACCACAGGTGCTCAAACCGGCAATGTTTTTTTAGCATATAGAAATGTACCAGAAATAGACCAAGTGATCAATGGCTGGATGCATGACAAAAGTCCTCAGTACGATTTTGTTGCAGCAGATGGTGTTCAACATAGTATTTGGATTGTAAGTGACGACCATAGCATTGAAACCATTAGCCACTTGTTTAAAGAATATGTACCTGCCACTTATATTGCGGATGGTCACCATCGTGCGGCCAGTGCAGCAAAAGTAAAAGCCGCAATGGGTGATGCAGCTACGGAAAATGCAGGCTATTTTTTAACCACTCTGTTCCCGAGCAATCAGTTAAACATCATGGATTATAACCGAGTGGTAACTGATTTAAACGGTTTATCAACAGAAGCCTTTTTGCAAAAACTAGAACAACATTTCAGCATAGAAAAAAAGGATACAGCTTACAGGCCTGAGTCTTTGCACGATATGGGGTTGTATTTGCAAAAGCAATGGTATAAACTGAGTGCAAGGCCGGGCTCATTTGATTCTACTGATCCTGTGGCAGTGTTAGACATCAGCATTTTACAAAAAAACATACTAGAGCCCATTTTGAACATTGCTGATCAACGTACCGACAAACGAATCGACTTTGTAGGTGGAATTCGAGGTTTGGGCGAGTTGGAAAAAAGAGTTGATAGTGGAGATATGGCCCTTGCCATCAGCCTTTATCCTGTGAGCATTGAGCAACTATTTTCTGTTGCAGATAGCGGTGAAGTAATGCCTCCTAAAAGTACTTGGTTCGAACCAAAGCTGAGAGATGGATTGCTCACGCATTTAATTGACTGATATAATTTGTACCTATTCAAAAAGCACCTCGATAGGTGCTTTTTTTTTGTATATAAATTTTCCTTGTTGTAAAAAGCAGTAGCAACAATGCTGCATTTTATTTATCTTACCAAAAAAATATGCGGAACTACATCTCCATTATTGCATTCATCCTACTGGCGCAAACTAGCTCATGGGCACAAAACACAATTTTGCATTGCGGCAAATTGATAGATGTGGCAAACAGCAAGATGCTCAGCAATTGTACCATAGTAATCACAGGTAATAAAATTACCAGCGTGCAGGAGGGCTTTACTGCGGGTACTTCCAAGGACAATGTGATTGATCTAAAAAATAAAACAGTGATGCCCGGTTTGATAGATATGCACGTACACATGGAAACCGAAACTAAAAAAGGCAATACAGCAGATAAATTCATTAATAACCCCAGCGATGTGGCTTTCACTTCTTTGTCTTATGCGAAGGTTACCTTGATGACTGGTTTTACCAGCGTACGCGATTTGGGTGGATCAGGCGTGAATGTTTCGTTGCGCAATGCCATCAACAAAAACCAAGTGGTAGGACCCAGAATTTTTACTGCGGAAAAATCGATTGCTACTACTGGCGGACATGCAGATCCCACCAATGGTTACAGTCGCCAATTAATGGGTGACCCTGGCCCAATAGAAGGTGTGGTTAACAGCAAAGATGAAGCCTACAAAGCAGTGAGACAGCGTTATAAAAATGGAGCAGATCTTATCAAAATTACTGCTACCGGTGGCGTATTGAGTCAGGCCAAAGATGGTGCCAATCCTCAATTTACAGAAGAAGAAATAAAAGCAATTGTAGCAGCTGCAAAAGATTATGGTTTCAAAGTAGCGGCGCATGCACATGGGGCAGATGGAATTAAAAGAGCCATCAGAGGTGGTGTAAACTCTATAGAACATGGCACATTTATGGACGATGAAGCCATGGATTTAATGAAACAATATGGCACCTGGTATATTCCTACCATCACTGCAGGAAAATCTGTGGCGGATAGTGCTAAAATTCCAGGATACTACACCGAAATTGTTACTCCCAAGGCATTGGCTACAGGCCCACAAATACAAAAAACATTTGCCAAAGCTTATAAGATGGGTGTGAAAATTGCATTTGGTACCGATGCGGGTGTATACATGCACGGTAAGAACTGGTTAGAATTTGTGTACATGACAGAAGCGGGGATGCCAAACATAGAAGCCATTCGTTGTGCTACTTTGCACGCGGCTAATTTATTGGGCAATGATCAACTAGGCGTCATAGAGAAAGGGAAATTGGCCGATATCATTGCTGTAGATGGAGATCCTACAAAAGAAATTGAAGCCATGGGGAGGGTAAAATTTGTGATGAAAGACGGGGTAACCTACAAAAATGATTGATAAAACACCCTTTACGAGAACCAAAATTTGAGTTTATTTATTGGCTACGACCTATTTGTGCAACATTTTGACACACTTATGGGTTATGCATTCCACTATGATACAAGCGTATAATTTTTTTGCCAGCTGGCAGTTGTTTCCAGAAAAAGGACTCTATGAATCGGGAGAAAGACCGAGAAGTGGGTTTTACAAAATTGGCAAATCTACCGATGAACTGTCGTTATTGATAGAGCACACCTGGGTAATGTTAAACAACCAGGCGTTTAGTTCAGCTTACAGCATTTTAGCAGATGGCAACCTACAACCTTTTCAAAACAAAGAATTGGCAGAAGAAGCGCAGGTAGAATTCAAGGATAGTGGCAATCTCTTGTTTACTTTTTACAAAGATGGTCAAACCGTACTCAGCATACTGCACCATATTCTTCCCAATGGTTACCTCAAAATTATTCAGGATGGGATTAAATCCGATGGAACCCGTTTTAGCAACTCTGAAGTATACCACAAACAAATGAGTGTGTTGCCTTATTCCTCTTCTGTTGGCGGTGCATTGATAAAACCTACTGAAGAAGGCGTAATCAAACACAAAGCACTTAGTGCTATGGAAGAGCAGACCAATATGCAGCTCGACCAAATAAGACAGCAGATAGAATTGTTGGCGGTACAGGCTCAACAAATTCAGAAAAGAAAAGAATTATCGATGATGATTTACAACGCTAAATTATCATTTCAACCTACCATAGGGCAAACTTATTACATGTATCAAAAAAAAGACGGGAATTATCTGCTATCGTTGGTTTCTGCAAAAGAATGGGGCAATAGTATGCCTTATCAATCCTTTATTTCTGCAGTAAAACTTTTGGCAGATCATACTTGGGTAGAAATGTAGGAAAGTATATAATCTTTCTTTTTCTGCTCAATCAAAAAAATCCTCGTTATAAAAATATTGTAAAAAATCAACAGCAGATTTACAGCTGTCTTTTTTTATCTTTACAATGATGAAAAAAATATGTTCGATTGTTTTATGCTTTCTCGTTTGCACGTTGGCTTACAGTCAGGCAGCTAATGAACTTCATGAAACTGCCAAAAGTTTTATGCGTCAAGGAGATCATGCCAATGCTATAATTGTGTTGAATAGGGCTTTACAGAAAGCGCCTAATGATGTACAAATGACAAAAGACCTTGCGCTCAGCTATTACTTCCAGCGAGATAACAGCAATGCTCTTAAAACCATTAACGGTTTGCTAGATAAAGAGGTATCCGACGATCAAACATATCAGATAGCCGGCCTTATTTACAAACAAGGTAATATGGTGAAGGATGCCGAGAAAATGTATAAGAAGGCACTGAAAAAATTCCCCAACAGCGGTCCGCTCTATAATGAACTAGGAGAATTGCAATGGCAGCAACAAAATTTTGAAGCGATCAAACAATGGGAAAAAGGTATTGAAACAGACCCCTCTTACTCAAAAAATTATTACAACGCATCCAAATATTATTACCTAAGTACCGATAAAGTATGGGGGCTGTTATATGGAGAAATTTTTTTAAACATGGAACCACTCAGCAACAAAGCGCCAGAGATCAAAGAGTTGCTGTTGGATAGTTATAAAAAATTATTCAGTACTGCATCGCTCTATGTAAATGAAAAAGAAAATTCAGCGTTTGTGAAAGCCTATTTAAAAAATATGAATACACAGACCAATCTTGTATCATCCGGCATCAATGCCGAAACTCTAAGCATGCTGCGTACCCGTTTTATTTTAGATTGGTTCAATTCACCAGATAGTCCATCATTCAGGTTATTTGCACACCATCAGCAGTTGCTACGCGAGGGTTTATTTGAAGCTTACAACCAGTGGTTGTTTGGCAGCACCCAAAACTTAATTGCATATCAACAGTGGATCAACACCCATGCCTCAGAATACAATGAATTTCTACAATTTCAAAAGGGACGAATCTTCAAGATTGCCAGTGGGGAATACTACAAATAGAAAAATTATCGATGTTTGAACATTGGTAAATGAAAAATCCCTATTTTTATTTATAAAAAACAAACAAAAATGAAAAAAATTATATTATTCCTATCTGCGGCTGCATTTATAACAGCCTGCAACAGCTCTACTGAAGCTGACAAAGCTACTACTACCGATACACAAACAGTAGCTTCTACCGAAGGAGCCCTGTTTGCCTATTGATTCTACCACTACCGTTACTTGGGTAGGTTCTAAACCTGTAGGTGATAATCACGTTGGTACTTTCAAAGTATCTGAAGGTTCTTTAACAGTGAAAGACAGTATATTAACTGCTGGTAATTTCGCCATTGATATAACCTCTTTGAACAACATTGATTTGGCTGATGATGCAGATTCAAAAGGCAAATTAGAAGGTCATCTAAAAAGTGCTGATTTTTTTGACGTGGCTAAATACCCTACTGCAAAGTTTGAAATAACAGCTGTAGAAGTATTTGTAGCAGACAGTAATAACAAAGATTTGAAAATAGCGGGTGCTACGCACATTATCAAAGGTAACCTCACGTTGAAGGACAGCTCCAAAAACATTGCTTTCCCTGCAAAAGTAGTTATTACAGCAACCACCGTAAACGCAGTGGCAGACTTTATCATCGACCGCACTCTTTGGGGCATGAACTACAAAGGCCCGAACAATCCGCAAAATTGGATCATCAACAGAGATGTAAACATTCAACTAAACATTTCAGCTACTAAAAAATAATATTTTTTGTTTGGCTCAAATTATGCCATCCGCCCTTTGGGCAGATGGCTTTTTTTTTATTATCTTAGACGATGCCAATGTAAATAAATAGTACGATCAAGCTAATCGCTATGTTTTATCTTGGCTATTATTCAAACTAAATAAGACCAAACCATGAACGAACAGTCGAGAATTTTTGATTTTTTATACCAGCAGCTACAACATTTTCCGAAGCCAGATATGTTTGCCGGAAAAATAAACGGTACCTATGTCCCTATTTCTACTCAGGAGGTAGCTGATAGAGTAAACCGGTTGAGTGCTGCACTGCTTCATATGGGATTGAATGGGGGCGATATGCAGGTGGAGAACCAGGATAAGATTGCCATCATCAGTAAAAACAGGCCCGAATGGTTGGTATTAGACCTTGCTTGCCAGCAAACAGGTGTAGTACTGTGCCCCATTTACCCCACTACAAACATCAATGAAATGGAATACATTTTTAATGATGCAACCATCAAATATGTTTTCATTACGGGAGAGGATATTTTAGAAAAAGTAAACAACATCAGAAATAATGTTCCTTCATTGTTAGGTGTATTTAGTTTTGATGAAATGCAGGGTGTAGACAATTGGGGGAAATTAATGCATTCAATAACTACTTCCGAACTAGAAGCAGTAGAAATTGCCAAAAAATCTATTGAAGCATATCATTGTGCTACCATCATTTACACATCTGGCACCACAGGAAAACCAAAAGGTGTGATGCTTAGTCACCGCAATTTGGTGAGTAATGTAATTAATTCAGTAAATACGTTTCCTTTTCCACGGCATACCAATGGTAAGGCACTGAGCTTTTTACCACTCAACCATATTTTTGAAAGGATGGCTTCCTATATCTACATCAATAGTGGTATATCTATTTATTATGCAGAAAGTATGGACACCATTAGCGAAAACTTAAAAGAGGTACAACCCTCAATTTTTACAACTGTACCCAGACTATTAGAAAAAGTATATGAAAAAATCATGAGTAAGGGAACCGAACTCACCGGTATTAAAAAGAAATTATTTTACTGGGCTGTTGAGCTCGGTGAAAAGTACGACAGTATCGAACGTGGAAGTTTTATTTACAGAGCACAATTAAAACTGGCCAATAAAATTATTTTTAGCAAATGGAGAGAGGCCCTCGGTGGAAATGTAGAATGTATTATTACTGGAGGTGCGGCTTGTCAGGTAAGGCTATTAAGAATATTTAACGCAGGCAATATCAATATTTATGAGGGCTACGGACCAACTGAAAACAGTCCGGTAATTAGTGTGAATTGCCGTTTTGAGGGAGGAAGAAAATTTGGAACGGTAGGACCCGTTATACAAGGACAGGAAGTGAAATTAGAACCTGATGGTGAGATTTGTGTAAAAGGGCCAAGTGTGATGATGGGCTACTATAAACAACCCGAACTTACAGCAGAGACCATTATTGATGGATGGTTGCATACGGGTGATATTGGTGTATTTGAAGATGGAAAATATCTGAAAATTACAGACCGTAAAAAAGAACTGTTTAAAACCAGTGGAGGTAAGTATGTAGCCCCACAGCCAATTGAAAATAAAATGAAAGAGTCTCCATTTGTAGAGCAGATTATGATAGTAGGAGCAGACGAAAAATTTGTTGGCGCGCTAATCGTTCCATCTTTACCTAATTTAAAGGAGTGGATGTATCAAAAGGGTATTGCTTTTACAACCACAAGGGATGCCATCAACCATCCCAGGGTGTTAGATTTGTATAGAGAATTGATTGAGTCTTTCAATAAATTTTTTAATCATGTGGAGCAGATCAAAAAATTTGAATTGTTACCTGAAGAGTGGAGTATCGATAGCGGTGAGATGACGCCTAAGCTCTCTTTGAAAAGAAAAATTATAATGGAAAAATACAAAGATGTGGTTAAAAGAATTTATGCATAAAAAGACTGCAAATTTGGAAGCTCAATTTTAGACTGTTGCAAGTGTAAGTAATTGGAGGTAGTTTTTTTACCTTACCAAATATGTTTTATAAGTTCCCGTTGTTTTTTGGGAATCTAATACTGTGCGGTTGCGATTTATGTTTACATGAGTGAGGATATTTTTCGAACTTGTTACTCTTATCTATAAAATGGTTGGCGGCCATCTTTTTGCAAAAGAGTTTTAATAATGATATACCCTAATGGTGTGCATTATAGTGATCAACTCTTGATATTCCAATTTTACGATCGAATTCAATTCAATACTATTTTACCGTGCAATTAAATGTGTAACAACATCAATTCTGGCTGATATTATTTCTATTCTCCTGAGCGGCCAGGTAAGCATTAGCTGTTACTATATGAAAATCAGGGTATATTCTTTTAGCATAACTCTTATCTATTTCATTACCAATTAAGAATTATCTATAATTGAGTTTGCCTCTTCTTTATACGCTTTTAAGAAAGTATGTTAGATAGTGTAAGTATAACATCTCCTTCTATCAAAAATTGTAACATCTTTAAAAGTTTAGATGTAAAGCAAAGAAGTGTTAGAAGTAAAATAATTTCTACACTTAATTAAATGA
This sequence comes from Ferruginibacter sp., assembly GCA_040882445.1. GTDB lineage: Bacteria > Bacteroidota > Bacteroidia > Chitinophagales > Chitinophagaceae > Ferruginibacter. Next base: position 255,025 of record JBBEBH010000046.1, on the reverse strand, counting down.
ATAGGATTAGGTATTATAAGCGCAAAGCTTTTTCAGATAATTGTAAGAATGTGGTATTTCATTCATCATTCTTGTCAAAATATCGTTGAATAAATTCTTGCGTCTATTTCTATTGTTAAACTTGTATTCGTACTCGGCTCCATAAGCAAATAAATATTCTGATGAACAATGGTGATGCGTTCCTCGCAACCAGTTCTTGAACTGCATAATTTGTTTATGCAATTCCTCCAAAGCTGTTCCTTTATTTAAGTAATGAAGAACCAAGTTTTTCATCTCCTTTGCCAGCTTTTTGTAAGAATGATGTGCATCTGATTTAATCATTGATTCATCCGTAATATTATCCTTGATTGCATACTTGAGCTCTTCTGCCTTAAATGATTCTATATGTTGTAATGCAATATTTCCAGTTCTACCATCAGCTAAAATTTCAACTGCTACAAACAACGCATCTTTAGTCTCAGTACTTCGTCCCTTGAACTTAGAATAGCCACCAACAAGCGTTTCATCCACCTGTACATCACCATTGAGTTTGTCATCTTTATCTTTTTTCATTGCAGCTTGCACTTTACGTTTGAATAACCAAGCTGTCTTCTGTTGGACCCCTACCTCTGTCCCCAACTCAACAGTTGACATCCCTTTCTTCTTGGAGGTGATTCTAAAGACCATATGAAAAGCTTTAAGCATTGGTATCTTAACGCCATGAAAAACTGTGTTCGCTGTAACACTCTCATCATAACCGCAACTCTTGCATCTCCGATAGTAAAAATGTTTACCCTTATGGCTCTCTTTACAACCATATCTAGAGCATGTAAAATCGTTGCCCCACTTAAGCGTCATGAGATATCGATAACAATCCTCATTAGTTTGAAAACGCTTGGAAAACTCTATCGCATTTATACCTTTGAACATAACTAATATATTTAGCACTAAAATACTAATATTATTAGCCTTTGACAACTATTTGTTTTATATTCGAGATTCAAATACCTAATCCTAAATAAAATACTCTTTCAATAAATTTTTCTATATTAAAATAGCTTATTAGAGTATCGGTTGATAAAGTACTAGCATTAGTACTTATTTTTTGTTGGCTTCCTTTAATTTTTAGTAATAGAAGCCAGCAATATTAAAACAACAACACTAAAATAATCGCCATATTATACTTTACGTAAAAGCTTCCGATACTTAATCGTGCATCCAGTATGCGTGGCCTAATATACTTGTGATTTATAAAATCAGTTGTTACATAAGTTATTCTAAACAATAAAGCCGTTTTAATCACCCCACTATTGCTCGATAACTCCTCCTCAAAATCTCTTTAAATACATTCAGGTTGTTTTGAATTAAAATTTTTGAAGCTATACACTTGTCATCAAACAAATTCAAACAAATTGATCTCAAACTCACTATGTTTTTTCAATTTATTGCACAAATATACTCAACGTAGAAAGTGAATTTTTGTCCCTCATAGGTTTGTGAAAAATTAAAAATCGAATGATGAAAATAATTAAAATCAAAGAATTTTTAGTGCATATTAACATTGGTAAAAAAATGGCAGGTATTATTACTTCAACCGAACTTACCACAATATTATCCGAGGCAGCTGATTATAAGCAATATCTAAATTTTTTCAATT
>JBBEBH010000046.1:129412-253289 GCA_040882445.1 Ferruginibacter sp. | reverse complement strand
CGCAAAAATCAAACGCCGACCTATCATCCTTAGCAAGTGCAGATGTTGAAGCTGTGAACAATTTTGGACTACATAAAATAGAACAAAGTTCATTTGTCCTCTTTGGTGGCCTCGCCAAGAATCGAACTTGGATCTGGAGCTTCGGAAACTCTTATACTATCCATTGTACTACGAGGCCAATAAACTTTTTATTACGGTGTACAGCCTATTTACCAAACCCTTGTATGTTGGTGCCAAATATTTTTACTGCAATAGCCAACAATATTACGCCAAAAAATTTTCTTACCACAATCACACCACTCGGTCCCAGCGCTTTTTCTATCCATTTTAAAGAATGCAACACCACAAAAATGATAATGAGGTTGATGAGGATACCTATCAAAATATTCACATTTTGAAAATTTGCTTTGAGCGACATGATGGTAGTGAGTGTACCCGATCCAGCTATCAAAGGAAATGCAATAGGTACCACACTACCGCTTTTAGGATTGCCATCAGGTTTAAAAAACTCGAGCCCCAACACCATTTCTAATCCCAATATAAAAATAACAATACTACCTGCTACAGCAAAAGATTTAACATCTAAACCCAATAGTCCTAAAAATTCTTTTCCTAAAAACAAAAATAATATCATGAGTGCACCAGATGCCAATGTTGCTTGTAGGGAGCGAATATGCCCTCCCATCTTTTCTTTCAAAGAAATCAACACGGGCGTAGAGCCCAACATATCTATCACCGCAAAAAGTGTAAATGTTACTGTTATTATCTCTTGAATGGCCAATTTTCCGAAGTCGATCATCTTGTTTTTTTGCAAAGGTAACCATGTGAAGGGAATAGGAAAAAGTAACCAGTGGTAGTAATAATCTTTAGATTGCATAGGATACACAAATGCAGAATGTAGCAGCAAACAACCAAGTAAGAATTGGTAACACAGTTACTACCCATGAAGGTACTAAAGCCCCTTTGAACATCACTTTCGGTAGTAGATTTAAAACTCATATTGAGGCTTCAACTTTTTTGATTAAATTTAATCAACATTACTTCACCCTAAACTTACACTGCACCCCCACCGTAAATTGCTCCGGCGCCGAAGGATTAAAAAAGCGATTGCCAGCAGCATTGAGGTCGTTTCCTAAACTGTAAGGATTGTTTAATGATTTTTCTGCTGTAGCAAATAGATGATATTGGTTGCCTTTGGTAGTGGCTATTTTGTACCCAATTTTTGCAAAGATTAATTGATAAGAAGGTGCAAAAAAAGTATTGGCATCGTTTAAAGGAATGTGATCGGTATAACTGTAGGTGAAGTTGCCGTAAAGCTTTGCCTTTGTTTGTACATCGGCCGAAAATACAAACACATTGGGTGGCGTACCGGTGAGTTTATTGCCATCAAACTTTACGTTTCCTTGTTGGTAATCTCTAAAAGTTGCCCTAATATTGGTAAAGCTGGTACTCAATTTTAATTGCTTCACAAACCTTGTTTCATTGTCGATGGCAACATAATGTACGGCCAACTCAGCACCCTGCTGACGCGTTTTTCCTGCGTTGGTAAAAAAGTCGCCACCTGCTAAATCACGACGGCTTACAATGGTGTTTTGCAGACTGAAAAAATAATAAGCCGCGTCTATCCATAATTTGTTTTTTAATAAATTCCCTTTGAAACCCACTTCATAATTCACAGCCGTTTCTGCATCTAAACTGGTATTAAAAGAATCGTTGCCTGCAAATACTTCGTCGATGGTGGGTACAGAATATCCCTTACTAACGGCAGCGTATAACGAAATTTGGTTGATGACTTTTGTGATGGCGATTCTTGGTATCAACTGTGCATCAAACCGATTGCTAAAAGCTTCTGCATTGAGCTCACTGGTTTTTTCATAGCCGTAGTAAAACTGGTTTAAACTTAATCCCGCATTTAATGAAAAGTTAGCTGGCAATTGTACTACCGTTTGCGCAAAAGCATTCATTTGTCGGGATTGTATGGCCGCTCTAAATTGTAAAGTATCTTTCACACCGGCTCTGTTACCATACACACCTGTATTAAAATATCCTTGTTGAAATTCGGCACCCAAAGTATGGGTGAAAACAGCAGACTGGTACTGAAACACGGTTCTTCCACCAAAACCTTTTTCATACTTTTTTTCATAATTGCGTATCGTGGGGTTCACAAAGTCGGTATAAGATCCATACAGTCCGGTGGTATTACTCCACCTGCTGTTGAAACGATATTCCTGACTCAGCCCTGCATACAATGTTTTTAAATAGATGGCGGCTTGTTGCGTTGCAGCACTTTGAAAAATGCCGGCGGCTGGTCTTGCTTGTCGGGGATTGGCATTTAGCTCTACACGTGTTAAACCACCAGGCGTTTGATAAAACAAATCACTGGCAAATACATTGGCATTGATTTTTCTTTTGCTGCTTATCAAATAACTACCAGTATAATGCAACACATCTCTACGCATATTGGTATGATCTCTGTAACCATCGGATTGCTGATGCGAAAAAGAGAGATTGGTTTGTTGATTTCCGGTTTGTTGAAAAGAAGCATGGGCACTGAACAAACCATAACTACCAGCGGTAACACCTGCTTGTACAAACTGTTGTTTTGCAGTATTGTTTACACCCGATTGCAACAACACTACTCCACCCGTACCACTGCCATACATGCTGCCTGCTGGCCCTTTGATGATTTCCATCCTATCAACATTTTGGAAACTCAGTTGATTGATGTAAGTATTGCCATTGGCATCTGTAAAAGGAATACCATTCCAATACACTTTTACATTGCGCACTCCAAAAGTAGAGCGCAATAAATTGCCTCGAATGCTCAATCGATAACTGCCGGGGCTGCGTTCATCCATCTTCACACCTGCTACGGTGTTTACCGCAGCTACTAGTGATTGAGTACCGAATTTTTCGAGCGAAGTTTTATTGAGCACAGTTACCGCTGCCGGTAGATTTTTTCTGGAAGTATTTCCTTCGTAGGCTTTAACAATGGTTTCATCTAACAATTCGTTGTTGTATTGCAGCACAATTTGCAATGGCATAGCAGCATTTATTTGTAATGTTTTTGATTGATAGCTCACATGACTAAAAAAAAGTAAAAAATTATTGCTGTTGCTACTGAAACTAAAATTCCCCGCTGAATCTGTTATTGCAATAGTTCCAGCATTGCCTAGTTGAACTGTAACGCCCTCCACAGGTTTGTTTTGCTCATTTACTATTTTACTGCTGAATACAGTTTGTGCTGCACAACAAAACATCAAAAAACAACCATTGAACAACAAGAAATATTTCTTCATAAAATGCTTTGGATAAAGGTGCTTCAAACAAACGGCTTTATAATTAAAAATTATACAGAGATGTGATTAATGTGGTTTGATGGCAAATTTTACGAAAATGATAAGATGAAGGAATTAAAATTACAGATGTATTTCCTACAAAAAAACTACTTCCTTTATAATTTGTTTATATTTTTAATGAATCAGATATAACTTTAACCCATAAGCACAACATAATTTTGTGACTTAAAACTGTACGCTAAGCCCTGCCGTAAAATTAAGTCCTCTGCTACTGTAGCCCGGAATATCTTGGTAATTTTTATCAGTTATGTTTCTACAATCAACAAACAATCTATATGTAGAAGCAATCAGGTAACCTGCAGAAAAATCGATCGTAAAATAAGATGGCATCATTTGAGGACCAGTATCAAAGTCTCCGCGTTTTCTGGTTCCAACAAAGCGAACGTTAGGCATTACCGTTAGTCCTTTTGCCGGTTCGAGAGTAAGCGTACTATTAAAAGTAAAATTTGGTCTTCGAAACAAATTATTTTCTTTAACATTATCCGTTTCCCCTACTCCTTCTACATAAGCAAAGTTAGTAACCAATTGACCCTTTTTACCAATGGTTATAGTATTTTCTATCTCAAAACCATAATCGTGTTGTTCATCTCTATTAATGTATTGGCTGTAGAAACTAGCATCGGTAAAAAACACAATCAAATTTTTGATGTCTCTTTTAAAAGCTACCAAACGAATAGAATTGCGTTTGTTGTTACTGAGCGATTGTATCCCAATTTCATAATTGGTACTGGTTTCTGGTTTTAATGCATCATTGCCATACTCGCTGTACAATTGGTACAAAGAAGGCACTTTATAGGCAGAAGATAAGTTGATGAAAACCCTGGTGGCTTCATCAATGTTATAAGATGGATTGAACGACCAGGTAACATTGTTGCCATAGATGCTGTGGTTGTTGTAACGCAAGCCGACTTCTACATTAAAATTTTTATATCCCAATAAATTCAGCGATGCATAAGTAGCGAAGTTGGTAGTTTTGGCAGAGTCGCTACTGATAGGAATCGCCGTAAACGGACCAAAAGAAGAAATACTGAAATAGTTTTGGGAAGTGTTGTGGGCTACGCGTTGCACACCCACTACCAAGTTTAAAAAGTTGTTGAGCTTGGTATTGCCAAAAATTTCAGAAATAAAAGAACCGCCATCATAACGGCCTCTAACAAACTTGCTAAAACCACCTACACTGGCGCTGTCATCTTCTAACAATCGTTTGGTATCAATAAGCGTGTTTACAAATTGTATAGATGTTTTTGGGGTTGAATAGGCTAATACTACACTATTTAAAAAACTGCTGTTTTTGTTGATGTAATCAGCATCATCTCTGTAAGCCCCTGCATCTAAGCCAGCCTCATACCTGCCGTAGTTGGCTGTGTAACGTGCTGACCATTTATTGTTGAACCGATAACCCAAATTAGCTTGTAGGTTATTTTGTTTAAACAAATCGTCTTCAAAATTTTTATTGCCTGTGGTATCTTTTGCGCTAGAAAAACCATTGCTGTTGGTGTTATTATATTGAATGTTGTAAGTAAAATTTTTCAACGAACCATTTAATCCTGCATTGGCCCGAAACGTTTTATAACTGCCATAACTTAATTGCAGGTTTGGAGAAACGGTATACTTGCCGCCTTTTTTAGTAATGATATTGATTACACCAGCCACTGCATCGCTTCCCCATAAAGTACTTTGTGCACCTTTCAAAATTTCGATTCGTTCTATTTGTGCGGGATTGATGTTATTGAGGTCGAAATAAGAATTGATGTAAGATGGATCAGCTACCGGAACGCCATCTAATAAAATTAGCGTGTTGCTGGTAGCTGCCCCTCGGATGTAATAATCCTGATTGCTACCCAGTGCATTGTTGGCACCATTTACAAAAACGCCCGCTTGGTAATTTAAAATTTCGGTCAGGGTTTTGCCTGCGTTGCGCTGCAGGGTTTCTTGGTTAATTACAGAAACTACTTTACCTGTTTGCGATTGCTTGAGCTCGCTTTTGGTGGCAGTTACTACTAATTCGTCCATGGTAGTACTGTCTGTTTGTGCATACGTATAACTACTGAAAAATGCAGCAGCCACAATCAACATTTTCTTTTTCATAAATAGAAAAAAATTTTTTGTAACTGCTTTCGTGGAAAAATTTGACAACTGCGTATACGCAGCTATCTGAAATATAAATGCCCTACAGCGCTTACACTCCATGCCTTTCGCCCGAAAGCTGTGAATGATAAAAATGATATCTGGCAGGTCTTCTGGCTCAGCTTTTACACCAATTGCCTTCCCGTTGTTGCCAACAGTGGCGTGTAGAATTGATGTTTCTTCAACCGAAGTTGAAGGGGGCTTTACAGCTACGGGGATAGCGCCGGATTTACACCGGACTTCCCTTTTAATTCTCCAACCCTTTTTTCAAATGGTGGCAGAAACCAAACTCGTTGCAAATGTATAGTGTTTGAGGAGGATTTTGTAAAAAATAAAAAAATGTATTTAGAAAACCAGAATAAATAGACCTTCTCTTATTTATCTATAATATATGCTTGGTGTTTTTCAAGTAATATTATTCGGTGATTTAGGGAAGGGATAAACAAAATTAGTTCAGCAACTGTGCTAGTTACACAATTCAAAACAACAATTGTTAAGGGATATTTATCCATATTTTGTTGGTGCATCAAATTCTTATCAATCGTTAGTAGTATATCAAAATTATTTTCGCAACAAAATCTCATTAATTCCCCATTTTTAATCCCACTAAGTCCTATTTCTGAAACTGTGAATACTTCAAAATCTGATAAATATTTTTTTAGTCATTTTTTGACACACATTCATCAAGTAAAATTTTCATTGAGAATATTTGAAGATGTTTCAATCAATTTTTGTGACATTTCTAAAAGTTTCACAACCTGACTTCTAGAGACTCCTTCAAAATCGTCCAGAAAAGTTTGTATAGATTCGCCTGTTTCTAGGTAATCGAAGAGGTTTTTTATAGGCACTCTTGTTCCAAAAAAAACAGGCGTGCCGCCTAAATTTCTTGATCTATATTGATTACTTGAATTTCCATACCTATTCTTATAAATTGTGTTAACTAAAATTACTAAATTTATCTTGATATTTATCATTTCAGTTGCATCTCATACTTCTCAGGGTCTTGCAGAAACAATGCCTTACACTCAGATGAACAAAAACCTACTACTTCGTTTTTATACAAGGTAGTATCTGAAATGCCCGCGGTTATAGGCATGAAACAGACTGGATCTCTTTTATATTTCGTTACCAGCGTTTTCAAAATAGTATTTCCTGCAGCACCCATTTCCTTTTTGGTAGCAGTATTTTTAAGAATGGCAAACGGCATGCTAAGTTGTAATTTTTCCCAATACAAGTTGATACTGCCAGTACCTTCTCCATTGAGCTTTACAATATAAGTCAGTCTTTGCACAGTATCTTCCAATGCAGTTGGTTTTACTTTAATGCTCACCACATCTAATGAATCGTTGTAATCGTCTGCCAAATGCTGTTGGTAATTTTTGTTTAAAATGAGTGTCCATTCCTCTTTACCAGGAATGGCAAAAAAAGCAAAATCACCTGCTGGTATGGTTGTTTGAGCCACTTTTACATCGGTTGAAAAAGTTACCTGTGTGGCACTGTGCGCACCTGCACTCCATACTTGGTCAAAAGGAATTAATCCACCCCAAATTTGTCGGCCCCGCACACCTGGAGCATAATATTGAATGCGAATATTGGTGCCTTCAATATTATTTTGGGTAACACGCTGTACACTTTTTTTCATCGTATCTTTTGCAACGATACCAGCATTGATACTGTCAGCATAGTCTCTCAGTTCCCCATTCATCAAGGCAGGGTTATTAGAAGCTGAAGCTGGGTTATTATTGCCTTTACAGCCAATGTATACAAGGATAATTGAAAAGGACAAAAAGGAAAGCAAAAATTTGAACATATAGCTCTTTTTAAATGAGTAGGGTCAAAGTTATTCGATTTAAAACCTGAGCGGTAATATTTGTTCTCATTTTTTTATGCCGGATAAATAATTTTGTTGAACGCTTTCTGTATCTTTTCACCATGCAAGCAAAGCCAAAATTAAACCTCTTCGACTTCACCATGATCATGGTAAGTTTTGTGATTGGAATGGGAATTTTTCGTACTCCTGTAAATGTTGCAAAAGACAGTCCCTCTGAATTAATATTTTTTGGTATATGGATTGCAGGCGGGTTGGTAGCACTATGTGGTGCTTTGACCTATGCCGAAATTGGAAGTAGATATCCAGTTACTGGAGGCTATTATAAAATATTTTCATACGCCTATCATCCATCCATTGCCTTTGCCGTAAACTGTATCATCTTAGTGAGCAATGCCGCTTCTATGGCAGCAGTTGCCTTAGTGGGTGCAGAATATATTTCACCGGTGTTATTTAAAAACACAGAGCATATTCAAACCATGCAGATCATCATCGCCATAGGATCGATCCTTATTTTTTATGGCGTAAACTTACTAGGTTTAAAGATGAGTGCCCAAGCACAGAACGTGCTCACCATCATTAAAATATCGATGATATTATTATTGGTAACACCCTTATTTTTTGCAGATTATGCAGCACAACCGGCAGCTTTGCAAAACAGCCTGTCTCCTACTATGATGGAATACATCAAAGCTTTCGGACTTGGTTTAGTAGCTGTTTCTTTTACATTTGGGGGATACCAACAAGTAATCAATTTTGGAGAGGAGGTAAAAAATCCTTCCCGTAATATTCCTAGGGCTGTGTTTGCTGGCATCATCATCATCGTACTATTGTATCTTAGTATCAACTATGCTTATATCAAAATAATTGGATTTGAACAATTAAAAACATCTACCAACATTTCTGCTATCATGGCTTCTTATGTGTTTGGAGATGCAGGCGGTAGGGTGATGAGTGTGCTCTTATTTTTTTCTGTTTTAGCTTATGTAAACGTAGTGCTCATGAGCAACCCAAGGGTAATGCAAGCTATGAGTGAAGAGGGGGTATTACCAAAAGTATTTGGAAAACGAACCCAAAAAAACAATGTACTCTTTACCGCATTAACTGCTTTTGCTGCACTGGGTGCATTGATTGTTTTCTGGGCCAAAACCTTTGATGAAATTTTAAGCTTCACCATTTTTCTCGATTGTTTCGGCATGGCATTATCTGCCGCTACCATTTTCGTTATCCGTAAAAAAACAACGCACCTCAATGGTACGGGCATTTATCAAATGAAATGGTTTCCGTTATTGCCATTAATTTTTATTGCAGCATATGTTTTTGTAGCCATCAGTATTTTTGTAGATAAACCTAATACTGGGTTATTAGGTATTGGAATTTTAAGCGCATTTATTGGTTTGTATTTTTTGGTAAAATCTGTCGGAAGTAAACCTTCATCACCTCATTAAATTCACCATGAACATTTCATATATTATTAACGAACTAGGCGAAGAACGAGCAAATTATTTTAACGCCATCGCACCTCCCATCATTCAAAGCAGCAACTTTGCGTTTAATACTGTAGCCGAAATGAGGGCCGCTTTCGCAGATGAATACAGCACTTATTTATATAGCCGAGGTTTAAACCCCACAGTAGATATACTTCGCAAAAAACTAGCTGCATTAGATGGTGCAGATGATTGTTTGGTTTTTAATAGCGGTGCAGCGGCGATATTTTCGGCGGTGTTGGCCAATGTAAAAGCAGGGGATCATATTGTAAGCGTACAAAAACCTTACACTTGGGCGCAAAAATTGTTCGAAAATATATTGCCTAAGTTTGGGGTAACCACATCTTACATTGATGGCCGTTCGATAGAAAATTTTGAAAGAGCGATCTTGCCAAATACCACATTGATTTATCTAGAAAGTCCGAACAGTTGGGATTATGCCCTGCAAGATTTAAGTGCTGTTGCGGAATTAGCCAAGGCCGAAGGCATAGTAACTATTATCGACAATAGTTATTGCACGCCACTTTACCAGCAGCCTTATTTAATGGGCATTGATTTGGTATTGCAATCGGCCACCAAATACATTAGTGGACACAGCGATGTGGTTGCAGGCCTACTAAGCGGCAGCAAGGAGATGATCACTCGTATTTTCAACAGCGAATACATGAATATTGGGAACGGAATTCAACCCTTCAATGCTTGGCTGCTCATAAGAGGTTTGCGGACCTTACCCATGCGTTTGGCTCATATCAGTAAAACAACAAGGGATGTCATCCTTTTTTTACAACATCATCCACAGGTAGAGGAAGTGCTTTTTCCCCTAGATAAAACATTTCCGCAATTTGAATTGGCTCAACAACAAATGACTGGAGCCTGTGGGTTGCTCACATTTGTGGTGAAGGCAGATAACATCGATCAGATAGAACAGTTTTGCAACAACCTCCAACATATTTTAATGGCAGTAAGTTGGGGTGGGCACGAAAGTCTTATCATTCCAAAATGCAGTGGCCTCCAAAAAGAAGCGTTTATCGCCAGCAGTAAAGAACATCGAATGTTGAGATTATATGTAGGTCAGGAAGATACATCTTATATTATTGCAGATTTGAAGCGCGGATTTGCAGCTATGTAACGGGCATCCATTATATACACCGCTCATAATATTAAGCGAGAATGATACCTTTGCATATCTTATTTTTGAAATATGCGCTTATACATGCTTATATTGGGTATTGCCCTTTTTGCCCATAACAATGCCTCGGCACAAGAAAAGTGGAATCTCAGAACCATCGTAGATTATGCCATGGTAAACAATATTGGGGTAAAACAAAGTGAAATTCAAGCAAAAATCTCAGCGCTAACTTATAAACAAAGTAAGTTGTCGATGTATCCTACTTTGAATTTTGGAGGTAATACCAGTTTGAATAACGGTAACAACCAGGATCCAATTACCTTTCAGCGAACCAACGAAACCTTTCTTACCGCGGGGATGCAATTGCAAACAAGTGCGGATATCTTTAATTTTTACAGCAAACGCAATAGCATTGCTGCCAACGAATGGGAACTAAAAGCAGCAGTAGCCAACGTTGGTAAAATTAAAAACGATATTGCACTCAGCGCTGCCAATGCTTATTTACAAGTATTACTTTCTATTGAACAAGAAAAAATTACAATGGTACAGGTGGCACAAACCACCGAACAATTGGGCAATGTTCGCAAGCAGGTTTCGGCGGGATCCTTGCCCGAACTCAACTTCGTACAATTGGAGGCTCAGTTAGCACTCGACAGTGTAAATTATATCAATGCTAAAGGAGGTGTTACACAATCAATCTTGAATTTAAAAAACTTCATGAACATTGATGCAGCTGCACCATTTGAAGTAGATGTGCCGCCAGTAGAATCTATTCCGGTTGAACCCATCGCCGATCTGATGCCAGCTAATGTTTACCAACTTGCACTTACCAATCAGCCGCTACAACAAGTAAATGCTTACAGGTTACAGGCTGCTGAAAAAAATAAGGCTGCCGTCAAGAGTGCCATGTATCCTACCATTTCAGCCTTTGGAAATATTAGTAGTAATTTTCTATCATTTAGCAAATTGCCCTTTTATAATATGGTTTTTTCCGGATACGTACCTTCTAACGAAGGACTGAAAACGAACGTAAATGGCACTTTGTACGATGTGCAATCTCCTTTTTTTACTCAGGGTGATTTATTAGGCTACGTAAAACCAAATTCATTGGGAACACAATTAGCCGATAACCGCAGACAAAGTTTGGGCCTAAACCTAAGCGTACCCATCTTCAACAGTGGCAACCTTAAGACCAATTATGAAAGAACTAAATTAAATATACAAACGCTGGAGTTACAAAAAACGCAGGACGATCTTCAATTGAAACAAGATATTTATCAGGCACACAATGCAGCATTGATAGCTTTGGAAAAATTCAACGCTTCCAAAAAATCAGTTTCTTCTTCCGAAAAAACTTATGACTTTGCCAATAAAAGATTTGGAGTGGGCATGCTCAGTAGCTTCGACCTAATCACAACACAAAACAATTTGCTAAGGGCAAAATTAGAATACACGATCAACCAGTTTGACTTCGTATTTAAAATGAAAGTACTAGAGTTTTACAGAGGACAAGGACTAAAATTATAAGAACCCAATCATTCAATCAGGATTCAAGATTAAATTATATGAACAAGACAACAAAATGGGTATTAGTTGGTACAGGCACACTGGTGGTAGCACTAGTGGTATTGTCTAAAACAGGCGCTTTTGGAAAAGCAGAAGGAACCAAAGTAACGGCAGAAAAAGTACAGGAACGTACTATCATTGAAGTGGTAAATGCCAGTGGTAAAATATACCCAGAAATAGAAGTGAAGGTGAGCCCCGATATTAGCGGCGAAATAACCGAACTCACTGTGCAGGAAGGCGACAGTGTTAAAAAAGGTGAGTTACTGGCACGCATATACGCAGATGTGTACAGCATTCAGCGCGACCAGGCTGCCAGTGGAGTGGCACAAAGCCAAGCGCAGGTAGCCAATTCAAGAGCAGCATTAGATGCTTTAAAAGCACAGATGGAACAATCGGAACGTGCCTATGATATGCAGAAAAAATTATATGACGAAAAGGTAATCAGTTTAAATGAATTCAACATTGCTGATGCGAACTACAAATCGGCAAAAGCCAATTATAATGCGGCACAGCAAGGTATTCGTGGCGGTCAAGCCAATGTTCAAAGTGCCGTAGCCAACCTTAACAAAGCCAATACAGATCTTAGCAGAACAGCAGTAGTGGCTCCCATGAACGGTGTGGTGAGTTTACTGAATGTAAAAAAAGGAGAAAGAGTAGTGGGCAGTAATATGATGGCAGGAACAGAAATGTTGCGAATTGCAGATATGGCTTCAATTGAAATAAGAGTAGATGTAGGCGAAAACGATATCCCAAAAGTAAAATTGGGCGATAGTGCACTCATTGATATTGATGCTTACAGTGGCAGAAAATTCAAAGGCATGGTAAGAGAAATTGCCAGTAGCAACAATGGCGCAGCCGCTGCCAACGGTTTGGCAAGCACCAGCAACGATGTTACCCAATACAAAGTGTACATTCGTTTGTTGCCAGAAAGTTATGCCGACCTATTGGGTAAAGGGGTATTCCCTTTTCGCCCAGGAATGAGTGCCAATGCAGACATTCAAACGCGTCGCCAAGTGAATGTTTTAAGTGTACCTATCAACGCCGTCACTACCCGCGAAAAAAGTGATACGATTAAAACCAACAACAAAAAAAGTACGGAAAGTAATATCACTACCAACAAACCTTCTGATATCGACGATTTAGAAGTGCTCGTATTTGTAAAAGACTCTACCAACAAAGTAAAAAAATTTAAAGTTAGCACGGGTATACAAGACATCAATTACATAGAAATCACGAGCGGATTAAAAGCTGGCCAAGAAGTCATCACGGGCCCTTACGATGTAGTTAGTAAAACTTTAAAAGAAGGAACAAAGGTAAAAGTGGTAGACAAAAAAGATCTGTTTGAGAAAAAAGACTAACTGTTAGCAGATTAACCATTTAAAAAATTTATATAAAAGGCCCCCTTTTTTGTTGCCTTTTATAATGAATGAAAAATGAAACATACCCTACTTATTTATTTATCGATTCTACTTTCCTCAATAGTGGTTGCTCAATCTTCTGTAACTATTCAAGTTGAACTAAAATCAGCCAACAGCAATAATGTACCCATAGCAACTGCAGTGCTGTATCATTTTCCAGACTCAATAAAAGTAGCAGCTAAAACCATCAGGGAAAAACAGGTTTTTGAAGTACAAACCAATACCCAATATTTTCTTAATATCACAGCCGTAGGTATGCAACCAATTTTGTATTCGTTTTCGGTGAAAGACAGTGCTATATTGGTTCAACTGCAGTGGGAAATAAAAACCAACGATTTAGACAATGTGGTGGTGGTAGCCAAAAAACCACTCATCAAACAAGAAGATGATAAAACCATCGTAGATGCAGAAGTATTGAGCAACAGCAGCATCAATGCCTATGAAGTATTGGAAAAAATACCAGGCGCAGTAGTTGATTCAGATGGCAACGTGTACCTCAACAGTGCTACTCCCGCTATGATACAAATAAACGGTAGAGAAGTGAAAATAAGCGCTGCAGACCTTACCTCTTTGCTCAAGAGTTTACCTGCCAATAGCGTCAGTAAAATTGAAATTCTAAGAACCCCCTCTGCAAAATATGATGCATCCAGCAGTGGAGGCATCGTAAATATCGTACTCAAAAAAGGAGTAAAACTAGGCACGAATGGCAGTGTAAATGCAGGTTATTTTCAGGGCCGATTAAATACCAAAACCATAGGTGTTAATATTAACAAAAACGTTGGAAAGGTGAATACAAACATATCTTATCAATATACCGATAGAAACAATTTTGAGGAACTGAACAGCAATCGTTTTATTGAAAGAGATACCTCCTTGGTAGCACAAACAGCATACACTACATATCCCGCAATCAATCATTATCTGAGTGCAGGCGTTGATATTGAATTGCCAAAAAAATGGACCATTGGTTATGGTCTTCGACTAAGCACCAACCAAACAAACAGCGAAGCCCAAAACGATGTGGTGATTTCTAAATCTGGTGGGGCTTTGCTAACAGACTTCAACAATAGTATCATTAATAACAATGGACAATCTATTTATGCAGGGAACGATTGGTACGCCAATAAAAAAATAGATACTATCGGCAGTGTTTGGGAAACTGGAATCAGCTATGATTATTTCAGCAATAACAATAACCAGTTGTATAAAAATAATATTACTCTCCCTGTTATTTCTTTTTTAAATGGTGATGGAGACATTGATAACCGAAAAAATATTTTCACTTTTGAATCAGACCTAACGCTGAAATTACCAAATAGTTATACCCTCGAAACAGGAACCCGTTTCACATACAGTAGTAGTAAGAACAGCTCAATTTATTTTACCAATAATGGCAGCGGAGCAAAGCTAGACAGTTTCCAAAGCAACCGTTTCAAATACAACGAACAAATTGCAGCAGTGTATATGCAAGTAGCTAAAACCTTTGGCGAATTAACCGTAAAACCAGGCTTAAGAATGGAGTACACTAATATTTCGGGCACCCAACTTTTTCCAATTGATACTTCATTAGGCATCAAAAGAACCGACCTTTTTCCTTACATATATCTTCGACATCCAATAGCCAAAGTATTTGGTTTTAAACTTACCGGCAATCTCATTTATCGAAAAAGTATTAGCAGGCCATACTACGAAGCACTGAATCCTTACCCAAAATACATTGATCAGTATTTATATGAAATTGGAAACCCTAGGCTCACTCCACAATTTACCAGCAATTATGAATTTAATATCACAGCTGATAATTTCCCTATTTTTTCTGTTGGACTCAATGATATACAAGATGTTTTTACAAACGTTACCTACCAAGATAATCAATCGAAAATAGTGTACCGAACTTTTGATAATCTTGGAAGAAATAGAGAGCTATACCTACGTATTATAGGAGGTATTCCGCCGGGAGGAAACTACTTTTTTTACATGGGTGCCCAGCACAATTTTACCTACTACGAAGGCTTATACCAAGGGCAACCCTTGAATTACAAGCGTGGTACATGGACGTTTTTTATGTACCACAACTACAAACCCACACCTAGTTTTAATATTGCCATCAATGGATTTATGCGATTGAAGGGATTACAAAATTTTTATGAATTACAAACTTTTGGACAGCTCAATATCTCTTTGAACAAAACGATATTAAATAAAAAAATGAATGTGATTGTTTCTGCCAACGATATTTTTAGAACCAACCAGTATAGTTTTAACCTACAGCAGGCGGGTATTGTAGCCAATGGTAACCGATTAAATGATACCAGAAGAGTGGGATTAACGATTCGATACAACTTTGGTATTAAACCAAAACAAGACAACAACAATACATTTGACGTTCCGGCACAGGTTGGCAATGAGTAAACAATAGTTCTTCCTACATTACAAAAATTATGAAGCCAAGATGTAAATAAATTATGGAAACATAGCTTCGGCTATAGCTATACTTTCTGGTTTGCCTACATCTACTAATTTATCACCGGTATGGTTGTAGCCATAAATAGGATATTCTGCAGCCAAACTTAGATACGTGTCTACAATTGAAAATTTTCTACGCTGTGGAATTAGTTTAAAGATGGAAGGCTCAAACACCGCTACACAACTATAGGCCATAGCTTTAAGATGGTTGCAAGCCATCGCAATTCTTTGCTCTCCTGTACTGTTGTTTTCCCAGCCACACAAGCGATATTGTGAATCGAATAAAAAATTGCGACTGCTTTTTCGGTGTGTAACGCCAAAAGAAATCAACGCTTTTTTTTGATGGTGATAAGCCAACAAGTCGTAGATGTTTAGATTGGTTAAAAAATCGGCGTTTAAGGTGATGATGTTTTCTGTTCCACTGAGTAATGGTTCCGCATTCAAAAATCCACCTCCAGTTTCCAGTACTTCCTTTCTTTCATCACTGATGCTGATATTAGATCCCCAACCTTTATTGGCATCAACAGTATCAATGATCTGATCAGCAAAATGGTGCACGTTCACTACTACATCTGTGATGCCGTATTGTTGTAAATATTCAACATTGCGCTGCAACAAACTCTTGCCATTCACCACCGCCAATGCCTTGGGATGATTGTCTGTCCATGGTTTGAAGCGAGTACCTAATCCTGCCGCGAAGATCATAGCTTTCATAACGTTTTCCAGTTTTGTTGGTTGGTATGTGCTATTTGAATATTCACTTTAAATTTATTGCGTAGGTGTCTGGCAGTTGCTTCAGCTGCATACACGCTTCTATGTTGACCTCCCGTACAACCAAAGTTGATGGTTAGTTGGTTAAACCCTCGTTTGATATAATCTTCTACTGAAATATCTACCATAGTATATACACTATTTAAAAACGCGGGCATCTTCGTTTGTTGCTCTAAAAAATCTTTCACCAATTTATCGAGTCCACTCAAATGTTTGTAATCTTCAAAACGTCCGGGGTTTAATATCCCTCGCATATCAAATACAAAACCGCCTCCGTTTTTTGTTTCCTCTTTTGGATAACCAGTTTTGATAAACGAAAAACTATTGATGGTTATCAATAGCGGCGTTTCTGCGTTAGCCTGCACCGGTGTAAACTGTTCGATGGTAGCCTCGCTGATACAAATATCTAGCACCTTGGTAAATTCAAGTAATGCTATACCCATACTGTATTGGGAAATAAAAGATCGCAAGTTTTGTAATGCCAAAGGAATGCTGGTCAGAAAATGTGCTTTGCGTTCGAATAAACCTCGAAACCCATACGCACCCAACACCTGCAACAAGCGAATGAGTACATAACCGTTGTACTGACTTTGAAATACTTCTCTGTTCACGGGCTTGCCAACTTCCTTTTCAAAAGCATCTACATAATCGAGAAAGAGTCGTTGTTTCCAATCGTCTGATAAATTGGCCTTCGCCTGCCACAGCAGCGAAGCCGCATCATATTGTGGTGCGCCATTCATGCCACCTTGGTAATCGATGAAATGAATAGAGCCTTGTGGCGTAACCATGATGTTCCTACTTTGAAAATCGCGGAACATAAAATATTTGTACTCCGTATAAGAGAGATAATTACTCAGTGCTTCAAAATCATCAATCAGCTTTTGTTTGTCGTAGGGTTTTGCTAACGCATCTAGAAAATAATATTTGAAATATAGTAAATCCGCCATGATGGCTTGTTTGCCAAACACTGCATTGGTAAGGCAACGGCTATAATCGATCACGGCATCTGCCTTCACTTGTAAAAAAGCGAGTTTGGTTAAACTTTTTTTATAGAGATCATACACTTCCTGGGTGGCACCTTTTTGTTCGAGCTCATCTAATAAACAGGTGCTGCCAAAATCTTCTTGTATGTAGCAGCATTTGTTTTCACTTACATAAAATACCTGTGGCGTACACAATTCTTGTTGCTGAAACTGAGCTGAAAAATAAATAAAGGTTTCGTTTTCTTTGATATTACTACCGTAAGTAGCAATATAGGTTTTATCGCCAGCATGTATCCTGAAATAATGCCGGTCGCTGCCAGCTTGTGGCAATTTATCTACGGCTGTAATGGGCGCATCATTGTATTGCGTAAAAAGATGAGTAACCTGTTGAATGATAGACTCCATATTAAAAAACGTGTGAGTGGTAAAAATAGAACTTTTTTAGGAAGAGGGGGGTGCAACATCATGGCTTTCCTCACAGAACTATTGGAATAAAAAATACTAATTTATTTAGTATTTTAATACTAATTTATTTAGCTTTGTATAAAATAATAAGGTATGAGCGGAGAAGAGTTTTACGGACCTGCCTATAAAGGTAGCAAGGAGTTTACACAGCAACAGGTGCAAACGGCCAATGCTACTGGGTTTGGGGCTGCTGCCGACGATTACATGGATCGGGGTATTGACCTCAACGAACAACTAATCAGCAACAAACCGGCTACCTATTTTTTTAGGATGCGGGGCGATGCCATGAAAGACGCCGGCATTTACGACAACGATATCCTAGTGGTAGACAGATCGATTAAAATAGCCAACGGTAAAATTATTGTAGCCATCTTGAACGGAGAGCTGATGGTGCGGCGCTTTCATAAAAATTTCACGTCTGCATTTTTAATTCCGGAAAACGACCGCTACAAAACCATTAACCTGGCAGAGTTTGGCGACTTCAACGTGTGGGGCGTAGTTACCTATGCCATTCACCACCTATAATAAATAAGACAACGTTCAGCTTCATTTCGTACCGTTAACCAAAGAAAAATAAAACTTCGTGAAAGGAATAGTTGATTGTAATAATTTTTACTGCTCCTGTGAGCGGTTGTTTAAACCCGAACTAGAGCGCAGGCCGGTGGTAGTACTCAGCAATAACGACGGCTGCATCATATCTCGCAGTGATGAAGCCAAGAAGTTGGGGGTAGATATGGCCGGCCCCTATTTTAAAGCCAAGCCATTGATTCTGCAACACAACGTCGCCGTATTTTCATCCAACTACAATCTATACGGTGATCTAAGCTGGCGGGTGATGGAAACATTGCGGACCATTTTGGGAAAAGATCGCGTAGAAGTGTACTCCGTAGATGAAGCATTTTTGGATCTGGATATTTTCGACCAAAAAGACGTTGAAGCACTGGCCGAACAACTTAAAAACACTGTGGAATTGTGGACGGGCATAAAAGTATCGGTAGGCATTGCGCCTACCAAAGTACTGAGTAAGGTGGCGAACAGACTGGCTAAAAAAAACAAAGAAAAAACGAATTGTATCATGATACTAGATACCCCGGAAAAAGTGAAGGAGGCGCTGCAAAAAACAGCGGTAGAAGATGTGTGGGGTGTGGGCCGACAGTATGCGATGAAACTGCGTGATACTTGGGGAATATTTGATGCCTATCAGCTGAGCCAGATGAGCGAAACTTTTGGTAAAACACAACTTGGTGGTGTAGTGGGCACACGGCTCATCAAAGAGCTGAAAGGAGAAACGGCGAGTGAAATGAAAAACGAGTTGGTAACAAAAAAGATGATCGCTACCACCCGTATGTTTGGCAGAGCCGTTACCGGACTCCAAGAGATAAAAGAAGCTGTGGCTACCTATATTTCCCGCGCCGCCGAAAAGCTAAGAAGGCAGCACAGCGCAGCCTCAGTGATCAGCGTGTTTATAGTGGCCAAAGAAGAAATACGGCAACAAAGTTTTCACCGTGGTACCACTCTTAGCAGTTACCTCATTCTTGCAAAAGCCACCAGCAACACCCATGAACTCATAAAGCCTGCGTTGGAGTTAGCAGAAAAAATATTTCAATCGGGAAGAACCTATAAAAAAGCTGGCATTGTGCTCAGTGGCATTGTGGCCAACAGTTCCATTCAGGGAAACTTGTTTGAAACAGGCGCCACCAATAATCAGCGTAAGCTGATGGAAATGATTGATAACATAAATTTTAGTCAGCGCAACGATATTTTAAAATTTGCCGCCAGTGGCACTAAAAGAAATTGGAAGATGCGGCAGGAACTGCGCAGTAAAAGATATACCACAAGGTGGAATGAATTGTTTGAAATAAAATAAACAGTGATGTACAACCCATTGGTAAAACTAACACCTGCGCTTTTAAAGAGCATGCTGGCCACACCTAAACTGTTTGTGAGGCAAACCTATGTTCGGGGTATTTCGGTAATGGATGAACCCAACAGCATTTCTTTGCTATTTACTCATTATGCAAAAGACGATTCCATCGAAAAAAATCGGGCAGACATACACATAGCTCAACTTCAAAAAGATCCTTATTGTTTTTTGTACAACAGCGAAGATGTTAACCACCGAGAAAGATTACAAATGGCTGCCGCTGCAGCAGCACCCTATCTCGTGTACACCAATTTGTTATACCAGCAATGGAAGGCACCACCCTGGCTACGCAAAAAAATTCATACATATATGTTGCTAAATTATACTTGGTGGAATTACAGCAACAGCAATCAACTACAAATCCACCTAAAAGATCGTTATGGGTTGTTGTACCTGCAATTGAGTTGGAAAGCCCACAAAGCTGATCTACTTTTGGAGGAAATAGAAAATTTTATTCCATGTGCTACGACATGAGTTATTTTTCTGGCATCAAACTAATAAGTGCCTTTTTAAATATTCCGGAAGCTGGCAAGCTACCTTTTAAACCCACCTACCACCAAGTGGCACAAAGTTGGTGTGAGTGGCCGGTAGCCATACAAAATGAAAACGGTATTCAGATTCATTTATTCGAATGGGGACTTATTGCACCTTACATGAATACGCCGGAAAAAATAAAACATTACCGCAGCAGCATGGCCAATGCAAGAAGCGAAAAAATGCTGGATGATAAAAATTCTGTTTGGCACCAACTCAAACAACAACGTTGCCTGGTGTTTACCACCGGTTTTTTTGAGCACCGCGATGTAGGTAGTAAAAAAAAGCAGGCCTATTTTATACGACTAAAAAATGAACCGATTTTTTGTTTTGCGGGGTTGTATAATTATGCACCCACACCCGATGCAGAAACAGGTGAGCTGAAAGGAACCTTCACCATTGTAACCCAACCCGCCAATAGCCTGATGCAGAAAATTCACAATTCAGGAGAAAACGGAAACAGAATGCCACTGATTTTAAACAAAGAACTGGCAACGCAATGGCTAAACCCCGCACTTAGCGAAACCGATCTTAGAACCATCATCGAATACAATATTCCAGCTGCAACTATGGAAACATGGCCTGTAGCGAGTATACGGAAAAGAAAAGAAGATGATATAAGCGTGCTCGCACCTCTTGATGAAGCTAATATTCCTCCTTTGTAATTGTTTGCATACTTGATTGTTTTCTATTTGTACATCCATTGCTTATTATCGATTGCTTATTATCGATACCCTTCTGCCATTGCATCTGTATTTTGCGCCTCCAATATGAGCCGTAGTTCTCCAGAGTATTTTACCTGTAAACACCACATATGCAAAAGGCACAATTCGGAATGATAGGATGGGCACCATGGGCCGCAACCTAGTGTTAAACCCAGCAGCTAGCGGAAATGACTAAACGCGGTTTCGTAATTTCTCAAACATAGTAATATTCATCAATACTAGTAACATCCCATAAAAGATATCTTCAAATGGAATGGTATAAATTCTGAAGCCAATATTTTCAGCATCATTGTACTGCACAACTGGTATGGCTGTTAAAAATCCGTTGACCACCAAAAAAGGTATCAAGATAACGCCATAGGCTACCAGAAAATGTCCTGTTTTGAAAGAACGAAAATATGATCGAAATAAAAAAAGAAGTCCTATAAACAATCCCAACAGAATAAAAGTATATCCGCTATAATACTTGTTGTTCAACAATATCCCCACAATAAAAGACAACACACCCATACCTATCAAAATACGATCAGCGGTTTTTCCGTTGTAAATATTTGGGAAATAACAGACGATGCATTCGTAAATAAATACGCAGTTGTAAGGCACTACAAAAAAGAAAAGTACTTCTTCTATAGGCAAGTTCACCAATTTAATGCCAGTGATGTAAGTAGCATTAAAACTCCATACGCCCAGATGTGTGAACCAGATATCCCAAATAATATACAACAGGGCTGGCAGCAACATAGCTATAAATAAGTGCTTCCATTTTTTATAAAACGACACTTTTCGATCAAAGCTAAGCCCTAGCGGACCAACAATGGATACAGCCAGTATCAAAAAATATGTGTAACTAAGATTCAATTAGGTAAAAGAGAAAAATGGTGAATAATTATTGGGCTGTTTTTGGAGCGTTTCTTTGTTTGTCAGCTTTTACTTTGTCCCAATATTTTTTAGCCACATACAACATTCCAAAACTTTCGCTCTCTTCCTTTTCCATTTGTTTGTGGTGTATTTTATGTGCCCATCTTATGGTACGAACATATGTATTGTTACTTCGGGTAAACCACTTAAAACGCTGATGAATAATTACGTCGTGTACTAGGAAATAAGCTAAACCGTACAATGCAATACCAAATCCTATTCCTGAGAGCCAAGCTGATTTATGTTGCAAGCCATTCATGATACAAAGCCAACTAGGAATTGCAAAAATTAGAAAAAAAGCATCATTTTTTTCAAAAACACCTGGAGAGGGTTTGTGGTGATCTTCGTGTAAGTACCATAAAAAACCATGCATCACAAAACGATGGGTAGCCCATGTAATGCCTTCCATCAAAAGAAATGATACGATGGTAACGATGATGAGTAGGAGCCAATTCATAAAAAAGTTCTGAGTATTAAAAAAAACATTGATTGTATGAGTAACAAATTTACGGCGAATTTGTTAGACTTCCTGAAAGGCATTTTTTTGAATAAGAGCAGCAGTATCAGGCTGATGAAGAACCAGCATACATAGTTGTAAAACGGTATTTCGCCATCCCCAAGCCATGTCCAGTAGCCAAGTTTAACCGCCACAGGTTCCATCAACCAATCAAACAATACCGCTAGTAAAGCCCCATCTACTACCACTGCAATTACTTGTACATCCTTTGTTGTGGCAGCAGAATTGCGTGTAATTTTTTCAACAATTTTAGTTAAGATCATATTGGCGGTTACACCAAAGCAATACATCATAATAAACCAATTAATGCCAATCATATATGGCACTTCTGCAATTGTTGGACCAAGTACTTTACCATACTTGTAATTGCCAAATAGTAACCCAGTAGAGGTTCCAACAATCTCTACTCCAATGCCCACTACCACACAAATCACAAAAAAAGAAATAAATGCTTTGTTTTTATTTTCGTGTGTAAAAAAAAGTAAGCTAGCCATCAGCAATAAATTGAGTGGGGTGGTCAACACAAAATCGGTTGATCTAAAAAAAATCATTCCAAATAAACCAATGCTATGAAATAAAATAGCAATAGCCGTTGCTATTTGGTGTTTTGAATAGTTTTTCAATGGGCGTATTCCTTTTTTTTTGCGAAATCTTTTTCGATGATCCCGGCGGTTATTTGCGCGCTTTTTAAACAAAGTGGGATACCACCCCCGGGATGTACACTTCCTCCACAGTAATATAAGTTTTTAATATAACCAGTAAAATTAGGTGCTCTGAAAAAAGCGGCCATCTTACTATTAGAGCTGGTTCCATACAACGACCCCATGAAGCTGCCTGTTTTTTCTTCGATCAACAAAGGGTCTAAAACTGTTTCTGATGTTATTAGTGCTTCTATATCGGTGTTTAAAAGTTGATTCAATTTTTTTACTATTTGAGCACGGGCCTGTTGTTTCAACGCATCCCAATTTTGCCCAGTGTTAGCAGGCACATTTACCATTACAAACCAGTTTTCGGCTCCAGTTGGAGCATGTTCGGCTTCTTCCTTGCTGGTGATATTAATGTACACAGTAGGATCGGTATGCAATTGCTTTTTATTAAAAATACAATCGAACTCTGCTTTGTAATTATTGGTGAAAAAGATATTATGTAATCCCAATTGATCAAATTTTTTTTGAATCCCCCAATAGAAGATAAGGGCGCTGCTACTACGTTCTTGCTTTAATACCTTACGAGCTTTTACCGCATGATTGAGCAGGTTTTTATAGGTAAAATAAATATCTGCGTTGCTCACTACCATATCTGCATACAGATTGGTATGGTTGATCACCACACCTTGTGTTTTGTTTTGGCTGTGAATAATGCGTTGAACAGGAGTGTTAAATTGAAACTCTACTCCTTTTTTAAGGGCCAATTTGTATAGGGCGTTGGTAATACTAATCATACCTCCCTTCGGATAAAACGTTCCCTGATTCATTTCAAGGTGTGGTATCAAGCTCAGCATAGAAGGGGCTTTGTAAGGATTGCTGCCATTATAGGTGGCATATCTATTAAAAATCTGTACGGCTTCCGGAGATGTAAAATGACTTTCGTTGTACTTGTTTAAACTCTTAAATAAGTAAGGAAGTTTCACTGTTTTAAAAGCAGTAATAATTCTTTTATTGAACCAGGTGCTGCGTTTGTGTAAAGAGTGGTTTAAAAAAACAGAACCAATATTGTCGAATATTTTTTCAGACTCACGGAGGTACCTGCTTACTGCCGTAGTCTGCTCGCCTGTTTGCTGCGTAAGTTCTTCCGAAAAAGCCACGGAGTCTGTATATCCTTTAATGATTTTTCCTGATTCAAAAAAATAGTTACATGCGATGTTGATAGGTTTGTATTCAAAATAATCAGCTATGGGTTCGCCTGCGTTCTCAAATAAATCTTCTATATTTTGTGGCTGTGTAAACAGTGAGGGACCGGCATCGAATCGAAATCCATCTTTTTCAAACATGGTAAGTTTACCGCCAGGATATGCATTTTTTTCAAACACTTTTACGTCAAAGCCCTTCACAGCAAGCCTGATGGCCACTGCCATACCTGCTACGCCGCTTCCAATAACGATGACTTTTTTGGGTTGCATATTGTTTATTTGATAGATGTAGTTGTAAGATAAGTTTCTAGTGTAGGAAATGCAATTTTAAACCAGGAAGTAAATAATTGAGGAGTGCTTTGGATGGCTTCCCTAATACTGTTCATTGAACGGTATTCGTAGTTGTAAACTTCTTCTACATTGGGTAAAATAGCACCTTCGTATTCACCAATAAATACATGATCTACCTCATGTTCTATAAGTCCGTTGTCAAATGCTGTTTTATAAACAAATGAAAAACTTTTCTTCAACTCTGTTTGAAAACCCATTTCTTGCTGCAATCTGCGTACGGCGGCAGCGGCGGTATTTTCTCCTGGTTGCGGGTGACTGCAACAAGTATTCGTCCATAATCCTCCGCTGTGGTATTTTTCGAATGCTCTTTGTTGCAATAGCATCTCCCCATTTTTATTAAAAATGAAGATACTAAACGCACGGTGTAGCAAGCCTTTTTTGTGGGCTTCTATTTTTCCCATCAAGCCGATGGGTTCATCTTGGGGATTTACTAGTATAACCTGTTCCAATGAATTGAGATTTATAAAATATTGAACTGGCTTCTTACACCAGCTCTCATCAGTATGAATGCTTTTGAATAGTTCGGGATTCGAATTCTATTGTTCAAAAGAAGCGATGGTTGAGATTTCTTAATTTTTTTAAACAAGGTCAGGTAATATTTGTATGCCACATACACCCCAAAGCGGGCTTTTACCGGAAGCTGTAAAATACCTTCATAAGCTGCTGCAAAATCTGCAGTAATATCTTGTTCTATTTGCTCCTTCATAGAAGATGTAAAATTACTAAAGTCAACCCCAGGGAAATAAGTCCTGTTTAGTTGCTCATAATCTGCTTTTAGGTCTCGTAAGAAATTCACTTTCTGAAAAGCAGCTCCCAGCGATTGCGCAGAAGGTTTTAACTGTATATATGATTTTTGATCCCCTTCGCAAAATACGTACAAACACATCAAGCCTACTACTTCAGCACTTCCATAAATATATTCTTCATAACCAACGTGATCGTACTTTGTTTTATCGAGGTCCATTTCCATGCTTACAAAAAATGATTCTATCAAAGCATGGTCGATGTTAAATTCATTAACGGTTAATTGAAAACTTTGTAGAATGGGATTGAGGCTAATTTTCTCATCAATAGCACGATAGGTTTCAGCTTTGAACCTGGCCAAAAGGTTTTCTTTTTCGTACTCGTGAAAAGTATCAACTATTTCATCTGCGAAGCGAACAAATCCATAAATATTATAAATAGGCGTGCGCAAGGAATGATGCAATAATTTTATAGCGCTGCTGAAAGACGTACTGTATCTTTCTGTGGTGAGTTTGCTGCACTCCTGACTAACAGAGTGAAAGAGATGCATCATGAAGGATCAATTTATTTCTTAAAATCTTTTAAAACTTCTTTACACACCACCTCCCCGCTGATCAAAGAGGGAGGTACTCCTGGTCCCGGAACGGTTAATTGTCCGGTATAATACAAGTTACTAACTCTTTTGCTTTTAAGGGATGGTTTTAAAATGGCAGTTTGCATCAATGTATTGGCAAGGCCATAAGCATTTCCTTTAAAAGCATTGTAATCGCTCACAAAATCACTCACCGCATAAGAGCGTTGATATACAATAGATTCTTTGATTGTTTGCCCCGTTTTAGCTTCGAAACGAGAAACTATTTTATCAAAATATTTTTGCCTTAGCTCTTCCGTATCGCCTTCGAGTCCTGCAGCCACCGGTATTAGAAAAAACAGATTTTCTCCTCCCTCCGGAGCCACCGTTGCATCAGAAACAGAAGTGGCACTCACATAAAACAAAGGTTCAGTCGGCCATTTGGGATCTTTATAAATTTCATCCCCGTGCAAACCGAAATCTACATCAAAAAACAAAGAATGATGCAAAATGTTGTCTAATTTCTTATTTAATCCAATGTAATATAACAAACTAGAGGGTGCCATCACTCTTTTATTCCAATAATCCTCGTTATAAGATCTATATTGTTGAGGTAGTAGCATTGTTTCAATAAAGTGATAATCTGCCCCTCCAATGATAACATCTGCCTCAAACTCTTCTATTATTTCCTCTCCATTTTCGAGCAATTGTTTGGTGCTCACAGATCTGGCTATCCCGTTTTCAACATGTATGGCCACTGCCTGTTTGTTGAATAAAAATTGAACACCTAGCTCTTCGGCCAGATGCTGCATCCCATCTACAATCTTATACATACCCCCTTTGGGATACCAGGTTCCCAGCTTAATATCGGCGTAATTCATTAAACTATACAATGCAGGGATGTTATCAGCCAATGCGCCTAAAAATAAAACGGGAAACTCCATGAGTTGACGCAATTGTGGGTGGGTAAATAGCCTACCTACGTGCTTTTTCATGGAGGTAAAAACGTCGAGCTTTAATACCCCTTTTAACAGATCTATGTCTGCAAACTCCATCAATGATCTTCCTGGTTTGTGAACCAGTTTGTGTATGCCCACTTGGTATTTAAAAGATGCCTCTTCTATAAATTGATCTAGTTTGACTGCTGCCCCGGGTTCGAGCGATTCAAATAAATTGCGAAGTGCATCGTAATGAGCGGGTATGTTCATTGGACCATTGTTCCAATAAACCCTATAGGAGGGATCTAATCGATGTAGTTCGTAATAGTCGGAGACTTTTTTACCGAAACAATTGAAATACCGTTCAAAAACATCAGGCATCCAGTACCAACTGGGGCCCATATCAAAAGTAAAACCAGCTTCAGAGAATTTGCGGGCTCTGCCGCCTGGCATGTTGTGTTTTTCTAGTACGGTGACGTTCCAGCCGTTTTTCGCCATAAAGCTTGCCGCAGACATCCCTGCAAAGCCACTACCGATGATGACCGCTTTTTTCACAGGCCTAAAATAAGATAATTGGAAATAAAATCAGCATAAATTTAATACCTGCTCAATTGCTCCTTCAGCAATTTTCTGGCAAAGTGGATACGACTTTTGATAGTTCCCAAAGGTTCGTTGAGTAAAGTTGCTATTTCATTGTATTTATAGCCTTCAAAATACAGCACGAATGGATGTTTAAAAATTTCGGGCAGTTCGTGAATGGCACTTTGGATATCTTTTAATTTTAGGCTTACTTCTGCAGCGTTGGCAACCGCCGTTTGATTATGGTTTAGTAAAAAGTCGTTCGGAGTGCTGTCGAACATAGTGTTCTGGCGCGACTTCTTACGGTAGTCATTAATAAAAATATTGCGCATGATGGTGTACATCCATGCTTTGATGTTGGTACCTACGTTGTATTTTTCTTTGTTGGCGAGAGCTCTGAACAGGGTTTCCTGCATCAAATCCTTGGCAGTTTCATTATCACGGGTTAGCGTAAAGGCAAAGGGCTTTAGATAATCTGCGTTGCTTAAAAGCATGTCGTTAAAGTCTGTATTAGACATTTTTGTTTAATGTTTAGACAATAAAGTTAAACAGTAATTTTGGTTAAAAAAAACCTTTCTTAAAAAAAAGGCTTATTTTAATCAATAAATAAAAAATATAAAATTAAAGTGTTGATATAAAGTTCATTACCTCAGCAAAAGATTTTTTGAAGACTATCGGAGGGTGTATCTTTTTCTCGTAAGTGTTGGTTAGTAGACCTGAGAAAACGATAGGAACTTCTTTGAATTTCGAAGTGATGTTGTTCAAAAACTTATCGAAATTAAAGTTATGCCCTACTGTTGTTAAGTGACAGTAGAGGTAGTCTGGCTTCTTATAGCCTACCACATATTCAACGTCTTTGAGGGGCACATTGGCGCCTAAGTAGATCACATAAATACCCCTGTTTTTCAGTAAGAAATGCATGAATAGTAAGCCTAGTTCGTGGTACTCTCCTTCTGGTAAGAATAGCAACATTTTTGTCTCCGACTTCAAGGGGGTTTGAACTGCTTCGATACCGCTGATGAGTTTTTGGCGGATGATATTTGTTACGAGGTGTTCTTGAGCGGGATTAATATGGTTAGTGAGCCAAAGTATCCCAATTTTTTCGAGGAAGGGGAAAATAATCTGTGTTATGGTTCTTTCAATTCCTTTAGAAACGATATATGAATTAAGTGTTTTTTCGAATGACTCAATATCAAGGTCTATCATCTGCTGAATGAGTTCATTCACTATACGTTCTTGCTGCGCCTGCAGTTGATTAAGGGAAACGATTTTATCTTTTACTTCCTGCTCTGTCATCTTATCAATATGAGAAATCTTAAAGCCGTACTTATTGAGAAGAGCGATGTTGAGGATGGTTTTTAGTTCCTCATTGGTGTAATAGCGTATGTTAGTAAAAGTGCGGTTGGGTTTAAGAAAGCTATAACGCTGTTCCCATATCCGTAGCGTATGTGCTTTGATGCCAGATAGGTTTGCGAGGTCCTTGATCGTAAATGAATTCATATTATTGATATTACAACTACAAATACAAGCAACCTATGAAATTGTTTAAGTTTTATAAAAAAATATGTAGCTTTTCTTCACTTTTTATTAAGCTTTCATCAACTTTGAGATGGCATCAAGATAAGCATCTAGCACAATTTTTTTGGCAAATTTTTGAATCACCCGCTCTCTTGCGTTGATGCCCATTTGCTTTCTTTCTTCTTCTGATAGGGTCATCATGCTTTGCATTTTAAGCGCTAAATCTGTGGCATTTTTTACTTTGCATAAAAAGCCATTGTAATGATCTATAATGATATCGTTGCACCCAGTGGTATCTGATGCAATACATGGTTTTTCCATGCTCCCTGCTTCCAAAAGCACATTACTCATCCCTTCTCTGTAAGATGGAAGTATAATACAATCTGCCTCTGCTATATAGGGTCGAACATCATCGGCAGCACCAAGATGATTTACGATACCATCATCTAACCAATGCAGAATTTGTTTTTCGGTGATAATATTCTCCTTCAAATTTTGTGAATAATAAGGCCCCAAAATTTTACAGCTCATATTCGGATAATTTTCTTTTAAACTTTTTGCCGCTTCCACATATTCTAAAATACCTTTGTCTTTGATGAGTCTGCCAATAAATAAAAAAACAAATCCTTCCTCATGTTCTGCACGAGGAATGGGTTTAAAATATTCGTAATCGATACCCGACCCAGGTATAACCTGCGTTTGATTGGGTTTCACAAATTTTTTAGAAAGAAAAATAGAAAGATCATCCTTATTTTGAAAGAACACCAGCGCGGTTTTTTTAAGTACTAACCTGTATAGTATTCTGGCAATTTTATATATCAGGGAGTTGCTTTTGGCAAGTGGTCCAATACCGGTAATGTTTGTAATGGTAGGAACTCTTAAGAGCCTTGTAACTATATTTCCCCAAATGGCAGGCCTGATGGTGAAAGTGAGACAAATATCAGCATCCGCTTTTTTTATTTCCTTGTAAAGTTTTCTAACATACCGAACAACGTCTAAAATTTTTGTGTTGCTTGTGCCTACATCCACCACGTTAAACCCTTTGCGCCTTGCAGTAGCCAATTCTTTTTCAGAACCAGTAGACAAAACAGTTACATGGTAACCTTGAGTCATCAATTCTTGTGTAAGTTTTTGCCTTACCGTATTGGTAGAAATGATATGGTTCTCAATTATGACTATGTTTTTTTCCATATCAATTTGATTGCAGGTATGTTTTTTTGTACCAAATTTCCATACTTAATAAGGTCCATAACATTTTAGCTCTTTTTTCGGCTGGCACTTTTATTTTTTGAGATAGCAGACCCTCTAAAAATTCTTTTTCGAGCAACTGTCTGCTTAGCGCAGAAGGTGCTCCTACATAATCTTGAACAACAGATTGAAGGTCATTGTCGACCCAGTTTTTCAAAGGTATTTCAAACCCTCTTTTAGGTTGATGAATCAGCTCTTGTGGTAGGTATTTTTTTGCCATAGTACGCAGTAAGTATTTGGTAGTTGTTCCGTTTATTTTTAAACTATCTCTCAACCCTGGTGCATACTCCATCAGTTCTTTACACAAAAAAGGACTTCGACCCTCTAATGAATGCGCCATGTTGGCGATATCCATTTTTACCAATAGATCACAAAATAGATTACCGTTGAAATCCATTGTCATGATCTTTTTTAATCCACTCATATTTGCTGAAGTAATTTTTTCAAAATCATTTCTCATACTACTCAAATAATCGTGATGATGGTGTATGATTTGCTGTTGATAATCTTCAAAAATATCTACCCCTGCTGCCAGATAAACTTCCAAACTATTTTTTGATGCCAATGAGCTCAATCGATAAAGGTAATTGTATTTACTTTTCTTTTGGTTGGGCATGGGAAGCAACCCATGTACCATTTTAGAAATGGTGCGTAAGCTACTGCTAGTTTTAAAAAAATCGTATTGTGAAAAAGGCACGTATCTTCTGTAGCCGCCAAAGAGTTCATCTGCCCCATCTCCATTTAATATTACGGTTACATATTTTTTGGCTTCCTTACTTACATAATAACTGGGTATGGCAGAACTATCAAAAAAAGGTTCCCCATAGTTGGTCAAAATTTTCTCCAAATCATTTTTCAGATCAGTGAAAGCGATATTGATTTGGGTATGATTGGTGCCATACTTCTCTGCTACTTTTTTTGCGAGAGGAGCCTCGTCGTATTCTCCTTCAAAAGATACTGTAAAAGTTTTTAAATTAGAATGATGGCTACTGGCCATGGCTGTTACCAAACCGCTATCGATACCTCCGCTTAAGAAGCATCCAACTTCAATATCGCTCGATTCTATTCTTCTTTTTACACTCTGTTGCAGGTAATATTCTACTTTTTCTATTGCGGTGTTTTCATCATCGTTGTTTTGCTGAAGATAAAATGATTGAATATTCCACCATTTATTTGTAGAAACAGTAAGTTTACTGCAATCAATGATCATCGAAGATCCTGCAGGCATTTCGTTCACCTGCTGGTAGGGAGTTTGTTCGCCGTAAAAAGTACCGTTACGTAGGTAGGTATAAAAATGATCTTGGTTCATTTGAAGCGGCAACAAAACTTTTAAACAATTGAGTTCGCTTGCGAATACAAATTTTTGATGGTCATTGAAATAATAGAGTGGCTTTTTCCCGGCTCGATCTCTGGCCATAAAAAGCTGTTTAGTTTGCTGATCATAGATAGCAAATGCAAACATTCCTTCTAAATGAGGTAAAAGTGCTTCGCCTAATTTTTGATAAAGTAATAGGAGTGTTTCTGTGTCTGAATATGTTGTACCCTGTAGATCAAATTTTTTGCGTAGTTCGTTTTGGTTATAAATTTGTCCATTAAAGATAATGGTATATCGATTAGCCAAAGTCATGGGTTGTTTTCCACCCGAAACATCTAATATAGACAAACGCAAGTGGTAGAAATCTACCTGATCACAAGTAAAACCATTTTGGTCGTCGGGCCCTCTGTGAAGCATGGCATTATTAGCTTGCTGATGAGAAATCTTAAAGTTTACAGCCCCCACTATTCCGCACATTGATTTTTAAGTTTTGCTTGTCGCAAAATAAATGTTTATAATTGGATTTAAAATGATTATTTCAGATAAATTTATTGACCTCAGTTTCAATTAATTTAGTAAAAATCACCTCATGTAGCTTTCCAAAGAATTAATACACATAAAATTATTATCTGTTTGGGTAGTTACACAATCACGCTTTTTTTTGATGATAGGTGACTCTGGAATATGAAAATTGTTTTTGCTTGTTTATGAACAATAGCCAACTTATCTTAAAAATAGCCAAAGCGGTATTGTTTTATCTACGCTTGTATGTTGGAGTTTCGTTGCTAAAAAAGATGGCATTTAAAGATAGAGTTTGGGTTGTATATTGAATTAAACATGGGAATAACATGCCACTATTCTGTTTTTTTTGAAGCATTAAAAATTGTATAGATAAAAAAGTACCCCTTTTAGGACTCAACATTGGGGAAAATTGGGCGTGGTGTATTTTGCAGCAACGATTGTGCGAATAGTTCTGAAAAATGAATCGCTTCCCCTATTACATGGTGCATATCCATGTAGCGGTAAGTGGCTAGCCTACCTAAGAAAGAAACATGTTGCTGCTGTTCGGCGAGTAGTCTGTATTGAAGAAGGAGCACTTTATCGTTTTGAAGCCTTTTGGGATAATAAGGCACATCATTTTCTTCTGTTTCTTTACTGAACTCTTTAAAATAAATCGTTTTATCGTGTTGCTCCCAAGGAGTAAAATGTTTGTGTTCTGCTATCCTCGTAAAAGGCACTTCTTCATCGCAATAATTCATCTGAGTAGTTCCTTGAAAATCACCTGTTGTTCTATACTCTTCAAAAGTTACGGTTCTATATCCCAACCTACCATTTGAATAATTAAAGTACGCATCAATAGGACCTGTATAAAAAACATGGTCAAACGAATAAACATCCATAGCTACATCGTATTTTTTTTGTAGCGATAATTTTATGCGGTCAGAAGCAATCATTTGCTCCATGATGGCGGTATAACCATCTACCGGAATACCCGTATATAAATTGTTATGGTAGTTATCGTCGTAATTAAACCTAACAGGAATCCGCTTTAAGATAGAAGCTGGTAGTTGAGTGGGTTCACAACCCCATTGTTTTTTGGTATATCCATAAAAGAATGCTTTGTATAAATCATTACCAATAAACTGCAAAGCTTGTTCTTCAAAATTTGCTGGCTCTTTAATAGAGGGATCTCCTTGTGTAGCCATAAACGATTGGGCTTCGGCTGGAGTAAACCTTTTATCAAAAAACTGATTGATGGTATGAAGATTAACCGGTAATGAATAAATCTTTCCTTTGCTCATCGCTTTCACTCTATGCACATACGGCCTAAACTCACCGAAACTATTCACGAAATCCCAAATTTCTTTTTTATCCGTATTAAAAATATGTGGCCCATATTGGTGCACCATCACACCAGTTTCTGAATCTCTGTGAGTATTACAATTACCTCCAAGGTGGTTTCTTTCGTCCCATATTTCTATTTCACAATTCAGCGTTTTAGCAAGTTGATGCGCCAACACGCAACCAGAAAATCCTGCACCCACAATTAAAAAACGTTGTTTCATCGCCTAAATATTATCTGGTGTTTATTTTATTTCCTTGGTAATTATCTGAGTAAATATTAATTGTCATTACTTAATAATACTACTCAGATATTGTCCATACCCGCTTTTGTGTAGCTCTTTGGCAAGTAATTCAATCTGTGGTTTATCAATAAACCCCATTCTCCACGCAATTTCTTCTGGGCAGCCAATTTTTAAACCTTGTCTTTTTTCTACCACTCTTACATATTCACTGGCATCGCTTAGCGAATCAAAAGTACCAGTATCGAGCCACGCAAATCCCCTATCTAAAACGGCCACATGCAGGTTATTATTTTGCAGGTATATTTTATTTACGTCGGTTATTTCATATTCGCCACGGATTCCGGGTTTCAGATCTTTTGCAATTTGCACCACACTGTTATCATAAAAGTATAAGCCGGGTACTGCATAATTGCTTTTGGGCTGAGCTGGTTTTTCTTCCAGGCTGAGCGCTTTTAAATTTTCGTCAAAGGCTACCACGCCATATCTTTCCGGATCACTAACAGGATAGGCAAAGATTACAGCCCCATCAGGATTGGATGCCTGTTGCAGCAATTTACTAAAGCCACTGCCATAAAAAATATTATCTCCCAAAACAAGGGCTACACTGTCTGTACCAATAAATGATTCGCCAATTACAAAAGCCTGGGCAAGGCCATTGGGCACTTCCTGTTTTGCATATTGAATATTGCAACCCCATTTACTGCCATCGCCTAATAATCGCATAAACTGTGCCTGATCATCGGGCGTAGTAATAATTAAAATATCTTTAATCCCTGCAAGCATTAATGTGCTGAGGGGGTAGTAAATCATAGGCTTATCGTAAATGGGCATCAATTGTTTACTGATTCCCATGGTAATGGGGTAAAGCCTTGTGCCAGAGCCGCCTGCTAGGATTATTCCTTTCATATGGATTGAGATGGTTGAGATGGTTGAGATGGTTGAGTTGGTTGAGATGGTTGAGATGGTCGAGATCGCTGAGCAAGTGTACCTTTTCTCAAATTATTGATGCCATAAGTTACTTGTTCAATCTTTTCCCTACTTTCTAAATAATCTTCATTAGTAATATAATTTAATTCTTTAGCAATAATAATGTGATTTAATAATTCTACTGTAGATGAATACGCTATAGTGTAAAAATGTGCTTGATCTTTTGCAGTTATTCTTGCGCTACCCTCCGCAATATTTGCTGTAATGGAAGAAGCTGATCTAACACTTTGAGATATAAGAGTAAATCTTTCTTCATTGGGATATTTTTTAACGATTTTATAAACTAACGTCGTTAAAATTTTTGCTTTTTGCCATACATCTAATTTTTCAAAAGCGTATTGATACATAGAAAATTTGTTTAATTCTAAAAAAAACCTCTCAACCATCTCAACCCTCCTCAACCATTCTCAACCATTCTAACCTCCATACTGCTCCTCATAATACGCTGCATAATTCCCACTTACCACATCATTCAGCCAATCCTGATTATTCAAATACCAATCGATGGTTTTCGAAAGCCCTTCTTCAAACTGCAGCGATGGCACCCAACCCAATTCTTCTTTTAGTTTGGTAGCATCAATGGCATAACGCAAATCGTGACCAGCCCTATCTTTAACAAAACTGATCAACTTTTCTGAACTGCCTACCTCTCTCCCAAGTTTACTATCCATTTGTTTACAGAGCTCTTTAATAAGATCAATGTTCGTCCACTCGTTATGGCCGCCAATATTATACGTTTCCCCAATTTTTCCATGATGATAAATGGTATCAATGGCTCTTGCATGATCTTCTACAAATAACCAATCTCTTATATTTTCGCCCTTGCCATAAATGGGCAATGGTTTATTGTGAATGATGTTGTGAATGCTAAGTGGGATTAACTTCTCTGGAAAATGGTATGGACCGTAGTTGTTACTACAGTTAGATATTTTGATGGGAAGCTGATAGGTATGGTAAAATGCTCTCACAAAATGATCGGAGGAAGCTTTTGAAGCTGAGTAAGGACTACGGGGATCGTAAGCAGTATTTTCGTAAAAAAATCCAGTTTCGCCCAACGAACCATACACTTCGTCGGTTGAAATATGGTAAAATAGTTTGTTAGAAAAATCTGCTTTCCAACTTTCTTTAGCCGCTAACAACAGAGTAGATGTACCCATTACATTGGTTCTTACGAATGCCAGCGGGTCGGTGATAGACCTGTCAACATGGCTTTCAGCTGCACAGTGTAGCACAGCAGTAAACTGGTGTTCATCAAACAGCTTTTGCACCAGGCCCATGTTTGTAATATCTCCTTTTACAAAAGTATAGTTAGACGCATTTTCTATATCGCTTAAATTAGCTAAGTTGCCTGCATAAGTGAGAGCATCGAGGTTTACGATTTTATAATGAGGGTATTTGGTTACGAATAACCTGGTGAGATGTGAGCCGATGAAGCCAGCTCCGCCGGTGATGAGGATTGTTTGCATAATTATATAGAATCAGTAAAAATACAAAAGTCATGAACATAAACTAAAAACAAAATTATTTAAATGATAATATAACATTTTTAAAAATAATTAGCTGAATATTTTTAAATAAACTAAAAACTGTGGGGACTTGGTTGTTATTTTTTATTTTTAAACCCCGAATAAAATTAAGAAGTAATCATACAACATAGAACCAATAAAGATTATTGATACAAAAAAAGTATCAGTGTTTTCTCAATGGATGAAAAAAATATAGATAAAGAGGTTGTAAAAACCTTTGGTGAAGAATAGTTGAAATTTAAAGATTGGTATTTTTAAGCCGATTTTTAGAATTATTTGAATTAACGGGTATAGCCAGAAGAATACGATTGTATGATTATACAAATAAAACAATTATTATTATCAGGAATGATTCACTGGTCAAATTTGGAACAAAGCTAGAGAATAGATTCTCTAAAAATAGGTGATAGAAATGATGGAGAGTAGTAGATTTAAAAATATTATTATTAGCCCATCATCTCCCTACTATCATGTAGTGTACAGGAAAAAATTTTAGTCTTATTTTATTCTCCTGAAGATAAGGTGGTAAAAGTATTGCCAAATTGTCGGATGATACCAAAGACCTGATTTGCCGAACGGTTTAAAAGCCTTTATATTTCCGGCCAATGCATCTTCAACTGCGTTTGTTAATAATGGTATTCCAGCAGCGAGTTGTTTTAGTGGATAAGTTGCGAATGTATCTGACCGTTCTACAGAAATTAAAGATTGATAAACCACATCTCCTGTGTCTATACCTGCATCAATTAAATGTACAGTTACTCCGCAATGTTCAGGTTCCTTATTTACCATTGCCCAATAGGCACCATGCACTCCTCTATACATAGGTGTGATGCCGGCATGGGTATTTATTACTGGGCATTTTATCACAGAAAGAATTTTTTTAGAAATTATCCTGGTTCCGTTTACTACAATAACGTCGGGCTGTATGGAGGCCAGCGTATGAGCTACAGAATCTTCATTGATAGATTTTACATTTAATATTTTTTCTCTTGCAATTTCATCATCATTTAAGTTATACTCCTTTGAAATGAGAGAAATTTCCTTTTTTGAATAAAAATTTAATGCTGGTACTACTAACAACTGAAACAGCACCTGGCCTACAACTTTAAAAACTCCTAACTTTTTTATTCTTCTGGAGATAAATATCCTTTTACTTTCTTTTTCTTCAGCAATTACCGTATAAATATTAAATTTATTGTTGAGTGCGTGAAATACAATATTAGATGATACCCCTTTGCCCACTAACAGTACTATTTTTTTATTTTCCATAAGAATCTTTAAGTCTTTGCGAAAGTTCACTCATGTTACAACTGATGAATCCATATTTTTTATGCAGACTTTGATAGTGGTTTAGAATTTTATCAAGAAAAGCAAAATTTTCATCCTGGTTGATACCAAAGTTGTGGGGATGCCACCATAAATGGTAGGTAAGATTATTTTTCGCAGCATATGTCATACTGCTGGTGATTCGCTTTAAACGTAACCAATCAAGCCATTTAAGTTTACTTGAAAATGGTCTTAAAAAACGACTGCTGGGAATATTATACGGAAAAGAACTTGCCATGTAACTATCTGTATAACAGTGATTGCCAGTTAGTTTTAAGTAGGCATCGGCCAAACGTATAAATCTTCTACTTAAACTTTCCCCTTTATATCTTCTTGCTTTATAAATCCAAGAAAGTTCATTATTTCTAAAACAATTTATACCAGCCTCTATACAACAATCAAAATATTGTTCATTCACCTGATTTCTCGGGAAAATAATAGTTTCAATTTTTATACCTCTGCTTTTAGCTATGTTTATAGCTGAATGAAGATCTCCCTTAAAATCATTTAAGGTTTGCCCTTCTTCGAGACAGTAATAGTGAGAAAAAGTATGTGTAGCAATTTCCTGACCTTTACTCTCATTAATCATTTTTAAAAGTGGCCATCCAAAATGATAAGGATCATCTTCATGATTACAACCAACCATCATTTCTAAATAATTTCCATACGGAGATAGGTTAGGATTATCATATGCTGGCATTTGTTCTGGCAAGTGATTTAAAAGCTCATCCTTGTCTTTAAAAAACAAAAAGCCAACTGTTGCAAATGTGGCGCTAATGTCATACTTATTAAAATAGCTTAAAAGGCGTGGTATAACACTATGGACCCCTAAAATATTTTTCCCATAAGCAGCTTTAGTTACATCGTCTCTTACCCCCCACATTAATTCGAAATCGAGCGATACAACAAAAGAGCCTTTAGTATTTGAAATAATATTATTGTTCATCGGTTACTACAAATGTAAATAAAAAAAATTAGTCACTACACCGATTAGATGTCTGAAAGTTAAATATAAAGTCAACTATATAATATCTGAAAATGATAGTCATAATTCAACTCTAGTCAATTATTTTCTTCTTTAATAAGAACTTTAATTTTCATACTTGTTAAATAACAATTGCACTTTGCATTAAAACATATTGAATTTACTAACTAATATTCTGCAATTGTAAGCACTGTTAGAGAAGGCTAGTAATTGAGTGTAATTTTTTTGGGTCTCCCCAAAAATTCATTGGTTCATAATCTGCATAAGGATAATAACCAAGGTTCAACTGAATTTCTTTTTTTATTTCCTTTAAATACCAATAAACAAAGTCTTTTACTTTAACTGGTTTGCCACTACAAATATTAATAACACCCGTTACATTATTTTGGGCTGCTGTTAATACAATATATTCAGCCACTTTTTGTACGGGTAAAAAATCTCTTTGTTGCTCGCCGCCGCTCATATTAAAAGATTCGTTTCCTTCGGCCAATGCTTTGTGAAGTTGAGGTAACAGGGAATTAGGACTTTGTCCTACCCCAAACATATAAAATAACCGTACCCATTTAAGCGATAATGAACCTGTTTCAACCAACTCCTGCATTTTTTCTCGAAGTTCATCTTTAGCTATTGCATAAGCATTTGCCGGCTTAGTGTCCATAGTTTCTGATAATTTCCCCTCCTGCATGCCATATTCAAAACAGGTACCCGTAACAGTAATATCACTTAACCCGTTATTGAAAATATTTTTTAGAAAGGCCAGGTGGCGGGGTAAATTTTCTGTCAGATGAAAATCACTTTTATAATTGGGTAACCCTTCCCAAGCCAGGTGAATTAAAAGATCGGGTTCATTAAAAAACTTAAAATAGTTTATATGGTCATCAAAATCCTTGAAATTAAAGCTCATATAAGTAACCTGGTTGAACCATGGCATTTTTTCCGCTTTTTCTAAAGAGGAAGATGTTGCAATAACCTGGTATTTTCGCCTCAGCAATTCTGCAACAACATAATTACCAACAAACCCCGTTGCCCCTGTTACCAATACTTTTTGCATAGGCTATTCTATAATTTGTACTGAAGGAATTGGTATTACAAATTTTCCACCCCAATCTTTTATATAAGACAATTGTGCAGTTATCTCATCCTTTAAATTCCAGGGCAGAATAATTACAAACTGTGGTTTTGTACCTTTTAAATATTCTTCATTTACAACAGGGATATGACTGGCAGGTAAAAATTTATTTTGTTTATGTGGATTGGCATCTACTACAAAATCAATCATATCTTTTTTAATACCGCAATAATTTAATAGCGTATTTCCCTTTGCAGCAGCACCATAAGCAGCCACAGATTTTCCGTTTGCTTTTTGATCAATTAGAAACTGTAATAAATCCAATTTTACCTTTAATGCTTTTTGTTGAAAATTATCATAATAAGCCAAACCGGTCATTCCTTTTTCTGCTTCCTTTGAAAGCAAAGCCTTTACATTAGGAGATACAGATTTAGATGTATCAGCATGCTGTTTTGCAAATATGCGCAAAGATCCACCATGGGTGGGTAATTCTTCCACATCAAACATTTGCAGCCCCTGCGATTCGAAAATTTGCTTTACTGTATGAAATGACAGGTAAGAAAAATGTTCATGATAGATTGTATCAAACTGGTTATTATCTACCAACTGCATCAGGTGTGGGAATTCTATCGTAATTACACCAGTATCATTTAAAATAATTTTCATTCCTGCAACAAAATCTACTATATCCGGTACATGAGCCAAAACATTATTACCCAAAAGAAGATCTGCTTTAATGCCTTTTGCAACAAGTTTTTTAGCTAACGAAACGCCAAAAAAATCTATGATACTTTCTATCCCCTTTCCGGCAGCTTCCTTAGCTGTGTTGGCGGTGGGCTCTATCCCAAGTACCGGAATACCCTTTTTATTAAAATACTGAAGCAGATAACCGTCATTGCTGGCTATCTCTATTACCTGCGATGATTCATTAAAGCCAAAACGCTCTGTCATCATTGTGGTATATTTTTCTGCATGGGCCAGCCAGCTTGTGCTGTAAGAAGAAAAATAAACATAATCGCTGCTAAAAATAGCATCTGATTTTTTATACTCATCTACCTGCACAAGGAAACATTTTGAACAGGTATAAACTTTTAGTGGAAAAAATATTTCCGGCTCATTTAGCTCTTCCTTGCTTAAAAAAGAATTAGATGCGGGAGAATTTTCCAGATCAATAAAAGTGTTTGTAAGTTCTGTTTTACAAAATCTGCACTGCATTATTATATAGCTTTAAAATTTGAATCAATAATAGGATGTAGCTTATCCCTACCTGAAACTTCTGTTACCTGCAAAGGCCATTGTATACCAAGAGCGGTATCATTATGTAAGATTCCTTCTTCTGCACCTGGCTCATAAAACTGGGAGTGTTGATAAATTAACTCTGAATTATCTGCTAAGGTTTGAAAACCATGGGCAAATCCTTCAGGGATATATATCATTTTTTTGTTGACGGCAGAAAGCTCTGTGCCAAACCACTGAAGGTAGGTAGTTGAGCCTTTGCGAAGATCAATAATAACATCATAAATAGCCCCGGCAATACAACGTACCATTTTTATTTCGGCATTTGGCGTCCTTTGAAAATGCATACCCCGAATGGTTCCTTTTCGTGCGGTATAAGAATGGTTCATCTGAACCCATTCTTTACTATGGCCTATTTGCTCAAACTCATTTTTACAAAAGGTCCTTACAAACCAACCACGACTATCCCCCTTAGGCATAAGTTCTACAATAAAACTACCGGGCAATATGGTTTCTGTAAAAATCACAGCTTCATATAGTTTTCAATTTGTTCGAAACTAAATGCAAGTGCATTGTTATAGTCTTTTTTATACCAATTTATAGTCCACTCAATGGCCTGTGCC
Source organism: Ferruginibacter sp. (assembly GCA_040882445.1). Lineage (GTDB taxonomy): Bacteria > Bacteroidota > Bacteroidia > Chitinophagales > Chitinophagaceae > Ferruginibacter. Next base: position 212,120 of record JBBEBH010000046.1, on the reverse strand, counting down.
GCCGAAAGTTTTGGGGTCCACTTTAGTTGTTCTGCTGCTTTACTTATATCTAGTTTTAATAATCCTGCTTCATGAGGTAGATCAGAACTATTACAGTTTTTCCATTCTCCACTCCCCCACGCATTTATAGCAAATGTTACCAATTCTTTTACTGATAAATGATCTAGAGGTTTTGGTCCAAAATTATAGGCTTGTCCATACATCTCTGGATGATCACTTAATTGTGTACCTAAAATTAAGTATCCGGCCAAGGGTTCTAAAACATGTTGCCAGGGACGAACAGCATATGGGTTTCGCACTTCAATTACTTGATTAATTTGGAGTGCACGTATTATGTCTGGTATAATTCTATTATCGCTAAAATCCCCGCCGCCAATCACATTGCCTGCTCTAGCGGTAGCAATTCCTTTTTGATGCTGGTTAATTTCCGAAAGGCTAAAAAAAGAATTTCTAAAAGAACTAACTACTATTTCCGTGCATGCTTTGCTTGCACTGTAAGGATCATATCCTCCTAAAACATCCGCTTCATTATATAAAATATCCTGTTCTTTGTTCTCATACACTTTATCAGTAGTTATTATAACTACAGTACATTTTCCTTTCAGTTTGTTTACGGCTTCCAATAAATTTGCTGTGCCAATTACATTTATTTCAAAAGTTTCGACAGGTATTATATAGCTTCTTCTAACGAGCGGTTGTGCGGCCAGATGAAAAATATAATCGGGCTCAAAACTAACTATTTCATTGAGTAATTTTTCTTTATTCCGGATATCTGCAATTACACTTTCTGCCATATTTAAAGGCTGCATAAGATTATACATACATAGCTCCTGCTCTGGAGCCAGTGCGTATCCTTTTACATTAGCGCCCAACTGATGGAGCCAGGCAATTAGCCAGGCACCTTTAAAACCTGTATGGCCTGTAACAAATACCTTTTTACCTTTATAGTATGCTGAGAGTTGATGCAGATTTACCATTTTTTCCATTTTGCCTGTCCACTTTGCCAAAGATTTTCAAGATCAATTTTATCTCTTAAAGCATCCATACATTTCCAAAACCCTTTATGTTTATACGCTTTTAGTTGATTATCTTCTGTAAGTTTTTCCAATGGTGTATCTTCCCACATCACATTACTCATATCTCCTTCAAGATATTTAAATACATCAGGCTTTAATACAAAAAAGCCTCCATTTATCCATTTACCATCATCTTTTGCTTTTTCACGAAATGCAGTTACATCATCATTTTCTCCAAGGTCCATTCCGCCAAAGCGTGCATCCAGTTGAATAGCGGTAACGGTAGCTATTTTTTTGTGAGCCTTATGGAATTTATTTAATTCCTTTATATCTACATCACAAACTCCATCACCGTAAGTGAGCATAAAATCTTCATCACCTATATACGATTGCACTTGTTTTAAACGCCCTGCTGTTTTTGTATCCGTGCCGGTTTCAACTAATGTAACCTTTAGTTTTTCACTATTGGTATTATGGAAATCAACATTATTATTGGCCAGGTTGATTGTAAGATTAGAATTATGAAGAAAGTAATTCATAAAATACTCCTTTATAACATATCCTTTATATCCCAGGCAAATAATAAATTCATTAAAGCCATGATACTCGTAATGTTTCATTATATGCCAAATGATTGGCTTCCCGCCTATCTCAACCATTGGCTTGGGCCTTACATCTGTTTCTTCAGAAATACGGGTACCTAATCCTCCTGCAAAAATCACTACTTTCATTAATTTTGATATTAAGTTTAGTTCGTTATATTTTATAAAAATAGACTTTAAAATTTTTATAGCGATTTGAAAATATGTAATTTATTGTTTCAATGCATATTGGGTAATACAGGTAAAATTATATAATTCTCGCTGGTAGCCCACAAAGTTATTCAAATAGAGATATGAAGATTTCATCCCACTTTTTAATTATCATATCCTTTCTATGATTGTTTTGCAGATATCCATCTGCTCTTTGCATCCACTGTTTCTTTTGTTCATCATTCATTTTTATGTAGGATTCTATCTTATCAACCCATTCTTGTGTACTGTCACATAAACAAGGTAACCCTGCTTTTTTCATTGTATTGGTATATGCAGGTGTGGGGCTTGTTAGCACTGGGATTCCAATTTGCCAGAACAGCAATAACTTATTTTCTGGTTTATTCCAATGCAATTTATCTGATCTTTCTATAGGAATTATAGCAAGATCAGCTTCGGCTATAATTTGAGAAAAACTGTGTTTTTCCCAAACGTAAAAAAAATGTTGACAGTGTATCTTAGACAGAATTTTAGTCGTTTTTTTATTAAATATTTTAAAGGGATAGTTAATTACAGGATCGGCAATAATATGTAATTCGATTTTGTTTCCAAGTTTTTTGAAAACTTTATTTATTTTGAGTAAATTTTTAACAGTGTAGGCTTGTCCCTCCCAAACTATTTTTAATCTTTTATTACTAGAATAATTTATTTTAAAATGAGTTATATCCTGTAAGAAATAGTCTAAAGAAATATGAACATTGTTGTTGTATTTTAAAATAAAATTCTTTTGAATTTGCGTAGAACATACAACTGTATCTGCAATCATAAACATATTAACGATTGCACGATTATAGTTCAAATATAATTTTGTTTCTTTCCCTATTATAAATTTTATCAACCCTCTAAAGAAACTAAAAAAATTAAACCCTTCAAGAAAATAGGAATCAACTATTTCAAAAACAATTTTTATATGAGGATACCTCTTTTTATACTTAATCCATTGAGAAATATCACAGCCCATTGTTAAGTAAACTACATCATAGCATTTATCAATAGAAGCCAACTCATAATTAAGCTTTTTTGTATTGGCATAAAAAATAAATCTGCGTCTATCGCCAGGTCCGCTATAATCACTACGGTAAGGCCAATAACCAATTTTTTTATCACTTAATTCCATTCTTATTAATCTTTCAAAACTAGAACCGAAATTATAGACAAACACAGCTTGTGTAAAGTACTTTTCAATTTCGAGTATAAATTGTTTAATATTTGGATCTATGTAAAAATCCCATCATAAAATACAAAGCTAAGGAATTGGAAGCGAACTTATAAGTAGTCTATACCCTTTAACCATAGCCTTAATTTCTTTAAATCGAAGTGTACACAATAATAAAAAAAATCTAGAAAATGGCTCAATAAAAAAGGTACAGGCCCATACAGAAATATATCCTAAAGTTGAGAAATGCTTTTTAGCATACTGTAGTTTACTTCTAAGATTCAAAAAAAGACTGAATCCTCTCATTGCACGGGTAGTACCTTGACCAATATGTATAGCCTTTATTTCTGTTGAATAAAAGGAGAGGCCCCCAGAATCTGCTAGTCGTTTAGAAAAATCAAGTTCCTCATAATATACAAAAAAACGCTCATCAAAAAAACCAAGTTTATCAAAAATATCGGCTTTTATAAACATAAAGGCTCCCATTACCTGATTTACAAACCTATTTTCATTATGATCCCAATCTGTCATTAAAGTGCCTGGAGTAAAAATACCAGGCGCGATTTTAGATAGCCCGATTGCATCAAAGCACATCCTCAATGGCGTTGGAAACCTAGCACAGGATTTTGTAATTTTTCCACTATCTTCTAGCAATTGACATCCCAATATATCTACATCAGCACGATTGTTCATAAAGTCTAAACAATCTTGCAAGGTAGATTCAAATAAACGTGTGTCTGGGTTGAGAAGTAATATATAAGGCGAATTGCACAATTTAAAACCTTGATTACATGCTCTAGAAAAACCAAAGTTTTCTGCGTTCTGAATTACTAATATTTTTTCATTAACAGGCAAGGCTGAAATTGAATCGTCACTAGAATGATTGTCAATAATAATAATTCTTTTTACAAGATTAGTATTGTCATTCAAAATAATTGAATTGATACAATTTTTAAACAGCTCACCGCCGTTCCAATTCACGATTACAATATCTATCATTGAATAAAATTTATCCTAATAAAGTAAAATTATATGAAAGCTGAATTCAACTGATAAGTGCAATTTTTAGAAACAAATAACAAAATGCCTTTAAGAACACTTTGTTATTTGACCAAGTAGTGCAATCTTTGGATTACTATGTCTAAAAACTACACACAACTCAGTTTGGTACAAAGATATCAGATTGAAGCCTTTGTTAAAGCTGGAATGAATCAAAAAATATCAATTTCTGATTTTCTTGATATATAATAAAAAAAACAATATCATTGTCTCGGTATCAAATTTAAAATACGGCCTAATGAAGAAAATTTACTTAAAAATTATTAGTTTAACGTGCTTCTTACTAAATGTAGCTATACCATTATTTTCTCAAATAATTAATGTAAGGCAATATGGAGCTAGAGGAAATGGAACCACAGATGATACAAGGGCAATTCAAGCAGCCATTAATGCAGCAAGTATTTCAAATGGTGCAACTGTATATTTTCCTTCGGGTATTTACCTTATTGGTTCATACTTCAAAAAAGCCAATTATCTTGAAAATTTTTGCCTTAATATTAGTTCTGGAATTACTTTTAAAGGTGAAGGTTCTTCTTCTGTCATAAAGCTTAACAACCATCTTTTTGATAAAACTGATACCATGGCCAACGCGCATATTTTTTTCGGTATTGGCATTAAAGACGTGCAGTTCATGAAAATAACAATAGATATGAACGGCGGTATGAACCTTGTTCCAAAAAACATTCTTAAGAACAATATGGCCCTTTTTATTGATGGGGGAAGAAACATATACATTAATGACATAACGATAAAAAATTGTAGTGGCTCTAATATGATTGCTATAAAGGGGAGGGGCTCGAATTTACAAATAAAAAATTCTTTTTTTTATAACGGAGGTAATTATGTTGGTATACCTGAGCCCAATACAAACCAAATTGATTTTTCATTTATTTATAGTGAATGGGATAGCACAAGCATTATTAACAATCATATAGAGCAAGAGAATGTAGATATTGCCTTAGAGAATTATACCGGTGGCATTGAATTACATGGTTCTTTTAGCTTGGCTAAAGGAAATACCATTATAGGATGTAATCCTGGGTTATATATAAGTAGTAGCTGGTATCCGGTTACAAAAACTTCTATTACAGGCAACAAGTTTTACCAATGTGTGAAAGGAATTTCATTTTGGATTCATTACCCCCTCGATCAAATTAGTATAAGCAAAAATATAATTACAATTACCGAATCACTATCAAATAAATTTTACAATATTACTGGTATAGAAGTACCAAATGGAAACGCTTTGGAATACAATTTTAAACTTGCAAATGCCGCTAAAATAACAAGGCTATCAATTAAAAACAATACAATTTCCTCTTTATTAAAAGACTCCAGTAAGATTAAATCTGCTGGCATGGTACTGCATTCTATAGAATCTTCTATAATTGAAAACAATACCATAAAGGCAATGAATTATGGTGGTATAGTATTTCAGGGCAGTAAATGGGGTATGAAATCTGTATTTGTGAATAATAATAACTTCATAGATTTTAAAATAAATAATGACAAAAACGCTGTAGCAGGTTATATTATTATTACAGACACCTATAGTACAAGTTTTAAAAATACTGTTGGGTTTAAAGACATCATTTTCATTAAAAATAATTTTATAAGAGCGTTAGATTTTCGCAAGCAGAAAAACCCAAATGAGTTTTTAGGAGCTTTTATAGCATTACCATCAAGTTCTTTGAGCGAAGTCCATTTTCAAAAAAACCATTTTTCAGATATAACTGAAAAAATAAAATTTATAAAAACTGATAACTAAAATGGCGCCTTTTTTCTAAAAACATATTTATTTAAAAAAATAAATACTTCTATAAAAGCAATCACTTGTAACCAGAAGGAGAAGAGGCTCATGTATTGGTCTGAAAAAAAACTTAACAATAAAGGAAACAACAAAAAAGAATAATACAAAACATTTCTAAGATTCTTTTTTCTAACCGCATTGTGATATACAAAAGTATGTATCCCTCCGAATAAAGCTATCATAAACCAGGCATACCATTTCCCAAAATCACGGATGTAGGCACTATAAAAGGTATATACATTAGTTGGGTAAGGAATAAAAACAAATTCGGAAATTAAATTTCCTACTTTTCTATCCTCAAGCAATTTAAGTTGTTGACCAATTTTTACAAAAAATCTAAGTGTATTTTCGCCCGGATAACTTGCCGTTTTTTTATTTTGGAGCTCAATATCTAGGGCGTTAATAGAGGTTACTAAATAAATGCCAGTTGTTTCTGATGATGATTGCAGGTTGTCTTTAAACGAACTTTCAAAATCACCTCCCTTCCCATATAACATTCCGAAAAGAATAAAAAATAGTAAGAAAGCGAATAGTAAAATTAAAAGCTTTCGAAACGAAAAGTTTTTTTTTAGTAAAAAACTAACCCCCATATAAATTGATAAAAAAATAAAAAAATAAGTCCTCCCAGTAGCTAAAACAGCAAAAACAATGACTAATAAAAAACTTAGTAGCAGTAACGTTTTATTCCAGCGACTATTTTCTTTTAATGATGCATAAAAATTAATGGCAAAAACAACAAATGAAAAAGATACTAAATATTTAGTCGGGCCAATATCCTCTTCTCCATATGATAATTCACTTCTCAACCCTCCAATAAAATTATCTAAATTTGAAGCAAGAAATACTCTGATGGAAGCTTGAATATAAAAAGGGAGACCAATCATCAAAATCGCAATAAATATTAATCGCAAAGTAAAACTTATAGGAATTTCGGTAAAAGGAGTGGTATGAATGGGAGAAGTTTTGTTTATAGGATAAAGTATGGTTACAAAAAAAGATGCTAAACTAAAACTAACAACTCCAAAAAAAAGTACTAAGTGTGTATTTAAACCAACAGAAAATAAATCTTTTAAAACCGTTAATTTAAAAATTAAATGGAACGAAAGTATTATCGACCATAAAAGAGAAAACAACACAGAGGGATGAAACACTTTTTTGCCTGCAATTACATAATTGAACATACATACAACAACATGAAGTAGTATAAAAATCAGCTCAATTAAATTTGTATTTATGTATTGCATGTATATGTATAAATATTATTTAACCTTGTCGTAAAAATGAAGCTCTTTTTAAAAGGATGGCGTTCAGGAAACCTCTAAAATGAGTAAAAGAAACCAGCATAAAGTATACAAGAGCAGATAATAAAAACCCTAAGGGATATAACAGCATACTTTTCGAATTTCTACATAAATAGTAAAATAAAATTTGTACAAAAAATGCTATAATTACCCTGCCCAGTAAAAATCTACTTCGTAAGTTTAATTCATATTTTTTGTGCATCACCATTGCTATTTGCCAGATAAAGGTTCCAGCTATTACAATAAATCCAGTAAGCCGGTAATTATAGGTGTCTGGAACTTTTAACAACACAAATAAGAGATTAGCTCCAAACCACCAGTACCCAACACTAACTATAACAAATCCAAGCATTTCGTACAAAACAATTTTTTTAAGTAATTTTTTTATTGCCATCACTTCTCTTTTTTCATAAGCTTCCGTTAATAATGGAAACATTGAGATCAACACAGGAGTAATAATTACTGTTATTCCTTTTGATAATAAATCAAAAATCGCCTGATAGTTTCCTTGTTCCTCTGCCCCAATATTTCTAAGTATTAAAATCTTATCTATGTAGGAAAGCATATAAGCAAACACAAACCACATTGACAATGGTGCTCCATACTTATAAAACATCTTAATGTGTGATTTAAAATTTATTTCTTCTGCTGCTTCTTGTGTTTGTAATGAAAAATATTGTTTTATTTGCCGTTGTAAATACACTACAGAAAGAAAGAAAGAAACTATTACTGCTAAAAATAAGATATATAGGTATCGGGAAGGGGTTATTGTAATTAAAGTAACTGCTATAATAATATAAGCAACTGATCTGATTGTTTCTGAGTAAATTGTTTTTCTAGACAGAAAGCTGGACTGGGTAATTGCCATATATAAAAACTGTATTGACACTGCATAAATTGCAAGACAAATCAGAACCCCAAGTAGTAAATCGTTCTTTTCATACCATATAAAAATTAGTATAGGTAAAAAACAAGCAAGTTGAGTAAGAGTTGCTATTGTAATAGACTTTTTTGCAAACTGTTTTTTATTTTTGCTGGAAGGATAAAATCTATAAATACTTTGAGTAATCCATCCGGTAGTAATGGCGGTACATAATAGTGCTGCATTATAATAGATAGAAAAATTTCCATACCCTTTTGCACCTAACAAATGCTTAAAAACCGGCACAGAAATACTGGTTATAAAAGCGGGTAATATTATACTTATGAGATAATTAAAATAGTCTTTTTTAAACCTTAAAAATAAACTCATCTTTTATAACTTGATTGGAAAAGCCTATGCTACAATAACCCCTAAATATTTTTTGTTATTTACCTTCTTTGAGAAACCACCTAAAGAATAAAGCAAGCATCAACAAAAGATTAAAGAAAATTGCTACTACTACTGCAGATACCAATTTTCCGGTTTTTATTTTCTCCAAAGGGTAATCAGGAGCATCAATTATTTGTAACAACGGAATATCATTTAAATATTGAAAACGAGCAATCTCAAGATTCTTAAACATTTCGCCATAGGCACCACTGAAAGCCTGAATATTTGCCTGCTGTTTAAGTACAGGAACCTGAGCTGAAGCAAAAACAGAATTTACATTTGCATCCTGTTGTGATGCACGACTTGAGATGCTGACATTTAAGTTTCCTTTCATTGCTGCGACCCTATTTTCGAGCGCTTCTAAAGTTTTGCTGGCTTTTTTTGTTCTTATTTCTACGTAAAACTGGTTGGTTTCTTGAACGATTCGCTCTGTAAATACTTTTGAAAATTTTTCATTTGCACTTGTTACATTCACTTCAAAAATATTTAACTTTCTATCGGGCTTGGCAGCCTTTAAAAAATCACTAATGAGTTCTTTGTACACTTTTTTTAAAACACTATCTTCAGTATAGTTTAAAGAATTTCTCGAATCCGAAACTGGAAAATGAACAGATACTAGAGAGCGATTCGACTTTCTTTTCCCTGATATTTGCAAATAATACTCAATCAATGTTTCAGGCTTATTACCAGTAAAAGTATCCGATGAAAGTAATACTCTTTCAACCATTCTTCTACTCTTCATGATTTCAATAATATTCTCACCAGCAAATATATCCTTTCCGCCTCCAATGTTTAACCCGAATTGGGAAGCGAGACCCGCTAAACCTCCAACATTTCCTCCACTGCCTCCTTCGTCTAAAGCAAATGTTAACTTACTTTTATACATTGGTTTTTGCATCGCTGCATAAAAATAACCAGCAAGGCCTCCTAATAGACCAACAATTATAAATATCAACCATTTTTTATGTAGATAGGTGAATAGACTTTTAATGTTGGAAACTACCAATATTGGTTCATGTTCTGATTCTGTTGTATCTTTTTCGCTATAATTCATAGTTCTACAAATTTTGAAGATATAACCCTTTATTTGATTGTTGCAATGAAAACATTGGCAACAATTGCCAAAGTTGAAACGATGAGTGCCATTTCAGGAAGTCCTATTTTAGACTTGTTTTTTATATTTTTTTGAGGAACAAAAATTTCAGACCTTGGTGTAACAGCTGGATAGCTTTTGAACCATAGAAATGATTTGACCGACTTTGCTTTGCCATCCGGATAAATTACTAGTACCCCTTTTTTGCGTGCTGATGGCAAATAGCTCCCAGCTTGATCAATATAGTATTTAGCATTTTTATTGATGTTGATAGGAACAATTGTTGAATAATATACTTCACCCGAAACTTTTATAAGGGTAGAATTTTTATCAATAGTAATGATATCCCCATCTTCCAAAACCAAGTCTTTATTACTACCGGGCTTGTTCAAAGCATCTGTGAGATTTATACTTATTACATCGTAATCTTTATAAACTTCATTTCTCAATCGGGCGTTAGAGACAAGACTGTCATTGTCTATATTCAATAATCTTTTAAAAAGTATTTCTCTTTCTGTTACACTTAAATTAGATGAACTTGTTCTTCTTATGGTAATAGAACTACTATCTGCAGAAGCCCTAAAACCTCCTACCCGCGAAATGATATCAGAAATTTTATCACCGCTATTTTTTAAACTATATTTACCTGGTATTTTTACTTCGCCAAGTACTACAACATTTCGTTGAGTAATAACCCCTGATAATTTTTTTACAGAAATTAAATCAAATGGACTTAACAAGATATTTTTTGAAGATGTATTTTGGTTAGAGATGTTCACCACAAAAATTTCTGTTTCTTTATAATTTATGGAACTAACATCCGCGTTTTTAATTCTTCTAGAAATTTCTATCGAAGTAGAATCCCCTGATTCATCAACACCTCCTGCAGCAAGTAGTACATCCTGCAATGATATATTTTCTCTCCATTGAACAAGGCCTGGCTTACGAATATTTCCTTCAATGTTTACATATTGTTTGTCTTTAAAATCGAATATTGAATTAATAGAAATATTATCATCTTTTTGTAAAACAATATCTGCTTTATTTAATAAAATAGAATCTAGATTAACTGATAAAAGCGAAGGCATTTTATTTTTGTTATACCTAAAAACTGTAATCCTTTCTGTAAAAGCATCTACGGTAAGCCCTCCAGATTTTTCTATTAATTGTAGAAGAGTTATACTATCATTTAATTCATAATTTCCAGGCCTGAATACAGACCCTGAAATTGAGACCCTATTAGAGAATTCATCCTGTAATCTTCCAACAGTATACTCATCTCCTGCATTTGAAATAAATTGAGCATATTCAGATGCATCCAGATCAACTATTTTTTTTGCTTTGTCTGTAATCCTTACAACTGTTACCGCCGACTTGTATGCTACGTCATTGAACCCCCCAGAATATTCTAGTAAATTATTAAAGGTTTCGTTTTCCAGCAATTCATATTTACCTGATCTTTTTACCTGACCTTCTAACTTTACCATGATTTTGTAATATGGAATTCTTATTACATCACCTTCCTGCAATAAAATATTGTTTTTCTGATTTCCCTCTACTAAAAAAGAATACAAGTCTGCAATTCTTTTTACTTCATTTCCTCTAATTATTTCAATACTTCTAAAACTGCCCGTAGAATTTGGACCTCCGCATAAATATAAAAGATTATATAAAGTGGTTAGCGAAGAAACAGTGTAAGTTCCCGGCTTGTTTGCCTGTCCAATCACAGTAACTCTAATACTCCTGATTTTACCCAATGACACCTGAACTTTAGTTTGACCAGAATTAATAGCACGGTAAATTGTAGCCGCCAGTTTTGCTTTTATTTTTTGAGTAGCTTCTACAATTGATAAGCCGCTTACAAATAAAGGCCCTACATTTGGTATATAAATCTCGCCCTCCTCATTCACTAATAGTTTATACTTCTGCTCGCTAAATCCGTAAACACTTACTATAATTTCATCATCGGGCCCAAGAATATAAGAAGAGGGTGTGGCAATACGAAGATTTGGCTCAAATACAAGACTGTTTTTTAAAAACAGTTCAGACCCAAATATAGAAAGATCTCTGTCTATATTAACCATTGGTGCCGCCACGTTAGTATTATCATACACCCTTTCACTTTTAGCAATAGTTACGTTATTATCAATTCGTTTACTAGTATTATTTTTTTGTGATAAAATAATACTACCCATCCTAGTCTTTAATTTTAAAATTTCACTTTCTGGAAGCCCTTTTTCTTTCAGTAAGCTGTATGCCTTCTCCTCGCTGATATTTAAAGAAGTAATTTTATTGTAAAAGGTTACGAGCTCCTCTTCCGAATATGAATCTATAGTTATATTGCTTAAATCGTTTATTTCAAATAAACTTGCTTGAGAAAAAGACTGTACGGCACAGTTACAAATAAGAAATAGCATTATAAAAGCTGTCTTGAAAATTTTCATTGATTTCAACTTTAAAACCCAATAATTAGGGTAAATATGGTAGCGAAGGTAATATATTTTAATATTCTTTACTCTCCCCATTTATTAAAAGAACACTGTTGCTTTTTTAAAAAAAATTGATAATAACTGGTCTTAGAAATTCCTCAACACTTGGTTATAAATTTAAAAAAAAGAGTAATTACTTCTGCCGCCATTACACAAAAGTTACATTTATACGACCTCTGATTATTATTTAGTTGCTAACAAAACTTACATTTTTAAATTACTGGCGTGTTCTATATTATTATAAAAACTGTAAAATTAAACTGATTGAGCCATGTATTCATGTTTAAACATATTATATACACTTCTTATTCCGTCTTCTAACTTAATAGTATAATTCCAACCCGTTTCATTTATCTTCCCCACATCCATCAACTTCCGCATTGTTCCATCTGGTTTAGATGTGTCATATACCAACTCTCCCTCATAATCAACAATTTTCTTTATCAACAATGCTAAATCTTTAATACTTATGTCTACACCACAACCTACATTTACACAACCTTCTTCGTTGTAGTTATTCATTAAAAAAATGCAGGCTTCCGCCATATCATCTACATGTAAAAATTCTCTAAGGGGCGTTCCCGAGCCCCACACAGTTGCAGTAGGAGCATTGGCCATTTTGGCTTCGTGAAACTTCCTGAGCAAAGCTGGTAATACATGAGAGTTCTGTAAATCATAATTGTCATTTGGCCCATACAAATTGGTAGGCATGGCACTAATAAAATTACAGCCATACTGTGCCCTGTAAGCATCACAAAGTTTTATGCCTGCAATTTTAGCGATGGCATAAGGCTCATTCGTAGGTTCTAATACGCCTGTTAACAGGTACTCTTCTTTTAATGGCTGAGGCGCATTTTTGGGATAAATGCAACTGCTACCCAAGAACAATAATTTTTTAACCGCATGATCTTTAGCAGCCTTGATGATATTAGCTTCGATCATCAGGTTATCGTAAATAAAATCGGCGCGATAAGAGTTATTCGCCTGTATGCCCCCCACTTTGGCCGCTGCTAGAAAAACAAAGGCAGGTTTTTCTATTTCGAAAAAAGTATCTACCAACTGCTGATTCCTAAGGTCTAACTCAGCGGATGTTCTTACTATAAAGTTTTCGAACCCCTTTTGCAGCAGCGCTCTGTGAATAGCAGAACCGGCCATACCCCTGTGTCCTGCGATGTATATCTTGTCTGTCGGTTTCATTTTTATGCGATCGTTTTAAGGTATCCATGCTCTTTTAACAACAACTGCATTTTCATCAAATGCAAATCAGCTGCCACCATTTCTTTTACAAGAGCAGGTAAGGTGTAAGTTGGTTTCCAACCGAGTTTATTGTTTGCTTTGGAAGGATCACCTATCAGCAAATCAACTTCTGTAGGGCGGAAATAATGTTCATCCACCGCCACCAACTCAGCGCCTACAGGCAACTGGTACAAAGGATTAGAACAAGAAGCTACTACACCTATTTCATTTTTTCCTTCCCCCGTAAAATTTAATGTAATGCCCACCTCTGCAAATGCCATCTTTACAAAATCTCTCACTGTGGTGGTGATGCCAGTGGCAATCACAAAGTCTTCTGGCTCATCTTGCTGCAGTATCCGCCACATAGCTTCTGCATAATCTTTAGCATGACCCCAATCTCTTTGCGCATTCAAATTTCCCAACCATAATTTGTTATTTAACCCCAATACAATTTCGGCAACACCCCTTGTTATTTTTCGTGTGACAAATGTTTCGCCCCTGAGCGGACTTTCATGATTGAACAAAATGCCATTACAAGCAAACATTTTATACGCTTCCCTATAATTAACCGTGATCCAATAAGCATACATTTTTGCAACCGCGTAAGGCGATCGTGGATAAAAAGGCGTTTTTTCTGATTGAGGAACTTCCTGCACCAAACCATACAACTCCGAAGTAGATGCCTGGTAAATGCGGGTTTTATTTTCCAATTTCAGAATGCGGATGGCTTCTAACAAGCGAAGGGTTCCAATGCCATCTGTATTGGCAACATATTCTGGCGTTTCAAAACTAACATGCACATGGCTCATTGCACCCAAATTGTAAATTTCGTCGGGTTGTATTTCCTGTATAATCCTAATAAGGTTGGTAGAATCCGTTAGATCTCCATAATGTAATTTGAAACGCACATTTTTTTCGTGAGGATCTTGGTAAATATGATCGATCCGTTGGGTGTTAATCTGTGAACTCCTCCGTTTAATACCATGTACTTCGTATCCTTTGCTCAATAAAAGATCGGCCAAATAAGCCCCATCTTGGCCAGTGATTCCTGTAATTAATGCTTTTTTCATTTCTATTTACTCTTCTATGATGTTAGGTTAATTGAACCATTAATATTTTGTGGCGGCTTAGCTTTTATGAACTTGCTGACAAACCTGTTTTCTTATATGTTGCTTTACTAGCCAATCTTATTCCCATTTTCATCTACCCTACCAACCTCCTTGGCCGGATTTCCCAATACCAGAGCAAACGAAGGAACATCTTTTGTAACCACCGCTCCGGCTCCAATCATGGCATAGCTGCCAATTACAATGCCACACACTATTGTAGCATTGGCACCAATCGTAGCCCCTTTTTTTACCAGCGTGGTTTTAAATTCTTCTTTTCGCTCTATGAAACTCCGCGGGTTGATCACATTCGTAAACACCACAGAAGGCCCTACAAATACGTCATCTTCTAACGTTACTCCATTATAAACTGACACATTATTCTGTATTTTTACACCATTTCCAATACTCACATTATTGTCTACAAACACATTCTGCCCCAACAGGCAACGCTCCCCAATAACAGCGCCAGGCATTATATGGCAAAAATGCCATACGCTGGTATGGGCTCCAACGCTGGCGCCTTCTTCAATTACCGCCGAAGAATGTATGATGGTTGCAGACATGAAAGTAGAAAATAAAGCTCAAAAATAGCTTTTTTGCGGTTGCATTCCCAATTCATCTACATATAAAACAAGACGTGAACTTAATACAGGCTAGTTTGCTAACAGTGTAAGTGCCGCTTCTCGTATCTTTGCGGCCTATGCATTACGCTTCGGTAGAAAATCTCACGAAATCATTCGGAATTAGAACCCTTTTCAGGAATATCAGCATTAACATTGAGGAAGGCGATAAAATTGCCCTCGTTGCCCGCAACGGCAGCGGCAAAAGTACCCTCATGAAAATTATTGCAGGGCTGGATACCGCCGATAGTGGCACCACTTGGGTGCACAAAGACATCAGAACGGTGATGCTGCAGCAAGACAATGATTTTGACGGACAAAAAACCATTTGGGACAACGTTTTGCGTTTAGACAATCCAGTAGTGAAAGTGGTGAAAGAATACGAACAGTTTTTAGAAAAAGGCTCCGATAACCACGACCACCTCGGCGAACTCATGTCGCGCATAGACGACCTCAATGCCTGGAGCTTTGAGAGCGACCTCAAACAAATTTTGGGGAAACTCAACATCCACCACCTCAACGAAAAAGTAGGTAACCTTAGTGGCGGACAAAAGAAAAGAGTAGCACTAGCGCAATCTTTGATTGAAGCACAGCTCTTCGAAGGCCGTTGCCTACTCATTATGGATGAACCCACCAACCACCTAGATGTATCGATGATTGAGTGGCTAGAAGAATACCTCAGCGCTGCCAAAATTACCCTGCTGCTGGTAACCCATGATCGCTATTTTCTGGATGAAGTATGCAATGAAATTGTAGAAATAGACGAAGAAAAAGTATACGTTTACAAAGGAGATTATGACTATTTTTTAGAACAAAAAGCCCTCAGGCAAGAAGTACAAGCCAGCGAATTACAGAAAGATAAAAATATTTTTCGTAAAGAGTTGGAGTGGATGCGCAAACAACCCAAGGCCCGCACCACCAAAAGCAAAAGTAGGCAGGATGCTTTTGCCGAAGTAGAAGACAGAGTGAAGCAACAAAAAGATGTAGCCGAAGTGAGCCTTCAAATGAAAATGACCCGCCTCGGTGGTAAAATACTAGAGCTTAAAAAAGTAAACAAAGCCTTTGGCAACCTCGTCATCATGAAAGGTTTCGACTACACTTTTAAAAGAGGGGAACGCATTGGAGTGGTAGGGAAAAACGGCGTAGGCAAATCTACTTTCCTCAAAATAGCCCTTCAACAAGAACTGCCCGATAGCGGAAAAATTAATCATGGAGATACGGTAGTATTTGGAAATTTTAGTCAGGATGGATTAATTTACAAGGAAGACAAAAGAGCTATTGAATACGTAAAAGATATGGCCGAATATTTTCCATTGGCAGATGGCACCAAACTTTCTGCCAGCATGTTCATGGAAAAATTTGGATTCACTGCCGAACAGCAATACACGCCATTAAGTAAATTGAGTGGTGGTGAAAAAAGACGATTGCACTTGATGAGTGTATTATTTTTGAATCCAAATTTTTTGGTATTAGACGAACCTACTAATGACCTCGACCTTCAAACACTTCGTACACTAGAAGAGTTTTTACTCGACTACCACGGTTGTATCCTCATCGTTAGCCATGACCGTTACTTTATGGACAGGATGGTAGATCACCTGTTTGCCTTTGAAGGAAATGGTGTTATCAGAGATTTTCCGGGTAATTATACGCAATACAGAGAAGCGGTTTCTAAAGGATTACTGAGCAAAGAAGACCAGCAAATCATAAAGTCGTTGCCAGATGAACCAGCAAAATCAGTTACTCCAAACAGCTTGGCCAATACGGCTAAGCCTACTGCCACAGTGAAAAAGCGCTCTTTCAAACAAAAATTTGAATTAGAAGCACTGGAAAAAGAAATGCCTCAATTACAAGCGGAAAAAAAATTACTAGAACAAAAAATGAATGGCAACCTCCCTTATGATGAGTTGCAAAAAACCTCCGACCGAGTAAGCAAAATCATAGCAGCACTGGATGAAAAAGAAATGAGATGGCTAGAGCTCAGTGAAATGGCTTAATCTTACAATACATCTACCCCATTCTTTGAGCTGTTTATATAGAAATATATAGTACTTTTCAAACATCAATAAAATAAAGCTGCATCAAAAACAGATTTGAATTATTATAGTAAATGAATGTTTGTTTACATAATGTGTGGGTATTTTGGATTTCTTTTTTATCTTGAAAAAAATGCCAGGTTCACGCAACGGGCATTGAGTCGATTTGCTGAATATTTAACCCTCTAACATGAACCAACGTTTTTATTCGCTTGATGTGTTTCGGGGTGCAACGGTTGCACTCATGATATTGGTAAACAATCCTGGAAGTTGGAGCCATATGTACGACCCCTTGAAACATGCAACATGGCATGGATGTACACCCACCGATCTGGTGTTCCCCTTCTTTTTATTTGCAGTTGGGAATGCTATGGCGTTTGTTTTGCCCCGGCTAGAAGCCGCTGGACCAAGCGTTTTCTGGCAAAAAATTTTAAAAAGAACTTTCCTGATTTTTTTCATCGGACTTTTATTAAATCTGTTTCCATTTGTGCAATACAATGCAACGGGCGAGTTGGTAATGAAAAAATTAGCCAACATTCGTTTCATGGGTGTGTTGCAACGTATTGCTATTTGTTATTTTGTAGCCTCTTTACTTTTGTACTATCTAAAAGCAAAGGGCGCTTTTATAGCTAGTACGTTTCTTTTATTAGCCTATTGGTTTATTTGTATAGCAGGCAACCCTTCAGACCCTTTTAGTTTGGCTGGATGGTTTGGGACCAACATCGATATTTATTTGCTAGGCAGCAAACATTTGTACAAAGGAGAAGGCATCCCTTTTGATCCAGAAGGGTTGATGAGCAGTTTTGCCGCCATTGTACAAGTGGTATTCGGATACATGGCAGGCCATTATATTTTAACCAAAGGTAAAACTCCCGAAATGTTAAACGGCCTTTTTGTGGCCGGCGCCCTACTGGTTTTTACCGGATTTGTGTGGGACATGCAGTTTCCCATCAATAAAAAAATCTGGACCAGCAGTTACACAGTATACACAACAGGCCTAGCCTTACTGGTATTGAGCATGATGATCTACCTTATTGAATTCAATAATAAAAAAGGAGCTTGGAGCAGATTTTTTGATGTGTTTGGTAAAAATGCCTTGTTCATATTCGTATTGAGTGGTGCATTGCCGCGTTTATTGGCATTGATTCGTATACCCAACGGCGTTAGTGAGAGTGGCAAAAATAAATTCCTCACACCTTTCAACTGGATCTATGAAAAAATATGTAGTCCATTGTTTAATGATCCCAGAAATGGCTCACTGATGTATGCTTTGTTTTTTATCGGCTTGATGTGGTTGATTGCTTGGTGGATGGATAAAAAGAAGATCTATATCAAAGTGTAAGTGAACCTCATTAGAGTTTTACAATGCAGTAACCCCATCAGAAGTTTCCACTACATATACTTCTGGCTGCCTACCAAACTTCTCCAAATAATCTGTTGAAACTGCATGGGTAAATTCAGCCACCGCTTCTTTTTGAATGATATTGATGGTACAACCACCAAATCCGCCCCCCATCATACGTGCGCCTGCAATGGCTTTATTTTGTTGTGCATAATCTACCAGCCAGTCTAATTCTTTGCAGCTCACGTCATATAATTCACTCAAACCAACATGAGTTGCATACATTAATTTGCCCAAGCCTAAAATATCATTTTGTTGCAAACAAGCACTGGCAGATTGCGTTCGTTTTATTTCTTCTACCACAAACAAACAACGCTGGTACACTTCTTCACCCATGGCTGTTTTAAACGGCAGCAATTCATGGATATCTTTTACATCTCTAAAAGATTGGATAGAAGTATTTGTTTGCAAAATTTTTAATCCCTCTTCACAATTTTTTCTTCGTTTGTTGTATTCTCCTCCCGCTAATGAATGATGTACTTTGGTATTTACCAATACTATCTCCCAACCATCTAATTGAATAGGAAAATAGTGGTGCTCTAGTGACCTACAGTCTAACAAAATCACTTCCCCCTTTTTTCCCATCATGTTGGCAAACTGATCCATGATGCCACATTTTACACCGGGGTAATCGTGTTCTGCTCGCTGACAAAGCAACGCCAAATCTTTTCTGCTCAACCCTGCTTGCAACAATTCATTAACCGCAAAAGCCAATCCGCCTTCTACAGCTGCAGAAGAACTGAGTCCGCTGCCTATAGGGATATCTCCGCCAAACACGCAATTGAATCCTTTGAGCTCAATCCCAATTTTTTGAAATTGATTCAACACCGACAATACATAATTTTTCCAACTACTTTCTTTATGTATGGTAGCTACGGTAGTATGATAATATTCATCTACATCTGTGGCATAAAATTGAATATCGTTTGAACCGTTTAAAGCGATGGCATAGTAGATGCCTTTGTTGATAGCGGCTGGCATTACAAACCCATCGTTGTAATCAATGTGTTCGCCGATGATATTTATTCTGCCCGGAGAAAAAAACAAACTAGGGTCTTCTGTAAAACGCTCTTTGTAAATTTTTTGTATGGCAGAGGCAAGTATATTCATCAATAGTTTATAAAGAGTGAATGCTGTATTGAGTACTAAAATGAGCAGTTTCACCAGCTGCCAGTATGATCAAACCCAAGCCATTGTTAAAGGCATCGGGAGCAGCGCTAAGGTTTTCAATAGCAATACTGTTTCGATGTGGCGGTGTATATATTTGAAGATATGGATAAGTTTTATCGGGCCTAATTTCGAGTTGTATTTTTTTTGCAGAGTCTCTGAAAACTAGCATCGGCTGGCATTCGGCAAAGTTCACCACAAAACAATGGTCGAAAAATTGATTGCCCATTTGCTGAATCGAACCAAATGTTTCATAAGGAATTAATTTACCAGTGGGTATTAAATCGGCATCAAATTCTAGTTGGGCTATACTTTGAAACTCCAACATACAATCGTTGATAGATCCTCCAAAAGTAAAATAAGGATGCCAGCCATCGGCCACCGGAATACTACCTGCATCTTTATTGATGATGGTAGTACTGATGCTTAACTGGTTGTGGGCGCGCAATTCGTAGGTTACTATACAATCATAATCAAAAGGATAACCTGAATCTAATTTTCGATAGTGATAAGTCATTTGCACAAAAGCTTTTTGGGCATCGGCTCCTTGGTCGGTAATGTTAAATGCTTGTTTATAAATGAGCCCATGAATAGCATGATCGCCCAAATAAAATCCTGCACTCTTGTATTCTTTTTCTGCAAAACGATACACACCGTTTTTCATTCTACAAACAAAGGGTGATAATTTGGCACTTTTAAAGCCACCAGTTTCAAATGCATTATCTGCATCATTTTTATTTTTGTAATGATCTACAATATTTAAAGGGGCGTCATCATGAATTACTGTAAAACCATGCAAAATGGCGCCACAGCTGGGTATGATCTCTGCAGCAGTTTGAGTAGCCTCATCTAGAAGTACCAAGATGTAAAAACCGTTTTTATAAATTGATTGTACTGAAAACATACTGTAAGGATTGTTCCTGCAATTTACAGCAGAATATTATAAATGAAGAGTGCCAAAAATGATAAGAATTTACAGCAGAATTTACAACCTGTGTGCTAGTAATTGCTACTGTGGTACCAACCGTATCATCTTACCAATACTTCATCTATAAACAAATGACTGGCTTGCCCGGCACTCTCGTGCCATTTGGGTAACGCACCTCCATTTAGTGCCCGAATACGAATAAATTTTGCAGTGGCTTTTACTGTCCCTCCCAACTGTTGTACCTGTGTTGCTGGGTCTTCGGGGGCTACCGTATTTTTAACTGTGGTTAATGGTAAATAGTTAATGCCATCGTTGCTGATAAAAAATTGTACTTCTTTCGGATACACGATCCACGGACTCACATCCTGCAACACGTGGATGCCTACATAAGAAAAATTACGTGGTTCTTTGAATTGAAGGATGGCCTCAAAATCTTTTGCAAAATAGCTTTGCCATTCGCCGGTTTTCCAATTGGTAGTTCCAACAATACCGTCTATCAAAGCATCATTGCCGCCCGCCGTGTACATCGGATGCACTTCAGATTGAATGCTGATGGTTCGATCTGTAACCACTTTGTAAAATTCCTGTGAAACATACTTGCTTTTGAAAGTATTTTTTGATGCATAAAAACGAATCGTAGCTGCATCCTTTAATACAAAAGGTTTGCTGTATATCTTAAAAGAAGCTGCTGATTTTTTATCATATTGAATGCTGTAAAAAATCTTAGCTGTTGGATCAATGTGTTTCAACTGAATCAACAAACTATTTTTAATTTTATTGCTACTCATGTCAAAATAAGGCACAGCAACAAACTCACGGTCATCAATAGACGCAGTTGGCATATCTTTCTGAAGAATACCTCTTTTGTAATTAGGTGTGGCCGCCATATTAAATTGCAATGTGCCCCCTTTTTCAATATTGGTATGTTTTAAAAATGTTGCGGGGTAATCAACACCGTTCAACATCATTGATTGCACATAAAAATGATTGGGTTGTTTGTTGTTGGCTTTGATGATAAAATCGTTTCCGTTTTCCTGATGAATAATGACCTCGTCAAAAATGGGTGTACCCAACGCATAATCACCACTGCCCGGTGTTACGGGATAAAAGCCCATTGCACTTAATACATACCATGCACTCATCTGTCCGCAGTCTTCATTGCCAATTAAACCATCGGGATCATTTTTGTAAAAATTGCTACAAATCTGCTGCACCAATTCTTGCGTACGCCAAGGCTGTCCTGCGTAATTGAACAAATATGCCATGTGGTGACTGGGTTCATTACCTTGTGCATACTGACCTATCAAACCGGTTACATCTGCTTGGTCGCGGCCACTCAACGCTTCATTTGTAGTAAACAATTCATTCACTTTTTTAGCAAAGTTTGTTTTGCCTCCATACAGCTTTATCATCCCACTAATGTCTTGTGGCGCTGCAAAACTGTAGTGCCATGAATTGCCTTCGGTGAAAAAATTATTCACTTCTGTGGCTTTGAACGGACTGAACCAAAAACCCTGTACTTTCCCACGAATGTGACCGGTTGATGGATCAAATAAATTTTTATACTGCTGTGCCCTCAGCATGTATTTTTTATAGACCGCTTCGTTGCCAATCATTTGGGCGAATTGTGCAATACACCAATCATCGTAAGCATACTCTGCGGTTTTAGAAGCACTTTCATGGTCATTATCGTTACTGATAAATCCTTTATTGATATAATGTTCCAACCCATGTCTTTTGCTTTCGGCATAATCTGTCATTGCTTTTAACGCATACGCTACATCAAAATTCCGAATGCCTTTTTGATAGGCATCTACAATCACTGGTACGGAGTGATAACCAATCATACAAAAGGTTTCGTTGCCGCTCAGTTCCCAAACTGGTAACATACCGCCATACTTGTATTGTGCTAAAAAAGTTTGTATCCAATCATTGGTTCGTTGCCTATTTGTTATGGTCATAAGTGGATGTAACGCCCGGTATGTATCCCATAAACTAAACACCGAATAATTGGTGAAACCTACTGCATGATGCACATTGCCATCGGTACCTCTATAATCTCCATTTACATCAGTGTATACATTTGGCGCTAAAGAAGCATGATACAAAGCTGTATAGAATATCGTTTGCTCGTTGATAGTTCCACCCTTCACTTCAATTTTTTCCAATTCTTTGTTCCACGCGTTGGTAGCTCCTTGTTGGGTTTGATTAAAATTCCAATGAGGAATTTCTGTTTCCAAATTTTGTTGTGCATTAGCTGCACTCACACTGCTGATGCCTATTTTTAATTGAAGCGGTTCATTACCATTGATATTAAAACTAAAATACGATTTGATGTTGTTGCCTTCTACCGTATTCAATTTGTTTTGCAGTAACAGCGTATCATTGATGGCTATACCGTAGTTGGTAAAAGGCTGTTGAAATTGAATGTAAAAATACACTACTTGGTTACTGGCCCATGACTTGCTTCTTCGCATGCCCCTAATTTCCCGGTCGTTTACAATTTCTAATGAAGATGCCAATACCTGATCACGATGAGAAAGATCTAATAACACTTTACCTTCTTTGCTGCCATTTGGAAATTGGTATTGGTGCATGCCACTCCGTACCGATGTGGTGAGTGATGCTTTTATTTGGTGTTTGTTGAGCAGTACTTCATAAAACCCTGGACTAGCTTTTTCATTGTCATGAGAAAACGGTGAGGCATAGTCACTGTTTTTCCATTGCACATCACCGGTAAAAGGCATGAGCAATACGTCACAATAATCTGCGATACCGGTACCGCTCAAATGGGTGTGACTAAACCCATAAATTTTATTATCAGAATAATGATACCCACTGCAGCCATCCCAACCTTCGAGACGCGTATCTGGACTTAACTGCATCATACCAAAAGGCATACTAGCACCTGGATAGGTATGGCCATGTCCACCAGTTCCTATAAAAGGATTTACAAGTGCACTGTAATTGGTTTGTGCGTTTGTTTGTATCGACAATAACAAGGCGAAAAATAATGACCACCTATATTTGAAAGCAAGCATCATGTAAAATGTTTATGGTGCAACAAACATAATAATATATATAGGACTCCTGAAATAAACTGCATTCGCATGTTTACAAAATATTTTTACATCCTTATAATATTCCACCCGGATGCAGCATTTTGAAGATATTGGGAATCTTTCAATTGAACCTTATGTTCTCAAAACTGTAATGTTGCCGTATTGTTACGAATATGAGCAGATTTAGTCTAGCTTAGCAAATCGATTCTTGTCAGATGGGTACAAACGCATACCAACATAACGACGGCAACATTGCCGAATTGCAATACCAAATTGCAACATATGAGGATCAGTCTGCCTACAAATCACTGTTTTTTATTTTATTCCCTTCGCTGCAAAACTTTGCTTTTTCCATTGTGAAATCTAGGGTATTAGCAGAAGAAATTGCAAGTGACCTTTTACTAGAAGTTTGGGAAAGAAGAAAAAAGCTGATGGAAATTAACAACCTCAAATTGTACTTGTTGGTGAGCGCCAAGAATGCGGCTGTTTATAAACTGAAACAGGAAAACAAACAAGCTAAATTTTCAATTGAAGAACTGCAGGTAGAATTTGTATCGGAATATAGCAACCCCGACCAAATAGCCGAATTGCACGATTTAGAAAACCATATCGCCTCCGCTGTAAAAGCATTGCCTCCCTCCTGCCAGCTTATTTATAAGTTGGCCCGGCGAATTTCACATTATGATTGGAGGAAATTCAAGAGATGTAAAAATGGGGAAGCTGAATTGGAGTAGGTAGAAATAATGTTTTTTTAAAGATTAAGACCACTGCTAAGAGGCGGTGGTTTTTTTAGATATATTATTTAATGCATACCACTATTTTCCCTAAGGTCGCTATAGTCCCTGATGATTTAAAGCTTTACATAGTAAAACTTTAAATGACTATTGGAACCCTCGTGACAATAGTAAGATTTTTACTTATCATTGGGACTGTTTCTTCTTTGTGCCGTTCTGGCTTTGGCCATTCGTTCTCGGAAGCCGCCATCTTGTAAAAAGGCCAATTCGAGAGCCTCTATTTGTTTCCTTAATAAAAAGCCTACCACGTTAATAAGGCCGATCATCACATTGGCGCAAATTTCGGGGCTATCGTTTTCAATAGCTTTTTTGTAAGTATCGTAATTGGCGTTGGGCGTTTTATTGAGCGCTCTTAATCTGTTCACTAAAATGTGTTCTTTATTCCAGATTGGGAGTTGATTGGTTCGTAAAAAATCTTGATAATCAATTTTCAATTCTTCCAACGAAGCTCTTGCTACGTTAGTGAGTTTTATTTCTACTTCTTTAGAAGTGCCAGAAAACATACTGGCTTCGGCAATGTTTTGTTTGCCACTTCGTGCTGCCTGCACCATCTGATCGATGGTTCTATCATATTTTCGGAAAAAACGTGTGGTAAAATAAACGGTGCCATCGTACACGATTTCTGCTTTCTGATAACTGATTAGATTTTTATAGCCCCCATGCGGAGGTATAAACCCTGTGTTGGAGTTGTTGTTTGTTTTCATTTGGGTGGGTACGGTTTTGAATTAATTGAACTTTAAATTACAAATTTTTTATTTAGAAAGAAAAAAATTTATGGACCAAGGGGACTGGAGTGACCATAATAAGTTTATTATTTCGCTTTTACGTTGTGTAAAACATTGGTTTAGAGTTGGGCACTATTGTCACTAAGGTCGCTATTGTCACTGGGAGAATCTTAAAGTGACAATAGCGACTATAGGGACGATAAAAGGCAATTGCCTTTTATAAAGTATGTCCACGAAGCTGTTACCCCTTCTCTTAAAACGCCCTATCCTCTAAATGCGCTTCTAATTGCAAACGGTCTACCCCTTTGTTCCACCAATCGGGGGCTGGTTTGCCTTTTAGAAAATGATCGAAAAATTCCATCATTCTTACGGCATAATCTTTTTTGTTTTCTAGTTTAGCAATGCCGTGGTTTTCTCCTTTGTATTGAATCATCACCACTGGCTTTTTTAATCTGCGAATGGCATTGTAAAATTCAACGCCTTGTGTAAAATCAACAGCACCATCTTTATCATTGTGTAACATTAGAATGGGGGTTTGCAATTTTTTTACATGGTAGATGGGTGAATTTCTTAAATATGAATCCCAGTTTTCCCAAGGTGCACCTCTAAATCGTCCCTGACTTGCTTCGAAGATGGCACCATTTCCACCACCAGTATTCCAATAAATTAAACTGTACATGCTCACCATATTGGTAAGTGCTGCGCCGGGTGCCGCTGCTTTGAACATGTTTGTTTGTGTTGCTAAGAAGGCAGTTTGGTATCCGCCCCAGCTGTGGCCTTGTAAGCCCATGGCATCTGCATCTACAATGCCTGTTGCAATAGCCGCTTTTACCGCAGGCAATACTGCCCATACTGCGCTCATACCAGGATCATCCATTTTGTAAACGATGTCTGGTGTAAATACTGCATAGCCATTGCTGGTAAACATAGCAGGGTTATAACCTGCACCAGGGAAGGCGGGATTTGCATAACGGTGCATACCTTGGCTGGTTTTTTCATAATAGTAAACGATGGTTGGATATTTATTTCCTTCAATATAATTGGAAGGCAAATAAATTACCCCTTGCAAAGAATCGCCTTTGTCTGTTACATAATTTACCAACCTTGTACCGGAACTGAAAGTGTATTTATCTTTATCGGGTGTATTGTTGGTAAATTGTTTTGCGTTTGATATTTGGTTATTCGCAATAAAATATTCTGGTGCTTTATTAAAAGTTTCTTTGCTATAATAATAACTTTCAGCGTTCAATGCTTTATTGAAATTACTAAAGGTAACATCGTCCCAAACCAACCTGTTTGCCCCAGCATTCAATCCTTTTTTACCAGGTTGCAACACTACAATACCACTCTTTTTGCTGTACTCGCCATAAATGCCGAAGTACTGTGGTTTTTTAAGATCTATGCCTTTGTCATCTGGGTAAATATTGTACCTACGCTGGTAACGGACTTTATCTACTTTGCCATTTTGTGTTAGGTTTTCTGCACCTGAACCATCAGCATTCACTTGCCAAAGATCCCACAGATCGTTGATGAGAATGTATTTGCTGTCTGCACTCCATCCAGAAATACCAGTTAATGGTTTAATAACATTGTGATCATCTTCTGTATTTACAAAAGAAGTAGGAATGGTTGCTGTTATATTTTGACTTTTCTTGCTAGTTAAATCATACACGTAATAATGACCATCGTTGCCATAAATAAATTTCTTGCCATCGGGTGAAGGGTTGGGCATGGATGCAAAACTGGGCATGTAAAATTTCTCCTTAAACATATCTTTTTCACCGGTAGCTAAATTTATCGTGTAGAGATCGGTGTAGTTTTGTCCATCTAAATTCCGGTCTAACAAATAGGCAGAATCAGACAATCCCAATGCGTATAATTCTTTTGGCATGATGCGAACAGACAACATAGCACTATCGCTTAACTGTCTGAATATTTTAGATGGCACATGGTACATCGCAGCAAACGAAAAGTTTTTATCTGCTCTTTCAGTAACCTGTTGGTTGCTTTGCAAGCGTTTGTCTTGCCAGTTCCAGATGACCATATCTGGTTTATCAATGTCTTTTTTATCGGTAGGTTTGGGCGCAGGTTTATCTAATTTAGCCAATGCTTTTTTCATGTCATCGATAGACTTGATACTGGTATCCGCTTTAATTTTTTCGAGATCAGATTTAGAATCGACAACTGTATTTTCTTTTTTACTTGCATCAGCCATTTCTTTTTTTACAGCTTCAAGACTGTTGATGCCAAAGAAAATACTGTTTAAATCTTCTGACCAATAAGGAGCGCTGTTGCCGCTGATGGTCATTTTTTTTGGAAAGTTTAAAGAATCTTTAAAAGGATCGTAATTAAACAGAGCTGGAGTACCAGATACATTTTTTACACCCAACACAGTTCCTTTATCTGTTTTAAAATTTTTATCTTTTGTAAGTTTTAATACCGTCAAAGCATCTTGCTCTTCTGACCATCTCAGCATTTTATAAGTAGTGGTATCATTTTCAATTACAGCAATGCGTTTATCTGCCACGTTCATAGAAAACAAACCGTTTTCTGTGTTGTTAGCGCCAGAAACAGTGTAGGCAAGTGTATTGCCTTTTTTATTGAATGCATACTCCCCTACTTTGGCCAAACTAATTTTTTTACCATTGGCTAATTCGTATAACAGCAAATCTGTACCGGCATCGCCAGGTCTAGCACCGGCTGCGGCTTCTTTGAGCAATTCTACTGCTAAGTATGTTTCTGCTTTTCCATTAAAGCTATATGACCCAGCTTTTTCAAAAAATGTTTTTGTAAGTGTATTTAATTGTACTAAATGCAGTTTTTGAAACAAGGGTTTGCCAGGCGTTTTTGATGCAGCCTTGGTTTCTTTGTAAGAAGTATATTCTTTATACACAAACCATTTACCATCTTCCGAAAACTGCATAGAAGGATTGGTACTTCCACCTATTGCAAAACGTTTTACAGAATCGGTATTAAGGTTTTTTAAAATGATTTCTCCGTCACCCTCCGCAGCTACCATGGCATATGCAGTCCATTTCCCATCAGCAGAAACATTGACAGAATTAGGTGAAATATACCGCCAAGAAGAAACATCCTTCCATTCCATTGACTTTGGGGCAGGTTTGTTTTGCTGAGCTTGTGTTGTAAAAACGATGACCATCAATACAACAAAAAGAAGATTTTTTAGCATGGTAGCATATAATTTAGAACCGACAATTTATGAAATATGAATGGAATTTTTGGGGAATTGTTAGTAGGGGTAGAAATAAGACCAGTAGTGCTATGTTCTAATTTAAAGAAACGGAGTTGTGTGAAGAAACCGTAGTGCTTGAGAAGTTGTTACAAACAAGATGCCGAGGAACCTTAGATTTTTTTCATTATAAGTTTATTTTTTATCAGACACGTATAAAATGATTGGTGGTTCTTATGATGTAGCATTTTATATGATGACTATAAATTAAATTTAGAATACGTACTAGAGTGGAAGACTGGATACTTTGTTGATGAGATAAGCAAAGGGCCACTCACACAGTTTGAAGGTTGTGATGCCATTGGTTTAAAAAAATGGTTAGGTTAAAATTCCCCAACCCAAGAGGATTTGAGGAACCCAAACTCACCGACCATTTATTAAAGACGATAATCACGATTGACGTAAAAGAACTAAAGGTCTTAGTAACAAATCATTATATTGTAGAATAGCCGCTGTTTTACCAGGGGCTATTCTTTTTTACACTATCTATATTTCTAAAATAAACACCCGCTATTAAAATGCAGAATGTGCATAGTTAGAATTAACTAGGTAGTCCGATAAATCATTGATTTTAACCTTCATATCCATCACTTTGCGTTTGATGGTTTCTTGAAAAAAATCTCTATTAGTGCCATCGTCTGATTCTAATAAATCTAAGCACAATAAAATCGCTGTCAGCGGGTTCTTCATTTCATGAAGTGTGTATAAAATCCCTATTTCCATAATGGATGTTTGATAGACCATAATAAACAGCATTTTAAATTCAATTAATAAAAGAAAAGCCAAAAGTTTGAAGATCATATCTGACCAAACAATGTACTTTACATTTTTCTCAACATAATTTAAATAACAGTTTAGTCCAATCCTTGTCATCCTTTCGTTTAACGCAGATTGATGTAGATACTACTAGGTAAGTAGTTCATATGTTGATGAGTGAGTAAGGACAATTATACACAAAGCTATAAAATAGCACATGGTTAATGTTATACAATTCATGGGAATGATTGCATAATTTTCGGGTGAAGAATGTGCTGGTTTGCCCATCAACATCTCTTTTAAGCAATTTCGTCATGACGTAAATAAATGCAACAACATTGGGCTGGTTTCAAGAGGCAAAATGTTAAGTGAATATCGGCAAACGATAAATTATCATCCATCTACCCTTTTAATAGCCAGTTATGAAATACAAGTGATTAAACTGCCTGTATATTGTGTAATCTTTGTATCATGATTGAAATAAAAGTCAACTACATGAAATTTATCCAAACCATATTTGGATGGCTAAGCTTTGCCCTGTTTTTTGCAGCATGTGAGTCCAAACATGATTTTGTAAAAGTAAAAGACAGTCAGTTCTTCATTGGCGATAGCAGTTACCGTTATATTGGCACCAACTACTGGTATGCAGGCTTACTCGGCAATTCTATAGAAGGAAAAAAAAGGTTACAACAAGAACTCGACTTTTTACAACAACAAGGCGTTATCAATGTAAGGGTAATGACGGCTGTTGAAGGCGAAGGACTCGTTAACGGCGTACCAAGAGTACAACCTCCTTTGCAAACTAACTCCAATGTATTTGACAGTTCCGTTTTATATGGACTCGATTATTTGCTTGTAGAATTGGGCAAACGCAATATGAAAGCCGTCTTATTCATCAGCAATAATTGGGAATGGTCGGGTGGTTTTTTACAATACCTCAACTGGAACAATTTGCTACCAGATTCTATTATGCGAAGAAAATTATCATGGGATGAAAACCGCGACTATGTAAGTAAATTTTATAGTTGCCAACCATGTATAGATGGGTACAACACACAATTAAAATTATTGGTAGGCAGAACCAACAGTATCACCGGAAAAAAGTATACAGATGATGTGGCTATCATGGCATGGGAATTGGCCAATGAACCAAGACCAATGAGACCCAATGCCATTGAAGCTTATAAAAAATGGATCAGCAATATGGCGTCACTTATTAAACAAATAGACAAGAATCATTTGGTTACCATTGGCGCAGAAGGTGATATTGGAACAGAAAGCATGGAAGTATACCAAGCCGTTCATAACAACATTAACATCGATTACCTTACCATACACATCTGGCCAAAAAACTGGGGATGGTTTAAAGCAGATTCAATTCAACAATATTTTGATACCGTTTTAAACAATACCAACCAGTATATACAAAAACATGTAGCCATAGCGATGGCCATCAAGAAACCATTGGTGATCGAAGAATTTGGTTTGCCTAGAGATGCGCATGTTTTTACAGCAGGCAGTGCTGTTACTTGGAGAAATAAATATTACGCCAATATTTTTGGCATCTGGAAAAAGCACAAAAGTGCAGGGGTAATTGCAGGCTGCAATTTTTGGGCATTTGGTGGCAACGCACGCCCGATTCTCAATCAGGTTTTTTGGAAAAAAGGAGACGATTTTATGGGCGATCCTCCCATGGAGGAACAAGGATTAAACACCGTATTTGATTCAGATAGCAGCACCTGGCAGCTCATTAGAAGTTTTACAAAACCAAGCAATCCATCTGCATCAAAGGAATAAGAAAAACAGTTATGATGGGCAACCGGTGAGCTGTTGAAGCTACTACTAGTGCTACCAATGGCTACAACTGGGATGCTTTCGACTCTTTGGCCAACCAACAAACAATTGCCGGGACCAAATTTATGGGCATTTGACGGTGTTTTACGTTTACTTATTACTCCTCTTCCTCCAAATCGTGCAACGCAACTTGAAGCTGGTTATCTTTTACAAAATTGCACCAATGGCAATCTTCTTTGCCGCAACCTGTGTAAAAATCTTTAGCCTGTATTTTTGCCCATACCTCTGTGATTTGCTGCTTCACTGTTTCGGTATCTTGCACACTGATGATAATTTTTTCTTTTCTATACTTTTTCTTTTTATCGGGCTCTATGAAATCAAACTCAGTGCTGATTACTTTCCAATCGTTGTGATGATTAAAATCAATAAGTATTTTATAAAAAACCGCTTGTCGCCAATAGTCGCCACCGCTGGGCATTTTATCGTTCGGACCTTTCATTTTTGGTAGGGCATTTTCAATATCGCCTGTTTTATAATCTACTACATTTACCTCTTTTCCATTAAACTCTAGTTTATCGAGCTTTCCTTTTAGTGGAACACCGTTTACAATTACCCCACGAATGTTGCGTTCTACTGCTACTGCAGTATTCCATTGCTGTATGTATGTATCATAATAATTGTTAAGTACTTCCTCGCCATATTCGAGCCTTCGGGCAAACGCCTCTTTGGTAAAATTTTCTCGATGTTTTTGCAAATACCAATTAAAATGTTCAATCACGGCTTCTTTATTAGGAAATGTATTATTGCCACTTTCCTTCATCGTGCTAAACAATTTTTCGAGTGCATAGTGAATGGCACTTCCAAACTCGGTTGCTTCATTTTTACCTGATGGTATGCGAATGAGGTTTTGGTAATAAAACCCAAGTGGGCATTTTAAATAACTGTTGAGTGCTGTTACATTCATCACAAATTTTTCGAGCAAGGGCGATATAAAATCATCTTCTGCTTGCGCTATTTCTGGAGCTTGTGCAATAAACTGTAAAAGTTGGTATTCGAGCAGTACTTCATCCGACAAATTGATGCTGTTACATTCAAGATCGTGCTCTTCCATAATTTCTGCAATGAACTTAGACGGTTCTATTTCCTTTCCATCATTTTTGTGACGAGCGTAAGATATGATCAAGTGCTGTTCTGCCCTGGTGAGTGCAACATAAAATAAACGGCGTAACTCTTCTTCTTCTGATGATGCAGGTAGAGAAGAAAACAAAGTATCGGGCAGTTTGTAGCCACTAACTGGTTTTCGCTTTTTTTCCCAGGTTGAAGAATTTACGCCAGTAAAAAAAACATACTCAAATTCTAATCCTTTACTTCCATGTGCGGTAAGTAAATTTACGCCCTTGTCGTTTCCCGGTAACAACTTCATGGACAACGGTATCTCTTCTTTTTTCATCAAATCTATAATATCTATCAACCCTGCTAATTGCAAAAAAGGATTTCTGCTGGTTTCGTCTTTGATGAAATCGAAAAGCGCAGTAAGCATTTGCATTAGAGCAATTTTTTCGGGATGTTGCATGATATAAGTAAGAACAGCTCCATTCTGTATTACATTTTCAAATAGTTGCTGTAACGTAACATTGGGTACATCAGCAATTAATTGTTCAAGTATTGCATCTATTTTTTTTAATCCCGGGTGTATCCCCGTATCAAACAAAGTGGAGGGAAGTTCATGAGCTTTATCGTTCAACATTCTTCTGATAGAAGTTTTTTTACCCTTGTACTTCTCTGCGTTTACAGTTACTGTTAGTTTAGCAATTTCGATAGGAGGAATTTGATAAAAATCATAATGTAATATTTCAAACAAAGCCTCATCTCCTCCATAAGGGGTATCATGTTCTGCGTATAAGTATCTAAGCAAACTCAATAGTTTTTTTATAAAAGGATGTTCCAGCAAATTGATACTTCGTTTACTGTATACTGGTATGCCCTTCAACCTAAAATATTGCGCCAACTCTAATCCGTATTTATTTTCTTTATATATAACGGCGATTTTACCAGGCAGAACACCTTCTTTTATACGATCATAAACATCATTGGTAATGCCCACCATTTCTTCGCGAATACTATTGTATTCTATCAGCAAAGGCCGGTGCTTAAGATGCATGATCTTTTCATTGGAGGCAATCATTTCTTTGCTCAATCCTACTATTTGCTTTACCAGGCGCTCTTCATTTTTATTGATGAGTGTTTTAGAAATATCTAAAATGGGTTGTGTGCTTCTATAGTTGTTGGTGAGTACCACCGTTTTCAAAGTGTTGGCATACCTACTGGCAAAGCCCAACATATTTTCTACATTCGCTCCTTGAAAACGAAAAATACTTTGATCATCGTCGCCTACTACAAATACATTGGGCACATCCCAATAATTTACTAAGAGTTGTACCAAGCGGTTTTGTGTTCCGCTT
Organism: Ferruginibacter sp.; assembly: GCA_040882445.1. Lineage (GTDB taxonomy): Bacteria > Bacteroidota > Bacteroidia > Chitinophagales > Chitinophagaceae > Ferruginibacter. Next base: position 178,731 of record JBBEBH010000046.1, on the reverse strand, counting down.
GTATCCTGAAATTCATCTACCAGAATGTACTGAAACTTTTCTTGGTAGTCAGATAGCAGTGAATTATTTTCTTCAAACACCCTAATTACCCAGTTAATCATATCATCAAAATCGTACCGGTTGCGTTGATGCATCAGTTGTTGATAGTGATTAAATTCATTTACGGCCGCTTTTAGTTTTTCGATTTTTTCAATTTCTGCTTTTATTTTATCTTCTTTTAAATCGCCTACATTAAACTGCTTATATTTTCGTTTATACACAAACTCATCTTTGTTAGCTAAGGTGCTGATGTATTCATCAATTTTTTGAATAATAAATTCAGGCGTCCATCCCTCTCTTTTCATAGAAGAAAATAATTGACGCAGGTTATTGATCTCAAAATAAACATCTCCGCGGTATCTTTTGAGGGGATTGTTTTTAGCAAACTGATGAATTAACTGTTTAAACAATTGAATGCTCTCTAATTCAGAAATGGCATCCAATGTGTTTTTTTCGAACAAGGATAAATTATCTTGAATTACGTCGTTGCAAAAAGCATGGAAGGTATAAATATTTACTTTGTAGGCATCTGCACCAATAAATTGTTGCAATCTTTTGCGCATGGCGATGGCGCCGGCGTCGGTATAGGTAAGGCACAAAATGTTTTCTGGTAAAGCATCTGTTTCTAATAATATCTTTCCAATTCTTGCGGCCAGTATTTGGGTTTTGCCTGTTCCGGGGCCAGCTATCACCATCACCGGACCGTCTATTGTATCTACAGCAACACGTTGCTGTGCGTTGAGTTGATTATAGGTAGAGGTAAATTTTTGTAAAAGATTCTCTTTGTAAGATTGCATGTGTAATGATTAAAGTGGGTAGTAGTAATAATATTGTTGGGCATTGCAAGTACTCTAGCAAACTTACAGTTTAGTTCTCATTTCAATCAATTTGAAGTGTTATGTATTACAAAAGTTTTGACTTGCATTTCAGTCAAAATAAATCATCCCCCTTCCTATGTTGATATACTTATAAAAACGAAAAAGGAATGAATATTAAACAAAACAGACCACAATTTGTTAATAGGTTTAAAATAATAACATGAGTAAGGTATATAGTTTAAAAACGGCGCAGGTACTGCCTATTTCTTTGGAGAAAGCATGGGATTTTTTTAGTAGTCCAGCCAATTTAGCAGAAATAACCCCAAAAAATCTTGGTTTCAACATCATCTCCAAGCACCATGGCGAAAAGATGTATGCGGGGCAAATTATCGAGTACAAAGTGAGTCCGGTGTTGGGGATTCCGCTATATTGGATGACGGAGATCACGCATGTAGAACAGCATAAATATTTTGTAGATGAGCAACGTTTTGGTCCTTACAGTTTATGGCACCACCAGCATCATTTTAGGGAAGTATCTGGTGGGGTAGAGATGACAGATATTGTGCATTACAAAATGCCTTTCTGGTTTTTGGGCGATATCGCCAACACCTTGTTTGTAAAAAAACAATTGAACGATATTTTTAATTATCGTTTTAAGGCAGTAGAGAAGATTTTTTAAAATTAGTGGAAAATAAAAAAGAAGCGGCCAATGTTACAGACGGCCGCTTTTGAATAACATCACCAGAACAGCTAACTATCCTGGCATTCGGGTAATGTATTTTTCAATTTGTTTAATTTGATCAACGATTTGAGGTGTGGTAGGTTTGAAGCCTTTTGCCTTGTTGAAATATTGTTTGGCTGCACGAAACTCTCTTTTATTCATCATAATAGAACAAAGTTGCAGGTAAGCTGCTGCGTTGTTTTCATTATCGGGTAAACCCGCGCGGATGGCTTGGCGAATGTAAGACTCCCCTTCTTTCATGTTCCCTTTTTGCATAGCCAACATTCCTAATTGTAATTTATTGGGGCCTTCGGCTTGTTTGGTGAGGGCTCCTCCACCGAGCGATAAACTCTTTTTCATGTGTGTTTCCGCTTCATCAAACTTTGAATCTACCATGGCCAGGTTACCTTTTAGGGTATAATATACAGAGCGCATAGGTTTAATGAGTAAGCCGGGGAATGTGATGCCATCTACAATTTTTTTTGCGCCTTCCATATCGCCTTCTTCCATATAAGATTGAACGAGGCGCATAGGTCCTAACAAGAAATGGCCCAATACCAATACCGCACCAATCAGGTACAAAATAAAGGAAGGCCAGAAACTGGTTTGATAGTTTACAAAAACTGCAATGGCCAACAGGCCGATTCCCAGCCACAAGCGATACTTAATAATGGTATTGATCCACTTCATAACATCAAAAATTAGGGAGTAAAGATAACACAAGCTGCTTCAGTGGCAAAGTACAATGTTGGCGGAGCTCATTCGGGGCTAAAATGTAAATATTGTTTTAACAAATGCTATAAAAACTTACTTTTGCCATCCAAAAACGGCTACAACAAGTTGTAAATTGGAAGGTCCCGTAGTTTAATGTTTATCTGCCGACAGGCAGAGATAGAATACTTGCCTGCCGGCAGGGTAGAATTGTTTTTTAGATAACTGGTTGAAATATATTTATGGTCCCGTAGTTCAATGGATATCTGCCGACAGGCAGAGATAGAATACTTGTCTGCCGACAGGCAGAGAAGTTTCCTAAACTTTCATTCAATCCACGAAACTTAGGGCGTTGAAAATGAAAAGGTTTCCTTTGATTTGAGAAAATGGGAAGTAAAAGAGTGCAGTAAATCCTGCAGTTAATGTTTAAATAATGGCCCCGTAGTTAAATGGATATAACAAGAATTTCCTAAATTTTAATTACAGGTTCGATTCCTGTCGGGGCCACCAAACAAGAATTTTGGCCAATCTGCACAGATTGGCCATTTTTATTTTCCTCTGAAATGAAAGCCAGGTAAGGGATAGCAGCGAATAAACTATTAACTCTTGGAGTTCGAACTGTATTATTTTCCTTATCATACAAAATCCCGTCGGGGTATATCAAATATTGCAAGCGCTGCTTATCACTATAATCGCTTGAAACCCACAACTTAAAAGCTTTTTTAGAAATCGAAATTCCTTTTTTTACCGCCATTTCCAAGTTCGAACTCGAAAGTTGACTTTTACTCAACTCCTGTTCTATAGCTTTAATTTCCAACTCATATTTGCGCTTGTATTTGATGTATAATCCATTTTCAATTACAACAACTTAATAAAAAGGCAGCCTCTTTTAATCGAAACTGCTGTTATGCTTTCATTTAACTATTTTACTCCAACACTGGTCTCAACCACCTGTTCATTTCTTCTAGGGTTTCGGTTTTCCGGTTGGTGTAATCAATTAATTGGTCTTTTTCTATTTTTCCTACTCCAAAATACTTGCTTTCTGGATGTGCAAAATACCATCCACAAACCGATGATGCGGGATACATAGCCAGCGATTCTGTGAGATGAATGCCCGTGGCTTCCTCGCCGCCCAATAATTTAAACAGCTTGTATTTTTCTGTGTGATCGGGGCATGCAGGATAACCAGGGGCAGGTCGTATGCCCATGTATTCTTCTTTGATTAGTTGCTCATTACTCAAATGCTCTTCGCTAACATACCCCCACAAAGTAGTTCTGGTTTTTTTGTGAAGCAATTCTGCAAACGCTTCCGCAAATCGATCTGCCAATGCCTGTAAAATGATCTTATTGTAGTCGTCCAGATTGTCATCAAACCTTTTAATGTGAGGTTCAATACCTTGAATGGTTACAGAAAAGGCCCCCAAATAATCTTGTGCAGGCATACCTGCCGGTACAATAAAATCTGCTAACGAAAGATTTGGTTGTCCCGGCGCTTTTTTCATTTGCTGACGCAAAAACTCAAGCTTCACCGCTTGGCCTTCGTGATGCAGGTGAACAGAATCGGGTGCCGTTTTAGATGCTTCCCAAAATCCTACTGCGCCTTGGGCAGAAAGCCATTGCTCTTCGATAATAGTTTTTAGCAGGGCCTGTGCATCGTGGTAAAGCTTGGTAGCTTCTGCTCCCACCACACTGTCTGTTAAAATTGCAGGAAACTTGCCATGCAATTCCCATGCTATAAAAAAAGGTTGCCAATCAATGTATTCAGCAATTTCAGCGAGATCGTATTTTTTATAAATGCGTGTACCCGTAAACGTTGGTACCACTGGCGTAAACCCTTCCCAATTAATATTTGCCGGATTTTGTTGTGCTTGTGCAAAAGACAGCATTTGTTTAACAGCCTTTTTATTGCCAAAATCTTCTTTTAGTTTTTCATACTCTATTTTAAGCGTTGATAAAAATGCAGGTTTTTGTTCCTTACTCAGCAAACTACCGGCCACCGTTACGCTTCTACTGGCATCTAACACATGCACCACGCCATGATCATACTCCGGAGCAATTTTTACAGCAGTATGCATCCTACTGGTAGTGGCGCCTCCAATGAGTAATGGGATGTTCATTCCCAGCCGCTTCATCTCCCTCCCAATATGTACCATCTCGTCTAAAGAAGGTGTGATTAATCCACTGAGTCCAATGATATCAACCTGGTGCTTTTTGGCTTCCGATAAAATTTTATCTGCAGAAACCATTACGCCCAAATCAATAATATCGTAACCGTTGCAGCCCAATACTACTCCTACAATGTTTTTTCCGATATCATGTACATCGCCTTTTACTGTGGCCAATAAAATTTTGGGTGCTCCTGCTGCTTCTTCGTTTACAGTGCCTGCAGCAATATGCGCCAGCTTGCGGTCTTCTTTTTCCTGCTCAATAAATGGAGTAAGTACGGCCACCGCTTTTTTCATTACCCTTGCACTTTTCACCACTTGTGGTAAAAACATTTTGCCCGCACCAAACAAATCACCAACGATGTTCATGCCATCCATCAAGGGGCCTTCAATTACATCGAGGGGGTTAGGATATTTTATCCTTGCTTCTTCCGTATCCTGATCAATGTATGCAGTAATGCCATTAATGAGGGCATGGGCCATTCTTTTTTCTACCGGCTCGTTTCTCCAGCTTTCATCTTTCAAAACCTCTTTCCCTTTTGCCTTTACTGTTTCTGCAAATTGAATTAGGCTTTCGGTGGCTTCGTTGTTATCATTGTTGCGATTGAGCAACACGTCTTCACACAATTTTTTTAGGTTGGGTTCAATTTCATCATATACCACCAACTGCCCTGCGTTCACAATGCCCATGTCCATGCCCGCGCCTACCGCATAATACAAAAACACACTGTGAATTGCTTCCCTTACATGGTCGTTTCCTCTAAATGAAAAAGATACATTGCTTATTCCACCACTCACTTTGGTAAGTGGCATCAGTTGTTTTATTTCGCGAGTAGCTTCAATAAAATCTACTGCATAATTATTGTGCTCTTCAATACCTGTGGCCACCGCAAAAATGTTGGGATCAAAAATGATATCTTCTGGTGCAAAGCCAACTTGCTCTGTCAATATTTTATAAGCCCTATGGCATATTTCAACTTTTCTTTCTTTGGTATCTGCTTGGCCAACCTCATCAAAAGCCATTACAATTACGGCGGCACCAAAACTTTTACAGATAAAGGCCTGTTCAATAAATTTTTCTTCTCCCTCTTTCATCGAGATAGAATTCACGATGCATTTTCCTTGTACACATTTTAAACCCGCTTCGATAATTTCAAATTTTGAAGAATCGATCATCACCGGAATTTTAGCAATATCTGGCTCTGCCTGCAACAAATTAAGGAAGGTGGTCATAGCGCTCACCCCATCTAAAAGGGCGTCATCCATGTTCACATCTAATATCTGTGCACCATTTTCTACTTGTTGCCTTGCTACGGAGAGAGCCTCTTCATACAAACCTTCAAGAATTAATCTGGCAAATTTCTTACTACCGGTTACGTTTGTACGCTCTCCTACGTTTATAAAGTTTGTTTCTGAACGAACAATCAAAGGCTCCAAGCCACTTAGACGCAGGTATGGTTTTATTGTATTCATGTTTGTTTGTTTTCGGCGACCCAATTCTTTTATAGAGAAACCGATGTACTACTTTTTTTGTATTACTAAGTTGTTTCTACCAATGGCAGTGCCCTTGGCTGAAACTTCGCCACTTCATCTGCAATATGTTTAATATGGTCTGGTGTGGTGCCACAGCATCCACCTACAATATTGAGCCAGCCATTGGCCGCCCATTCTTCTATAATATGAGCAGTTTCGTGTGGCTGTTCATCGTACTCTCCAAATGCATTCGGTAATCCGGCATTGGGGTAAGCAGATGTAAAGCAATTGGCAATTTCACTCAGTTCTTCTATATGCGGCCTCATTTCTGCAGCACCTAGTGCACAGTTTAGTCCAACACTGAGTGGGTTGGCGTGCATCACCGAAACATAAAATGCTTCTAAGGTTTGTCCGCTCAACGTTCTCCCACTTGCATCCGTGATGGTACCACTAATCATAAGAGGTAGTTCGGGCAAGTTATTTTTCTGAAAATAGTTTTTAGCTGCATAAATAGCAGCCTTAGCATTGAGGGTATCAAAAATGGTTTCGATGAGCAATAGATCTACGCCTCCATCTACTAAGCCTTTGATTTGCTCCGTGTAGGCGGCTGCCACCTCATCGAAGGTAACGGCACGAAAGCCTGGATTATTAACGTCGGGCGAAAGTGAAAGTGTTTTGTTAAGTGGACCAATTGCTCCGGCTACATAACGGGGTTTGGAAGCATCTTTCGCGGTATATTTATCGGCTGCTTTACGGGCACAGCGAGCAGAAGCTAAGTTGAGTTCGTAGGCCAGGGCTTGCATGTCGTAATCAGCTTGTGCAATAACGGTGCTACTAAAAGTATTGGTTTCAATGATGTCGGCACCTGCTTCGAGGTACTGCTCATGAATGGCTTCAATAATTTGAGGTTGTGTAATGCTCAGCAGGTCATTATTGCCCTTTACATCTGAATGCCAATCTTTAAAGCGCTCTCCGCGATAATCATTCTCTTCTAGTTTATAGCGTTGAATCATAGTGCCCATGGCCCCATCTATGATCAGAATACGTTTTTTAAGCTCTTCTTTAATGTCTAACATTTTATAATTTATTTCGTGTTGCTTTTACATGCATAGAAAAATAATGTTTGTTCATGAAGAAAGGGAACCATTTAAAGGTTTCCAAACAAAGAAATCAGACTTATAAACGAATTTCGGCTTCGGAGCGTATGTGGAAGTGCAATTCGTTTATTAGTTCATCATCATTTGAACCAAGGGGTTGAACAATAAACAAATCCGCCCCTTCATGAGGATGCAAATTTATAATAAGTAAGCGGTAACGCCAAAATGTGAGCTAATCTATTGAGAATTGATATAATGTTCTACGGGTATTCTGTTGCTGATACTTTTGGCAAGGGTCATTTCGTCGGCATATTCTAACTCGCCACCAAAAGCAATTCCCCTAGCGATGGTGGTAATTTTAAGCGGTATTTCTTTTAGTTTACGGCTAATATAATAAATAGTAGTATCGCCTTGTATGTTGGGGTTTAGGGCAAAAATAAGTTCCTTGATAGGTTCATTTTTAATGCGCTCTACCAACGCATCAATGCTTAGCTGATCGGGACCAACACCATCAAGCGGGGAAATTACTCCACCCAAAACATGGTACAAACCATTGAACTGTTGGGTACTTTCGATGGCAATTACATCGCGTATATTTTCTACTACACATATAGTTTCATTACCCCTAAGTTTGTTGATACAGATATTGCAACGTTCTGCATCCGAAACATTGTGGCATTGAATGCAAAAGCGGATCTCCGAACGCATTTTTGCGATAATATGGCTAAAATGTGCCACTTCATCGGTATCCTGTTTCAACAAATGAAGTACTAAGCGCAAGGCTGTTTTTTTACCAATTCCGGGGAGTTTGGCAAATTCATTAACTGCATTTTCTAAGAGTGATGAAGACAGAACCATACGACAAAGATATACGCTAATAGATTATGCCGAAGTAGCCAATCTAAACTTTAAATGGAAGGCCCTGGCCAGCTCCAATAATTCGGAGAAAATATTTGAAGTCAATTTATTTGCCAAACAGCCTCAATTGCTCAGCACTAATTGTGAAAGTAGAATTAGACAATACCTCGGCTATTTAGTTAAGCAGTTTCCCAGCCATAGATCTCATACATACCATGCTTCGCGTTAAAGCATCCAACACTGTTTGCAGCTATGTTTGCTAAACATTGATCATCTTCAGCCTCAGCTTCCCCATTTTTTTAATTATATTTTGTACCACATTTATTCGTCTGTAAATCTAATCGGTTTCAGTTGTGGGGCTAACGGTTTTTCAAATGCCAGCAAAGCAGCTAGCGTAAACGTAAACATATGTGACTTTGCCGCCCGACCTTGCGCTTTTTTAGCCAGTGCAAGGCACACGAAACCCTCACACGATACCAACATAGAGTGAACATATTAGCAATATATTTACTCAACACCCATGCTCCCCCGCCATTTGGCAGTTGAACAAGGTAACGCAGTATTCAATGCCGATTAACAATGCCTCCACGAGTGCAGGAATGAATACTAATAGAGGGTTAAAATATAAAATTGAATTGCTCCCAATAAAAAAGGCGTCTGACCTAGAAAAAGAATCGAGTAAAAAATTTGTAAGCGAAGTAATTTTTTTTACAGGTAAAACCCATCATCTGAATCGTTATAACTCTAAACCAAAATCGAACAACTCGCACCCCTGCTCATCAAAGAGTAAGTTGCGCCCATGGGTTTACAACTCTATATCCCTTTCATTGTCCCAATTGGCTTTTAAGGTAAGTTTTTGTGGAAGTGTAAAGGCTTTTTCGGGTTGTAATAGTTGCAAATAATTACCTGGGGTCCATTTGCCATCTTTGTTGTTGTCGTACAAAATACGAATTTCATATTCTCCCGGGGGGAAACGACTGTTGCTCCACTCTGCACCATTTAAAGGGAATGCAAATTTTACAACATCTGATAACACGAACTGCAATACAGGATTTTTTTGTTGGTCATAATTGTTAAACCTAAGCGTGATTCGAGCATAGGACGCTTCCTTTTTAGCATTAAAAGAAAGAGTATCTGTTGCTTTGAGAAAATTACCAGCGGAATCTTCAAAAGCTGTTTCTTTAAATACGATGCGATAAGTTGCACCGGGCTTCCAAATGGGTTGATAGCTAAGTTGTTTACGGGTGCTGTCTATGTTTACCTGCCCTTTAGGAATAACCTTATAATTGGTATCTAGTAGCGCCAATGAAGCCGTATCTACCAATTTCAAAGGGTTGTTGAAATTGATAACCAGCTTATCTAACAAATCCTGTTCACCGCTTAAATTACTAGAGTATTTGAGCTGCTTTTCCAATACTGGCTTTAATATTTTGATTGTTTTATTTTCTGCCTGTTTTTCTTGGCTAAAGGCGTACAAAGTTAGTTCCGGAGAAAGTGGTTGAATATTAAGAACAGTATCTGCGAAAGCAAATAGTTCTGTTTTAATGCTGTAATATTTATTGCCATCTCCGTCTTTCAAGGCGTAGATATTAAAATTACCGCTGGGCAAATTTTTAAACTCAAAGCTTCCGTCTCCTTTTAAACGAGTTAAAAAATCGGGTTTCATTTTTTCCACGGCAGTATCTACGATATTGCGGTAAAGCATCACAGAAATGGTGCTATCTACCTTTCCATTTTCTGCCAACAATACTTTACCAGCAAGCGTTAAGCTGTCGATGATATTTCCGGTAGAGAATACGTAAGAAAAATCTTTTAGAATATTTCCTTCATTTACATCTTTGATGGCGCTGCCAAATTGGATGCTATAAGTTGTGTTGGGCAACAATGAATCTTTTAAGCGGATAGTGACCGTTTTTAGGTTATGAGTTACCTGTGGGTTGGTTTTAGGAAAAGGGGCTACCAGTAAATTGTTTTGAATTTCTTGTACTTCGATATATTCATTAAAATGGAGGGTAATTTTATTGCCTTTGAATTGGAGGGTTTTTAATTGCGGACTAGCTTTAACAAGCACGGGTGCCAACGAATCTCTGGCACCACCGGTTGGTGCTCCAATTTGCGCGCATCCGCTGTGCAAGCTGATGGAAATGTATAATAAAAGCAGCCAGGCTGCAGCGGATAGTAAATACTTCATTGTAAAATAAAAACGAACTTTTAAAGTTGCTCGAAGGTAAGCAATGCTATTGGTTGAGAAGATAGCGCGATTTTAAAATTGAATGTTAAATGAAAAAGTGATAATAGAAAGTTTTATGCATAAAAAAGCGTCGTTTCTATATTTTAACCTGCTTTGCATTTAGGGAGGACCTCAAAATTGGTATTAACTCTAAACCCAAGTGGCCGAATAATGGGGAAGCTTACACCACCAGTTTACTTTTTATGTTTGTCATACAAAATCTGGCAATCTTTTTCCTTTTTTTTGAAACTTGCCGCATCAAAGTCTGGGGCTTTCGTAATGCTGGTTAAGTTTACTACCGCATTGTAGAGCATTTCATTTTCGCTACGTCCAATACGTTCAATAAAATTTACTTTGTTACCTCCTTTGGGCGAATCAGAAACAATTACCTCTTCTGTGTTTGTATCTACTGCAAATAATAAATTCTTATTCATTTTCTTTTTTTTAATGATTAATGTAAATGACACCTTCCGTTTGTATTGATTGTTTTGTTCTTGCACCTTGCTGCCTTTTTTGTGCGTCCGGAGCATTGTTGCGAAGTAGCTGATGCCTTTTTTGCCGTTTTGCCAGCGCAGCAATTTGTGCCTACTGTTCTGTTATGAATTTTACACACGCAACTATTTGATTTGCTGCGATTGCATGGCATACAAAGTAATTGAATATTTGAGGTGTTACTGCTTCCGCCACAAGAAAATGGCGTTATGTGGTCATATTCTATACTTTGAAAAGTACCACAGCACTGGCAGGCGCCACCATCTCTTGTAAAAACAATTTTTTTAGTTGTAACTGAAATATATCTACTTTGAGAAAAACCACAAATAGTTATTAAAAGAAGTAAAAGTATTGAATATACTTTTTTCATTTTAAAAGTTCGTGTAACGTGATTTAAGCTGATTTAACATTTCCTTAAAATTTGAGCCCCCCTAAAAAAATTGGATTTACGCCGTTGTTGGTGTTTTTTCACCAACAACATCAACTATCAGCGTGTTCCCCTCTAAACCCATAAAATGAGTAAGTATTTTAAAATGAACTATACCTATTTCATAAAATGAAGCAGATGAATAATGATAATTTTCTGTATGCAAACATAAATTTGCTGTAGGGGAAGGGTTCGAACCTTCACGAGGCAGTTAGCTATAGCGCAAAAAAAGAAACAGGCGCTAACCCATTTCAAACTGGTGGTCGACCCCAGTCGGTGTACGTGCACATACATCGGCATTACGCTACGTTTGTCCTGTGATCCTCACCCCCGAGACAAGGGGGCATGTCTGCCAAAAATTTCATCACCCCACAGTATAAAAGAACTTTATTTCTTTTTTGATGCCTCAAAGATAAAGAAAAGGGCATGATACTTAAAAATAATTCAATAAATATTTTGTAATTATAGATTTTATTCAAATATTTGTGCATATATTTGAATAATTACTAAAATTGATTGTAATAATGGCTGCCAAATTAAATCTCGACAAACTCGATCTGCAAATCATAGAAGCAATGATGAACAATGCAGAAATCTCTTACGCCGAACTAGGTAAAAAACTTTTTGTAAGTGGAGGTACCATCCACGTCCGCATTAAAAAACTACAAGAGTTTAACATTGTTAAAGGTACAAGATTAACCGTAGATTTAAAACAGTTGGGCTACGATATCACCGCATTTGTAGGCATATATCTCGAAAAAAGTTCGATGTATGATCATGTTGCAGAAGACCTGAAAAAAATTCCAGAAATCATTCGACTTAATTATACTACAGGAAATTACAGCATGTTCATAGAAATTGTGTGTAAAGACATTGCCCAATTAAGATTTGTATTGCACGACGAATTGCAAAAGATTAAGGGTATTGAAAGAACCGAAACCTTTATCTCATTAGAAGAAGGATTTTACAGAAATGTGCCGGTTGCCCCTGCCCAATAACCTTAGCTACTTTACGTCTACCGCATCTCTTAGGCCATTACCCAGTAAGTTAAAGGCAAGCACAAGCAACATGATGGCAAACCCCGGTATCAAAGCCAAAGTAGGACGGTTGGTGATGATAAAATTATAATGCTCCTTAATCATCAATCCCCAACTTGGTTGTGGTGGCTGCACGCCAACGCCTAAAAAACTTAGGCCAGCTTCGATAATGATAGCAGTTGCAAAATTGGCCGCAGCAATCACCATCAGTGGGCCGAGTATGTTGGGCAGTATATGCCTCAGAATAATTCTACTGTTGGTAAAGCCCAACGCCTTGGCCGCTTGCACATACTCTAGTTCCCGAATCGCTAACACCTGCCCCCTTACCAACCTGGCCACACTCACCCACATCGTGAGCCCTACTGCAATAAATATTTGCCAAAACCCCTTCCCCATCGCCATGGTAATGGCAAATACCAATAGTAAAGTTGGGATACTCCACGTAACATTCACCAGCCACATGATGATTTCGTCTACCCATACCCGATAGTATCCTGCCAAAGCACCTAGTAAAATACCCAGCGTAAGCGAAATCAACACGGCTATAAGGCCAACACCCAAACTTACCCTTGTGCCAATGATAAGTCTACTTAAAATATCTCTCCCAAAAGCATCGGTACCCAACAAGTATTTTTTAACAACTATCAAATCATACAATTGATAAGTATTGTTGTTGGTGATATTGCTGATACTAAATTGTTGAACCACACTGGTATCTTCATCCACATATTTATTTACCAGCAACACATCCCCTTTTACACTGTACCCGCTGATGGGAAGAAAGGTATAAAGCGAAGGTTTACCTTTAAATAAAGTATAGGAAAATGTATTGCCTGTGGCCGTCGGCAATGGTATTTTTAAAAACTGTTGGGAGTAACCTGGTTTTTTTGCTTGAATTTCTACGGTTTGTAAATCGGCGTAAGCACTATTGTCGGGTGCTATCCAATAACCGAAAATAGCCACCAGCACAAACAGTACAATAACCAGCAAGCCTCCAAGCGCTAGTGGATTGCGCTGCAGTTTTCCCCATATTTGTTTCGAAAATGAAAAAGAAGAAGCTTGCATGCTGTAAAATACAATTGATTTTATAAATCGCCGTATCGTTTTTATTGTACCCTGCGCCCTTTCCATTCGTATTGTGCAAACTTACCCAACCATCCCGCCACCACCGTGTACAAAATATGAAAGGGTTGTGCCAAAGGAAAAAAGAAAAGCAGTTTGGTGTGCCCGAAAAATTTTGCTACCATATATAAATAAAACAATTCAGCAACCGTTTTTATCAAAAGATAGCCCAGCCAAATGTTTACCCAAAGGCTACCTTTTACAATAAGTAACAAAATAGGTATCAATAACAACATCAAGTTTAGCAAATACAACATCAACAAAACCCAAAAAATACTTTTATCATTATAATGAACGGCCTTACTTGCCCATCGAATTCTTTGCTGTATAAAACTTCGCAAATTGGACATGGGTGCTGTTTGCACAATCAACGATGAAGATTTGATGTAATGGATTGCTTCTGGAAATTGTTTAGCTATTTTATGCATCAGCAACATATCGTCTCCACTAGCAATATTATCTATTCCTTTGAATCCTTCCACTGCTTTAAATGCGCTGCTGGTATATGCAAGGTTGGCCCCATTGCACATGCTGTGCAGTTTTTTATATACACTAGCGCCTGTTATGCCTTGCAAACTCATAAAATCTAATAATTGAAAAATTCCCAACGGTTGCTGGTTATTGGTAAACATCACCGGCATTACCATCAACTGGGCTTGGGTACTTTCGTAGTAGGTTGCCAAATGGCGAAGCCAGCTATTTGGTGCCACACAATCGGCATCTGTAGTAAGCAACAGTTCTCCTTTACTATGTTGTATTGCAATTTCAATGGCTTTCTTTTTATAAGCGTTTAAACTTCCTTCCTCAATAAATTCAGACAATGAAATTACCTTTACAAACGAATAACAACGGGCTATTTGCGCAGTTTGGTCGGTTGAGAAATCATCGATCAAAATGAGCTCAAATAAATGCTTTGGATAATGTTGGGTGGCGATCGAGTTTAACAATGCTGGCAAATGATAGGCTTCGTTTCTTGCCGGTACAAGTATGCTGATAAAGGTAGAAGGCTCTTTCGCCTCTGGGGCGATATTGTAATAAGGAAGCTCTCGCCACCCATTGCGGTAATAAAGCAACAGCCACACATATCCCAACAACAACAAACCCGTAAAAATCATTACAATAGCCATAATGTCTTTGATAAAATAAGCCCGATTCAATCAATCAACCAAGAGTAATAGATTACTAGTTTCCTACTCCCAAATTAAAGCAAAAATAATTTTTTGCATGTTAAAACGATTTACTATCTTTATGTAGTTGCATAAACAACTATATGCCAAACAACCATTTTAAAAAAAGCGAGTTATACAGTTTCATTACCGGTAAGGCTAGTACGGCTATTGCCCGCAGGTTACAGAAAAATTTTAAACAGGCCGGCGTAGAAATTACCATCGAACAATGGAGTGTATTGTATCATCTCTGGAAAGAAGATGGCATGAGCCAGCAGCAATTGGGAGATGCTACTTTTCGCGACAAGCCAAGTATAACACGATTGGTAGACAATCTGGAAAAACTAAACTTAGTAAAAAGAGTAGCTAGTAAGGAAGACCGAAGAATCAATATGATCTACATTACTCCAGTTGCTAAAGACTTACAGGAAAAAACAATGGAGCTTGCCAACCAAACATTAAACGAAGCGCTTGTAGGAGTAACCAATGGTCAAATTGAAATTGCCAAAGAAGTGTTGCAACAGGTGTATGAAAATTTGAAATAAACATAACCCCACATCTAATCAACATATTTTATATAACATTTAAAATATAATCCCCATGAGTACATCCACATCAACAGCCAGTTTGTTTAAAGGTGGCGAATGGCTGATCAAAGAAAGTAATGCTTCGGAAACATTTACACCCGAAGATTTTAATGAAGAGCAGCGCATGGTAAAAGACATGTGCCTCCAGTTTTTATATTCAGAAGTAATTCCGGTGATAGACCGCATCGACAAGATGGAAGAAGGCCTCATGATTTCTTTAATAGAAAAAGCCGGTGAGCAGGGTTTACTCGGCACTTCCACCCCAGAAGAATTTGGTGGCCTCGGGAAAGATTTTATTACTTCTACGCTTGTGAATGAAGGCTTGGGTGGTGGATTCTCCTTTAGCGTAGCCATTGCAGCGCATACCGGTATTGGCACCCTTCCCATTTTATACTTTGGAACAGAAGCTCAGAAAGCAAAATATATTCCCAACCTTTCGAGTGGAGTATGGAAGGGCGCATACGGACTAACGGAGCCGAATAGTGGCAGTGATGCCTTGAGTGCAAAATCTAGCGCTGTGTTGTCGGCCGATGGAACGCATTATATTCTCAACGGACAAAAATGCTGGATCACCAATGGTGGTTTTGCAGACATATATACGGTATTTGCAAAAGTAGATGGCGATAAATTTACCGCCTTCATTGTAGAGCGTGGAATGGAAGGTTTTACTCAAGGGCCAGAAGAGCACAAGATGGGGATTAAAGGATCTTCTACGGTACAGCTTTATTTTCAAGACTGCAAAATACCGGTTCACAATGTACTGGGCGAAATTGGAAAGGGGCATGTAATTGCCTTCAACATCCTCAACATTGGCCGTTTGAAATTGTGTGCGGCTGCATTGGGTGGGGCTAAAATGGCGCTCGACACTAGCATACAATACGCCAACACCAGGGAACAATTTAAAGCGCCGATTGCAAGTTTTGGTGCCATCAAGCATAAACTGGCTGAAATGGCCACCCGCATTTGGGTAAGCGAATCGGCTTTATACCGCACTAGCAAATGGGTTGACGATAAAGAAACTGAATTAGCTGCCGCTGGCAAACCCTTCAACGAATCATTGTTGGGAGCAGCAGAAGAATATGCCATTGAGTGCGCCATGCTAAAAGTAGAAGGCAGTGAAGTGCTCAACCTTGTGGTAGACGAAGGTGTACAAATTCATGGTGGCAATGGTTTTAGTGACGAATACATGATCAGCAGGGCGTTTAGAGACAGTCGTATCAACCGCATTTATGAAGGTACCAACGAAATAAACAGATTGCTCACTGTTGATATGATGCTCAAGCGAGCCATGAAAGGAAAACTAGACCTCATGGGGCCTGCCATGGCCGTATCTAAAGAACTCATGAGCATTCCAGATTTTGGTAGCGAAGACGAAACCCCTTTTGCTGTAGAACGCAAAAGTATCCTTAACCTGAAAAAAGCGATCCTCATGACCGCGGGCGCTGCCGTTCAAAAATTAATGATGAGCCTCAGCAATGAGCAGGAAATATTGATGAACATCGCAGATATGGCCATCACTACTTTTAATGCAGAAAGTGCCTTACTAAGAGTTATTAAAATGAGCGAAACCAATACTTCAGATGCAAATTTGCAAACAGATATGATGCATATTTACCTCAATGATGCTGCAGATGCGGTGAACAAAGCTGGTAAAGAAGCCATCAACGCTTTTGCCGATGGTGATGAACAACGTATGATGCTACTGGGTCTCAAACGTTTTACAAAAACCGTTCCTTTCAATAGCAAAGAAGCACGTAGAAGAGTAGCTAATCATTTGATTGCAGCTGATAAATACGATTTATAAAATGTATAGTTAAACGAAAACCCTATTTCAAAAATGCAGCTAGTCGCCAGGATGGCTGCATTTTTTATTTATAACCAATTAGAATAATTTTTTTACAAAAGAACTAACAGATTTGACAGCTCTTTTTATTTTTACCAGATATTAACCATTATTTTAGAGGATGAAATGTTGTGTATTATTTTTATTACTTGGTATAACTCACAGCTGCTGGTCACAAACCGCAGAAACCCCTTTTGTAAAATTAGTAAACCCTACCCGTGAAAAAAACGTTGTAACTGCTACCAGGCAATTCATCATAGGTAGCACATGCAAAACCTGTGAACTCAGCGTAAACGATGTACCGGTAAAAGTGTATAACAGTGGTGGCTTTGCACATGAGATCACAGTAGGAAAACCAGACACCGTTTTTACCCTCAAAGCCACCAGTACCTCTAAAAAAACAATTAGCAAAACCGTGGAATATAGCTACGCTCCGCCAAAGCGAGAAGAAGCTGTTACTATATTCGATATTGCCAGCATTCAAACTTTTCCGGAAGGGAATCTGGTATTATTACCCGGCGATAAAATTCAATTTAAAGTAAAAGCTTTTCCGGGCGCTATCATGAAGGCAGGAGAAAACATCGTATTACACGAAATGCCAGCAGATTACAACAACGGTTTGAAAGGGATATACCAGGGAGAGTATACGCTTCAGCAAACAGATAGCCTATCTTCTACCCACTTCCTCCTCACGCTTATTGACAAAGATGGAAAGACCATCAGTAAAAAAACAAAGTATCATTTTTCTGTCCTGAGTAATTTTGCATCAGACATAGCTATCACCACAGGAAGGTTAGCTTACTTGGAATACGGATTGGGAGAAGACAGATTGGGAGGCGCCAAAATAGGCTACTTAGATAGCCTTGTGCAACTAAAAATTATTGGAAAAGTAGGGTCCGATTATAAAATACAACTCGCCAAAAACAGGATAGCTTATATTGCTGATGAAAATGTAACCTTGATGCCAAAAGGTAGTTTTACACCAGCGTCGCTAACAGGTGCATGGTCGGTATATGGCGATGAAAAATACGATTATGTTACGCTCTCCCTAAGCAATAAATTACCCTACCAAAGTATGCAGGAAATGAACCCCTCCCGCATCATTGTAGATGTGTTTGGCGCTACCAACAACAGCAACTGGATAACCCAATTACAAACTGCCAAAGAAGTAGATCATGTAGATTATGAGCAAATTGCAGACGATATCTTTCGACTAAAAATTAAACTAAAACATCCACAGCATTGGGGACACCAGATTTATTATAGAGGTAATACGCTTGTGATTAAAATTAAGCAACAACCTAAACAACTACAACTTTCTAAACTTCTAATTGCAGTAGATGCAGGTCATGGCGGCAGCAATACCGGCGCTAGCGGCCCTACCGGATCTTTAGAAAAAGAACTCACCCTGGCCGTATCGCTTAAGTTACAAGCACTCCTGCTTCAAGCCGGAGCAAAAGTGACGATGACCAGAAACACTGAAAAGTTGGTAGACAACAAAGAAAGAATATTATTTTATCGAGATAGTACCCCCGACTTACTGGTAAGCATTCACCTAAATTCAGCTGCTGATCCCATACGCGCTAGAGGTACAAGTACGCATTACCGTTATATCGGTTACAAAAAACTGAACGATTACGTTAACAAGCGAATGCAGGAATTAGGACTTCCACAATACGGAGTAATTGGCTCTTTTAATTTTATGCTCAATAGCCCAACCGAATATCCAAATGTACTGGTAGAAACTTTGTTTTTGAGCAACCCGGCAGAAGAAGCACTAATGCTAGATCCACAATTTCAAGAGCAAATGGCCGAAAAGATATTACAGGGTATTAGAGATTTTTTAGCCAGCGTTAAAGAAAATGCAGATTAAGCCCCTGAACGTAGCCGTAAAAATAATACCAACAAATTTGTTATCCCTAGCAGTTGAAGTGTAGTTGGTTGCCTGATTAAGGTCATCAATGAAAAAGAGAAATTGATAGATTCTCCAATATTGTTGATGCCATAAATTAACTAAAAATTACTTTTTTATTTTTTTATTCCTTCCAGTGCAAACAAAAATGCAAACTCCCTAGCTCTGTCTTTTAATGCTTTAAAACGTCCACTGGCACCGCCATGTCCGGCTTCCAAATTGGTATAGAGTAATATATAATTGCTGTCGATTTTCATCTCGCGCAGCTTAGCTACCCATTTGGCAGGTTCAAAATATTGAACCTGACTATCGTGTAAACCTGTTGTGACCAACATATTAGGATAAGCTTTCTTTTCTACATTGTCATAAGGAGAGTAAGACTTCATGTACTCATAACTCTCTTTATTGGTAGGGTTGCCCCACTCATCATACTCGTTGGTAGTAAGTGGAATGGTAGCATCGCTCATGGTATTAATAACATCTACAAAAGGTACCTGTGCAACTATGCCTTTCCATAATTCTGGACGCATGTTTACCACGGCACCCATCAACAAGCCACCCGCACTACCACCCATGGCATACAAATGTTCTTTACTTGTATATTGTTCACTGATTAAATAATCGGCACAATCAATAAAATCTGTAAAGGTGTTTTTCTTCTTAAACATCTTTCCATCTTCATACCATTGGCGACCCATTTCTTGTCCGCCCCTAATGTGTGCTATGGCATAAGCAAATCCACGGTCTAGCAAACTAAGCCTTCCACTACTAAAAGAAGCATCCATGCTGGCACCATAGGAACCATATCCATATAATAACAAAGGCGCAGCGCCATCTTTTTTAAATCCCTTTTTATATACGATGGAGATCGGAACTTTGGTGCCATCTTTTGCGGTAGCATACAACCGCTCTGAGATATAGTCTTTTGTATTGTAACCACCTACTACTTCTTGCTGCTTCATTAATTTTTTTTCTTTACTAGTCATATTGTAATCATACACACTGCCGGGAGTGGTAAGAGAAGTATAGCTATAGCGAATCACCTCTGTGTTATACTCTGGGGTAGACATTGGATAAGCAGTATAGCTCGTTTCTCCAAAATTTATATAATGTTCTGCCTTATTACTTGTATTAATCACATGTATTTGTGTTAACCCATTTTTACGCTCACTTACTGCAATATGATTTTTAAAAACGTCGAGCCCTTCCATGAGGATGCTGTCATTATGAGGAATGAGCTCTGTCCAGCTGGTAACATTAGTGTTGGATTCTGTGCTGGTCATCAATTTAAAATTCTTCGCATTCATATTGGTGCGGATATAAAATAAACCATTGGCGTGTTCTAGATCATATAATACTTCTTTCATTCGCGGTTGAAAAATTTTAAACTCTGCCATAGGCTGGTCTGCTGGTAATATTCTGTACTCCGAACTAAGTGTAGCACCAGAAACAATGAGGATGTATTTATCTGATTTGGTTTTTCCTACCTCGATATAATTACTAGGATCTTTTTCTTCATATACCACTCGATCTGCAGTAACATCGGTTCCCATTACATGACGCTTAATTTTTTCACTTAGCAGTGTTACCGGATTTTTAGAAGAATAAAAAATAGTTTTATTATCAGCAGCCCATACTCCGCCACCGCTGCTTCGAGGGATGGCATCATTATACAACTCTCCTGTTTCTAAGTTTTTGATATAGAGGGTGAATTCATTCCGGCTCACCGTATCAACTCCGTAAACGAGGAGTTTATTGTCGGGGCTTACTTCACTGCCACCAATGCGGAAATATTCATGCCCCTCTGCCATAGCATTTACATCTAACAATATTTCTTCCGCTGCATCTAAGCTGCCCTTTTTTCTGCAACTCACATAATAGTCTTTTCCTTCCACCAAGCGGTTGTAATAAAAATACCCTTTTTTAAATACGGGTACCGACTCATCTTTTTCTTTGATTCGGCTTTTCATTTCTTCGTACAATTTTTCTTGCAGCTTCTTGGTGCCAAACATCATGGTATCATAATATTTATTCTCAGCTTCTAAGTAGGCTACTACATTACTGCTATCTGGTCCTTTTTTAAAAAAATCGTTCAGCCAAAAATAATTGTCTACACGAGTATCGCCATGCGACGTAAAATTGACAGGCTTTTTTGCAGCCACAGGAGTTTGAATGTTTTGCGGCCATGGGTATGTTTCTTTGGTCATAGAATTATTGTTACAAAATATCAAGGTTGTAATAATGGTAATTGCGATTAATGATTGTTTCATCAACAGCAAAAAAGAATAGTTTGTTGGCATAGTCGTATTTTTAAAATGGGAAAGGCAGTTATCAACAGGTGAAAGTTAAACTAAATTAAGGAATACTGCCAACCCTGCCGTTTTTTTCTCTAATGAAATAGGCAGACTTATTTACATTGAAATGACTATAAAGTATTTAGCGCCTTCTAGTTAATACCAGCACGCTCTTAAACTTTTTAGTTTTCCCTTCGAGGTTAAATACTTCTGTATACACAATATAAATGCCCACCGATAATGGCTGAGCACTTTCGCCCAATCCATCCCAACGGAAAAACCCCTGTGTACCACAAAGTGCACTTCGTTGCAGGTAACGGATAGGCCTACCCGCCGCATCAAAGATGGTAATGTTGGCTACATAACCGGGTTCAGGGAAATTATAATTGATGGTAGCGAAATCGTCAAAGCCATCGTTATCTGGACTAATAGTTTCTGGTGAAGTTTTCACCGTTCCCTGTACCGTTGCGTTTATCTTAAACTGTGAGTTTCTATAGGTAGGCGTACCATATCCAATATTGGTAGCTGCGCTGTGCCAATTTTGTGCCTGTTCATCTATGTTGAAGGTAGCCAGATTATCACGGGTAGTATCATCATAATTTATTCGTTCTAACGCAACGCCTTCATTGTTGTTGATGAGTGCAAAATGCCAATCGTCTTTGTAAGGAATGTCATCTATCACAGCACCTTGTTCATTTAATAAAACCACATTACCCGCATCATCGCTATATGAGGGCATCAACATTTCTATAAAAGCATCGAGATTGTTGGCCACATAAGAGCCCTTAACCAAGGAAGCGCTTTGAGTAAACACCGAGTAATCTTGAGGAAACAACAGGTAATGTTCTGTGCTCACTTGTGTGATACTGCTGATTACGCCATTGCTGTTTCTATTAGCCAAATACATATTGCGTAGGCTAATAATTTTGTTGCTCCGGTTATAAATTTCAATATAATCGTTGCTTGAGGGCGATGGATTAAATAGTATCTCATTCACTACCACATCGTATGATAATAGGGGTTCAAACAAACCTACCCTGTCTGTTTTTGCATTGCCAATAACATTGCCTGTACAATCTGATAGTTCGTTTGCTGTAACTGTATAAATGGTATGGCGCAACAAAGGAGTGCTCAAACGAAGTTGTACTCTATCAAATAAATAGGATAGTGGTGTGGCTTGTGTTATTGCAATACCGTTGTTAATATTGTAAGCAGCAATTCTGGCAGCAACGATGCTATCTAGCGGTTCGTTAAACACTAATACAACCGTAACACTATCGGTGGCGTATGCGCGCAGCAGAGAAGGGCCATTGTTATCTGAATTGTTACCATTCACCGCATTCAGCTTGCCGGGGGTGCCACCAGAGGGATGCGTACTGGCTTTCCAATTGCTGATACCAGAACAGGGATTATTGGTATCCTGCATTTCAAGCGACCAGCCGCCGGCTTTTTTCAATTCGTTTTGGTACCAGGCATCTGTATAGTTCACAGAATGAATCAATGTGCCTTGAGGCGATCGTAGGTATAACAAATCACCTGTATTGTTTAAACCAGGAAAACTAGTGACTGAAATGGTGGGGCCATATTGCGATAAAGCAGTAACTGCCGATCCGGTGCTTACGATCACAAAACTATCTGCTCGTAAATTATAAGATGGCATCGGGCCAGTTTGCCCAGTTGGTTTGCCTATACGCCAACCCTGCAGATTTATATCAAATCTGGATGTATTTCTCAACTCTATCCATTCTGCATCTGGAAGTGCAACCAATGGAGTGGGATCTGCCATGATTTCTGTAATCAACACATCATATTGTATGGCCGTAAAATAGATGAAGCTTCCTATGCCATTGCTGATAGCATTACCTACAATATCTGTAACACCGTTCACCGTAAGTTGTAAAGAAGTGTTGTTTGGAAATGAATTTGCAAATGTAAGATGCACCAAAGCAGTATTGCTGGCATCTCTTTGTGCCAGCATCGGATTACCTATGTTATTGTTCACTACATAATTGCTAATGATCTGGCTACTAGCCAATGAAACAGGTTCGTTGAACAATACGTCGGCGGTGGTGGCTGTGATGGCTGTTACAGATTGCAGCACAGGGGGCGTAATATCTGGGGTGAAATCTACCAGGCTGATATCATCAAAAAAATGCCTTTGAAAAAAACCAGCCGAACTCTGTCGTACAAGAATTCCGAAAAAAGATGAAGTCAGATATGTTTGGTCTATCACGGTTCCTTCTATAAAAAAGCTGGTACTCGTTCCCGTTATGTCGCGGCTCAACGTCCACAAATTATTGGTATCTCGTATCACTCGAATGTTAAGAACCGTATTACTGCTATTGGTGATGCCATTAGCACCATCAATGATTTTCACAATCCCCGTTGCATCTTTGCGATACAAACTAATTTCGTCGTCGGCGTTTCCAATTCTAACAAAATAACCTGTGGTAGCAGCTTGAGTAAGATCAGACGCAGAAGCTGTAAGAAATATATCGGTATAATTGGCGCCCGACGTGTTGAAGGCAAGCTGGCAAAAAAAATCCCACTGAGCATTGGTGGCTTTGGCGTTAGGGGTACTAAGATAAAATGAGCTATTGGCAGTAGTACTGTTACTTTGTAATTGTAAACCAGCATTTACGGTAAAACTTGCTGTTCCTCCTTCCCACGACGGATTATTGGTGAAATCAGCATCAGTAAAATTGTCTGAAAATTGTGCATCGCTCTTTACAAAAGCCAACAGTAGGCTAAGCAACGTCAATAACTTTTTAATCATAAGGTACGGTGTATGTTTAAAGATACTATTTATTGCCTCGAAAGTTAAATTTAGGTTCAATTAATTGAAAGAGGCAAGTCTATTAGAGAGTTGTAACCAAGAGCCTATACAAGGGGAATGAAAACTTAAGCCCAACTTTTTCCCAAACAATATTACATTCCTAGTTGGGCAAAATCATTTTGGCTACTTAATCATTTGTTGCTATTTTCCGTTATGATGATGAGTAAACATACAATAAAGATGAACCAGGCCGATGTTAGAAGCTGAGTAGCTTGTATTGTACATAATATATCTTTGCCTTCCGCCACAATGGGAGGCATTGTTTTTTATCACTATCTAAAAATGAAAAAATGAAGATTGCGGTTGTTGGTGCTACCGGATTAGTTGGCGCAAAAGTGCTGGAAATATTGGCTCAAAGAAATTTCCCGATTACCCAATTATTACCGGTAGCTTCTGAAAAATCGATTGGTAAAGAAATTGAATTTAAAGGGGAAAAATATAAGGTTATTGGCATACAAGATGCCATTGATGCCCAACCAACCATCGCCATTTTTTCAGCCGGTGGCAGTACTTCGTTGGAGTGGGCGCCTAAATTTGCCGACGCTGGCATCACCGTTATCGATAATAGTAGCGCATGGCGTATGGACGAAACTAAAAAACTGGTAGTTCCCGAAGTTAACGCACACGTGCTCACAGAAGCCGATAAAATAATTGCCAACCCTAACTGTAGTACCATTCAAATGGTAGTGGTATTAAAACCCCTGCACAACCGATTTAAAATTAAACGGGTAGTGGTGAGCACTTATCAAAGTGTTACCGGTACTGGTGTAAAAGCAGTAGAACAAATGATGAATGAACGCAAAGGTATCGAAGGACCTATGGCTTACAAATATCCCATCGACCTTAACGTGATTCCGCAGATTGATGTATTTACAGATAATGGTTACACCAAAGAAGAAATGAAAATGGTAAATGAAACCAAAAAAATAATGGAAGACAATACCATCAAGGTAACAGCAACTTGTGTACGCATTCCTACCATAGGCGGCCATAGTGAGAGCATCAACATAGAGTTTGAAAATGACTTTACGATCACAGAAGTTAAAGATATTTTGCACAGCAGTTCGGGCGTTACGTTACAAGATGATATCAACAATTTCGTGTATCCGATGCCGTTAACTGCACACGATAAAGACGATACATTTGTAGGGCGTATCCGCCGCGATGAAACCCAGCCCAACACCCTCAATTGCTGGGTAGTGAGCGATAATCTCCGTAAAGGAGCTGCTACCAATGCCGTACAAATTGCAGAGGAATTGGTAAAACGTTTCGGACTTAAATAGCTAAACCCATATTTTGCAGTTAAAATCTGGGTTAAAATAGAAAAGTGCTATACTTAACCCTTAGATCAAAAAAGAGCCGATCATTTTATAAAATGATCGGCTCTTTTTAGTACGCTGTAGAAATTAACTGATCGTCCAGGTTTCTCTACCTCTCAATAATTTATCTAGATCGCCAGGCCCGCTTTTAGCGATGGCTTCCTGCAATTGCATTTCCATTACGTCTTCATAACAAGCCCTTTCGGTTTGGTAAAATACACCAAACGGCCTTGGCAGATGCCCTTCAATGCGAGGATCATCGAACATACGAATTAGTATTTGTGCTTTATAAAAATCTTGTTCATCATGAATCCATAGGTCATCAGTAGATGCCCCTTCTGCCAGTTCTACTACCACAGGCTTAAACCCATCAAATTTAATTCCTTTGTTGCTTGTTGCACCAAATACTAATGGTTTACCTTGTTCTAGAAATAAAACTTCGTTGGGTTTTGAACTTTTTTCGGTAAAAATTTCAAAAGCGCCGTCATTAAAAATGTTGCAGTTTTGGTATATTTCCAAAAAGGACGACCCTTTGTGAGCCTGGCTACGCAGCAACATGGCTTGTAAGTGTTTGGGATCGCGATCCATGGTACGTGCAATAAAAGTTACATCCGCACCCATGGCTAGGGCCAAGGGATTAAAAGGATGGTCGATGCTGCCCATGGGCGTACTCTTGGTAATTTTATTTTCTTCGGATGTAGGCGAATATTGTCCCTTGGTTAACCCATAAATTTGGTTGTTGAATAGCAAAATATTTACATCAAAATTGCGTCGCAACAAATGAATAGTGTGGTTGCCTCCAATGCTGAGTGCATCTCCATCGCCTGTAACAATCCAAACGCTTAGTTCTGGCCTAGCTGCTTTGAGTCCGCTAGCTACTGCGGTAGCACGGCCGTGAATACTGTGCATGCCATACGTATTCATATAATAAGGGAAGCGGCTGCTACAACCAATTCCGCTAACGATCACAATATTTTCTTTGGGAATGCCCAGCGTTGGCATGATCTTCTGCACTTGTGCTAAAATAGAATAATCGCCACAACCGGGGCACCAACGTACTTCTTGGTCGGTGGCAAAATCTTTGGGTGTAAGACTTGGTCTTTCTATAACTTCTGCTGACATAACTTTTTATTTGTATGGCAAAGTTATTAAATATTAGTAACCCATGGTTTTAAAAAATTTACAGAAGAAAGTAAATTATTTATCATTGCCCACATCCGGTATTGCTTCTAACCGATTACGCACCAGCAAGTATCCACCAAATGCACAAGCAAGTGCAAACATCATGAGCCCAACAAGATTGCCGAGGCCAAACAAGGTGATGCCCAATATAACACCCAAAATTTCTGCTGACACCCAAGCTAATATCAGTTTTAGAATCCACTTGTTGGGTGACAAGCCTTTCAGTGAGGCCATTCTACTTATTTGTCGACCCAGGAAGAACAACACGATGATTTCGATCATATGATAAACAACTAATAAATAATAAAAGTTATAAGCAGAAAAGGTTGGCAACATTTGATGTTGCCAACCTTTTAAAAATACTATGTTATCTAAAACTAAACCAAATCAATTTCAAAGTTTACTAGTTGCACAAACTCGCTTAGTCTGGTAGCAATATCCTCTTTGGTAATTTCTTTCAAGCGTTCTGGGCCAAACTTTTCTACGCAGAAACTTGCCATTGCACTTCCAACGATGATGGCGGTTTTCATGTTTTCGAAACTGATGTCTTTTGTTTTTGCGAGATAACCAATGAAACCACCCGCGAAGGTATCGCCAGCACCTGTTGGATCAAACACTTCTTCTAAAGGCAGCGCCGGAGCAAAAAACACATGGTGCTTGTGAAACAACAAGGCGCCGTGCTCTCCCTTTTTGATGATCAAGAACTGAGGACCCATATCCATAATGATGCGTGCTGCTTTTACCAAAGATACCTGGCCGCTTAGCTGACGTGCTTCGCCATCATTCACCAACAACACATCCACTTTTTTTAACACTTCTTTCAAATCATCGAGTGCAATATCCATCCAAAAATTCATGGTATCCATCACAATCAATTTTGGACGCACTTTCATTTGGTTGATCACACTCAGTTGTAGCTTTGGCATCAGATTACCCAGCATCAGAAACTCTGCCCCTTGGTACGATTCTGGAACAATTGGGTTAAAGTCTTCCAATACATTTAGATCGGTTATCAATGTGTCGCGACTGTTCATATCGATGTGGTACTTACCACTCCAGAAGAATGATTTTTTATTGGCTACAACTTCTACCCCTTCTACTTCTACGCCCCTGCTTTTTAGCGCTGCCATTTCTGACTCCGGAAAATCGTATCCCACAATAGATATCTGTTGCACCGGTTTAATAAAATAACTGGCTGCATAGGCTACATAAGTGGCAGATCCGCCTACAATTTGATCTACCTTGCCAAAAGGTGTTTCAATAGCATCAAAGGCCATGGTACCAACACTGATAAGAGACATAAAGGATGGAGTTTAGTAAATTCAATTTTTGCGGAGCAAAAGTAGCGGAAAATAAGCAGCAAACAAAGGCCTACCAGAAGCCATACAGGTTAAAGTAAGACCTTTGCTCAGAAAAGGACTTACATTTATTGTATGTTATTGCATATTCATCCCGAAAATCCACAGCCAAGACTGATCAAACAAGTAGTGGAGTGCTTGTTAGACGGAGGCGTTATTGCCTATCCCACCGATACTATTTATGGTTTGGGCTGCGATATTTTTAAACCCAAGGCGGTTGAAAAAATTTGTAAGATAAAAGATGTAGACCCTGCCAAAGCCCAACTTTCGTTCATATGCCGTGATCTTAGTCACCTGAGCGACTATACCAAAAGCATTGATACCCCACTCTATCGTTTGCTGAAACATTATCTACCAGGGCCTTTCACTTTTATTTTGCCAGCCAGCAAACAGGTTCCAAAAATTTTACAAAATAAAAAAAGTACCATTGGATTAAGGGTACCCGACAATGAAATTTGCCGACATATTTTAGATGTACTTGACCATCCCTTACTCAGTGCTTCCCTCCCGGGCGAAATGGTAGAAGAATACACCGATCCCGAAATTATATACAAACGACTTATGAAGGAAGTAGACTTTGTAATTGATGGCGGTATCGGCGGCATGATTCCGAGCACAGTGGTAGATTGTACCCGCAGTGAATACAGCGTTATCCGAGAAGGATTGGGCATTTGGGAGGAATAGATAAAAACTTGCTAAAGTTGTACCAACCTATTTTTGCCAATAAAACATTTCTTATTTTCAGACCCTAAAACAATTACATGAAATTAGCCAAGAGATTGGTTCCCCTGCTTTTCTTACTCTTCTTTCAACAGCAAGCGAATGCTCAGTTCCTATTAAAAGAAATCACAAACATGGGTAAACTCGAAGCCAGGCATATCTCCTACTATCCAGAAAAAAAAGAATGGATCTTTTCTAACGGCTACAACGTTTTTAGAGTGTGGAATAATTTTGAAGAAGCTGTTCAACTTTTCAACAGTTATCCTTATTACCAATTCACTTTAGACAGGCTTCCCAATTATAATTTTTTCAGCAGACACTTCGATGTTAAATCGCCTCCATATGGCTATGAATACAGATCACATTTTCTCGACTCTTCTAGAGTGTACGTGATAGCGGATAGTTTAAAAAAAATAAACCTACTCACGCCCTCTGTAGAATTTAAAATGCGCAGCTCAACTATAAATGGGGATGTGTATTGCTGGACGGCCAACAACTGTTTTCACTGGGGCAAAGACTCTACTATTATTTGTAACAATGGCACCATTGGCATCGAAAGAAAAGTAAATGGGAAAGACAGTTTGTATAGCATATTCACAAAGTACAAACTTACTGCTGCAACACTCGATAAAGCGGGAGACTTAGCATTTGTTGGCAGTAAAGAAAATGGCTGGTATTTTATTCCTACTGATCATCCTGATGAATTTACAAAAGTGGCCACAAAAAAAGAAAAAGAAGAGGTAAAAGCATTTTACATTGATGAGAATAAAAAACAGGTTTGGGTGGCAGAAGGATCTTCTTGGGATAAGTCTGTGGCTTCTATTAGCTTGTACAACTATAGTAATGGCAAACCAGTATTTGTGAAAAATATTGAAGCCGCTAGTTTTGGATTACGCGAAACCAATGAAGCTACATTTGCTTTTGACTTTAAAAATAACCAGGTATATATTTTGGATGGTTTGCGCTCATTGCTTTTATTTGATTTGAATAGCGGCACTGTGAGTGTTGATTTCTTTTGGTCACTTGAACAGAATGATGTTCAAACGGTGAGTGGTATTTACTTTAATGACTATGAAGGATATTTATACCTTTCGGGGAATAAACGGAATACTGCAGTTAGCAAAGAAAATTTCTTTTTCCGACTAGAAACAGATTCTGCTGCCTTTGTAAAAGTGGTAATTCCAACCAATAGAAAAAACCCAAATCAATTGTATGATGATGGCCTGCAACCCTCTATCAACAGGCTGCCAGCATCCGCCTATGGGATTAAAGGAGATATAACCATTTCTAATAACGGACTTGCACTCATTGCTATAGAGGGCAATGAATTTTTACTCTACAATATTGAAAATGGAAATATGATCACAGCATTCTCCTCTAACAATATTGACTTAAATATAAAAAGTAGATTAACAATCGACAATACTGCGCATCTTTCGCCAGATGGTTCTCATATTTTTGAGTGGTTGGTAAAAGCAGGTATTTCGAGCGAGATAGACGATACCCTTCAAATGAGTTTGGCTAACATAATTACTGGAACTATTGTTAGAAAAAAAATAATTTTATCGGGAATAAACGGAGAAATTGTGAAACAATTTTATTGGAACAACCTTCAACAGCCGTCTTTCGCCATACAATCGAGCCTAAAATATCCAGAAGAAAAAATAGAAACACTGCAACTAGATAGCTTATTACAACCTACCGTTTTGGTACAGTATCGGTACAAAGGAACCTCAGGATTGTACTACCAGTGGCGGCTTCCCAATAGCAACAATTATCTTTTTAAAACAAAAAAGTTAAATGAGGGCTCTGTAGCTAGTTATACCATCGTAAGCAAGGATGTTGTATCGCCGATAGAAGTATATACTACAAGTTTAGAATGCAAAGAATTTATAAACCAACAAGGATTTTTATTAATGGAAACTACTACAGACAGTAGTTTGTTGCACTGGTTTGAAAGCACAGGCAAAAAATTGCGCAGTACTTCTGTCCCAAAAAATTACAGAGTACAAAAACTTGTGAATTCAACACTTTATTGCACAGAAGAAAAGAGCTACCAACCCCTTGCTATAAATTTGGTAAATGGTATAATAAAACAATTGTACATCAAAACTAAAACAGATTACAGCTATTACGTTAGCCCAGATGAGCAATATCTTGTTTCGGCGTCCGATAAAATAAGTACATGGAAGTTAAATGCAGATAGTTTGCACAAGCTGTACAGCATTGAAAAAGAAAATAGTTTTGTAAACTATACTCAACTCAGCTCTAAATATTTAGTAAGCGATGGCCGCATCTGGGATCTCAACACGGGTCTTTTAAAAGAGGCTGATATTGATGCAAATACCATAGTAAACGACAGTACTTTGCTAAGTTCAATTATTAAAGATGATGTGTTAGAGTACAAATCTTTATGGAGTGATGAAGACGATCGTTATCAATTAAAAGCATATGAACAATTGTTTGTTCCCTCTATCAACAAAAATAAAAACTTGTACAAATGGAGAGAAACATTCGATAAAACATTATTGGCTACTACTAGTATATCTGACCGAAGATTAAAAAATGTATATGAACTTCCGTTTAAGGATGAATTTTTGGACCAATTAAAAATGTATCCTATCAATGGGCAAGACGTTGCATTAATTGTTAAAAGTGAGTACAAGTTTATGGATAATGATATACTCACGAGTCCGGAAGACAAGCTTCTGTTACTGAACCTATCTACTGGGAAATATCCGGAAATATTAACAGGAAAAATAGTGTGCACCAAACAAATGCCAGGAGGAGGGGCTTTTCTGTTTTATTTGTTAAACCAACAAACCAAACTTTTACAAGCTTATAAAATAGAAAACAATGCTTTCACAAAAATAAAACACAAGGTGGTGTTCAACAGCGATTCTATATACATCATCAACATAGTAGACGAGCAGCACATTGTGTACAAAGAAAACAATGCAATAGTTTTTAGAAATCTCCTTACCAATGCCAAAGAAGAAGTGAGATATAGATACGTATCTACTTCCTTTAATGTAGGCCCAAAATTTGAATACGACAACAGCACAGAAACTTTGTATGTTGGTTACGATGACGGTGGTATTGTAAAAATAAAAAACAAGCAGTTTGTAGATTGTATTAAAACCAATACAAACATTGAAGCATTTGTAGGAAGCAACGCTCAATACCTACTCAGCATAGACGCACTAAACAACTATTGTTTCATCAACAAACAAACTCTGGAAACTGACCTTAGGTTGTACACATTTGCCGATGCCAATGTTGCACAACGAAAATATGTTTGGCTCACCAAAGAAAATCATTACATGGCTACGCCAGGCGTTGAAAGTAACATTCACTTTGTACAAAACAGTAGTATTATACCTTTGAAGCAAGGAGATTTACAATTTAACAGACCAGATAAAGTGTTAGAATACCTAAATGGCCCAGCTTCTGAAATTAAGTTTTACAAACAGTTGCACGACATTCGTTTGCAAAAATACAAAGCAAGTGCTGCTACTTTTACTTCTAACCAAACAGCTCCGCAATTAAATGCTAGTAGCAGCATCAGTGGAAATAACCTGATCATCAAAGCTACTGCCCAATCAACACAGCCGCTTACTTCGTTACAGGTGCTCATCAATGGCTGCCCTATAGCAGTGGATATTAAACTAGCTATAAACAAAAAATCATTTGAACAAACGATTCGTATTCCATTAAATGCAGGCCCCAACAGCATTTACGCTTGGGCAGAGGATGAAAAAGGTATTCGAAGCAATTTTGCTGAGTTCAAAGTGCAGGGCGAATTTGCCGACAGTGGCAAATGGTATTTTATAGGCATTGGCGTGTCACAATACAAGGATACTAGCCAACAACTAAAGTATGCCGACAAAGATATTAGGGATATTGCTAAATTTTTAGCAAGAGAATACCCTGGTGTTTTTATAGATACTTTGTTTAACGAAAATGTAACTACAGCTAATATTCAGGCCTTAAAACTACGTTTAAAAAATACTCATCCAGACGATAAAGTTCTGATTTCTTTTAGCGGACATGGCTTGTTAGATGAAGATAAAAAATTTTGGTTTGCCACGCACGATGTTAATTTTAATGATCCCGCTCAAAATGGTTTTTCCATGAATGCCATCACTGGTTTGTTAGAAAATATTCCGGCAAGGTATAGGATGATTACACTAGATGCCTGCCACAGTGGCGATGTTATAGCTGGTTTTACCACACCTAGCAAAACTGAAATTTTACCAGAACCAATTGAAGAGAAAAGTACGTTGAAGGGCAATATTGTCATCAACAGAAAAAAGGAAAACAATGCATCTTCAAGTCTGTTGCTAAAATCGATGCAAATGATTTTCACAGATCAGCTATCAAATACCGGCATCAATCTAATTGCAGCTTCATCTGGAACAGAATATGCGCTGGAAGGTGAAAAATGGAACAATGGAGTATTTACTTATGCCCTAATTAATGGATGGAGTTTTGCAGCCAGAAAACAGTCTGGTTACGACCAAATTCATTACAGAGATCTCAAACAGTATTTACAAAAAAGGGTAACAGAACTTACGTTTGGCCAGCAAACACCCAATACGGTGATGGAGAACGGAGAGTTAGATTGGTGGTTAATCCCGAAGAGGTAACCCTTGTTTACACATTTATACTTTTAATCGTCCAATCAAGGGCATCCGAGCTGGCAGAATTTTAAAACTTCTTCTGTGCAAATCACACAGCCCATGTTCTTCTATGGCTCTGCGGTGCTGAGCTGTGCCGTAGCCCTTGTTCTGATCCCAACCATATTGTGGAAAGTTGGCATGTGCTTTTTTCATAAAAGCTTATTAATGGCCGCTGACTTATGTGAAGTGGAATCCAAAAGTTTTATAGATGTACGATTTTAGTATTTCGGGTAGTATAGAATTTGGTAAAAATTTTATACTCGCCATTCCCTTTGCCTATTTATTTTTGTTGGTTTTGGCATTTTTGGAAACGCCGCTTTTTGAAAAAACTGCTGCTGCCAGTTTTCTTTTTTTGCGGTAATGTTTCCCTTTATAGGTTCGCTCAACTATTTGAAGTAAATCTGGAGGTTACCATTGCCTTTTCTAAAAATAATTGTTACCTATTTTTTACAATAAAAAAATTATTGATTCCGAAAATAAATATATTAACGCCATTTACATCAACCATTACAAAAGGCCTGCTTACAGCAAAGAAAGGTTGCAAGCAAATTCTACATTAAACTAACCCAGTAAAATATATAGAAGATAAAAAAGTTATTGAAAGAAGAAAGTTAAAAGGCTACAACCCCAAGCTCATCCCAGAGGGTTTTGTAATTTTTAATAGTTGTTGAAAGGCTGTAGTAATTTTTATTGACATACTGTTACCATCTTTACTTTCTACTTTTTTAATTTCTCCATTTTCATCATAAGCTATGTTAATCATTCCTTGAGTATCTCCCTCCATTTTCATCATGTTGGGTTTACCAATAGCGTTGTACTCAAAATATATAATACCATTATTGAATTCCATTTTACTGATACGATGTTCGGGACTGTAATGTAACTTTACCCATAAGGTATCTTCTGTGCCGTACACTAAATCGTCTTTTTCATTATAAGTGTAGGTATACACGGTTGTATCTTTGTAATATTTATTAATCACCTCATACCTTAGTATTTTAGTTTCGGTTTCGTTGTAGGTAGTATTAAAGATTTCATTTTTCGTTTCTTTATAAAGTAATCCGCCTTTGCTGTTGTATTTAAAAGTAGTACTGTTGTTACCTCTTACAATACTCAGCGGTGAACCATTTTCATCATAAATAGTTTCTGTTTTTACCTGATTGATGATGGTAGCAATTCTATAGGTATACCTAACGCCAGAAGCTTGTGCTTTAATTTCATATTCATAATAATTACTGTCAAGCTGTTCAGATTCGTTTTGCTTTATTACATAAGTAGCATAATGATCATCGTTTACAGCACCATTATCATCAAAAAATTGTACATAAACATAAGACGTACTTTTGTTGTTTCTGTCTGTAACCTTTTTGGTATAATAAGTTGTAGAATAATATTCAATCAGCATTTTAGTATTATCTGAATAAATGATGCTTGTCATATTATATCTGTCATCATACGTATGTTTGTATACGTTTCCATTTACATCTAAGGTCTCTATTAAATCTTTACCGTCGTATTTATAAATAGAGGTTCCCTTACTACTTTTAATGGCAGTAATGAGGTTATTAGCGTTCAATGTAAATTTCAGTTCGTTTCCTACGGCATCTTCTAAGGTTTCTATTTTGCCTGTTTTGTTGTAAGAAATACGAAATTTTAATTTGTTGTATTTATCGTATTCTGCTAATAGTTGACCTTTATTATTGAATAATTCAAAGCCATCACTAGAAACTCTTTTATAATTATTCTCGTCAATTTTAACAATAGTTTGAAATCCCATATCTGCAGACTGCCATATCGTATTTATGACATTATTATAGGGTTGTATTAAATTTAATTGAAGGTATTTAAACCACGCTGTATGTCGTTGTTCTTGATTATTTCTCAATTTTTCCTTATACGCTGCAACTGCAGACGGATTGTTATTGATGTCATTATTTTTAATGGCTGCCGCACTCAGTTGGTTGAGGCAATTAACCAGTAAATCTTCCTCTAATGTGCCAGTTTCAAAAACTGTTTTTGCCCCAGCACCATGCTCAGCTACTACCAAAGTACCATCACCTATTACCATTAGAAAGGTTTCATAATAACATCCCCAACCATTTCCAAATAGCCCTGCACCCGAAGCTTTTGAGTTATAGGTTCTTGTAATTTCAACCCCATTATTACTACTAAAATTATGATCGGTATAGCTGATATAAAAATTTCCGTTTTTAAAATTCACACCTGCAAATGAGGCACTACAGAAAAAAAAGAAGCTAATTATTGTTACTACTTTATTCATGGTATATTTATTAATTGTTGTAGCAAAATTATCGTGGCTTTACTGTAACGGTTATTCCACTTAGAGGTATCTTTCCAATTGATATAAGCGCTTTCTTCTTTGGTGCGCCATTGCTTAGCTACGGCCATATCATTTAAAATAAACGCACAAACTGCCATACCTAAATTAGATGGGTTAGCACTGTTTAAAAAACTCTGTTTGAATACTTTTTCTGCATTCTCAATTTTACCTGCATCTACGTAAGCCCAACCCAAAGCTTGCTGGTACGTGTACAAATAAGAACTACTCAATGATTTGTTGTTTGCTAAAGGTATCAATTCGGTAATAGCGGCACTACTGTTATTTAGCAAGTAATATATTTTTGCCAACTTGGCCAACAATTGATGGTTGTTAGGAGCTAATTGTTTTAACTGCACAAGGTCTGAAACAGCTTCATTCAATTTTTGTTGCACTATCAAAGCATCTGCTTTATCCATAGCAGCAGTTACAAAATCTCCCAATTTAAAATCTACTGGATTGTTTGAATTTGCTTTTAAAATAAGCTTGGTAGCTTCTTCAAAACTATTATTCTCTAGTGCAGCAAATGCTAAATTGCCATAAGCTGCTGCAAAGTTGCTATCTGTATCAACCGCTTTTCTGTATTGTGTTAACGCCATCTCATACTTTCCGTTGGCATAAAATAAGTTGCCTAATTTATTATAAACTTCTGGGCTTTTTTCAAAATACGGAATAGCTTTTTTCAACATAATTTCTGCACTATCAGTTTGATGTAAACTGGTAAATATTTCTGATAAACATTCATAAGGCCAAAGGTAATAGGGATTGATATCAATGGCTTTTTTAAATAGTTCCATAGCCGGTATGTGCTGATCTGTATTTTGAAAATACCGTGCATAATATGCTAAAGCAGCAGCATTGTTGGTATTCACTTCGATTCCTTTCTTAAATAAAGTTAATGCAGTTGTGGTATCTTTCAACTTCATTAACACCCAAGCCCTGCCGGCGTATGCCCATACATGATAAGGATTGTTGATAGCGGCTTGCTGATACAAACTATCGGCTTTTTCCCAGTCGTTAACATTAGCTGATTTACTATAATAATCAGCTAACTCTGTATATCCTTTGGCAAAAAAAGGCTCAATTGTGATTGCTTGAAGTAAAATATTTTCAACTTCTTCTTCTCTCGTTTCTTCATATACCCCAGATAGGTTGTAAAGCGCTTGCACATTGGTACTATCTATTTTGATAGCTTGGTGGTAGAAGGTAGCTGCCTGTTTAAGATTTTTTCGTTCTTCAAACACAACGCCCAAGTTTGAAATTTCGGTACTAATATCTTCAGCATCTTTATCAATAGATATTCGATACAAACGCTCTGCTTCTTTGTAGTTTTTCAAGACGAGATACACATTGCCTAAATTATTGTATGACCAGCTAAATGTTGGCGCCATAACAATTACTTCTTTAAATACCTCAATGGCTTGTGTATATCTTCCCTGCTCTTTTAGGCAATTACCCAAAGAACTCCGAGGATACGTCCAGGTTGGGATTAATTGAATGGCCTGTTTATAATACTGTTCTGCTATGCCAAATTTATTTTGATACTCTGCCACCAGCCCTAGTGCATGTAGCACATATGCAGCATTTGGCTCAAGAGAAATAGCCTTTTCTAGTAATAATTTTGCCCGGGTGTACTGTTTAAAATCTTTCCCTCGTAAATAGCTATACGCTTCTAAATAAAGGCCATAAAGCGTATAAACTTTATGACCGTAATCTGCAGTATCCAATACGGCTAACAGCTGTTGACACTTGTTGGAGGCAGCCATAAAATAAGGTGCTCTTGGCAAATTTGTTTTACCCGCCAGTATAGTTTTAACAGCTTGTTGAGGCGCTGTTTCCAATAAAGAAACAATAGCATATTTCCAATCAAAAAGGGTGGTTGCAGTTACTGTAGATTGTTGCTGATGTTGCAAGTATAAAGCAATAGCAGTATCCCATTGCTGTTGTTGAAGCAGGCTCAACATAATAGCCGATTCGGCTACGTCTGCCTGGTTAGAACTATCTGTTTGAATAGTTATGAAGCCTCTAGCTAACCCTCTTACTTTTGCAAAAGCCACAAAAGCTGGACTAGAAGTGTAGTTGTTTAAAGAAAAGTTTTTAGCCTCCTCGTTAATGAAGGCAACAATTTTTTCGTCATCACCTGCTTTTATGCTTGGAGATTGCTTTTGCCTTGATATTTGTTTCACCTTATCTTTCACAAAACGATTCAGCTCGTCTACATTTATTTTATTGTCTGTTGGGCCATTATCGGCCTCTCCAGATAATCCTTTCACTAAATAATAAGTAAAATATCCCTGCCCTAATGTAGAATCTTCATACGATCGCTGTTCGGGTCCACAACTTAAAAAGCGGATGGTGTTGCTAAAAGATATTAGAGCAGATTCGCTTAACAATTTAGCACCTTCTTCATTTACGGTGTAACCAGAGTGACAAGCATCGAGTACCAAATTTACTAATACCTTTTGCTCAGCAATAGCATCAATCACTTTGTTCAAACGATCAAATGTTAATGTGCCGGTAGCTCCAGCATACACCCTTTCTACATTAACATCATGACACAATAGATAGCCTTTGTATTTTACCTTTTCTTTTTGAATATCTCCGTGTCCAGAAAAATAAATTATGGCTTCATCGCCCTCTTTAAACTTGATGTTAGAGAAAGCCATTACGGCTTTATTTACCGCGGCACTCGTAGCCTCTTTATTGAGCAGAAGTGTGAGGTTTTTTTCATCTACCCTTTTAGAATGTAATAAAAAAGCAGAGAGCAGTTGTGCATCTTTATCTGCTGCATTCAACGACATTTTGGGATTGGCATAATCTGAGATACCAATAATCAATGCATAGGTAGTGCCTTTTTTGTTTGCATTATTTGATAATACAACCATGCCTTTATCTACTTGAGCCTCGGTGATACAACAGCTCAATACAAAAAGTATTAATAGCAAAACCCGAGCAAATGGATGCAGATACAACATTTTAATCTCAAAATAAACAAAAATAAAATGCTAAACGGATATATCAAGTAAGATATTTTGTAAATTATAAACCATTTAACAATAATACATATTTGAGTAGCTACTATATTACTGAATATGTAAGGAGGTATTGGTGTTTATTTCTTCATATGGCTACAACAACCTAAATACTTGTACTATCACACTCGGTAATTAACTGAGGCAGATTTTGATATTCGGCTACAAATTGTTCATTGCAGTATATTTCTACCGAAACATCATTTGCTAAACAAATAATAATTTTAAACCGGCTATTTTCTGTAACTAGAAATTAAACTGAGGATTTAGAAAATAGCCATCAAAAAGCATTTCGTATCTACGGATGCTTTTCCCCCTTTTTTATACTTTATATTTGAACGATGGTCTTTTTAAACAAATAACTTAACCTGCGCAGGTAAAATTTTAAAACTTCTTCTGTGTAAATCACACAGCCCATGTTCTTCTATGGCTCTGCGGTGCTGAGCTGTGCCGTAGCCCTTGTTCTGATCCCAACCATATTGTGGAAAGTTGGCATGTGCTTTTTTCATAAAATCATCCCGATAAGTTTTTGCTAAAATGCTGGCTGCCGCAATTGAAGCATACATTGCGTCGCCTTTTACAACACATTGGTGAGGAATAGAAGCATGCCTTTTAAATCGATTCCCGTCAATCAATAAAAAATCTGGGGTACTGTTTAAGGCG
Source organism: Ferruginibacter sp. (assembly GCA_040882445.1). Taxonomy (GTDB): domain Bacteria; phylum Bacteroidota; class Bacteroidia; order Chitinophagales; family Chitinophagaceae; genus Ferruginibacter. The sequence goes on along the minus strand of JBBEBH010000046.1, from coordinate 139,609 downwards.
TCTATTGCCAGGTGCATGGCTTTGAAAGATGCTTGCAAAATATTTATCCTATCAATCTCCTCGTTACTTACCACGCCCACGGCAAAACTGATACTCTCTTTTTCGATGATCGGACGGAGGATGTCGCGGGTTTTTTCATTCAGTTGTTTACTGTCGTTTAGTAAACGATGAAAAAAGTGAAGCGGTAATATTACCGCAGCAGCATATACTGGGCCTGCATAACAACCCCTACCGGCTTCATCTACACCGGCTTCTGCTCCTGTATTATGTAAAAAAGGGTGTAACATCTTTAGCAAATATCTGTTATAGATACCAATACAGTGTAAATTTGCAATAAGATATAAAAAGCATGAGCGTTATCAAAAAATGGGCATTGATTACCTTTCTGTTATGTTTCGCAGTGATCATTGCAGGTGGGGTGGTAAGAACTACACAAAGTGGCATGGGCTGTCCTGATTGGCCCAAATGTTTTGGCAAATGGGTTCCTCCTACCAACGCGGCAGAATTACCAGCCGATTTTGAAAAATACCTTAGCAAACAAGATATTGACCACACTTTTAATGTTTGGCATACCTGGATCGAATATATAAACAGACTCTTGGGGGTGCTGCTGGGACTATTTGCTATGATTCAGGTAGCCCTGATGATTACACACAGAAAGAACAACCGATGGGCTTTCAGAACAGCGATTGCATTTTTAGTAACCGTTATTTTAACCGGCCTCTTTGGCGCCATTGTAGTAAAGTACAACCTCGCACACTTAAGTATTTCCGTGCATCTGTTTTTTGCCATTCTTTTGGTACAAATACAATTGGCGCTGCTATTGTTGCTTCATCAACGGTTTAGATGCTTACAAGTTTCCGCAGCATCAAAAAACCAACTACTCCTTTTTTTATCATTATTGGTATTTCACAGTATACTAGGTACTATGGTTAGGATGCATGTAGATGATGTATCTAAACTACTTAACTACACACAAAGAGGCGCCTGGTTAGATGCGCTTCCTACTTCGTTTTTAATTCACCGAAGTTTTTCATGGGGCCTGTTGTTAGTCGGAATTTGGGTTGTATGGAACAACAGAAACCTTACCACTTTGTTTTTTCAGTTTAAGTGCTTAGGAATAACACTTTTGCTGAACATGACGGTTGGCATCGTTTTGTATTATTCACACATGCCAGCTTGGGCTCAACCTGCACATCTTTTTTTAGCAGCAGCAGCAATTACACAAACCACTGCATTGTTGCTGCAGTTTCGAAGTAGCCCACAACCCAAAATATAGAAATCAATACCAATATACCCTCATTATTTTCTGACACCTATCCTTATTTTATTTTTAAGCAATCGCTTATGTGAACGTAATTATTAACCCCAAAATCTGGGTTAAAAGAAGAAGTAGCTCATATAAATGATATCAACCAAACTAAGTACCTTTCCTTCAACAAAAAAATGAATAAGTAAATTGAAAACACACCATACTATTCTTTTCGTGGCATTGAGCCTGATGACGGGTTGTAACAACAGGCCTAACACTAAAAAAGAAGACGCCTCAGTTGAAGTACACTTTCTTTTACCCCCAACAGACACAGCCATTGCAACTGGCGATAATAGTTTCAATGCACTCGACTGGCCAGGCACTTATACAGGCATTGTTCCCTGTGCCGATTGTGATGGAATTGAAACCAGCATCACTTTAAATAAAGACCTTATTTATGCTATCAAAACAACCTATTTGGGTAAAAATAAAACAGCGGTTATAGAAAAAAAAGGTTCTTTTATATGGAATAAAAAAGGAAATATCATCACATGGGATAATGTTAAAAGTGCGCCATCAAAATACCTAGTAGGAGAAAATAAACTGATACAATTAGATATCAATGGTAAGCGGATGGAAGGATCTTTAGCAGCAAAGTATGTGTTAAAAAAAATGTAATTCTATTATACGATAACCATTAAAAATATAAGTTTTTAAAGTAAATAAATTTATCGTCATCTTGTTATTAGGAGTAATTTTATTGGGTTGTACTACAGCAAACCGCGTTGAACGTTCGCCCTTTCTCCTCAGTCATCTACAATGTTGGGCTTTGTTCAACCGCAGATTGTTGCCTGTGCGTTGGCACAATACAGCACAACAATATCCCAAATTCGATTACAAACGCTTCGCTGGCAAACACGCCGCAAAAATATTTATACCAGAATTCAACAGGGGGGTATGGTAGAGTGATGATTTATTAGAAATGGAAATGGAACCAGACGCCAATTAATGTTGCCAACCTTTAATAATCTATTCCAATCAAAGAAAAGCTCGCCCATTGCGCTGGGTTTTTATATATTTTTTTACAATCTAACACCGCAAGTCTAAGTGGTTCCGCTGGCATAAATCGATGAGGTGTTTGAAGGTGATATACAAATCTGCTCATCAAATACGCTGTAGCATCATCGTCTACATTCCACAAACTCATGATCACATGCATGCTGCCTCCCAACAAAAAACTTCGGGCAAGCCCCGCAGTACCCGCTTCCATCGACTTTCCTAACCCTGTTTGGCAAGCAGATAAAATAACCAGCTCGGGTAAATTTGTGAAAGAACTTCGCAAGCCCATTATTTCTTTAGCAGTTAAATAAGGAGAAGAACCGCTAAGTACCAAAAAACTTTTTCCCATAGGGTCGTCTTGATCAGCAATACCATGAGTAGCAAAATAGGCCACATCTGCGGTCTTTAAATTTTTTAAGACTGCTACTTTATGGGCTTCTGCTCCTTTTAAGAGTACATATTTGGGGGCGTATTGCTTTACTGCATTAATCTCTCTTTCGGCTCCCGGTAGGGGTGGGAAAACAAAAAAACTGTCGGAAGGATACACAGGGTTGCTGACGAAAAGTGGGTTTTTGAAAAGAAATTTCTTTTTATCAACCAAAGAAAAAGAAGATACTCCGTCAAAACTAGAGGGGAGCTTTCCATCATCCCAACCCATATTTTCTTTTTTCAAAACTTTGGTACGCAACCCTACAAGGTCTATCAAACTTGGTACTATGGTAAAACTACAGCGTTCTATTAAGTGAGTTTGGTTTTTATATGGCTGCAACAAGTGAAATGGAATGGTGCCTATGTTGAGTGCAGGAACAATTAAGAGATGTTTGGTATTTAAATCGAAATTAGCTGGGATTAAAATTTCTGTGGCATTTTTTATTGCAGTTTTAAATGTTATTTTTCTAGTAGGCATAAACAGTACTTCGTTACCTCTCAGTTGAGGCGATCTATTTTCACTCATTTCATATAGATTCAAAGACTGGTTAATATCTGCCCCCAACTGTAACAAGTTTGCACGTTTAATGGGAATGTATTTTACTTCTATCAGTTCTCCAGGTCTAAAATAGGCACGCCGCAAAGTATCATTGTTAAAAAAATAAAACAATAATCCAATTCCTCTTTCTCTGCTGTAAAGTTGTTGCAAAAGATGTGCAAATGCGCTGTCTGAGTTGAGTTGATTGGTGCCATAGTTTTTTAACAAATTTGTGATATCGTCGTTGGGCACTCCCCTGGTTTTCAACAGGTCGCTGTATTGATCTTCGTAAATTCGATAAATATTGTTGTTGTTCAACAATGGGGAATTCTGTGAAAAAGCTACATCCGCTTTCAACCACAATAAGATAAATAATAAAGCAATCTTTTTCATTGAACAGGAACAGGGTTCTTTTATAGATGTAACAGATGATTGTTTTACACTTTTTATAACCAAAACAATATTAATAGAACGATTTAGGGCTTTAGAAATTGCTTCCTTCCTTTTGTTAAAACACCCTACAATAAAAGTGTTTCCTTTCGAAATCGATCCACACTAAATATAACGAATGTTTGCAAAGTGAAGTATCCAGCAATTTTTTAACGCTCCATTTAGTTCTACCCCACTCCGTTTTCGATACCTATATATGATGCTACAACGCATGTGTATCTGCTCTTTTTTAGGTGTGTCGATAAAATAGAACCTCTTTTTAAATCAAATTTGTAAACAAAAACCCTTCAAAGAGCCCTTTTTTTAAGATAGAATAAAATAATTAGTCAAATTTATTACTGATTATCAATCTATTACAAAGAGTCAATAAAAAATACTTCCGAAATTCTATTGCCAATAAAACCATTTACCCCACCTTTGCCATCCAAATAAAAAAAGTATGCGGGGATAGCCGCAGCATCATCTTAAAAAAAGTACAATGAGTAAATTACATTTCACCACTAAACATGCGAACGAGGCTACCGTGCAACGCAACTGGTACGTTGTTGACGGTACTAATCAAACCGTTGGTCGTATGTGCGCAAAAATTGCGTCGGTTCTCCGTGGTAAGAACAAAGCCTATTACACTCCTCACGTTGATTGTGGAGATTACATTATTGTGATCAACTGCGAAAAGGTTGTTTTCACTGGTAATAAAATGGACGACAAAGAATACCTCACTTTCAGTGGATATCCTGGTGGTCAAAAAGGCGAGATAGCAAAAAATTTGCTGAAGCGCAGACCAGAAGTTGTCATCGAAAAAGCCGTAAAAGGAATGTTGCCTAAAAACCGCCTCGGCCGTCAGATGTACAAGAAATTATTTGTATACGTTGGAACAGAGCATCCTCACACCGCTCAGAAGCCAACCCCATTAACCTTCAATAAAATTAAATAATCAGCATTGCAATAATTGCAATCAGAAACATACATTCAATGGAAAAGCAAAAAAACGCAGTCGGCCGCAGAAAAGAAGCTGTAACACGTGTTTTCCTTAGCAAAGGAGAAGGCAACATTACCATCAATGGCAAAGACTATAAAGTATATTTTCCGCTTGTTTACCTACAAAATCAGGTAGAAGCTCCTTTAAAAGCCATCGAATCTACCGATAAATACAATGTAGTGGTAAACGCTACCGGCGGTGGTGTAAAAGGACAAGCAGAAGCAACCAAACTCGGCATTGCACGTGCCCTGCTTGAAGTGAGTGCCGAATTTCGCCCGATACTAAAAGCTGCTGGCTTACTTAAACGCGACCCACGTAGTGTTGAACGTAAAAAACCAGGTAAGAAAAAAGCAAGGAAAAGCTTCCAGTTCAGCAAACGTTAATAGCAGTAACTGGTATCTTGTAGCGGGCAGCACTATTTGTTTACTGCTGGTGCTGATACCTGATACACTTTACTAGATACTCACCAATATTTATAACAATACTAATAAAGAACATAATGGAAAATAACACTTCCTTACAACAGCAACTTTTAGAAGCAGGCGTTCACTTCGGTCACCTGAAGAAAAAATGGAACCCAAAAATGTTGCCTTACATTTTTGCAGAAAAGAAAGGAATTCACATCATTGATCTTAACAAGACAGTTGAAAGCCTGCAGGATGCTGCGGCTGCCATGAAAGCCATTGCTCGCAGTGGTAAAAAAATCATGTTTGTGGCTACCAAAAAACAAGCAAAAGAAATTGTGCAAGAAAGCGCAAAACGTGTAAACATGCCTTTCGTTACAGAACGTTGGCTAGGTGGTATGTTAACCAACTTCAACACCGTTCGTAAAAGCGTAAAGAAAATGCAGAGCATCGAAAAAATGCTGGCAGACGGTAGCGCAGAAAGCCTGAACAAAAAAGAAAGATTGACTCTTACTCGTGAAAAAGAAAAGATGGAAAAAGTATTGAGTGGTATCGCACAAATCAGTCGCGTACCGGCCGCTTTATTCATGGTTGATATCGGACACGAACACATCGCATTGGCAGAAGCAAAGCGCCTCAACATCAACACCTTCGGTATGGTGGATACCAACTGTGATCCTAATAAAGTAGATTTCGCTATCCCATCTAACGACGATGCAACCAAATCTATCGCCATCATTGTAAACTACATCACCGCTGCCATCGCAGAAGGTTTGGCAGAACGCCAGGCTGATAAAGATGATGATGATTATAGCGACACCGAAGAAACACCGGAAGCGAAAGCAGCTCGCTTTGAACAAAAAGCAGGAGAAGGCGACGATAGAAACAAACGTTCAAGAGGTGCGTCACCTAACAAACGCCGGGTTGCAGGCCCAGGTGCAGGTGGTAGAAAACCAGCAGGTAAATAATTACTACCTGTAATGAATTGCTTAGCCCGCTTCATACCTATGTGGTACATCGTTGTGTCACTCACTTATACGGCAAATCATTATTCAACGTTTCCCAAAACTTTGAATAAAGTTCTTTTATCAACTTAATAAACATACAACTATGGCTGTTGTAGCTGTACTAATTACACAATAGCTACAACACCTAAAATCATTTATATCATGTCTATAACAGCAGCAGATATTCAAAAATTACGCCAGGCCACCGGCGCTGGTATGATGGATTGTCGTAAAGCCCTTACCGAAAGCAATGGCGATTTTGAAGTAGCCATTGATTGGTTGCGCAAGCAAGGCCAAAAAGTAGCCGCCAAACGCAGCGACCGTGAAGCCAAAGAAGGAGTTATTATTGCTCAAACCATTCCTGGCAACACAGCAGGCATCGTATTGTGCATCAGTTGCGAAACAGATTTCGTGAGCAAAAATGCTGAATTCGTGGCCTTTGCACAAAGCATCGCAGACGCCGCCATTAGCAATAACGTAACTTCTGTAGAAGAATTGAATGCGGTAGAAATTAACGGAGCTAAAGTTGCAGACATCATCAACGACAAACTAGCATCTATCGGCGAAAAAATAGAAGTGTCTAAATTCGAAAGAATAGAAGCTCCTTACGTTGCCAGCTACATACACGGTGCAAACCGCATGGGTGTATTGGTAGGCCTTACCAAAGAAGCAGAAGACGCGGGTAAAGACGTGGCCATGCAAATTGCAGCTATGAACCCATTGGCAGTTGATGAAAGTTCTATCTCTCCAGAAACCATCGAAAGAGAAAAGAACATTGCTATTGAAATGATCAAAGCAGAAGGCAAACCAGCAGAAATGGCGGAGAAAATCGCCGCTGGTAAAATGAACAAATTCTTCAAAGACAATACGCTCATGGCGCAGGCTTTTGTAAAAGACGGCAACAAATCTGTAGCAGACTACCTTAAAAGTGTAGACCCAGATTTAACGGTTACCGATTTCAAAAGAGTAGCGTTGGGATAATATTCTACTATATTTTTTAAAACCCGGTCTTTTACCGGGTTTTTTCTTGCCTGATGTTTTATAAAATTTATCTTCGTATAAAATCAACCACTTTATGCTTCCAAAATACAAACGCATTTTGCTCAAACTTTCTGGCGAATCACTGATGGGAGATAAAAGTTTTGGTCTCGACTCTGACGTCATTGCTCAATACGCACAAGACATCAAACAAATCACCGAAATGGGCGTACAAGTTGCTATTGTAATAGGAGGAGGTAATATTTACAGAGGTATGAACGAAGCCGAAACCGGCATCGAAAGAGCACAAGGCGATTACATGGGCATGTTGGCCACCGTAATAAATGGTATGGCACTACAAGCTGGCCTTGAAAAAGCGGCGGTGTACACTCGTCTCCAAAGCGCTATCAAAATGGAACAAATTGCAGAACCATACATCCGCAGAAGAGCTATGCGACACTTAGAAAAAGGCCGTGTAGTCATTTTTGGCGCTGGTACCGGCAACCCCTATTTCACCACCGATACTGCAGGATCTTTGAGAGCCATCGAAATAAAAGCCGATGTTATTTTGAAAGGAACAAGAGTAGACGGCATTTATACCGCCGATCCAGAAAAAGATCCTACCGCTACTAAGTTTGGACACATCTCTTTTGAAGAATGTATTTCTAAAAGCCTCAAAGTGATGGACATGACGGCCTTTACCCTTTGCATGGAAAACCAACTACCCATCGTTGTGTTCGATATGAACAAACCCGGCAACCTACTCCGCGTGGTCACCGGCGAAAAAGTAGGTACGCTCGTAAGTTAACCATCTGTATTATCATATTTACATAGCTACCTTACGGTGGCTTTTTTATTTATACAAAACCTACTATCTTAACAGTTGAATAGCACTCCACATGCTCACCCAAAAACAGCTAGAAATTTTAAAGTCAGATAATGAACTCCTGCAACTTCAACTAGAAGATGTAAACCAGATGATACATATTAGAGAGGAAGAGCTGAGCCGGTTCAAAAATACAGTGAAAGAAGCCGCTGCTATGCAAAGTAAGCTCGATCAAAACCTGAATGAATTTGAACAAATGCAATTACACCTAGGCAAATGCCAACAAAAAAATAGCAGACAATCAGAACGTTTAGAAGAGTTTGAAAACGAACTTTACCAATCCATTAAAGAGCAACTGAGCGCAGCAGAAGCAATAAAACATTTTGAGAGTGTGGAAGCCAATTTAAAGGATACGATGAACGAATTGCAAAACGCTGCAACTGTATATCAACAACTGTTTACGATGAAAAAAGCAATAGCAGCGGCCAATAGTGATCTCGAGATCGCCCTTATAGAAATTGATAGTCTCAAAGAAGAACTCCAAGAAGTAAAAGCTTTAAACGATTTATTGATTCAAAAAAAAATCAAACAAAATTCTTAATTCGCTTGCAAAAATAAATATCATGTATTATTTTGTTTAATAAAAAAATATTATGGTCGAAAGAATTAAAAATATTTTGCTAAGCCCAAAATCAGAGTGGTTAAAAATTGACGCCGAAACCACCAATCCACAACAATTGTTGATGAGCTATGTGCTCCCGTTAGCAGCTATTGGGGCAATAGGTTATGTAATACAAGGCTTACTATTTCCGATAGATGCTGTACTCAATTCTTTTTTAATGCAAGCGATAGTATCGCTGCTGGCCACTACCATTTCTTATTATATTAGTGCCTATATAATAGATATGCTGGCACCAACTTTTAAGTCGGAAAAAGATCTAGGCAAATCTGCACAGTTGGTGGGTTACTCTAGAACACCCTCGTTTATTGCAGCGCTACTCACATTTATACCTGTTATAGGCTCGATGCTGGGTATAGCTGGAATGGTTTATGGCGTATACTTAATGTACTTAGGCTTAGAGCCGCTCAAGAAAACACCAGAAGATCAAAAAGTAGTGTATTTGATTGTAGCATTTCTGGTCATCATAACATTGTATATGTTCATTGCTTTTATTTTAGGAGCAATATTACTTTCTTCATTTGCGGTAACAAGTAGCGTTGGTATGTTCAATTAATCAATATTTTTTATCGCGCCCAAAGCATCTTAATAAAGATGCTTTTTTTTATGCCGTAAAACACTCAATTTTACATTTCAAAATAAGCCATGAGCCATATCGCAGATATTAGACGAGACTACCAAAAAGAGAGTTTGAGCGAAACCGACGTAAAAAGTAATCCCTTTCTACAATTCGATACTTGGTGGTCAGAAGCACTAAACAGTGAAATTGACGAAGTGAATGCCATGACCTTGGCTACCGCCAGCACCGATGGCAAGCCTTCGGCCAGAATTGTATTATTGAAAGGATACGACCCACAAGGATTTGTATTTTTTAGCAATTACCATAGTCACAAAGGGATAGAGATCGAAAAAAATCCATTTTGTAGTTTAGTGTTTTTTTGGAAAGAACTAGAACGTCAGATTAGAATAGAAGGAGGGGTCCGAAGAATTAGTGCTCAAGAAAGTGATGCCTATTTTTACTCACGACCAGCAACAAGCCGTATCGGTGCGTGGGCTTCTCCTCAAAGTAAGGTAATTCCTTCCCGCAACGTGTTGGATGAAAACGTTATTGAACTTGAAAAAAGTTTTGCAGATAAAGAAATTGAAAGGCCCCCACATTGGGGTGGCTACATCGTTGAACCCAATCTTATCGAATTTTGGCAAGGGCGCCCAAGTCGCCTGCACGATCGCATTCAGTATAGGCTTACCAACGAAACTAGCTGGACGATAGAACGACTGGCTCCCTAGCCAACCAAGTATTAATTTTATAAAAAACAGCACAAATGTGCTGTTTTTTATTGTTGTAAGTTTACTAAAAATAAAAAAGCTAGTCACAAAAGCTATTAATCACTCAAGCAAATATGAACGAAAATTAGTAAGAACATAGATAACCACAATTGATACCTACACTATTTATTTTCTAATGACTTGTTTTAAGCTTTTTTTACTGCCGCCTTCTTTACTGGCGCCTTAGTAGCAGCCGCTTTAGTTGCAGCCGCTTTAGTTGCAACAGCCTTGGTTTCAACAGCCTTAGTTTCAACTACCTTAGTTTCAACT
>JBBEBH010000046.1:2616-129312 GCA_040882445.1 Ferruginibacter sp. | reverse complement strand
CCTTAGTTTCAACTACCTTAGTTTCAACTGCTTTCTTTGCTATACCTTTTTTAGCGGCCTGTTTAGCTGGTCTAGCTTTTCCAAAAGAACCTGCAAATGTTTTACCCTTTTTGGTTTTGATATCACCACGTCCCATAATAGTTATTTTAATTGAGTGAAATTACTTTGTAAAAAAAAGCAAGATACGAAGGTATCTTGCTTTTTCAAGAATTTGGCGAAGCTTAGATCTTTGCTGATAATTCTTTCCCTGCCTTAAACTTGGCAACTTTTTTTGCTTTGATTTTGATTACAGCACCTGTTTGTGGATTACGTCCGTTACGAGCAGCTCTTTTTGATACTGAGAAAGTACCAAATCCAACCAAAGTAACTTTGTCACCTTTTTTAAGTGTTTTTGTAACTGCATCTACAAAAGCATCTACAGCACCATTGGCCTGAGTTTTTGTGATACCTGCATCGTCAGCAATTTTTGCGATTAATTCAGCTTTGTTCATAATGATTAATTTGAAAATTTATAGTGCAACAAATATAGACGGTTTTTGATTGCAACAAAATTTTTTATCAAAAATAAAAAGGATAAAAATCAGCTACTATTCACCATACACAAGCATTTTAAGAAAAAAGCAAGGTGGTCTTTTGTTCAAAAAAATGTATAAATCAGCCGAAACGCCCTACAGTAAAGGATTTCAAAATATCAGCTCTTCAAAAACCAATGCCAATAAGGATTGTAGCACTGCACGAAATATTTTTGTTATTGTATAAATTCATTTTGGGTTATGCACAATTAGTTCACAACTATCATCACCGATTGGAAGCCGATGAACTGATCGCCCCACTTTTCGAAAGCCTTTTTTCTCATTAGTTCTGCGAAGTTTTCGATATAGCGATTATATAAAGATTTGCTTTCTGCAAAATATTGCACCGCGTAAGTGGGTCCTTCAGAATTATCTACCTCCAACAACCTTAATACTTTTGCGCTAGTAAAACAACCAGTGCCTATTAGGTCGGCAATATGTTCTGTTTGCAACCACTGCAGCCATTTATCGGCAATAACATGACTTACTTTTATGGTAATATTATAAACAATAGGAGTTTCATCATTCATTTTAGTAAACGGTTAGAGATTATAATTTAATGTCTAAAAAAATAGGACAATGATCGCTATGCTTCACGTTCGGATATATAGCTGCTTCTATTAATTGATCTTTCAAAGCATTTGTAACATTAATATAATCGATGCGCCAGCCTTTATTGTTGAGCCGCACACTCGGGAAGCGTTGACTCCACCAACTGTAACAATGCGGCTCTGGGTGCAACAACCGAAAAGTATCGATCCAGCCACTGTTTAAAAAATTGGTCATCCAGTTTCTTTCTTCCGGTAAAAATCCCGACGATTTTTTATTGCCTTTTGGATCGTGAATGTCAATTTCTTGATGAGCGATATTGTAGTCGCCGCACAAAATAATTTTGGAATATTTAATCTTCATCGCTTCCAAATAATTGCTCATTTCATTTAGCCACTGGTACTTATACACTTGGCGTTCATCTCCAGATGTGCCAGATGGAAAATACGCATTAATGAGCATCACCTCTCCAAACAACATCTGAATCACCCTTCCTTCGCTATCGCTCATGGCATGACCAGTTCCTGCAAAAACAGCAGTAGGTTTTATTTTACTAAAGATTGCCACACCACTATACCCTTTTTTTTGTGCACTAAACCAATGGTGCGAATAGCCCAAGCTTTCCAATGCTTTGATGTCAATATCAGTTTCGTTGGCTTTAGTTTCTTGTAAGCAAATCACATCTGCCGGATCTGTTGCCAACCAATTTATCAACCCCTTTTTTATAGCAGCCCTGATGCCATTTACATTGTAAGAAATAATACGCATTGATTTTTTTTATTTATACTTGTAAAAATAACCATATTACCCGATGGAAAATAACAAAGATCCACAGCAATCTGAAACGGAAAATAATACTTCTATTTTCACAGAATACGAATTTTCTACAACTGGTTACGACAAACACATTCGTGAGGCAAGAAATGTTATTTTTTGGGTAGCTGGATTGCTAATATTAAATGTGGCTATATTATTCATAGGTGCAGATGAGGTGTACGAATACATGTGGTTAGACCTACTGATATACGGAGCATTAATTGGAGGATTTATTTTTCTAGGATTTTTTACAAAAAAGAAACCTTACACCGCAATTATGCTCGCCCTTATATTATACACATTATTTATTTTACTCAATGCCGCTATTGACCCTGACACTATTTTTAAAGGAATCCTTTTTAAAATCATCACTTATGTGTTTTTGATCAAAGGAATTAACGATGCTAAGAAAGCACAGGAAATGAAGAGAACATTCGGTAAATAATTAGTTTGGCTTGTTGCGTTCAAAAAACTTTCACTTGTTCATCGCCTCCATTCATGTTTAAACAAACCTTATCCAAGGCCTACTTTCATAAAAGTAAACAACGTTTAATTACCCCCATCTTAGTTTAAAATGGCGCCCTACAAACCATTACATTTAATATATTTGTAGCTGATGGGACAAAAAAAATTACTGCGTTTTGCTCAAATAAAAACATTTTCGAATGTGCTGGAATACCCAAAAAACATGCAGGGGCAGTGGCATTCTTTTTTCAACAACCAACATCCACTTACATTGGAACTTGCTTGTGGAAGAGGTGAATACACATTGGGGTTGGCAGCCATGTACCCCGCCCGTAATTTTATAGGAATAGATATCAAGGGAAACCGCATGTACTTGGGGGCCAAAAAAGCGCTGGATCAGGATTTAACCAATGCCGCATTTTTAAGAACACAGATCGAAATGCTGCCCGATTATTTTGCAAATGGAGAAGTAGCAAACATCTGGATCACCTTCCCCGATCCGCAGCTTAGAACTTCCAAAGCAAAAAAAAGATTAACACACCCACGTTTTTTGAGACTCTATCAACAAGTGCTGAAACCGGGTGGTAGCATCCACCTAAAAACAGATTCGCCGCAATTATTTGAATTTACCAAACTTGTTATTGAACTCTATGGTCTTTTTCTTGTTGAACATTGTATGAATGTATATGCCAGTGCACACCAACCCGAACTAGATATTAAAACACATTACGAGAGCCTAGACATTGCACAAAGCAACAAAATATTTTACCTTCACTTTAAACTGCCAGCAACCATTCCTTTTTTAGATGATGAATTACAGGTTAAAATAAAACAAACAGAAAATCAACCTATCTAAGATGCAAAACCTGATTGAGGGCGAAGATTACTACTACAACGAACAAGGTTATATTGTATTAACGGAGCAGTTCCACATAAAAAAGGGTTACTGCTGCGGTAATGGTTGCAAGCATTGCCCATATGATTATGAAGCGGTACCTGAACCAAAAAGATCAGAGATCATCGCCGTTTTAATAACCAATGCTAACAATATTGCTGGTACTCCCTAAATAATTGTACCTTTTTGTGATGAAGCAAACGTCGTCTTTTAAACCAGCTTCTGCAAAAAGAAGCCCCGAAATTAAAAAAGAGAAAACAGGTTTTACTTTTTTTGCAGATGTGTACGATGTGGTACGCCAAATTCCAAAGGGAAGGGTAACCAGCTATGGTGCTATTGCAGGTTATCTCGGCATTAAATTATCGGCCCGAATGGTGGGATGGGCTATGAACGCTGCCCACCAGGTATCCCCTAAAGTGCCTGCACACCGCGTGGTAAACAGAAATGGTATGCTCACGGGTAAACATCATTTTGAAACGCCTAACTTGATGGAAGAACTATTGAAAAAAGAAGGCATCCTTGTTAGCAACGAAACCGTGGAGCATTTCAAAGAAAAGTTCTGGGACCCAGCCATTGAATTGGGTTTATAACCGGCTAAAAATCTCATCTTTACATCATGAGCACTACAGATATCTCGGGCAAAATCGCATTCATCAACCACGAAAAAAAATACGTGATGATAGAGTACGAACAAAATGGCAAAAAGAAAACTGTGAAAGGAAGCATAGATCCATCCAAAGAAAAAGATAGCAAACAAAAAAAACATCATTTTCTAATGGGAGATGTGGTGACCTTCACCCACAAAATGAGCGATCGGGGCGATCGCATGATTGCAACAGATATTAAATTCTTATACAACAACGCACTCGATGTGCTCATCAACAAAGCACATGTTCAAAATAAATTTACGGGTTACTTAAAGGCCGCTGATGATGGATATTTTGTAAAAGAAATAGAGAGCTATTTGTTTTTTCCTGTTTACTTTTCTCCTTGGCATATCATCCCTACCGAAGAGGAGCTGAATGAACCCGTATATTTTTCTTTAGAAAATTTAGACAAAAAAGAAAAGATTAGTGCAGCCTTGTTCAACAACGAATATATACCTGCCTTTCATACTGCGGTTAAACTGAGCAAATCGAAGTCGGTGATCGAAGCCACGGTTTCTAACATCACTGCACACGGCATTTACCTCTATTTGATTGATGAGGTGATTACTTCAAAAATTGCATTGGATAAAAATCCGAAAGCTGCTGCTCTGGCAACAACGCTCAAAGTGGGAGATAAAATCAAAGTACAAATCACCCATATTGGCAAAAGTCGGATGATCGTAGCTCTAGCAAATGAAACCGAAACAGCATAACATTACTACAACTCTTCTTCGGATACGCGTAACTGTTTGGCAATACCTGATAAGGTAGGCCTGATTAAAAGGAGTACCAATATAATTACACTTGCGTACACCAAGTTTTTTTCGTCGGCACACAGCAGTGCAAACACAATGAACAACAATGAAGAAGCTTCTATCATTGCAAAACGAATAATGGCAGCTTTTTTGTACCGTTCTAATTTTTCGGCAATCGGCAAGTTATGCGAATGAATTGTATTCAAACTTCTCTTGAACAAGCTAAACCCACCAACAATCATACCCGCTGCTATCCCTACTAAAATAGTTTTTACTTTTTCAGCAACATCAATAATGATAGGTTAGATTTATCCGTTGTTGAGTAAATAAAAAACTACTCCGGCAAATACTACTTGGCTCATCACAAAAGCACCATGTAAAATACTCAATGTTTTAACTTGATCATTCATGTAAGAAGTATTACTCGGTATTACATTATGTGTAGTATGGGCTAATCATCCAATAAATAACAACGCCAGTGGTTGCAACATAAAACCAAATTGGCCAAACGATACGTACCATTTTTTTGTGTTGCTCATATTCGCCGATCAAAGCGCGGTATGCACTCATTAAAATAAAGGGGAGAACTAATCCTGCCAAAGGAATGTGCGTGAGTAAGATAATCAGATATAGTGTACGCATGCTACCAGCAGCAGTAAGCTCAGCCTCGCTCAAGCCTTTGATACCATCAGTTTCACCATAGGCCGTTTCGCCAGCAAACAAATGATGACCAATGTAACAAACTAAAAACAGAATAGAGAGCACCATTGCAGTCATCATCACTGCCCGATGAATAGTATATTTTCGATTTTTAATACTGATCAAGCCCACTATCAATAATACAGCTACGCCCGAATTGAAGATGGCATTAAGAGTAGCAAAAATTCTCTCATCAAAAGGAAGAATATCTTGCCCCGCTAGGTTGTACTTTCCCAATATGGTGACGGCGCCAAAAACGACAACGGATAAAATACCTATCAGCCATTTCGCCTTTTTATCATTTTTTTGAAGAAGTGGTTCTAACATCATTCGTTATGTTTTTAATCGTCGTTTATTTAAAATACTGGTAATTAAAATAACGAAAGCAATACCAATAAATATAATAGGGAGTATAGGTATAAATCTTCTAAGTATAGAAGGGCTTTTTCGATCTCTTTCTAACATCAACGTAGGAATATCCATAGCAAGTTGAGCCAATTTTGCAGTATCAAAACCATTGTACCAGCCTCTAACGACCCTGTTGCTATCGAGCAAAAAAAAGTTTTCGGTGTGTACAAACGCAGTATCCACATTTACATCTGCAATATTGGCTTTTATTTCATTAAAAGCAAAATCGTAAATTTCTTTTTTATTCCCCGTTACAAACCACCAACTATCGTGGTTCACATTAAACCTATCGGCAAACTTACGTAAGTTGTGAACGCTGTCATGTTCTGGATCTACACTCACAGAAATAAACTGAACGATCTCCGGATTTTTTAAAAATGATTCTTGCACCCGTTTCATGTTTCGAGTAAGGCCCGGACAAATACTTGGGCAACGGGTGAAGAAAAAATCAATCACAATCACTTTTCCTTTTGCATCATCCAGCGAAACTTCTTTGCCCAATTGGTTGGTGAAAGAGATATTTTTTACCGAATGCCATAACGTATCTGTTGTTGTTTTTCCTCCCTTTTCGCTTGCCACTACATCATCATAGAAATACCTCTTTGGCATGTGCACCGCATCTTTGCTATAAAATTTAACTATAAAGTAGCCGGTTAGTGGTACCAGCAAAACTACTAAAAATGTAAAAATCCCTTTTGTGTTCAAAATAAAATAGTTTTAAGCCTTGGGCATTAAATGGTAGCTTCATGGGTAACGCTGTTTCAAACAAAGAAAGCATTGCAAAGTTCGTAAATCCTAGCCAAAGCAAACTCAATTAACAACTGAATCTTTAGAAAAATAATACCCCGCCGCATTTCATTTTAGGCCAATGTTGGGTAGATGAAATTTAGGATAGCTTATATGTGGTAGGGCTTGTTAAATACCTTGCCATTGCGTAATATTTTGGTATAGAAAAGTTTTAGCTCTCTATAAAAAAATATCCTCCTTTTGGGATGATAGTCAGACTGTCTTGATGAGGCTATGTTATTTTTTATCGCCTGGATTCACTGCTGCAGGTGCTACTTTTTCAGTGGCATTTGGCCTTGAGCCAGCATTGGTATTGCGCAGGTTTTTCCAACTTTCTCCATCAGCTAAAAAAGCGATAATAAACCACACAAAAAGTATCAGCGGCACTACAATCGTCATGATTAAATTTCTTACTTCATCACCCAAGTGCATAAATACAGATACAATGTAGTAGGCTTTTGCTAAAGTAAGCAAGCCAATAACAATTTTAGTACTTATAATGGTCATATAACCAATTGAACTTCCCATTCCGTACAAGAAATATCCTAGTCCAAGCTCTACGATGGTGAGCGCAGAAAGCACCCAAAATATCTTCCATATTTTTTTGGTTCCGCCGGTATGCTCTGGCTGAAACGTTACTTCTGGTGATGTTGTATTTGCTGACATAATAAGTTGAATAAGTCTTTAAAAAATAAATTATACAAGATAAAAGCAAAGGAATACGAATACCCATACTAGGTCTACAAAGTGCCAGTACAATCCAGCTTTTTCAATCATTTCATAGTGCCCACGTTGATCGAAGTGGCCTAATTTAGTTTTTAGGTACATGATGATGTTGATCACCACACCGCTCAAAACGTGAAACCCATGAAAACCAGTGATGCCAAAAAAGTATCCTCCAAAAGCAATCGGACCAGGTGTGTTAACGTGCTCGGTAGCCGAAAGTCCCATTTTTATGAGTGTTTCTGGTGGTACTGGCACCCCCCATGGATTTCTTGTAACTGTGGTTCCCCACTCTTCTATAGCCCCATCTACCAGTACCTTGTGATCGCCAGTAATCATATGCGTCCATTCCCAAGCTTGACATGATAAAAACGCAATACCCCCAATAATCGTGAATATCATATATTTCTCTACTCCTTTGCGGTTCATTTTGTGGCCTTCGTGCACCGCCAATACCATCGTAACAGAGCTAAAGATGAGGATGAAGGTCATCAAGCTCACAAATGCCAGCGGAAGGTTGGCATGCCCTGCAAAGGGAAAAGCGTTGAACACCTGGTTGGGATCTGCCCAATGGTTTACACTAAAACGTATGGTTCCGTAACTAATTAGGAAAGCCCCAAAAGTGAAGGCATCACTCATTAGGAAATACCACATCATTACTTTTCCATAACTGGCATTGAAAGGGCTTTTGCCTCCCATCCACCATTTAGTGCCCTCCGGAATTGTTGTTGTCGACATAAAGGTTAAGTTCTGTTTTCTAAAAAATCTGTTGTGCTACGCTCTATTAAAACTATCTTATCATCAACAAAAAGATAAGAAGGTAAATCCATAATACATCTACAAAATGCCAGTACGTACTAATCAACTCTACCGGTACAGTGCTGTAATTCCGTTTTTTGCTACCGAAAGCTTTAAGTGCCATCACCAATAAAGTTACTACTCCTCCTATAACGTGTGCTGCGTGAATCCCCACAATTACGTAAAGAAAGGAGTATGCCACATTTTTTTGAAGTGTTAATCCACTATTCCAGAGTTGTGTAAACCCCAACACCTGCAACAAAATAAAAACCACTCCTAAAACCAATGTCACCAACATCATCGATCTGTACCTCGCCATGTTCCTTTCTTTAAAGGCCTTGCCTGCCAGGTAAAGAATGGCGCTGCTCAATACCATGGCTGCCGTACTGTACCAAAACATTACCGGAATTTCAAATGAAGTCCAGTTGGCTTGATTTCTTTTAACAACGTAAGCACTGGTTAGCCCTGCAAACATCATCAATATGCTCCCAATTGCCACCCACAAAGTAAACTTGTGGGGGTGTATTTTATTTTTAGTTGCTGTTGCCACTGTACTCATTCCTCGAACCCTATTGGGTGGTTTAATTTTAAATTTTTTTACAAGATGGGCACTTTTATTTTGTCTGCGTAAAGGCTCAAAAATACGATCATCAGGTAAAAGTATGAACTGAACATTACCTTTCTGGCAGAAGCTACATCCATTTTTCTAAACAATTGGATGCTGACAAACACCATGAACAAGTTGCAGCCCAATAAAATCCACATACTGGTGATGCCGCTTAATTTATAATAATAAGGCAGTATTCCTACTGGTATCATCATCACGCTGTACATAATGGTTTGCGACGCCGTAAATTTTGTTGGCCCTTTATCGCTGGGCAATAACTTAAAGCCCGCTGCGCTGTAATCTTTGTGTGCAACCCAAGCAATAGCCCAAAAATGAGGAAACTGCCATAGGAATTGAATGGCAAATAGTATCCACCCGCCCGTCCAGCTATTTTCTTGTCCTTCGCTAAAGCTCGCTACCCATCCAATTAAGCAAGGCAAAGCTCCTGGAATTGCCCCTATCAAAACTGCAATAGAATTTACTTTCTTTAACGGCGTATAAATAAATCCATACAACAGCA
The DNA here is from genome assembly GCA_040882445.1 of Ferruginibacter sp. Lineage (GTDB taxonomy): Bacteria > Bacteroidota > Bacteroidia > Chitinophagales > Chitinophagaceae > Ferruginibacter. The sequence continues at coordinate 120,072 of JBBEBH010000046.1, read as the reverse complement.
AACTTAATAAACTGAGTAGTGCAGCTTCTAGGCTAAACGTGTACATGATATAGCACCCCAATACAGCAGAAATAACCACAAATATCCAGCCTTCCTTCACCGTCATTCTTCCGCTTGCGATGGGCCTTTTAGCTGTGCGCAACATCATGGCATCTGTGTCTTTTTCTAGTATTTGGTTAATGGTGTTAGCCGAACCCGTTACGAGCATTCCACCAGCAAAAAGTAAAAGAACTTGTAGTAAATCAAATCTTAAATTCGGTGCAAGCAGGTAGCTTACTACGGTACTAAACACCACCATAAAGCTCAGCGTGAATTTGATCAAAAGAAAATAATCCTTCGCTTTACTTGCCAACGCAAACGATGTTGAGTTGGATATGGTGTTTTTTTCTTGCATGCAATAGATTCAAAAATCAATGTCAAAAAAATCAATAGTGCTCAAAAGGTTCGCATTGGTTCATTGACAAACAAACATTGCACAATATCAATCAAACTAAAATCAGCGTTACTACATTAGTGTTTACTCTCATCTTCGCCCACGGGTACATTCTGTGGAATGAAATCTTTTCCATCTTTTGTATAATCATAAGGCCACCGATGTACTTCCGGTATTTCGCCAGGCCAGTTTCCATGACCAGGATTGATGGGGGTAGTCCACTCAAGTGTGTTTGATTTCCACGGGTTGGGGTCTTTCACTTTTCTTCCTTTGAAAATAGAGTAGAAAAAGTTGAATACAAACAATATCTGAGCTGCAAATACGATCATCGCTACTACAGTGATAAACTCATTTAAACCACCATATTGTTTAAATGATTCCCAGTTAGAAAAATCATAGTAACGGCGAGGCATTCCCGCTAAACCTTGGTAGTGCATTGGCCAGAAGATCAAATACGCCCCTACGATGGTAATCCAGAAGTGGATATAAGCCATAGTATTATTAAGGTAACGACCATACATTTTTGGGAACCAATGATACACTCCTGCATACATTCCGAAGAAAGAGGCTACACCCATTACGATGTGAAAGTGAGCAATAACAAAATAGGTGTCGTGTAAGTGAATGTCTAGTGCTGAATTGCCTAAAAAAATACCCGTTAAACCTCCGCTGATGAATAAGCTCACAAATCCAATCGCAAACAACATACCTGGTGTAAAACGAATATTTCCTCTCCATAAGGTAGTAAGCCAATTAAAAACTTTGATGGCAGATGGTACTGCTATCAATAAAGTAAGTAGTACAAACACCGCCCCTAAAAATGGATTGAGGCCAGTTACAAACATATGGTGTGCCCATACTAGGAATGCCAGTACACAAATGGCAAACAAAGAACCCACCATTGCCATGTAACCAAAAATGGGCTTACGGCTGTTTACACTTAATATTTCGGAAGACATGCCCATGGCAGGCAGTAGTATGATATATACTTCGGGGTGGCCAAGGAACCAGAACAAATGCTGGAAAAGGATAGCACTACCACCTTCGTTTGGTAATATTTTACCCGCTACTACGATATCGCTCAGAAAGAAGCTGGTGCCTAAGTTGCGATCAAACAATAATAGAATGGCACCAGACAATAAAACGGGAAATGACAATACTCCCAATACCGCTGTGAAGAACAAAGCCCACATGGTAAGTGGCATACGCGTCATACTCATACCTTTGGTACGCATATTCAAAATGGTAGTGATGTAGTTCAACCCACCCAGTAGAGAAGAAATGATGAACGTCGCCATACTCAGCAGCCAGAGGTCCATACCAATTTTACTTCCCGAAGAGGCATCGCCCAATGCACTCAATGGAGGATACACCGTCCAACCGCCACTAGCAGGGCCTGTTTGAACAAACAATGAGGAGATCATAATTACAGAAGCCAGAAAGAAGAACCAATAGCTCAGCATATTCAACATCGGAGAAGCCATATCTCTGGCACCAATTTGTAATGGTATAAGAAAGTTAGCGAATGTACCACTAAGGCCTGCTGTTAATACGAAGAACACCAATACTGTTCCGTGCATCGTCACCAATGCGTAGTAAAATTCAGGCTGAATTTTACCACCCTTGGCCCAATGGCCTAAGAAATCTTCTAGCCATGGAAAAGTTTGGTCGGGGTAACCCAATTGCAAACGAAATACCACCGAAAATAAACCTCCGATGATGGCCCAAATCATACCGGTGATCAGGAACTGTTTCGCAATCATTTTGTGATCTTGGCTAAATACATACTTAGTTATAAAGCTTTCATGGTGATGATGATGCTCATGATGGGTATCATGGCTTTGTTCGATCGCCAAGCCTGCCTGTTGTAATGTTACTTCGCTACTCATAATGTTTTGTTTTCTTAATTCGTTGAAAGAGTATTATTTTTTAACAATCGCCGCCAATGGTTTGTTGGCAGTGGTATCAATAATTGTAGGATTTGAGCCTGGCACTACTTTGTCGGGGAACATCGTTAGGTAATCTGGTTTTTGTTCAGACATCCACTGGTCGTATTCTTCTTTGGTAACAACAACTATCACGCCTCTCATACTAAAGTGACCCTTTCCGCAGATCTGATCGCAACTGATTTCGTAAGTAAAGTTAGGATTCCCCGTTCTTTTTTTCATTTCTGCAGTGGTGTATTGTGGTGTAAACCATTGGGTAGTAGGTATCCCCGGTACGGCATCCATCTTCATCCGGAAGTGTGGAAGACCTACATTATGAATTACGTCCATGGCGTTTATCACCATTTTAACTGGCTGGTTTACTGGCAAATACAGTTGGTTGGTTTTGATATCATCCCAACTTTTGTCGTCTTCAAAATCTACCCCTAATGTATTTCCAGTTGGTTTATTATATAACTTAAAATTTTTCTTTCCCAGAATACCATCTTTTCCTGGGTACCTGAAGTCCCATGCAAACTGGTGGCCAGTTACTTCTACTACGTGGTGACCCACTGGAGGCTCCCCTGTAACTTTGAACCAGAACTTTAATCCAAATACCACCAATACTGTGAGGAAAATCGCAGGTACGGTGGTCCAGATTAGCTCTAACGTTGTATTGTGTGGAAAGAAATATGCTTTTCTATCATCTCTTTCTTGATATTTATACGCGAACCAAAATAACAGTACTTGGGTTAGAACAAATACAACTCCTGTTACCAGAATGGTGATCTTTAACATGAAGTCTACCTCTTCGCCTTCTACAGAACCCGATCCTTGCGGAAACAAGGTTGTTTTGTAGTACAATTCATTACAATACCAGGCGCCAATTAGACCCAGCACTAGAAATGTGATCATCATAAATCCATTGATCTTATTGTTTTGTTTACGGGATTTTTCTTCCCCCTTCAACACACTCACATACTCACTGGCTTTCGATATCTGAAATATGATAACGAAAATCATAACGGTAATGGCTATTACAAAAAACTCCTTCATTTGATCTTGTTTTTAAACCCGACAATGAACCTCTCGATTTATTATCTGCTATTAAAATTTATAATGTCTGCACTTCCTACAATTTTTTCTACAGCAAAATTAGTTTCAAACAAATGGTTTTTACCATTTTGTTTAATTCATTTTTGTTAATTAAGTATGGTGAATCATACTTTCTTTCAAAAAAGGATGATTTTTCGCTAATAAAGAATGTTTACTCAAGTAGCGACCCGTTCCCCACATAATTAATCCGATGAACAAGGCTGCTATTCCAAACTCAAACAACGACATTGGAAACTTGCCTCTTAGTATTCCTGGCATCACCATTTGATAAAAATCAACCCAATGTCCAAAGATGATCAGTACCGCCATAAACGTAATCACCGTCCAGTTCCGTTTTGTACCTTTTTTCATCAAAATCAACAATGGACAAAGAAAATTTACAATCAGATTTAGGAAGAAAAAGCCTGTGTATGGACCGTTTTGTGTTGAGGTCCCAAGTCTGTCAACAAAATACCTAGTTTCTTCCGGTTGGTTACTGTACCAGATCAGCATGTACTGCGAAAACCATAGGTAAGTCCAGAACACAGAAAACGCGAACATAAACTTACCAATATCGTGCATGTGCTCATCTGTAACATATTCAAGTTTGCCGTGGTTCTTAAGAAATATAACGTATAAAGCTACCAAACTCATACCAGAAACAAAAGTGCTAGCGAATGTGTACCAACTATACATGGTACTATACCAATGCGCATCAATACTCATTAACCACAACCATGGAATGGTAGAGGCAACGGTTAGTCCAAATACCACAGCAAACAAAGATGCCCAAACGGTATTGGTAAAAATCCATTTTTTTCCTGTTTCGTAGTCCATTGCCGCCTCATCAGACTTCAAGCTCAAGCTCCTCATTTTGTTGCCCAAGAACCACCAAAGAAAAATACTCACTGCAGAGCAAATTGCGAAGAATGTTGGATTCAAGAACCCTTTTTTCCCATTTAGAATAACATCTTTTGCTACCGCTTCTGTATCCAACCAATGGTATATATCTGTTCTGTGACCAAATACAATCGCCATCAAAATCAGAAAAGTGATGATCCCTAAAATGGGCACTACGCTCGAAATAGCTTCTGGCACTCTGCGCAAGGCAACTTGCCAACCACCCATGGCCATAGTAGTAACTGCAATGAAGAACATAGATGCGTTTACCAACAATAACCAATACACACTGTTTTGTAAAAGTACTGCCCAGAAACGAGTTGCTAATGTAATTTCACCATGAGCTGCATGAGCAAATGGTTTGTACACAATAAACCCATACATCAAGGCTAGTAACCCAGCGATGATCAATCCCCATGTCCATTTTTTATAACTGGCCGGTAATTCAAAACGATGTTCCATCTAAAAAATATTTGTGTGATGATGAGCCTTTATATTATACAATACACTACTCAGTTTTTTGTTTTCTTTTTAATTACATAGGCTTTGCCGCCACAGCGCTGTCTGTTGCTGCACCTCCTACACCTTGTAAGGTTCTCACATATTTGATCACCATCCAACGTTGTTTTCTATCCATTTGTGAAGCATAACTTCCCATATTATTTTTACCATAAGTCATAGAATGAAACATGGTACCATCTGCCATTTGCTTGTACTGGTCTAAAGTTAGGTTAATGATACCCCCCACTTTACCTGCCAGCGGACCATTGGCAGCTCCTTTTGCTCCATGACAAACACCGCAGTTAATATTATATAATCTTCCGGCTTCTACCATTTCATCAGCAGTAGGGGTGCTCAGTGGATTTTGAACCATTGCACTAGCAGCATACCCAGCACTATCGTTTGGAAGGGTATAGGGAAACATTTCTCCTCTTTTGATGGTGCCTGCAGCCGGTGAAGCGTTGAAGTATATTTTGTTTCCGCCTTTATCAAACATATCGTTGGTAAACAAAGTAGAATCTAGCAGATCATATGCCTCATACGTTCGGCTGTAAGCCATATCAGGCATGTACACCGATCCGGGGCTACGTTTGTCTTTGCAACTGCTAACCAATACAATCATAGTGATTGCAGCAATTACCGGAAAATTTATTAGTCGTTTCATATTTCAATTATCAAATTAAACTACCCTTGCTGTTGTTAGGATAAAATATTAATAGCCTTTTTCGTCTCTGTACAGTTTTTGTTCTCTATCGTAACGGCCAATCCACCAACCGGTTTCAGCTACCTGAACGTTCACTTCTTTAGCCCCTGTATTTTGTAAAAAAGATTGCAAAGTAGCATCGTCGGTTTTATCGGTACACTCAATAGCCATTACAAACAAATCGTCGGTAGCTCTCGGATGAAAATGATGCTTTTTCACAAAGGGCGCTAGGTTACACAAGTAACAAAAAGTAAATACCATGCCTACAGCAGAGAACAGTACCGTTAACTCAAATACGATCGGAATCCAGGCAGGCAAAGCAAAGTTAGGTTTACCACCAATGTTCAGCGGCCAATCTTTGGTAAATACCCAAGTCATAAAAGTTAATGCCGTGGTAGTTCCCATGATGGCGTAAATGAAACCGGCTGTGTGCAAGCTGGTTTCTCTTAAGCCCATGGCATGGTCTAAACCATGCACCGGAAAGGGTGTATACACATCGTGTATCTTGTAACCTGCTTTGCGCACATTTTTCACCGCAGGGAACAATACCTTTTCATCTTCAAATGAGCCTACTACAAATTTTTTAACTCCTCCTGCCATAATATTGATTTATAATATTTGATTCCATCTTTTAAAGCGTTTGAACCGAATGTTTAACATCTTTTTTATTTGCACATTTTAATGTGTGTGTTCTACTTCTTGGATATAGAATTTTTCTGCATCCGCTTTTTCTATATCTGTCATTTTTGCTTTATAGTTTTCTCCACTGGTTTTCAAAATAGCTTTGATCTCAGACACTGCAATTACAGGAAAGTATTTAGCAAACAAGAAGAAGCAGGTAAAGAACAAGCCGAATGTTCCGAGGTAGAATCCAATTTCCCAAATACTTGGACTGTAATAAGTACTCCAGCTAGATGGCAGGAAATCTCTGTACACCGAAGTAACGATGATCACAAAGCGTTCGTACCACATACCAATGTTTACAATGATGCTCATAAAAAAAGTAACTGTGACGTTTCTTCTTAATTTTCTGCTCCAAAATAACTGCGGGCTTACCACGTTACAAAACATCATCAACCAGTAACTCCATCCATAAGGGGTTAACAAGTTGGCCCTATTTTGGCTAAATGCATACCACTCGTAGGGGTTTTGACCGTACCAAGCAATAAACAACTCGGTTAAATAAGCACACCCCACAATACTACCGGTGAGCACAATTACTTTATTCATGGCTTCTATATGCCCAATCGTAATGTAATCTTGCAGGTTCATTACTTTTCTTACTACAATCAACAGCGTTTGCACCATGGCAAATCCGGAGAAAATTGCACCAGCAACAAAGTAAGGAGGAAAGATAGTGGTATGCCAACCTGGAACAACAGATGTAGCAAAGTCAAAAGATACAATGGTGTGTACAGAAAGTACCAGTGGTGTACTCAAGCCTGCCAATACCAATGACAAACTCTCGTGGCGCTGCCAGTGTTTGGTACTACCCGTCCAACCGAAAGCCGCCACCCCATACATCATTTTACGGAATTTGGTTTTAGCCCTATCACGAACAGTGGCGAAATCGGGTAACAAACCACTATACCAAAACAACAACGAAACGGTGAAATAAGTAGAAATCGCAAATACGTCCCAAAGTAATGGTGAGTTAAAGTTCACCCATAAAGGACCTCGGCTGTTAGGATAAGGTAATACGAAGAATGCCATCCACACACGGCCCATGTGCCAAATTGGGAATTGGCCTGCGCACATTACTGCAAAAATCGTCATTGCTTCTGCGGCTCTGTTTACTCCTGTTCTCCATCCCTGGCGGAAAAGCAACAAGATGGCAGAAATTAAAGTACCTGCGTGACCAATACCCACCCACCATACAAAGTTGGTAATATCCCAACCCCATCCGATGGTTTTGTTTAAATTCCACTGGCCAATACCGTAGGTTACCTCGCGATAAACACTATACACCCCAAATAAGAGCAAGGCCACACTTATCCAGAAACCCACATACCAAAGTTTGGTAGGCTTCATTTCTATCGGGCCAATGATATCTTCCGTTATCTGGTGGTAATCTTTATTACCATCTACCAGCGGTTCCCTTTGTTGCGATTCGTATTTGAGTAATGACATATATTATTTAACTTTTAGCTTTTACCTATAAGAGGTTAGCTTGATTTATATTTTTATCCTTCAGAATAGCCATCGTTTTATTTTAGTGCGGTGCATTTGCTTCTTCTTTTTTGGCACCCGCCGCTGGTGCATCGTGCACTTCTTCATGCCCAATATGCCTGTCGGTATTTCTGATTTTTGCCAGATAACTCACATTCGGCAACACGTGCAATTGCTCTAATACATAAAAATTACGACTTTCATCTGCTCTTGCTTTGTTCACCTCGCTTTCAGGATCGTTTACGTTACCAAAAGAAATGGCGTTGGTTGGACAGGCTTGCATACAGGCCGTTTTCACATTGCGAATGATAGACGGGTCTTGTGCTTTTTTTGCCTCCAACTTACTTTCCTGTAAACGCTGTACACAGAAAGAACATTTTTCTATCACACCTCTACCACGAACTGTTACATCGGGATTCAATACCATTCTGGTAAGGTCATCGTTCATGTGATTAATCACTTCGTTCATATCGGTCCCAATCAACGATTGTTGGTTGTCTTTAAAACTATCGGCTCCATTGTAATCTAACCAGTTAAAGCGACGTACTTTATAAGGACAATTATTAGCGCAATATCTGGTTCCTATACATCGGTTGTATGTCATTTGGTTTAACCCTTCGCTACTGTGGTTGGTGGCGGCTACCGGACAAACGTTTTCGCATGGTGCGTTATCACAATGCTGACAAAGCATTGGCTGAAATACTACATCTGGGTTTTGCAAATCGCCGGTAAAGTAACGGTCGATGCGCAACCAATGCATTTCGTGTGCACGTTGTACCTGAATTTTACCTACCACACTCACATTGTTTTCTGCAGTACAAGCCACTACGCAAGCGCTACATCCTGTACAAGTATTTAAGTCGATGCTCATACCCCACTTAGCTCCTGGCTTCACAAATTCTGGGTATAGCGTTCCATCTTTTACAAAATCTTCTTTGCCGTATGGAATCAACATTTCTCTTTCATGACGGGGGTGCGCCAACACTTCGGTGGGATCTTTGATATAATTAGCAAGGCTAGTTTCGTAAACAACTGGGCGACCTTCAGTAAATCCATGCACCTGTGTTTGGGCAAGTGGATAAACGTCTCCTGTTTTTTCGATAGTGGCAGGGCTAGTATAATGAAAACCAGTGCCGTCTGAAACCACCAATGGATAAGCATTTTGACCCGCACCGGCGGCAGCTCTGCCAATAGTTTCTATTGTTTTTTCGGCGGCTCTTTCTTTGAATTTATTTGTGGTGCCACGGCCATAGCCCAGCGCAATTGCCACGGTAGCATTGTTTAAACCAGGAATAATCAAAGCTGGCAGGGATAAGGATTTGCCATTCACCGTGATTTTGATCACTGGTTTTTCTGGGGTTACCTCGTAAGCATCTGCCTGACGCTGGTTGCCCATCACATCTAATGAAAGGAGTGTTTTAGCCATGCCCGGACTAATCATAGCGTAGTTGTCCCAAGTTACTTTAGAAATAGGATCGGGCAATTCCTGCAACCATGGGTTGTTGGCTTGTGCACCATTTCCAACAGATATTTTTTCGTATAAAACAACTTCATAAGTGCCAGCTTTTACACTTGCTAACTTAGCCGCCGCAGTACCTAAGGCCCCGGCGTTATAGCTAGCAACTACTACTGCCTCAGCAGCAGTTTCTATCACTCCATCTTGAAGTGCTTTGTCCCAATTGGCAGTGCTGCCCAATTTGGTAGCCCAAAAGTTTTTATAATATGTTTCGTAATCGCTGTTGTTGCCCGCCCATTTTAAAAGAGACGTTTGAAATGCCCTTGTTTTAAACAAAGGATTGATGACTGGTTGCAACAAACTAACATATCCTGTTTTAGGTTCTGCATCGCCCCAGCTTTCTAACCAATGGTGAGAAGGCAATACGTATTTACATAGCTCCGTAGTTTCGTCTAGTGTTCCGTTGAATGAAACAGAAACTGGAACTTTCGCCAATGCTGCATCAAAGTCGCCAGCAAAAGAGTAAGAAGGATTGCAGTCGTATAGCAACAAAGCTCCTACTGTTCCTGCTTTCATATCATTTACTAATTGCAGCATCTCGGTATCAACCCCTTTTCGTGTGTTGGTAGTAACAGCCCAATTGATGGTAGTGCCGTTTGCGCCGATGGCTTCGTTGATGGCATTTACTATTACCTGCACGTTTACATCGTTGCTGCCGCTAATGACCAAGCCTGTGCCTTTGTTGGCATTTAGTACAGCAGCGGCTTTTTCGATACCGGCTTTTAGTTTTGGATCTGAAATATTGGGAGCCTTAACGCTTCCTCCCAATTTAGCCAACAGCGCCAGCGCTACTGCGGCTGTTTCTGATGGCTTGTGGGTAAAACGATCATCAGCATTGCTACCGGTAAGGCTCATCATGCTTTCGAATTGAAAGTGACGATTGAGTATAGGCGTTTTGCTGGTTACTTTTCTGTTAGAAGCATACCCTTTGCTAAATTCCACCGGATTTAACCAAGTGCCCAGAAAATCGGCACCCAAGCTCACGATATTTAATGCCTTATCGAAATGATAGGAGGGAATGGCTCTTTTGCCATAAGTAAGTTCGTTGGCCAACAGCATTCCGCTGTAGCTCACGGCATCGTATTGTACATGGCGACTTCCTGGATATTTTGCTAGAAACTCGCTAATGATTTGTAAAGTACTCGGAGAATGAATAGTAGAAGTAAGCAATACCGCAGATTTGCCTACCATGGCAGCGCCAACCATTTTATCGAAATTGTTGAAGCTGGTCACTTCTTTGAAATCATCGCCTGTTTTTTGCAAAGGATGACGGAGTCGGGTAGGATCGTATAAATCTAACACCGAAGCTTGTGCTTGTGCACTGGTTCCACCTTTATAAACGGATGACAAATCGTTGCCTTCTATTTTGATTGGGCGGCCATCTCTCTGTTTTACCACCACGGCAATAGCGTCGCCACCATTTACATAGGTAGTAGCATAGTGGTTGGCGATACCCGGCGTAACATTGTCGGGCTTTTGCAGGTAAGGCACCGATTTTTTTATAGGTGTATTACAGCTGGCAGCTAGTGCCGCTGCGGCGGTGCTAAAACCGAGGTATTTTAAAAAGTCTCTTCTTGGAGTAGCTGCATCCAGAATGCCCTTACCGTCTAGTTCGGCCAAAGGCAACAACTCTTCTTGGAATTCATTTTTTGAGTCTTCCTGAAAACGGGGTGATTCAGTGAGGTCTCCGAAATTTTGCCAATACTTTTTATTACTCATAATATGAAGATTCAAAAATGCGGCAGTGTAAAAATGTTTCGCTGCCAATGATATAAAACCGTATTCCTTTGTATGGTAAAATTACTTGTACAGTAGGGCCCTTGTGCTAAACTGTATGTTGTATCATTAATAGTGACATTTCTGGCACTCTGTTCCGCCAATGTGTTCTACCGTTACGCTATCCATTTTTTTGTTCTTTAAATCGTTGTGGAATTTTTCGTAAATGCTATAGAACTTATTGCCTTCGCCTGTTTCTTTGTTGTTGAAATCTACCTTAGATTCTCTGTGACAGTTGATACACCAGCCCATGCTCAAATCGCTGAACTGATATACTTCTGGCATTTCTTGTATGTTACCATGACAGGTTTGGCACTGTTGCTTGCCCACTTTTACGTGCTGGCTATGGTTAAAGTACACGTGATCGGGAAGGTTGTGTATTCTTACCCACTCTATTGGTTTTGCTCCATCAGGGATGCCATCGCCGTTTTTATCGGGATTGTATGCGTTTGTTTTTGGGTTCCAACCTGCGTATTCATACAGTTTTTGAATTTCTGCTGTACCATCTACTGATGTGCCGTCTTCTTTTACAATTGGATCGCCCTGGTATTCTTTGATGGCCATATGACAATTCATACACACATTCACAGAAGGAATGCCCGCATGTTTGCTGTCTTGCGCGCTACCATGGCAATACAAACAACTGATTTGGTTTACGCCAGCATGCACAACGTGAGAATAATAAATGGGTTGCTCTGGCTGATAATCTTTGTGACGACCCATGCCTATGGCCCCTTCGATGGTCATATAACCACCTAGACCAAACAATAGTAATGTGCCCGCCATCAAATAGGTTTTGTTTCTATAAAAAGGAACCGGTTCGCCACGCAAAACACCTTCTTTTTCGTCGGTCAGTTTGCGCAGGTTGCTGTTTACTTGTAATAATATAAACCCAACTACTGCAAGAATTAAGGTAAGGATACCAAAAAGTAAAGAGTTGTCGGATGCTGGAGCACCTACACCACCGCCACCAACAGGGCCTTTCACTGGAGCCGTGTACCCATCTATATAAGCCATGATACCATCTACTTCTTCTTTTTTCAGGTTGGGGAAAGCCGTCATCACCGTGGGTTTCCACTTTTCGAACAATGCTTTTGAATAAGCATCTTCAGCGATCATTTTAGAAGGACTGGCCATCCATTTATATATCCAGTCTTTATCAGGTATACGATCTGCCCAGCCTTTGAGGGCAGGGCCAGTAAAATCTTTATCAGGATAGTGACAACTAGCGCAATTTGCTTTAAAAAGCGCGGCTCCGTCTACCTGGGCAATAACAGTATGGTTAAAGGAGAAAAAGGCAAGTAAAAAACAACTTGTAATTAGGTTTTTGATGGTATTTCTATAACGACTCATAAAGTTATCGGGACTAATGTTGGGAAATATCCTTACTCGGCTGCAAAAATAAGACAGGAAACTCACAAACTATCAACATTTTTAAAATTTTTTTCCCTTTGTCTACACTGGCTTTCAGCGAATTGAGGTAGAATTCGCAGCGCATTTGTCATGTATTTGTAACTTCTCTTTTAACAATCGTATGACAATCAAAATGTACCGCATTTTAACAAAGTTTTGCTGCACATTTGCAATATGTTTCAAAAATTGCAGCGCAAATGGAAGGTAAGTGGTACTTCTCTTTTGCTGATACTGACCACATTTGCCTTAGGTGGCAGTTTTTGTGGTATGGCCGGCAGAAAAATAATGGGGTTCACTGGTATCGAAAAGGGATGGCTTTGGGGAGCAACCTATATTGTGGTGTTAACCATTATCTGGCCACTTTGTGTGTTGCTGATCAGTATTCCAATGGGACAATTCACCTTTTTTAAAAAATACATTGGCAAAATATTAAGGCGTTTTAGCGGAAAAACCACTCCGCCCCACACCCACAGTGCTGCGCCAGCAAGGCTGGCCATTTTTGCCAGCGGTAATGGAACCAATGCTGAAGCATTGATCCAACACTTTAGCAAGGATCCTTGTGCCAATATTGCGTTGGTAGTTTGTAACAAAGCAGCAGCCGGTGTATTGCAAATAGCTGCAGCAGCAGACATCGAAACCTTGCTCATTGAAAAAGAGCAGTTCTATAACGGCGACGCCTATGTGCCATTGTTAAAGGCACAACAAATTGATTGGATCATACTTGCCGGTTTTTTATGGAAATTACCCTCCGCGCTTATTCAGCATTGGCCCTCAGCCATCCTTAACATACACCCAGCCTTATTGCCAAAATATGGAGGAAAGGGCATGTATGGCGCAAAAGTACATCAGGCCGTAATTGATGCAAAAGACACCGCTTCGGGCATCAGCATCCATTTTGTAGATGAACAATATGATCATGGAAAAGTAATTTTTCAGATCAGTTGCCCTGTTTTGCCCGAAGACACAGCTCAAAGCCTGGCGGCCCGCATCCAAGAATTGGAACACTTGCATTTCCCTGCGCAGATCGCCCAAATTATTAAAAGCAAAAAACTCGTTAAATAAAGATGCGTATTTTGTACCCAACCTAATTGTTGGTTTATATTACGCCCTCAAACTTTAACTGTTGCAAAAAATTCTACTACTTCTTTGCTTTATTTGTACCACTAGTGCTCTTATAGCACAGTACAGTATTAGCGGAACCGTTGTAGATAAAAACAAAATAAATCCTGTTGAAAATGTGAGGGTAGTAAGCAGTGGCGGCATGTTTACCGTTACCGATAGTTTAGGCAAATACGAAATAAAAGTAAAGCCCGGCGATTCGCTCACTTTCATTTACAAAAACAAACCCACTCAACAGTTTGCTGTAAACAGCATCAGCAACAACGAAGATTTTAATATTTCGCTGCATGTACTGGTAGAAAGCAAGTACAATACTTTGAAAGAGGTTGTGGTGTATTCTAAATCATACAAGCAAGACTCTTTAGAAAACCGAAAAAGTTATGCAGATGTATTTAATTTCGAAAATCCGGGATTGTCTACATCCATCGGACCAGGAGGCACCGTGGGTGCAGATGTTAATGAGCTCATTAATATGTTTAGGTTTAAAAGGAACAAGCGGTTACGAGCCTTCCGCAAGCGGCTAGAAGAGCAGGAGCAAGAAAAATTTGTAAGTTACCGTTTCAATAAAATTGCCGTTGGCCGCATCACCGGCTTGTCGGGCAATGCGTTGGATACCTTTTTGGTATGGTATCGGCCCGATTATGAATTCGCGGCATTAAGCAGTGAATTAATGTTCAACCAATACATTCTAAACGCCTCTTATCAATACCGAAAAATAATGCCGCTTGGCGATGGAAAGTTGGAAGAGACGGGCAGGTAGGGGTTTAGACAAACTTGCTAGTTTGCTTCAAATACTACAGTTAATGAAATACTTTACTTCATATAAAAAAGTTTATATTTTTCTAGCCATTTTTACAATCAGTTATATGTTTTTCCCAATTAAATAAATAATAGGCTATATACTTGTGTATAAACATTTATTGCCCTATATTACACTACATTCACTCATTGATTTCCACTACCCCATTGAATCACCATTTATACCCTACACCAAACATTAAGAAAAAAAGCATGCTTTTCTGTTGTTATTCATGTTTTTAACACTTCCAAATTAAGTGGCCTACATTTCCTAGTACCAGTTATAGGTACAAGGACCCGATGGTAAAACAGAACAACAAGCAGTGATTGTGCTGCAACAAAATACTTACACATGAATCTTTATTGGCCCTACACTCCATTAAGGAAAATTTAAAAAGCCTAATTGGCTTTTTATTGAAAGGGAGTAAATTTTTTACTCCCTTTTGTTTTTGTTGCCTAGTGTAAAATATTAAGAGGCCTATTACACTGGCGCAAGCGTTCGGCTTTAGCCGACCACCTGTGTATACTAATTCTGCCGGTCTATTACCAGATTTCAGAAAAACGAAATTCCAAAACAGCGCTATTGATTACTACACGAACGAAAATGGATTACACACAATTGAACATTTGTGTTACTATCTCCAGACACAGAGCGGCAGAATTATAGGTCACAGGTGATTCTTAAGGAACACCTGCGCGCCAGAAAGAGATTTAAAAATGATTGAACAACACACTGGTTATCAATTATAAATTAAAAGTAGTTCACATACTAGATAACATTGTTAATACATTAATATCAAAATAAAAATATTATTCCTTTTCTTTATAGAGTTAACATGTGCTCTACAAAATCATGTATTTGTTAATTTGCGATATAACAACTTAGACAATGCGTTTTTATTAAAAAGTTCAGTGGAGAAAATAAAAAATTTGTTAAACGCAACCTTTTACTGTGAATTTTCGTTTGTTATAAAAAATATCTATATGAATAAAATAGCTAAAGTTTGCTTCCTTGGGTTGCTGTGTACTTGGGTGTTCGTTCAATCTTGCTCAAAATCATCAGTAGACGAACCTGCACCTGACCCTTGTGCTGGTAAGAACATTACACTTACTGGTTCTATTACACCCGCTTCTGCACCTGGAGCTACAAATGGCAGTATTAATGCAACTGCAGCAGGTAGTAGCGGTTTCACTTACAGCTTAAACGCTGGAGCCACACAAACAAGTGGTTCTTTTACTAGTTTAGCCCAAGGCACCTATACCATTACTGCAAAAGATGCCAACGGCTGTGCTGGTTCTGCTTCGTTTACGGTTACATCTACCTCTTGCCCTACCATAACTTTAACAACTACATCTACTAATACAACAGGAACTACTGCAACAAACGGAAGCATTACAGCAACAGCAGCTGGAGGATTGGGTCCTTATACTTTTAGCAAAGACAATGGTGCTACATTTCAAGCAAGTGGCACATTTTCAAATCTTGCGGCAAATACATACGGCGTTGTAGCCAAAGATGCCAATGGCTGTTTAAGTTCCTCAAACAATGTAATTGTTGGAGCTACCTGCCCCACCATCAATGCGAGTGCCTCTACTACTACTACCGTAAAATGTGAGTCGGGTACCGGCTCTGTTACCATCACCGCAACTGGTAGTACTGGATTTACCTATAATATTAACGGTGGCTCATTTCAGACGTCAAATGTTTTTAACACATTGCCTGCTGCTAACCATACATATGGTGTTAGAGATGCCAATGGCTGTGCAACAACTGGTAGCGCAACCGTAGCATTAGCACCAGCAGGGTCATTGTTTAACAATGTAAAAGCCATACTTGCAGCAAATTGTACCAGTTGCCACGGTGGAAGCTCCCCTCAAAGTGGAATAAATTATACCGACGATTGTACCATTGTGTCACAAAGTGCAAGAATAAAGGCGAGAGGAGTTGATGCCAATCCTTCACAGATGCCACCCAGCGGTCCAGGACTTTCTGCAGCGGATAAGGCAGCTATCGTAAACTGGGTAAATGCTGGAGGCAAACACAACAATTAAAACATTCGTGGGAGGGCATTTATAGAAGATGCTAACAAAAAAAATAAAAAATATAGTCATAGCAATCTGCTCAATAGTAGTAGCAGTGGGTATATACGCATACACAGAATACAACAGAAAATCGCCCGATCTTACCAACGTAAAAGCCATTGATTACATAACAGCAAGTGCGCTGATCAACACCTATAGCAACGAAGAAGAAATGGCAAATAAAAAATACCTTGGTAGAGTAATACAAGTAAACGGCACGGTGGTAGAAGTTATCAATCAGCAGGATACCGCTTTTACCATTGTACTAGGAGATCCCTCTTTTATGAGCAGGGTTAGTTGTACAATGGATAAAAACCATATTGTCAGCGCAAAAAAATACGATATTGGTAATGTCGTGAACGTAAAAGGGATTTGCACTGGCTATTTAATGGACATAGAATTAAATAATTGTTTAATCGTTGAATAACCTTAAAATGAAAATAAGAACTATCACTACATTGAGTGTTTTTTTTATTGCTTCCTCGTTTTCAAGCATAGGGCAAAAAAGATTTTTTACAAAAAATAGTACCATTTCATTTTATTCAAAAACTACTGTTCAGAATATTGAAGCCATCAATAAAAAAGCACTAGTTGTTATAGATTTAGCTACAAATAAGATCGAATTCTCCGTATTGATTAAAGGATTCGAATTTGAAAAAGCACTCATGCAGGAACATTTCAATGAAGACTATCTTGAAAGTGATAAATACCCAAAAGCTATTTTTAAAGGGTCATTCGATAGGCAAGTAGCAGACCTTAATTTGTCTGAGAATAAAACCATCACAGTCAATGTAACCGGAAATCTTATATTACACGGCGTTACACAAACAATTAACACAGTTGCATTATTACAGCTTAAGAACAATGCAATAAGCGCTACTTCTTCTTTTAAAATACTGTTGAGTGATTACAAAGTAAAAGTGCCCAATGTGGTTGGAAATAATATTAGCAAAGAAATTGAGATAAAAGTTAATACCGGAGCCCTTCAGCAATTGAAATAAATACATTAAATGTTCAAAATTATTATTATTATTGAATGTCGATTTCAAACCACCGCTTTTGTTATAAAAACTTCTTAAAAGGGATAAAAGAGGGCTTCGAAAACAAAGGTACAACCGGGGCCAAAAGAAAGTAGTATATAAGCTATATCATAAAATTTACCATAAATACATTCAAATGAAAAGAATTTTATTACTAATGATAACAATTCTTTCTATCAATCAACTAGCTGCACAAGACACAACCAGCATGATGATGGAACTGGAAGATAAAGTAACTACAGAAAAGGTTACGGGTACTTTTAGGTCTACCAGGGTTATTAATGCCCATTCTACAGAAATGTTGCACAAGGGAGAAATGGATTTTAGAATTTTACACCGCTTTGGATCTATAAAAACTGGTTATAAAAATTTATTTGGACTAGACAATGCAAGCATGCGAATGAGTTTTGATTTTGGTATAACCGACAACTTAATGATTGGTGTTGGGAGAAGTACATCATTAAAAGATTTAGACTTTTTTGTAAAAACAAGACTGCTACAACAAACGAAAGGGGAGAGAGAAATGCCAGTTTCGCTTTTGTTAGTAGGTGGCTATATTGTTACCACCCAAGAATCGTTTGCCCCCATCAAACCAACATTTGGCGAAAGATCATCATACTATGTTCAAATGATCGTTGGCAGAAAGTTCTCGCCAAATTTCTCTATGCAGTTAAGCCCACTTTTGGTGCACAATACTACCACCTTAAATCCTACCGACGATCAAACCATCATAGGTCTCGGTGGAGGAATGCGTTACAAGATAAGCAAGCGAATAGCGTTGGTAGTTGATTATAGCTATGCCGTAGGTAATTTAGATGATGCCTTCAAAAATCCATTGTCTGTTGGGGTAGATATTGGCACCGGTGGCCACGTGTTTCAACTCCATTTTTCTAACGTAACTGGTATGAATGAAAAGGCATACCTCACCCAAACCACTAGCGATTTTTTTAAAGCAGATATTCGTTTTGGTTTTAACCTTTCTAGAATATTCAAGATTGGTAAAAAACGGAAGAGCGCTTCTCCCTACTAACGCATAATTAAACATAGCGTGCCATCTTGGGAATTACTCTAAACACATTAGTTGTAAACGCAAGTGGCTGTGTTGGTGATAAAGGCATAACATATAATAAGGGATATATTATGCCTTCTATTTTTCTCCACTGGCGCTAGTGTTCGGCTTTAGCCGACCACCTGTGTATACTAATTCTGCCGGTCTATTACCAGATTTCAGAAAAACGAAATTCCAAAACAGCGCTATTGATTACTACACGAACGAAAATGGATTACTCACAATTGAGCATTTGTGTTACTAACTCCAGACACAGAGCGGCAGAATTATAGGTCACAGATGATCCTTAAGGAACACCTGCGCCAGAAAGCAGGAAATTTAAAATTGAAAGGAAAAGAAAGCAGGAGTAAAGAATTTGCCAGTATTTTTGCATCGATTAGCAACTTATATTGCAAAATAGAAAACCGCAATGTGAATGATAAAACCAAGTTAAACCAAGAGAAGATATGCTTTGTAGATTCCTATGAAAATGCTGTAACTATTTACGAAGTAAAAAACAGAAAAATTTCAAAAGTTGCTTTTATACAATATGCTATGAAAAAAGTAATACTCCTAGTTTTGATATCGCTTCCTATCGGGCTGCTTGCACAGCCATTCACCCCCAACGAAATTTACAGATGGAAACTAAAAGCGGCCAACACTACCATTGTCCGCGACAATTTTGGTGTGCCCCATGTGTACGGCAAATCTGACGCTGATGCGATTTTCGGATTGCTGTATGCACAGTGTGAAGATGATTTTAAACGGGTTGAAATGAATTATGTAGAAAAGCTAGGAAGGATGGCAGAAATAAAAGGCGAAGCAGCCTTGTACGACGATTTGTACACCCGACTCATTATAGATAGTACGGAAGCCATCGCCGATTATCGCAAATCGCCCATCTGGCTCAAACGCTTGCTGATGGCTTATGCAGACGGCATTAATTTTTACTTGTATTCACACCCAGCCGTGAAACCTGCGTTGCTACATCGCTTTCAACCCTGGTATCCTTTGTTGTGGACCGACGGAAGTATTGGCGCCATCAGCACAGGTAACATCACGGTAACCGACGTTAAAAATTTATATGGTAATTCAAAAGAAATGGCCATCGAATATGACGCTCGAAAGTTTGAAGAAATTAGTACCGGCTCCAATGGTTTTGCAGTGGCTCCTTCCAAAACGGCGGCGGGCAATTCTATTCTTTACATCAACCCGCATGTTACTTTTTATTTCAGACCAGAAGTACACATGGTGAGCGAAGAAGGATTAAATGCTTATGGTGCTGTAACCTGGGGTCAATTTTTTATTTACCAAGGTTTTAACGAATACTGCGGATGGATGCATACCAGCAACAATGTAGATGTATCGGATATGTATGCAGAAAAAGTAAGTAAGGACGAAATCGGGCTTCAGTATGAATACGAAGGAGAATGGCGCAAACTAAAACCTACACCCATCAGCATAAGATTTAAAACAGACAGCGGATTAATGCGCAAAACGTTTATTACTTATGCTACCCACCACGGCCCCGTGATGGGCAAAAGAAACGGACAATATATCAGCGTAAAATCGAGCAATCGTATGATGAATGGCATCATTCAAAGTTGGCTGCGCACGAAGGCCAAGGGCTTAGAAGATTATAAAAAAACAATGGAGTTCAAAGGCAATACCAGCAACAGTACCGTGTATGCAGATAACAAGGGCAATATTGCTTACTGGCATGGAAACTATATTCCAATCAGAGATACCGCTTACAATTGGAGCCAACCAGTTGATGGAAGCATTGCCGCCACCGAATGGAAGGGTCTTCACCCGGTAAATGAAATTGTGCATACCATTAACCCCGCCAGTGGGTGGATTCAAAACTGCAATTCTACCCCTTACACAGTTAGTGGAAATGCTAGTCCGCTCCGCTACAACTACCCCGCCTACATGGCGCCCGATGGCGAAAATTTCAGGGGCATCAATGCCATAAAAGTACTGAACAAAGAAAATAAATTTACACTGCAAACAATGATCAATGCAGGGTACAACCGATACATGGCTGCGTTTGAAGTATTGGTGCCAGCTCTCCTAAAAGCTTATGAAACAGAATCGTTGATTGGCCTATCCGACAGTAACATCACTGCACTCAAAGAACCCATGGCCCTCTTAAAAAAATGGAATTATTACAGCAGTAACGAATCGGTAGCCACTACGCTAGCCATTGAATGGGCGCAGTTGCTCAACAACAACATCCGAAAAGTGTATGTAGATATTGGCGAGGCCGACCAAGTGGCCTATACTAAATATTTTGCTGAAAAAGCAACAACAAATGATTTGCTAAACCCGCTGCTAAAAGCAATGGCCAATCTTCAGAAAAAATACGGCACATGGAATGTACCCTGGGGTAGCATCAATCGCTTTCAAAGAATCAATGGTGAATTAGACCCTGTTTTTGACGATAATGAAGAAAGCGTAGCGGTTCCTTACGCTTCGGCTTTGTGGGGAATGTTGCCCTCTTATAACAGTAGAAGCTTTTCGGGTACGGTTAACCGTTATGGCGTAAGCGGAAATAGTTTTGTATGTGTAGTAGAATTTGGGCAAAAGATAAAAGCAAAGTCGCTTTTGGCAGGCGGCAATAGCGGCGATATCAACTCTCCGCATTTTAAAGACCAGCTTAATATGTATAGCAAGGGCATTTTTAAAGACGTATTGTTTTACAAAGAAGATGTGGTGAAGAAAGCAATAAATACTTACCACCCTGGAGAGTAAATTATTTGCGTTAACACAATTACAGCTTCAACAAAAACGCCCTTACAATACTCTTTTTAGATCACTATTCATTTTGCTATACATTAGCAGTACAACTTTTAACCATGTCGTACAATATCATAGAATTCAAAGCCAAGGTAACTGATCCAGAAAAACTAGAAGCCATTCTGCAAACCCTCCAACCCATTTACATAGGAGAAGACCATCAGATAGATACTTATTTTAACGTAAAACAAGGGCGACTTAAGCTTCGGGAAGGAAATATCGAAAACGCCCTCATCTGGTACCTCCGCCCAAACGATGCCAGCGCTAAGCTTTCGCAGGTACTATTGTACAAACACGACCCAGATATAGCATTAAAAGAAATTTTATGTAAAGTACACGAGATTAAAGTGGTCGTAAACAAAAAACGCAGCATTTATTTTATTGATAATGTGAAATTTCATTTCGATGAAGTACAATTTCTCGGTAATTTCATCGAAGTAGAAGCTATAGACCACAACGGCAGCCTTGGCCTCGAAAAAATTCAAGCACAGTGTGATCACTATGCTTCGCTTTTCAATATTTTACCTTCAGATTATATCGCAACTTCTTACAGCGACTTACTCCTTAATCTACAACACACAAACAGTTAATAAGCCGATCATAGGGTGCTTTTTTGTTTTACAACCACTTGCTCCCATGCACAACCTATATGCGGAGAATCTGTTTTATTAATAGAAAATGACAACTGCAATCTGTACCTTGCTTTTATAATGTAAATTGTATGGACACAAATACTGAATTAAAGCTGGCGGTTTTAATAGATGCCGACAATGTGCCCTATTCTAACGTAAAGGGTATGTTGGAAGAAATTGCACGTTATGGTATTCCCACTTTTAAAAGAATTTATGGCGATTGGACCAAGCCCACACTCAGTGGCTGGAAAACCGTATTGCTGCAAAACGCCATTACCCCTATTCAACAGTACAGTTATACTAGCGGAAAAAACTCTTCTGATTCTGCACTTATCATAGACGCGATGGATATTTTATACACCGGAAACGTAGATGGTTTCTGCATTGTGAGTAGCGATAGTGATTTTACCCGGCTGGCCACCAGGTTAAGAGAAGCTGGAAAAAAAGTTTTTGGCATCGGCGAACAAAAAACACCCTCTGCTTTCATCGCAGCCTGTAATAAGTTTATTTTTATTGAAATCCTACAAAAAGAAAACAAAGACGAAGCGCCTGTAAAAAGCACCCAAAAAAAAACTAGCAGTAAAAAAGTAGATATTACTTCTCTCAACCATTCGCTACAAAAGCTCGTCATTAATAGCATCAACGACCTGGCAGAAGAAGATGGGTGGGTTTTTCTGAGCACACTGGGTAATCACATCATAAAAAAAGAACCGAGTTTTGATCCGCGCAATTATGGATTTAAAAAATTGGTAGATATCATCAGAAACATTCCTGGCATAGAAATAGAGGAAAGGGCCAGCGGTAAAAACAGCGTGGCACATTTGTGGGTGTGCTTAAAATAAACAATTATTTTAAAAAACATTTCAACAAGCTATTGCTAAGCCGCAGATTTTTTATTTTTTTTCCCGGCCTTACAATCCTTGCACACTATTACTATATTTTCTGCAACCCGCTCACTCACATTAAAGGTTTTGCCACTCACTTCAATCTCAATAAGATTATCGTAGGCTTGCCTACCTGTAACTTTAAACGTTTGGTTGATGCCCAAATGTAGTTTATCAACATATTGTAAAAAAGTAGCGCTGTTGTCTTTCACCCCTACCATAGTACAGGTATGACCCACTACTTCTTCTAGCAAGGTCTTTTTTTCGGGAATGTTCATTTCTCCTTTAGCATTTGGAATCACATCTCCATGAGGATCAAATGCTGGAAAGTTTAGAAACTCATCTAACTTATCTACCAGTTTAGCACTTTGAATATGCTCTAACTGCTCGGCTACCTCATGCACTTCGTCCCAGCTAAATTCCAATTTCTTGAAAAGAAAAGTTTCCCAAAGCCGGTGCTTTCGTACAATGTAGATCGCCTTTTTTTTTCCCTCCCCCGTTAGCGACGATTTGCCATAC
Organism: Ferruginibacter sp.; assembly: GCA_040882445.1. Taxonomy (GTDB): domain Bacteria; phylum Bacteroidota; class Bacteroidia; order Chitinophagales; family Chitinophagaceae; genus Ferruginibacter. The sequence goes on along the minus strand of JBBEBH010000046.1, from coordinate 96,720 downwards.
CGCTGATATTCGACCAACTTTTTTTGCTTCAGCTTTTTCAACATATCGTTGGCGGTAGCAGGTTTCACGCCCAAGTGAACTGCCAACTCATTGGTGCCCGCCTCTTCTTTTAATCCGGTTTCGAAGGTAAGTTGCAGCAATGCCTTCAAATAGTTCTCTTCTGTATATGACAACATAGCTACGAAACTACAGAAAAAAAGACCAAAACATTTGTTAGGGTATCCTAACTTTATGGTGTTTTTGAGTATAACAATTATGAAAACGGCACTTAAATTATTACTTATCTGTGGTTACTGATGGTATATTTAAGCACCAACACAAACCCTTAACGGGAGGGTGTGCCGCAGGCAAACAGCAAGTGGTTGAAGATTTGGCGGCTTTGTGCCGCACTGTCACCCCATATAAATAGCCCGTATTTATTAAACAATTAGTCCATTCAAGGTCAAAAGCCTACCTTTATAGCAGTTCATTTATTTCCGCGGCATTATTAGCCGATAGTTTTCTTCGCAAAGTTTGCTTATTTATCTATCCCGATTTCTAATGATGAAGGTATTGGACCTTCATTTCCGCACTTATTTTTAAAATAATTCATTTGTTATTTACAGACTTAAATATCATGAAGCCCATCTTAGATGCGCTTCATGAAGAAGGCTACGTTAAGCCTACCCCTATTCAAGAAGCAGCCATCCCATATGTATTGGCACAAAAAGACCTTTTGGGATGTGCTCAAACCGGAACCGGAAAAACTGCCGCATTCGCTATTCCCATGCTGCAATTATTAGCAAGGCCAACTAGCATGACAAGCAGTGGCCCAAGACCCATCCGCGCACTTATTTTAACACCTACCAGAGAACTAGCCATACAAATACAGGAAAGTTTTGATGCCTATGGACGCCACTTACGTTTAAAAAACCTTGTAATTTTTGGTGGCGTAAATCAGAACCCTCAGGTAGATGCGCTGAGAAGAGGCGTAGATGTATTGGTAGCCACCCCTGGCAGGCTGCTAGACCTTTACAGTCAGGGTCACATTCAACTCAAAGACGTAGAAATTTTTGTGTTAGATGAAGCAGATCGTATGCTGGATATGGGTTTTGTACACGACGTTAAAAAAATAATTTCCAAATTGCCCACTAAAAAACAAACCCTGTTTTTTAGTGCTACCATGCCTCCGGAAATTCAACAACTGGCCAACAGTATATTACATCAACCAGAAAAAGTAACTGTTACACCGCCGAGCACCACAGCAGAAACCATTGAACAGTGGCTTTATTTTGTAGACAAAAATTATAAAAAAGACCTGCTGGCACATATTCTAAAAGACCAACACATTGAAACAGCGCTGGTGTTTACGAGAACTAAACACGGTGCCGACAAAGTTGTGAAAGAACTTCATAAAATAGGCATCAGCGCCGAAGCCATTCATGGCAACAAGTCGCAAAACGCCCGACAACGTGCGCTAAGCAATTTTAAAAACAGAACCACTCGCATTCTAGTAGCCACAGATATTGCTGCTCGTGGTATTGATGTTGAAGACCTCTCCCATGTAATTAATTACGAGATTCCAGAAATTGCAGAAACCTATGTTCACCGTATTGGCAGAACAGGTAGAGCAGGTGCCAACGGCATTTCCTTTACTTTTTGTGAAGCAGAAGAAACGGCTGATCTGAGAGACATTCAAAAGCTCATTGGTAAACCCATTCCGGTGCAAGAACACCATCCATGGCATACGGTGTTTAATGAAATTAAAAGTAGGCCTGCGTCTGTACAAAACCGTACGCCCCGGAATCAGCAGAGTTTCTCTACTCCGGGTAACAGAAAACCACAACAGCGTTCTGGCCATGCCTCGTCCGATAGAAGATCCGCTCCAAAAAGACGTTTCTGATCAGCTTCCGTTTTAATAATGAATCTCCGGTGCACCACTAGGAGATTTTTTCTTATAACCATCCGCTTTTTTACTGCCGTTTATTAGAACTACAAAAAAACTATTAAAAATACTACAAGTCTAAAATTTGATTTAGTTAATTCAGTGTTTATATTCGTAAAAGTTTTCATAGGGTACGGATTAAAAACGAGCCAGGGTTTTCACCCAGGCTCTCTTTTTTTATATTACCACACGGTTTCTAAAAAAAGAGCGCGCTCTTTTTTATCAAAAGTAATAGGCACACAGCACGTCCGTGTAGCCTCGGGTTTTAATAATTATTCACTTAAAAACGTATTGCCATAATGAATAACAAAAAAGAATCTCAAGTGCATGCGCTGCAGTTGTTGATGTTATTACCGATGGCGGCCCTGCTACTGCTTTCGTTCAGAAAACAAATTAAGGAACATTATTGGAAGCCATGTCTGGCTCAAATGACCCACGACGAAGATCCGAATCGCTTCGAAGCAACTTGTGGAGAAATTCTGGCCCCGACGCCCCCCGTTACGCAGGCTACAACAACAGCCTTGAATAACAAAAAGTTGAACCAGGAAATAAGCGTCTTCTCAGATAGCCTTTCTTACAATGCTTCTACCAAACGCCTTTTCTTTTCTATTGCACAGGAAAAGTGGAACAATGAAACCAATATGATGGATAGAGTGTTCCCTAATATCGAGTCTTTGGGTACAATGGTGCTGATTAATGGAGAGGACTTCACCGGAAATAGAAATTATACTGCACCAAAAGGGAGTGTAATCAAAGTTAAAAATCTCGACAAAAAAGACGCCTTCAAAAAATATGGCGAACGTGGAAAAAATGGTGCCATCGAAATTCAAGTGATTAAAAAAAACACCCCTGTTATTTTTTTTAATCCAAGAGGCCCCTTTTCTATAGGCACTGAGGATGGATGTTAAAACCATTCCGTTACAATTTATAGGCAAGCGTTGCAATTATTGTGACGCTTTTTTATATCCCATCAAACCAAATGCCCCCATAAAGTGTAATTAGTAAACAAGTTTATCTAACCAAATCGTTTAAAATAATGAACCTCCGAATTAAGGCTATTCAAGAAAAAATTGCTCCCCTCAGAAAACAGATTATTGAGCACAAAGTATATGCACAAATCAATAGTATACAAGACCTCCGTATTTTTATGGAACAGCATATTTATGCAGTGTGGGATTTTATGTCGTTGCTCAAATCATTGCAAATCAACCTCACCTGTGTGCAAGTTCCGTGGGTGCCCATTGGCTATGCAGAAACTCGTTATCTCATCAACGAAATTGTAGTGGGAGAAGAAAGTGACGTGGATGAAGATGGAATAAGAACCAGTCATTTTGAATTATACCTCAAAGCCATGAAACAAGCGGGTGCAGATACAAAGGTGGCTGAACACTTTATTCGTACCCTTCAGCAAAAGGGCGACTTAGAAACTGCTTTTATAATAGCGGATGTGCCTGCCTCTGCCCGCGATTTTATGCGTTTTACTTTCAGTAACATCTACAACAACCAATCACACCTGCTTGCCGCCGTTTTTACTTTTGGAAGAGAAGACCTGATCCCTGGTATGTTTATGTCGATCATTGAAGATTTGTACAAAGAATATCCGGAAGAGATCAGCACTTTTAAGTATTACTTGGATCGTCATATTGAAGTAGATGGCGATCACCATAGTCATTTGGCGATGCAAATGACTGCCCTGCTTTGTGGTGATGATGAAGTGCTTTGGAATGAAGCAGAAACCGCTGTTATAGAAGCATTACAAATGCGCATTCGCTTATGGGATGGCGTGTACGAGGCTATTGTAAAAAGTAAAATGGTAGCAACAGCATAATGTAACAAGAACGCTTGTGATACGAAGCAGAGTCGCTAAAGTTTCAATCCTTATTTTTGCAATGGTTCAGCAAAAATAAATATGAAGAAATATTTTTTGATACTCGTTATTGCAAGTTTTTCCTTGAGTGCTTTTTCACAGTCATCTGAAACCGGCAACTGGTTTATTTATTTCGGAAATCAGGCCATCAATAAAAGATGGAGTTGGTGGAACGAAGTACAATACCGCAATTACAATGCTGTGGGCGATCTGGAACAATTGCTCATCAGAACTGGTATTGCTTACAACCTCACCCAAAACAACAACCAGGTATTAATGGGATATGGTTTTATCAGATCAGAAAACTATGCAACGCCCAACTACAAAGTCGGTTTCAACGAACACCGGCTCTATCAACAATTTATAACACGCCAACAGTTCGGAAGGGTTTTCCTTCAACATCGTTACCGCATCGAAGAACGTTTTTTACCCGATGATATCAGGGTTCGATTCCGCTATTTTCTAGGGGTAAATGTTCCCGTAAACAAAAAAACGATGAGCAAAAATGCTTGGTATCTTTCTGCTTACAACGAAGTTTTTTTAAATGCCGAGCAGCCCGTGTTCGACCGCAATCGGTTGTATGGCGCAATTGGTTATGTGTTTAATAAAAATTGGAGAGCTGAGGCTGGGTTTATGAGGCAGATGCGAGCGCAAAATAGCCGCAATCAATTTCAGCTAGTGGTATTTAACAGTCTCCCGCTTTTTAAATAATTACTTGCCGCTCTTCATCAGCGACCCTAGACTTGCCCTCTTTTTAGAAAAATAGGATACAAACATCAACCAACGTTTTACTCAAATAATATCTTTTCATTCACTACTACTCCATTGTACACAATATTTAAAACATACATTTTTTGGACGCTAAACAACTTGGGCACCCTAAAACTTAGTATGCGGCGGCCTTGAGGGTTTAACTGGTTGTAATATAGTTTTTCGCCAAGGGTGCCAAATATAGTGATAGACACATTTTCGTTGATGGCAATTAAAAACTCTACATTAATAGTGAAGTTGGTAACAGGGTTGGGGTAAACTCTAATTTCTTGGCGACTCTGATTGTTTAATTTTACAACTGAAGAATAAGAAAGCTCTCCCTGCTTAGAAATGCCTTTTACTCGGTAATAAACTGCTGCAGTATTTATTTTCGGGTCTTTGTACACATACTTTTTAACGGGGTTATTGGTGGTATTGACGACAGTGTTTACTGGTTGAAAAATAACGCCGTCAATAGACCTTTCTATAACAAAGTTGTCGTACTTATCATTTTCAAAAACCTCAAAATCTAATTTTGCAAAATCATTTTCCCATATAGCCGTTAATTCAATTCCCCCTGGCGCCAGTGCTGAATTTTTAAAGATGGGCACTGTAGTAAATGTGCCATTTAAAACGGTTTGCGACTCGGTAGCATTCATACACAACCATTGTTGCATAACGGAAGCGTAAAGCTGTCGGAAATCGTATTGTAAAGGAACTTGAGTATTGGCTACCGGAACTGGGGGTAATATAGGAGAAGTTCCGGTAACCCCACCGTTAATACCTGCACCAAAAAAAATGACTGGCGCTCCGGAGCCGTGATCGGTACCTGCGCTGGCATTGTTAATGACGCGTCGGCCAAATTCACTAAATGTCATGCCGGTTACTTTATCGGCTTTATTCATTAATGTGATATCGTTTTGAAACGCAGTGATAGCCACCGAAAGTTTTGACAGGCTGTTGGCATGATTTCCTGTAGTGGTATTGCCCAACACAACCTGGCTTACGTGGGTATCGAAACTATCGGGATGATTTACAATATAAACAGGTGTGCTAAGCCCGCCGCCTATTAAACGGGCAACAATTTTAAGCTGATTAGATAAAGTATTTCCTGTTGAAGGGTACATGGAAGACATGGTGGCTTGTGCGTTGTAGGCTGCAGTTATACGGGTGGCATACGCATTGCTTTGGTCCTTCATCATGCGTAAAAAAGTTAACTCTGTACCATAGTCGCTTACAGGAGCCGGGGCTGGTGTAGCGGTAGCTACATTTACCAATGCTGCCGGATTGGGTGCATTATAACCCATATTAATATTAGGTCCCTGCAAGGCTAGTGGCAGTGCACCTCCAATTTGTATTGCCAGCGGATCGGGACTTAGTGTATTTGGATATCCATCCGGAAACCCTGGATAGGCCATATCTAGTTGACGTCCAAGCCAACCTGTATCAGGAGAAGGAATGGTATTGGATGCAGTGAACCAAATATCTTGCGCCTGAAAATGGCTAAAATTAGGATTGGGGTACGATACGCCCTGCACAAGGTTTACTTTTCCTTCATTAAATAAATCCCTTACTCCTGTCATAGAAGGATGAAGGCCGGTGGTAGAAGTTCCGTTGAGCGTTAATACCGAGGCGGCTGGAATTAATATATTTGGGCGGGCGTTGTTTAATTCTGTGTAGCGATCAAGAGGGATAACCATATTTAAACCATCGTTTCCTCCGTTCATTTGAATAACCACTAATACTTTACCACAATTGGCTGTAGGAGAAGTTAACGCCTGCAAAAATGGATGCAACGCACCATCTCCTGCAAAAACAGGAATTCCTTTAATCATCAGTGGCACCGAAAAAAGTGCAGTGTTCCCTAAAAATTTTCTACGGTTCATGCTATATAATTTTTTTGCCTACATTAGTTGAAATTCGGCCAACTGAAGAAATGTGGTGAATAAAGAATTAAGCCTGTTTTTTACAATATTTGTGTTAGCTGTTGTGGGTGATGATATATAAGTATTCCATGCCGTTGTCCAATAAATATTGCTAACCTGATTACCCAACAAAGTCAACACTTTAGTGTCTTGTTTGAAGGCTGCCGGAAGATCTATAGCAAAGAAAAATGGTACAATGGCATTGATCAATACATCTGGATCCTGAATAGTTGCAGCGGGAAATTGTTGTATAAAAGCAATCGGATCTATTCTTATAGGAGTGCTGGCGGTAGTAAATCCAGTAATAAAGGAAGAGAGTAAGGTTGCCCTTCGTTGGATACTGTTAGAGTTGATCCAGTTTTGATAATACGCGGGTTCCTGATAATATGCTTTCCAGCCAGAAACATCTGGCACAAGTCCCATACCCTGTTCGAGATTGCTGTTGGCATATGATTGAAAATAATTCCAAACGTTGTATTGGTTCAACACTTGAGTAGCGCCTGCTGGAGGAGTTGTATTGATATTAAAAGTGCGCAAGGTTCCTGCAATAAAATCAACAGGGCTTTTGATCATTACTCCCTTGTTGGCTACGTCATAAAAATGTTCACTTTTTAACAGGGTGCTTATGATAGGGGCAATTTGCCAGTTATTGCTTACCAACAAAGCTGCAAGCGGTACAATTACGTTGGCCTCAATATTTGAATCGATGTCATAATAAACAAAAAATCGGTAAAGCCTTCTACAGATATATTTTGCTATTGCATCTTTTTGTTGTGTAAAAAGAAGGTCGAAAAAAATATTAAATTCATTAGCTCCGTTTGCTCCTGTTTGATTATTGATGGTTGTGTTGGCAAAATTACTAGAAAAGGTTTTATTGCCTTGATTGTGATAGGCTGAATTAAATGCACCAACCAAAGGATAGGCTGCATTAAAATTTGCCACCCGCCAGCCTGAGAAAATTTTAGATGCTGCTATAACATCATTTTCGGTGTAGTTTTGAGTAGGCACTTTGCCGAGTGTAAATAATTCCATGAGCTCGCGTGCAAAATTTTCGTTGGGAACAGTGGCTGTGCTAAATTGATTGCCTAAGTAAACTAACATTGCAGGGGAAGTAGCAATCGCTTTTATCAAGGTTTTAAAATTCCCTAGAGCATTGCTGCGCAACAAGGTCATATAATCATTGCACATGGTGGCAGAATTAGTTCGCTGGCTTCTTACATCATCAAAATTGATAGGAATAAAATGATACCAAAACTGCGTCATCTTTTCCCGGATAGTGGTATTCTCATTGATACACAAACCCCAGCTCCAGCTGGTAAGGCTTGTTTGTCGATTACTATTTACATTTCCGTCATTTTGATTTACATAAGTTAGGTTGTTACTAGTCCAGCTTGCTCCCAAAAGAATGCCCCCAGAATCGGGATTGGTAGCCTGATAATAATTAAGCGGGGTGGAAGAAGGATTTAAGGGTGCACTTATGTTTAGAAGTAAATTAACCGCATTGGGCATTGTGCTAGCCAACATGGCATCTACGTCGGTTTTTTTAACCCCAAATCCAGCCCTTCTTAATAAATGAGCTGCTTGCCACACCGTCCAGGCGCCAGTATATGGAGCAAGCCCACTGGTAATATTTCCAATACGGTTAAGATCAGGACCTTCGGCAGTGGGAACTTCTATCCGATCAGAATATTGTCGGTTGCCCAAATGCTTTCTGGCATACCTTTCAAATAGTGGGTCAGCTTCACCTGGCGGCGCCTCTGTTATTAACCCTTCTTCTTTGGATGGTAAGCCAACAAGGCTCTTCAGAAAGTCTTTTCTTTTTAATTTGTTGTGTCCCATAAGTATAACAATTAAACGCTATCGGTAACTTAAAAGTATAAAAAGTAAACAATTAAATTGCTTTCATCTAAACAAAAGCCCATAACCAACTTTCATTAAACAAATTCCTAAAACACAAGCCTGAAAGCCTATATCTAGTATGCTTAGTTTAAGAGTTGTGGATAAGTTGAGTGTTAATATATAAATTTTTTGAAAATATTCCCTATTAGAAAATAATTTCAATAGTTTAGACGTACCTGATTAAATTCATTCAATTTCAATAGTTTAGATGTAGGAGGACTGAATTGGTGGATCTGAAAATTGGGTGAGAATGGCTGTAACATCGAGGCAGATCAATGATAAAAACAGCTGTACCCATTTTGGGCTTGTTTTCTAAACAATTGCTAAGAAAACAAGCTCAGTTGATTTGGGCACAGTTTTTTGGTGCCAATGCTGCCCGTCAGCTGTATCAATGGCGATGCCATATGCCGAGATGCCACCATCACCGCCGTGTTGCCTGCATTGGGGGCAAATAATTGTTGCAACAACACGGGATCGTTGTTGTTTTTTGATAAATGGGAGAGGAACAAATGGCTCATAAAAGCAGGCCGATGTTCTACAAAAAGTTTCAATGCTTCGGTATTCGATAAGTGGCCTAATCCGCCACGGATACGATTTTTTAGGTGACTAGGATATGATCCGTTTTCGAGCATCGTTTCATCATAGTTGGCTTCTAAAAAAGCAGCATGACAGGTACTAAAATGACGGATAAGCTCTGCACACGGTTTTCCTACATCGGTAAATACCCCCACTTTAATAGCCCCTGCTACCACCACAAAACTATGGGGATCTGCTGCGTCGTGTATCTTAACAAAAGCACGAATAGTGATATTGCCAACCTTTATCTTTTTTTTTGCGTTTATCCAAAAAAGCCGTGCTGGTTCAATATCAATCTTGCAATGATCGTACGTTGATTTACTAATGTAAACGGGTAAATTGTATTTGGCACTTAATACAGAAAGCCCTTTGATGTGATCGGAATGTTCGTGTGAAATAAAAATAGCTTTTACCTTACACATGTTGAGCCCTAAGCTCGCCATCCGCTTTTCAATTTCTTTGCAACTAAGTCCCACGTCTATCAACACTGCTTCTTGCTGGTTGCCAATGTAGTAGCAGTTGCCGTTGCTGCCAGAATTGATAGATGCTATTTCTACTGCCATTATTAGCGGTTTTACTTTGAACCAATATTTGATTGACTATTTCTTGAGCGAAGTTAGATGCAAATTGAAGCAAATTAAAACCAGCCCCTTTTTCGAAATACAATGATCATCCAAATTGGAATGATCAGCATTAATGCTACCGATATTAAAAATCCCCATTGGTGGTGTAACATAGGAATACGATCGAAGTTCATCCCGAAAATGCCGCCAATAACTGTTGCAGGCGCCAGTAAGCAAGTAACAATGGCCATCACCTTCATTACTTCATTTAGCTTCAGGTTTACGTTATTGAGATATAGATCCTGTAGGTTCATCATCATGTCTCGATAATTGTCTGCCAAATCGTGTGCTTGTATAATATGATCATACACATCTTTAAAATACTTTTCGGTTCGTTCCTCTATTAAATCACTTTCGCTGCGCAAAATACCATTCACCAACTCTCTTACCGGACTCACACTTCTTTTGAGCACAATCAATTCTTTGCGAAGCATATTAATTTTTACCAAGCTTCTGTTATTAGGGTGTCGTATAATTTCTTCTTCGAGCAATTCTATTCGATCGCCGAGCTTTTCCATTACGATGTAAAAATTATCTACTATCATATCTATCAAGCTATAGTATAAAAAGTCGGCCATGGCCATGCGCACTTTTGATCCGTACATTTTTAATTTATCTCGCACAGGATCAAACAAATCTCTGCTGGCATCTTCTTGAAAACTGATCACAAAATTTTTGCCGAGTATTATACTTACCTGCTCTGTTTCTACCGAAGAATCTTTTTCGTTGAAATAAAGCATATTGAGCAAACAAAAAACTAAGCCATTAATTTCGTCCATCTTTGGGCGCTGCCCCACACTTAAGATGTCCTCCACAATCAATGCATGGATGCCAAAATGCAAACAGAGTTTTTCTACGTCTTCTTTGCGCAAACCATCAATGTTGATCCAGGTCGTAGACTCTGATGTTAAAAACGGATAACAATCTTCTACCGCTTTCATCACAAAAAACTCGGCGTTATTGCTGTTGTACTCGTACACCTTGATCTGCGTTTGTGTCTCTGATTTTCTTTCGGGCATCACCGTAGGGTTCACATGCAACACTTTTTTAGTGCGCAATAGATCCAAGGGGTTCAACAAAAATTCAAGATAATTTTTAGACGGCATACAATTTGCTTAATGCATAAAAGTAGCGAATTAGCATAAATCAAAATAAAACTCTGGATCTTAATAGGTCTGGTGCTTTATATGTTTATGTTTATTGATTAGAAGGAAGCGCTTTTGGGATACCTTGGAAATGGAATCACATCTCTGATGTTGGTCATGCCCGTTACAAACAACACCAACCTTTCGAAACCTAATCCAAATCCGGCGTGTGGACAAGATCCGAAACGACGGGTATCGAGAAACCAATCCATTTCTTCCGCCGGAATGTGCATTTCTTCCATGCGCTGCATGAGCTTATCTATTCTTTCTTCTCTTTGCGACCCTCCAACAATTTCGCCAATTCCAGGGGCCAAAATATCCATAGCCGCTACGGTTTTCCCATCATCGTTTTGACGCATATAAAACGCTTTGATCTCTTTTGGATAATCTACTAGTATCACCGGCTTTTTAAAATGTTTTTCTACTAAGTAGCGTTCGTGCTCGCTTTGTAAATCAATACCCCAGCCTTCTATGGGGTATTGAAATTTCTTTTTCTTGTTGTGGTTACTTTCTCTGAGAATCTGAATAGCTTCAGTATAAGTAACGCGTTCAAAATCGTTGTTCACCACAAACGCTAATTTCTCCATCAAGCCCATTTCGCTTCTCTCTATTTGTGGCTTCAACTTTTCTTCCTCTGCCAATCTATCTGCTAAAAAAGCGAGGTCTTCTTTGTTGTGGTCTAGGGCATAACGAATAATATACTTAATAAAATCTTCTGCCAAATTCATGTTATCTTCCAAATCGTTAAATGCCACTTCTGGTTCTATCATCCAAAATTCTGCTAAGTGACGAGTAGTGTTGCTATTCTCTGCCCTAAATGTGGGACCAAACGTATAAATATCGCTGAAAGCCAAGGCGGCCAGCTCTCCCTCCAGTTGCCCGCTCACGGTTAAGTTGGTGGGTTTGCCAAAAAAGTCTTCTTTAAAATTAATGCTGCCATCATCATTTTTAGGGGCCGTACCATCTAAAGGCAGGGTGGTTACCTGAAACATTTCTCCTGCACCTTCCGCATCGCTGCCTGTAATAATAGGCGTATGCATATACACAAACCCTCTTTCATTAAAAAAGCGATGAACCGCAAATGCTAATGAATGTCTAACCCTGAAGATGGCGCCAAATGTATTGGTCCTAAAACGCAGGTGAGCAATCTCTCTCAAAAACTCAAGACTGTGCTTTTTGGGTTGAATTGGGAATTTTTCTGCATCACTATCGCCTAGTATTTCTATGCTACTAGCCTGCAATTCTACACTCTGCCCCTTACCCAAAGATGCAATCACTTTGCCCGTAGCTTTGATGCAAGCTCCAGTAGTTAGTCTTTTGAGGGTTGCTTCATCTAGTAGCCCAAGCGCCGCTACTACTTGAAGGTTGTTGTTGGTGCTGCCATCATTAAGAGCTACAAACTGGTTGTTCCGAAAAGTTCGCACCCAGCCCATCACCGTTGCTTCATAGTCGGTAGCCTCGTTTGCAAGTAAGGCTTTTATTTTAATTCTTTTATTGAACATATTTATTGGTTAATGGCAGCAAAGATAGAAATACAGAAGGATAGAACCTGTGGCAGTAGCTACAAATTCAGAAATTGAGCACGTTGATGTAGAAACCTGCTGTAGCATTATAAAATTTCCCACACATGCGTGTGAATATTATGTGCTATTTTTTCAGTAGGAATGTCGTTTTCATCTCCACCAAAAGGGTCTTCTATTTCTTCGGCAATCAATTCTAAACTGGCCAGTACATAAAACACAAATGCCACCACGGGTATCACGTAATAACCCAAACTAAACACATACCCAAACGGCAGTGTCATGATGTAAAAGAAAATGAATTTTTTAATAAACACACTATAAGAAAAAGGAATGGGCGTATTTTTAATGCGTTCACACGCGCCACAAATATCAGTAAATGACTGCAGCTCTGGATTGATAAATAACAGCTGCTCGCCCGAAATAGCCCCTTGCTTGTGTAAATCGTTTATATGACGATACATCAACAACGCCAGTTGATTGGGAATGTGTTTATCGTCTTTAATATTTTTAAGCAAGTGACCATGATCTTCATCATCAAATAATGCCAGTCTGGTTTTTTCTCTGTGCAAATGAATATGTAGTGACTGCGCAAATGCGGGAATGATTTTTTTGAAAAATTCTTTTTGCCCTTTTTCAGATGATGGTAAAATCGCCTCCAGCTTCATTGCAAAGTTTCTACTGTTGTTGGTTAATGCCCCCCAAAGTTTTCTGGCTTCCCACCAGCGATCATAAGCCGTGTTGGTTCTGAACACCAATAGCATAGATATAACAAAGCCTAATAGCCCGTGCATGATCGGAATGTTTTTTACTTTGCTTACTTCGCTCAATTTCCAATACTCTAATTCCAGCCAAGCAATGGCAGCACTGTAAATAGATATTGCCAATATTAATGGAAGAAGTTTTCTAAACGTGTCTGCCTTGTGAAACTTAAAAATAAAGGAAAACCACTCTTTGGGGTTATAAGAAATCATATGCTAATTGTTACTCTTTTACGGTTTTGTATTTTACAAAATTTTGTTTGGTCCAGGTGCCTGGTTGTGCATGGCTTCCCTCCGCTATTTTAATAGAAACATATTTTACCCCGGGCACTTCTGTGAGGTTGAGTACTACATTGGCAACATACAGTTCTGCTCCGGAGCTGCCCATTTGTTCGGCAAGGTATTTACTATCTTCAATAAATGTATAAATAGTATCCCCGCTTATTTTTTCTTTTTGCAGAAACACGTTTTCATTCAATTCGTTCAGCCCTTTAATCAAACTATCGGCGTTGAGAATTGTTGGACGAGTGGCTGGGTTTTGTACCTTGGTATAGTCGAAGTCTGCCTTCCAGATATACAATTTGCTTTCGGGGTTATACACACCCGCTTCATCAACATTTGTTTCGTCTTCCATTGCTTTCATTTCTGTTGCACTGGTAGGGGCGTTCTCTTTATTTTCATTACAAGAAACAAATACGGCTATTGCTGCCAATAAAACAATTTTTTTCATCTGTTGAATTTTATAATGTGCTAGTAAATTGTTGGCGAGCTATACAAATATCGCAACAACTAGAATAAATCCTCCTTATTTTTGAAGCGGCATGAATTTAAAAGAATCGATCTATATTATTACGCATTGGCAAACATGGCATCAGTATGCAAAATATATACCACTTTCTCCGGTGTGGGTCTGGTACTGTTTAAGATCTGGCACGCCTTGGTTTTTTACACCTTCAAATCCAACACTCACTTTTGGTGGTTTTGAAGGAGAAGGCAAAAAAGAGATGTACGAACAGCTCCCCCTGGGTAGTTATCCAAAAACAACTTATATTGAACCTGGCATTGCTATTTCGCAGTTAGAAAAGCAAATTTCTGAATCAGGATTTCAATATCCTTTTATTGTGAAGCCCGATGTGGGTATGATGGGGTTAATGTTTCGTAAAATAGACACCCCAGAACAACTGTCTTTGTACCACGCTATTATGCCTAATCAATACATTGTACAAGAACTCATTGATTACCCTATCGAAGTAGGTGCATTTTATTATCGGATGCCCGATCAAAAAAAAGGAACAGTTTCGGGGTTGCTCATCAAAGCGGCTGCACAGATTATTGGCGATGGCACCAAAACCATTGAGCAATTGATTATAGAAAACGATGCAATGGCGGTGGTAACCAAAAGAAACGAATTGCTAAGCAGACACAAAGAACGATTACAAAAAATACTGGCGAAAGACGAGGTGTTTCTCCTTAGCTTGGCCACCAACCGAAGCCAAGGGGGCACAATGGTGGGCATCGACCATGAGATTGATGAGCCTTTGGAGGCTTTTTTTGATGGCTTGAGCCATTATAATGGCCATTTTTTTTATGGCAGGTACGATATTAAATGTAAAAGCATAGAAGACCTAAGGTTGGGTAAAAACTTTTCTATTTTAGAGTTTAATGGGGCTGGGGCTGGCCCCCAACAAATTTATGCTAACCCATATTCTCTTTTTAAAGCCTGCCTTATCATTTATCATCATTGGAAAATGCTGTTTAGGATTTCAAGATACAATCAACAAAAAGGCGTTAAAGCATGGAAATTGTTGGATGGTTGGCATCATTTAAAGTCTGCTAAAAAAACCCTGACAATGCTCCAAAAAATGGATTCAGAATTTCCCGTTTTCTAATTCCTGTATTTCAGGAACAATAATTGCACTAAAGTAACTTAGGGTGTTCCCTTCTACACCTACTGTTTTTGTAATTTAAACCCTTGTATCATGAACCGTTTGTTTTTAGCGACCTTATTCGTAGTTGCCTTATTTTCTCTTAGGGCCTGTTCTACAAACCCTGTTACGGGGAAAAAACAGCTAGTGTTGATAAGTGAAGCACAAGAAATTGCCATGGGAAAAGAAGCAGACCCGCAAATTGTAGCAGAATATGGACTGTACGACGATAAAGCCCTGCAAATCTTTATTGCCGAAACGGGCAACGCCATGGCCGCCATTTCGCATAGGCCGAATTTAAAGTATGAATTTAAAGTAGTTGACTCTGAAGTTTTAAACGCCTTCGCAGTTCCGGGCGGTTATGTTTATTTTACCCGTGGTATAATGGCTCACTTTAACAACGAAGCAGAATTTGCTGGGGTGTTGGGACATGAAATTGGTCATATCACCGCTCGTCATACCGTTGTTCAACAAAGCAATCAGGTGTTTGGACAAATAGGGCTAATGGGCGCTATCATCATTAAGCCAGAACTGGGAAGGTTTGCTGAGCAAGCCTCTCAGGGGCTGGGATTGATGTTTTTGAAGTTTGGCAGAGACGCAGAAAGAGAAAGCGATCAACTAGGAGTTGAATATTCATCAAAAATAAACTACGACGCCAAAGAAATGGCGGGCTTTTTTAACACGTTGGCAAGGCAAAGCGCAACGGCTGGTGTAGCGGAATTGCCCGACTTTTTATCTACACACCCCAATCCCGGCGATAGAAGTATAACCGTTGGGAAACTATCTAAAGAGTGGAAACAAAAACTGCAATTAACCAAACCACAAATTAATAGAGATGCGTATTTGAACAGAATAGATGGAATTATTTTAGGAGAAGATCCTAAACAAGGGTTTACCGAAAACAGCGTTTTTTATCACCCGGTTTTGAAGTTTCAATTTAATGTTCCTGCTTCATGGAGATTGCAAAACTCTCCACAAAAAGTACAAATGGCACCACAAGACGGACAAGCCTTGATGTATTTAACCCTGGCAGCTGGCAACTCTTTAGATGAAGCCGGCAACGACATCTTACAAAAAAACAACCTTCAGTTGGTTGAGTCGCGTAAACTAACCGTAAACGGTTTAAGCGCCCTGGCACTGGTAGCCGATACAAAAACAGATCCTCTTCAACAGCAACAACAGGCCTCCTTAAGAACCTTGTCGTACATTATTAACTACAACGGTACAATATATCATATGTTGGGCGCTTCCACTGTTTCGACTTTTAATAATTACTCCGGTTTTTTTACCAATTCTATGCAGAGCTTTAGGGTGCTAACAGATGTAAGTAAGCTAAATAAAAAACCAGAAAGAGTAAGGATAAAAACAGTGGCAGTTAATAGTAATTTTGAGCAAGCGATGCGCTATTTTAAAATGCCAGATGCAAGAACCGAAGAGCTAGGAATTTTAAATGGAATGCAAAAAAATACAGTGCTTACAAAAGGCAGCCTGATAAAAGTAATAGAAAATTAATAGCCAAATTTAAAACCCGCATCATTTAAAGGCGGCGTTTTTTTGCTTAACAGCTTCCCAGTGCCCACCATATAATTAGGAACACCAATACAGTACTAACGCAACCGCCGCCTAATTTTTTGGCGCCATATAATGCGATTAAGCCGCGCACCAATTTATTCATGTGTTGGGTTTTTTAAAAAATGAATATACGCCCTTTTGTCTACAATTTTATTAGTGTGCTATTTACGCCTAGGCTGGGCAATAGAATAATGCTTCACCAACCTTAACATTAGACGAAATGGTTCTTTTTCTCAGCAATGCCTCCTGCAAGCAACGTTGCGCATTTGGGCAATATAGCATCTGTCCTTAAAACGTGGTTGCCTTCAAAATATTCTTAGCCGAGCATGAAGCGGGTTATAAAAAAGTATTATTATTACCAAAATAAACAGCGTTACGGCTCTGATATATTTACAAAGGTTATTGGAAAACAAAAGAAATTTACACACACAACAGCAATAAATATAATGGCGGCAGTAAAGATGTACTAATGGTGATTGATCAATATTATAACCATCAAGATATTGGATATCGATTCTGTTATACTTTTAAAGAATATTAAAGCCAGAAAGCTGTTGCCGAGTGCTTAACTATTAAAAAAAAACCTGGCAATCCGACAAAGAAAGAAAAGTTTGACGAACTTGATTAAATTGCGCAAACAGAAACAAAAACTTTTGCTAACAACGTCGGCGCAAAGCCCCAAACGTTAGTCATAAAACCGACCAAGAACCTTTAAATATTAACTTAAAAAAATAAAATGAAAAATAAAAAAACAACCCTCATTTTTATCTTAGTAATATCTATATTTTCTATTCACGTTGCCTTTGCACAAAAAAGCAATTACAGAGAACTCATCGTAAAAAGTGCAGATAAAATAGAGCAAAAAGTAATTGCTTGGCGGCACGATTTTCATCAAAACCCCGAATTGGGAAACCGAGAGTTTCGTACTTCCGAAATTGTTGCTAAACATTTGCAATCGCTGGGCATTGAAGTAAAAACAAAAGTGGGCGTTACTGGTGTGGTGGGCATTTTAAGGGGCGACAAACCTGGGCCCGTTTTAGCATTGAGGGCCGACATGGACGCCTTGCCCGTTGAAGAAGTAAATAACCTGGCCTTTGCTTCAAAAGCAAAAACCCTCTACAACGGCAAGGAAACCAGCGTAATGCACGCTTGCGGACACGACTCACATACTAGTATTTTAATGGGAGTTGCAGAAGTGCTAGCTGGAATGAAAAAAGATTTAAAAGGCACTGTGAAGTTTATATTTCAACCAGCCGAAGAGGGCGCGCCAAAAGGAGAGGAAGGCGGGGCCGAATTGATGATTAAAGAAGGGGTAATGGAAACTCCAACAGTAGAAGTTATTTTTGGTTTACACATCGATTCGCAATTAGAAGTTGATAAGCTTTCTTACCGTCCGGCTGGCACATTCGCCGCTGTGGCCGACTTTAAAATTACAGTAAAAGGCAAGCCCAGTCATGGTTCTCAACCATGGAATTCGGTTGACCCAATTTTTGTTGGCTCTCAAATTGTTACCAGCCTACAACAAATTGTAAGCAGAAATATAAATCTTACAGAAAATGCTGCGGTGGTAACCGTTGGTGCTTTTAACGGGGGTAATCGTTCAAATATTATTCCTCCCCAAATTGAAATGTTGGGTACCATTAGAACATTTACGAGTGCCGACGAAGCGTTGGTTTTTGAAAAAGTAAAACAAATAGCCGAAAAAACTGCAGAAGCTGCCGGTGCAACGGCGGTAGTTGAGTTGCCTTATTCTGCAAAGTATCCTGTAACCTTCAATGATATTGCGCTCACAAATAAAATGTTGCCTTCTATGCAAAAGTCTGCTGGCCCAGAAAATGTATTGCTCGTTCCTGCCATTACTGGCGCAGAAGATTTTTCGTTTTATGCGCAGAAAGTGCCGGGTTTATTTTTTCGCTTAGGCGGAATGTCAAAGGGTAAAAATCCAAAACAAGTAGCTCCGCATCACACACCAGAATTTTTGATTGATGATGCCGGCTTTAAATTAGGCGTTGTTACTTTTTGTAATTTGGTGTTTGATTATGCAGAAATAAATAAAAATTAAACGCTCTTGGTTAGCCCCCTTCCTTTTTCTCGGCTTTTAAATACCCAAATTGGGGGGATCTTATATGGCGTCTTAACTTTTTTTCTACTTAAATAAACATCCTTCAATAAGTTTTATACATTTACAAAAAAACACCAAGCATGAAACTTTTTGTAGCAGGCCTTCCATACGACCTTGATGATGCAGAGCTGGAAGAAATATTTGAAAAATTTGGAACCGTTGCTTCCGCAAAAGTTGCCATCGACAAAGAAACCGGTAAAAGCAGAGCTTTTGGTTTTGTAGAAATGCCAGATCGTGCCGAGGGTACCGACGCCATGGAAAGTATGAATGGCATTTCGCTTGGTAAAAAACCTTTGGTAGTTAAAGAAGCCGAAGAGCGCAGTGGGCCTCCTTCTGGTGGTGGTGGTGGTTTCAATAATGATAGAAGTCGCGGCAGGTATTAATAAGGCAAGCAAAAAACTATGTATAAGGCAAGGCCAATCTTGCCCTTTTTTGTGTCGGTATTTTGTTGTTTTGATTGTCTTTCCTACTATGCAGAACGTGTGATTGGTTTTTTAAACACGGGTACGGTACTACAAGGCTCCCCATACATTATACTCTTTGCTGCCGGGCGCAATTTTTTGGTGATTTCTATGTAGGCTGATTCTGCCACGGGTAGATCGCCGCACCCCTTAACCACCACGCGCTGGTCTATAAACCTTTCGACGCCAAGGTCGGCAATATTTTTTTTAAGTAGCTGTTGAACCACTTCTTCTTCAGAACCAAAAATAATCTCTTTTGCAACCGGCTGTAGTAAACTGGCTACGAGCATATACGCCCACATAGGAATCACTGCGTCTGCTGTGCAAGTAAGTGCTACTATTTTTTTTTCGTAAGTAGTTGTGTCCAGCTGTTTTAACGATTCTCTGAAATCTTTTTCTTTCAAAATCAAACCCATAAACAAATAGTCTTTCATATCAAACACCACCACTGGCTCTTTTGGATAAAACTCTTCCAGGTTTAGGGTGATCATGCCACTTTCTGCAACCTTGTTTACAAACTCGCTCATTTCACAAAATTAAATGAAAAAGCCGGGCTATTCTATAGCTCCGGCTTTGTTAGTGTCGTTTTAAGGAATTTTTTAAAATATTTCGCTTCGTTTATCTTTAATGGTGGCCGCTTTTTGTAATCCCTCATACCACGAATTCGTTTTTCCTCTAATGGCAGTTAAACGGCTGCTCAATTGCTGTTGAACCATTTCTGGGGCATCAGCAGGCAGGGCCTTGATGGCATTCACTTTTACAACATACACTGCGCTAGTGCCAGCAAACGGCGGTGTTGGTTTGGCCATATTTGCTTTATTGAAAGCGGCGCCAATTAGCTTTGGTTCTACACCAATACCATTTATGATTTGAGCAGAAAAAAGTATCGTAGAGTCTGCTCCGGCTTGTATTACTTGTTTATTGTAGGCGGCAGCAGCAGCATCCAGCGTTGGCGGTAATCCCAATTTTTTCTTGATGATAACCGCTTTTTTCTCTTTTAGAACGATAGCCTCTGCCCCACTTCTTGCGGCGGTTGCGTCTTGAACACCTTCCGCCGTAATTTTATCAACTACAGCTACTACAAAATCATCTCCTATGCTAAATGGTTCGCTGATATCTCCTTTTTTTGCTTCAAAAACCCACTTCACTAAAGAGCGCGCCTCCTGCATGGCGCCTATACTATAATCGTTTTCTTTAATTGAAACAGGGTTCTGAATCATGCTCATCCCGTTGGCAGCAACATATTTTTCAAGGTCTGCCCTATTGGCAACCGCGCTTGCTTTGGTGGCTTGTAAGCTGGCATTGTTGATTGTTTGGTCGCTGGCGTTTATTTCTTTAGCAACGAAAGCAATTTTATACGCCGAACTAAAATTTTTCTGGTTTGTGATTTCAATGATGTGATATCCAAACTGACTTCTTACTACCCCTTTTTCTCCGACTGTTTTATTAAAACAAAAATCATTAAACTCCGGAACCATTTGTCCGTACCCAAACGTTCCTAA
This sequence comes from Ferruginibacter sp., assembly GCA_040882445.1. Classification (GTDB taxonomy): domain Bacteria; phylum Bacteroidota; class Bacteroidia; order Chitinophagales; family Chitinophagaceae; genus Ferruginibacter. Next base: position 76,148 of record JBBEBH010000046.1, on the reverse strand, counting down.
ATCGCCCCCTTTTTCTTTGCTTCCGTCTGACGAAAATTGTGCGGCAAGCGCAGCAAAGTCAGACCCTGCTTTGATAGCGGCGAATAAACTATCTGCCCTTTTTTTTGCGGTGGCGTCATCATTAACCGGCTTTCCGGTTTGTGGGTCGGATGTAGGTATTAAAATATGGCGCGCTTTAACACTGTCTGGCAATTGTTTACTTCCCAATATTTTTGCCAATACCATTGCTCCGTTTTCTACAAAAGGACCATACACCGTTCCTGCTGGCATTTTAGCAATAGTGTCTATTTGACGGCTTTGAATTTTTGACTTCGGTAAATAGCTATCTTCAAAATCTATCAACGAGGCGTTTCTGGCAACAAACGCTTGTGCATTACTATCCGAGGCAAAAGCTATTTTCAGCTTTTCTACTTGGGCTTTTAGGTTCGCGCTGTCTTCTTTGCTTGGAAGCTGACTGAAAGTAATATAAGAAACCGTTCGGCCTGCATCTTGTTTAAATAACTCTTTGTTTTTTTTAACGTACACATTTATGTCTGCGTCTGTTACTTTTACGGCCGAGTCTGCAATGTCACTGTATGGAATGGCAACGTAAGAAATGTCTGCAAACTTTTTGGTTTCTGCCGCCTCCTTTTCTTGCATCCATTTTGGATAATATGCGCTGGCGCTGATTAGGCCACTATATTTTGCCACCAATGAAGAAAGTTTGAGCGGGTCTACAATTTCTGCATTCACTTGGTCTTTTTGCTCACCGGTTAATTTCTTAATATTTCTTAGCGCCTCTTGTGCCTTGGCAATATCTATGTTTCCTGAAGCGTCTTTCATTCCTTGTTGCTGCATAAACGGATTTGAAGGGTCGCTACTGAGCAATATAGAAGAAAGCTCTGTTGGGGTAAAGTCTATTCCCAATTTGGCTGCTTCTTTAAAAAATATTTTTTCTGCTACCAGTGTATTCCAAATCTGATCTCTCAGCTGGTTTGCCCTAACACCCGACGGCCTTTGTCCGCTTTGTTGTTGCTCCTGTAGCTCAGCTATGTTTACTCTTTTGTTAAAAGTGGATAAATCAATTGACTCTCCATTTACTTTTCCTAGGCTTTGAGACGATAGGGAGTTGTTACCGCTTCCTGGCTTGGCATCCATTAATATAAATCCAACAAGGCACAATACAATTACGGCCACGGTTATGGCTGCGCCTTTTTCACGAATTGTTTGAATAATTTGCATCTGATAAAATGATTATTTTTGGACGGCAAAAATAAGGGAAAATTGGATATTAACACTTATTATATAGTGTGTGTTAAAATAGGCCTTTAGCGTCTCTTAGCTTTTTTGGTAAAGAAAAAAGAAATTTTTATGCGCTTATTCGAAGAGAATTTTGAAGAATTTTGAGTTTTCCACAACCTTTGTTAAAAACTGATATTTTGTGTTGATAAGGTGGATTTCCGAAAACTTTGGCTGGGTATAATTTGAAAGTAAAAAAGCTAAAATTTGCTGAATTAGGAAATTTATTAATTTTTCATCATTTTATGCGGATACAATTCACAGAGATTTTTAAAAAAAGCGCCGTTTTTTTTTCCACTGTTGTTTTTATTAACAGATGTTAATTATTATTTCTTTTTTTTGCAAAGGGGTCTATAAATAGATAATAATAACGGGTTAAATTATATAAATAATTATGTGATGATGATGTGGAAAAAGGTGTATAAAACAATAGTTTTATATTGTCAATAGTAAATAATATTTAGATTTCCACATATTAACAGCCCTAATAGTAATAAGGTTTATATAAATAAATAGTATTAATACATATTATGGTAGATATACACAACGAAAATATTAAAGCAATTGTTGAGAAAAAAGGGTTCCTCGATATTGATCTGGATCCTTCTTTAGATTTGTTTTTGGAACTCGAAAAAATGAAAAAAGAAAAAAATGCTGTCATCCTTGCGCATTATTATCAGGAACCAGATATACAGGATGTAGCAGATTATATAGGCGATAGTTTAGGGCTCGCTCAATATGCGGCAACCACCAACGCGGATATTATTGTGTTTGCTGGTGTTCATTTTATGGCTGAAACAGCTAAGATTCTGAACCCCCACAAAAAAGTATTATTACCTGATCTAAAAGCAGGGTGCTCTTTAAGCGATTCTGCTCCCCCTGTTTTATTCAAAAAGTTTAAAGAGAAACACCCCAATCATCTTGTGATAACTTACATTAACTGTAGCGCTGGTATAAAAGCTTTAAGTGATATTATTTGCACAAGCAGTAATGCCCAAAAAATTGTAGAAAGTTTACCCGTAAATCAACCGCTTATATTCGCACCCGATAAAAATCTTGGAGCATACATCAACAAACAAACAGGCAGAAATATGCTGCTATGGAACGGAGCTTGTATGGTGCATGAAATTTTTAGTGTTGAAAAAATAACCAAACTTAAAATTAGACATCCAAAAGCTAAATTACTCGCACACCCTGAGTGTGAAGAACCAATATTAGCTATTGCAGACTATATAGGGAGCACTACAGCACTTTTAAAATATTCACAGGTAGATATTAGCCAACAATTTATAGTGGCCACAGAATCGGGTATATTGCACCAAATGCAGAAGTTGAGTCCAAATAAAACCTTTATTCCTGCACCCCCTAATAATTCATGTGCTTGTAATGATTGTCCTTATATGAAATTAAATACATTAGAAAAACTATACCTCTGTTTAAAATATGAAATGCCAGAAATAGAAATGGAAGAAGGGCTACGTTTGGAAGCTAAAAAACCCATTGATAGAATGTTAGAAATAAGTGCACAATACGGGTTATAAAAAACAAGTTATTTATTATGTATATAAAATTATTATTATTAATATTAATAACAACGTCTTGCACAAAGGTTATTAAGACAAATAAAGAAAACAGCTTTTATATTAAATACCATACAGTAGATTCTTTATTACACAATGATTTAATATTGGTTAGTAGAAACAAAGTTTCTTTTTATGATAGTGCTTCAAAATTATTTAGATTAATACCTGCTAATTATAAAACAAATGATTTTTTAGATATGCATTATTTTTTTACAGAAGACCAATTTCCGCCAGTTATTGAAGATGGAATTATTTTATATAATATTCAAATAAAAGAAGGGCCAAGATATGACAGCACATCTTTCTCTGTAAAAAAAATGATATACACCAAAAAACACTGGAAGCCCAAATCTGACATGGGTTGGATTAATGTTTATTTTCCCGAATTTAAAAGAGCCCAAGACGAAAGAAAAAGAAAAAAGCTAGCAGACTATATTATACACACCATTGCAAAAGACAGTTATACTATTCAATAAAAAATACACGAAGCATTAAACTAAATCATTCTGTGCTTTTTATCTTTTTCTTGCCCACCCAAAAAGAATTAATAATAATAAAGTAATTAAATGTCCTTTAATTGAATATTATTCGGCATATACCTTTTTTAAAAGCAGTATTTATTTACAGCATTACTGCCTTTGGTGGTCCTCAGGGCCACCTAGGAATGATGTTTAAAACATTTGTCCAAAAAAGAAGGGATGTTACCGAACAAGAGTTAATAGAATACAATTCATTTTGTCAGATGCTTCCTGGGGCCTCAAGCACCCAAACCCTTACGCTTATTGGTTATAAAAGGGGAGGATTTTTACTAGCAACTATCACCTTATTATTATGGTTACTTCCAGCATGTTTATTAATGGGTAGTTTCTCTTTTTTATTGGCTGCCTATCCAGCGAAAGATATTAATAACGGGATGTTGTTTTATATTGAGCCAATGGCTATTGGTTTTTTAGTATATGCAGCAATTAAAGCGTTCGGAATTTCTATTAAAAATTTGATTACTCAGATTATTATGTTGGCATCAATGCTAATAAGTTTCTTCTTATTCAAGGCGCCCTGGATTTTTCCTTTTTTAATTGTTGTTGGAGGAATTATTACTAATTTGAGTAACAAGAGAATTCCCGAAAAAGAATCTATAAAACCAAGTCAAATAAGATGGACCAATATATGGTTATTTGTATTGGTATTTGTGATTGCGGGAGTGTTGAGCGAAACCGCTAGAAAACAAGAGTGGGAGCACCGAAAGGCATTTAATTTGTTTGAAAATTTTTATCGTTTCGGTAGTATTGTTTTTGGAGGATCTGATGTTTTATTGCCGTTGATGCTCGATCAATATGTAGCGAGACCTAACGCTCCAAAAACCATCAAAAATAACCCCAATGTTATTAAGATAGAAAAGTCTGATTTGTTAACAGGTTATGGTATAGTAAGGGCAATACCGGGACCCGTTTTTTCGGTAGCAACATTCACGGGAGGCATGGCAATGAAAGACGAAGGAAAAACAATGCAATTGTTCGGATGTATTATTGGTACTATAGCTATTTTTTTACCAAGCGCTTTGTTGGTGCTTTTCTTTTTCCCTGTATGGCAGTACCTCAAAAAATTTGTTGTGGTATATAGAAGTTTAGAAGGCATTAATGCCGTTGTGGTTGGGTTGATGTGGGCAGCAGCGCTGTATCTTTTAAATGGAATGACTATTAATAATGCCGACAGTAAAATATTGATCAGTTTTTTTGTTATTGCGGTAACATTTTTATTATTAAACTACACAAAAATTCAGGCGCCTGTAATAGTTATGTTGTGTTTATTATTAGGATGGGTTTTCTAATGAAGAGCTGTAATATTGTTGTTTTTCTATCTCGTTCATCACAACATCTGGAACAAGATACCGAATAGATTTTTTTTGTTTTATTAACTTACGGATAAGCGTAGACGAAATTTCTAACAAAGGCGCTTCAACAACTTTGATATTTGCATGTGAGAGTTCTTTAATATTAAACCCGGGCCTTTTATAGATAATAAAGGAACAATTTTTTAATAGCCCCTGCGCGTTTTTCCAGTTTTCAATATTTTGAAACCCATCGCTTCCCATCACTATATAAAATGTGTGTTTAGGATATTTTTCTTCTAAATAGGCGAGGGTGTTTGTTGTATAGGAGGGTTTTGGTAGGTTAAATTCAATATTGCTGGCCCTCATTCCTGGTGTATCATCAATGGCCAACTGCACCAACCGAAGCCGGTGTTGTTCGTTGAGTAAAGAAGACCGCTCTTTGAAGGGGTTGTGAGGAGACACTATAAACCACAATTCTCTAACATAACCTTCTTGGAGAATATGGTTTGCTATGATTAAATGGCCGTGGTGAATAGGATTGAATGAGCCAAAGTATAAGCCAATATTCATATTATAATTTATGTTTATATTTCTTCTACGAAAATATGTTGTGCTTCATTTAATCGAAGGCTAAGCTGGTATCCGGCAACAGAAATAGAAATAGGGTCTTTAAATGGAGCAATCATATCTACCTTTATTTTTTCTCCGGGCACACAACCCATTTCCATAAGTTTTAAAAAAACATCACCATTTTCAAACGAATGAATGATTACGGTTTTCCCAACTTTTATCTCAGAGAGTCTTTTATACATATCTTTTAATTAGTATTGCTACGCCCGCAAAGGTAGTAGAATAAGAAAAGCCCTTAATTTCGATTTAAGAAATATAAATATGGAAATTCATTTTAGTTTTCAAAAGGCCATTCGTTTACCCAACCGAATTGCTTTAAAAAAATTTATTCAAAAATTATTTGATCAAGAAAAAATTGAAGCCCAAACGATCAACTATATATTTTGCTCCGACGAGTACTTGCTTCGCTTAAACATAGAGCATCTAAACCATAATTACTTCACAGACATAATTACATTTGATTTGTCTGCATCAAAAAAGGCGCCCAAAATAGGAGAGGTTTACATTAGTGTAGACACTGTTTGCCAAAACGCCCAAAGGTTCTTCACCACCAATCAAAATGAATTACACAGGGTTATTTTTCACGGGGCGCTACACTTGTGTGGCTACAAGGATAAAACCCCAAAAGAAAAAATTTTGATGAAAAACAAAGAGGAAAAATACCTAAGTCTGTATTTTAATGTACAGTAGGTTTCACGTGAAACATTAGCATATCTATCTCATAGTGAGAGGATGACGGACTTAACAAACCTTGGGTTTTTGCAAAAAATAACAAGGGGGCATAAAAAACAACAAAGTGTTCCACGTGGAACTTTTATATAAAAATGCCGTTTAAAAAGCAAAGCGTTTGCGGCGAGAGATAGTTGGGACGAGAGCGAAAGCCGTTCGTTTGATTCAAAACCATCTACCATAAAGTCTTTTAAAACCACAAGCCGGAAGTAGAATCCTTTAAAAACTTAAAAGATTATCAAAAACGACCACCAGTTTCTTTAAACCTGTAATACCTTTGCGGTATGTTCAAAAAATACGATGTAATTGTGGTGGGTGCAGGACATGCGGGGTGTGAGGCCGCCGCCGCGGCAGCTAATATGGGAAGCAAGGTTTTATTGGTCACCATGAATATGCAAACAATAGCACAAATGAGTTGCAACCCCGCCATGGGCGGAATAGCAAAGGGCCAAATTGTAAGAGAAATTGATGCTATGGGTGGTTATAGTGGCATCGTGACCGATAGAAGCATGATTCAGTTTAGGATGCTAAACAAGAGCAAAGGCCCTGCAATGTGGAGCCCAAGGGCACAAAGCGACAGAATGATGTTTGCAAACACCTGGAGAGAGATGCTCGAAAACACCCCAAATGTTGATTTTTATCAAGACATGGTGAACAGTCTAATAATTATAGACGATGTTGTAAAGGGTGTAGTGACGGGGATGGGGCACAAAATTGAGGCCAAGTCGGTGGTGTTAACAAACGGAACGTTTTTAAACGGAGTGATTCATATTGGAGAAAAGCAGTTTGGCGGCGGTCGAGTGGCAGAGAGGGCCGCAACAGGCATTACCGAACAACTAGTGTCTCTGGGCTTCGAAAGCGATCGGCTAAAAACAGGAACCCCCCCAAGAATCGACGGAAGAAGTCTTGATTACTCAAAAATGGAGGAGCAAAAAGGTGATGACCACATCGTTGGATTCGGCTACCTAGAAAAACCAATGCTAGATCCGGCCAAACAAAAAAGCTGTTGGATTACCTACACAAGCCAGGAAGTGCACGATATTTTAAAAACAGGGTTTGAAAGCAGCCCCATGTTTCAGGGAAGAATTCAAGGAACGGGCCCCAGGTACTGCCCCAGTATTGAAGACAAAATTAACCGGTTTGCAGAAAGAGAAAGGCACCAACTTTTTGTAGAGCCCGAAGGTTGGAACACGGTAGAAATATATGTAAATGGATTTTCAACGTCTTTGCCAGAAGGTGTGCAAATAAAAGCCTTGCAGAAAGTGCCAGGTTTTGAGCAGTGTAAAATGTTTAGGCCGGGGTATGCAATAGAATACGATTTTTTCCCCCCAACCCAACTCACGCATAGCCTCGAAACAAAAAAAATAAAAAAACTGTTTTTTGCAGGCCAAATCAACGGCACCACGGGATACGAAGAGGCAGCTTGCCAGGGTTTAATGGCGGGCATCAATGCACACCAGGCCGCCATTGCACAAAACCCCGTGATCTTAAAAAGAAGCGAAGCCTACATAGGGGTATTGATTGACGACCTGATTAACAAGGGAACAGATGAGCCGTATAGGATGTTTACCAGCAGAGCAGAATTTAGAACCCTTTTAAGGCAGGATAATGCCGATTTCCGGCTAACCGCCATTGGTTATAAAATTGGCTTGGCATCGCAGGAAAGAATGAATAATGTTATTAAAAAAGTAGAAAAAGTAGAAAACATTAAACAAATACTTAACTCACATAGTATTGATATTCAAGAATCAGATGGGTTTTTAACCGAATTTCAATCAGCACCATTATTATTTAAACAAAAGGCCGCCCAGGTGCTTTTGCGCCCAAATATCGACCTGATGAAAATGGCAGCAGCCATTCCGCGGCTCGGCGATAAGCTAAAAGCATTCGATACCGAGGTGTTGGAACAAGCAGAAATTCAAATTAAGTATGAAACGTATATAGAAAAAGAAAAGGAACTCGTACAGAAAATGAGTCAGCTCGAAAACCTTTTGATTCCAGATAGTTTTAATTACGATAAGCTGGTTTCTTTAAGTAACGAAGCCAGACAAAAGTTTATGAAGATTCAGCCAAGAACCTTGGGGCAGGCTTCCCGCATTTCTGGGGTAAATCCTAGCGATGTACAAATTTTAATGCTTTACATGGGGCGATAACCAAACAAATAATATAAGGTTTTATATGAATCAACAATTTGGTACATCTTACAGCAAATCGGCCGTTTTTGACGAAGTAGCCGATTATATATCTGGGTTTGTTCGCATTGGCTCTATAGACAACAGCAGGCCTTGGGGTGGCTTTTTTGTAGTAGAGGAAGATGATGCAGACAAGTTCATCGAACAGTTTTTTCCACACCTTAATAAAGAAGTTTTGTCTATTTCAGGAAAGTTGAGCCCAAAAATACTGTTGGTAGAGCCAGGGAAAAAACTAAGCTGGCAATATCACCACCGTCGTGCAGAAATCTGGAAACTGATCGCGGGCCGAGCGGGCGTTATAAAAAGCGAAGACGACCACGAAAAGGAGGTAATTTTGTTAGAGCCCGGCGATTTAGTAGAATTACAACAAGGCGAACGCCATCGTTTAGTTGGTTTAGACCAATGGGGAATCATAGCAGAAATATGGAGGCATACTGACGCCGAAAACCCGAGCGACGAAGATGATATCATTCGTTTGCAGGATGATTTTGGCAGAAAATCGTAACTATTACTACCTGTAATATTTTATGGTGTTGGTTGTAAAGCCAATACCATTTTTATTTGACCGTAACTAATATTCTCTGGTAAATTTTCTATAAGTGTTTTGTGGCTAAGACTTCCATGAATTTGTATAGCCTCCTTAATTAATTGTTGTTTTTCTGCCGAAACAAATTCCCGAATATCAAGATTTCCCTTACCAATGAAATACGACAAATGACCCTCGATAGTACCAATGGTGAGCTGTCGTTCTTTAGCCACTTCTTCAATAGATTTTTTAATTTGATACAATTCTAAAGTCAGCAACTTGCTATCTGTTTTAGTTATATTGGTCAACTTTGTTCTTTTTTCTTTAACCGGATTCAACGATTTGGCATAGATGTTAGTTACTAAATTGTACCTAACACAATAATCATTGATGGCTTCTAAAACATCGTCGCCGTATTTATCCACTTTTGCTTTTCCAAAACCACTAATTTTTAATAAATCTTTTTTATTAAACGGCAAATAAGTAGTAAGCTCTTCCAGCGTTTGCCGATTGGCTACCATGTAAATGGCCATGCCTGTATCATCACAAACCATATCTCGCCATCGTTTCAGGGTTTCAAAGAGTTCAAAATTTTGGATACCGGTTTTTGAAACGACTTGTTTATTTGCGCTCGCATAGCAACTTATATTGAATTTTTGTAAAGAAAATTGAAGCTTGTGTTTTAAAAATGAGCTGATGGTAAAAGCTTCTTTACAATACAAAATATAATAGTGGGCGGTGTAAACGGCTATAATGGTATTTAACAACGTTTCATTTACCTCATCTGCAACCTCTTTGTGTTCGGTAATTAGGGAATGCGCTTTGATGCTATTGAACAAAACGGTTAACTCTTTACCAAAATGATGGGCGGCGTCGCTAATTCTTTTTTGTAGCAACTCGTTTTTTTCTATCACGGGCTCTTCTTTCATCATTGTATATATATGACGAATGAAATTTCCCCCCACCGATTGCATGGATAAAAATTGATGCTCAAACGCTAATAACCAAAGCACCCCTTCGGCGTTAAATTTGTTTTTTTCTTTTTTTACTGCGTCAACCATTGATTGAACAGCGCTCAAAAGAATAGGGAAAGAAAAAATATCTTCTAACAATTGTTGAGTAAAAACTTGTCGAGCGCCTTCAAATCTTTCTGCAAGCGAACCCTTGTGTGTGAGCGCCTTTTGGCCTTTTACCACTTCTTCATTACTCATGATGGCAGTAGAAGGAATTTTAGACAACAAAACAATTCCGCTCAAACTCGTACACCTACTCAATGCCACATACACTTGTCCGCTACTAAATGCAGAACCCGCATCAATCATTACTTTATCAAACGTGAGCCCCTGGCTCTTATGAATCGTAATGGCCCAAGCAAGTCGAAGAGGAAACTGGGTAAAACTTCCCACTACTTCCTGTTCTAGCTTTCCATCTTCTTTATTAACCGAATAACGGGTGTTTTCCCAACTATTTTTCTCAACAGTAATGTAACTACCATCTGCTTCCACCACAATTTTATCGGGCTCCAATGTTTTTACAACACCTATTTTTCCATTGAAATATTTTTTTTCAACCGCATCATTTTTAAGAAACATTACCTGGGCGCCTTCTTTTAATTCGAGGCCGGCTTCTGCAGGGTAAAGATGTTCTGGGAAATCGCCTATGATGTCTGCGTTATAAATAAAATGCCCAGTGAAAAGCCTTTCTAGCTCGCGAGCGTTGATTTGGTCGGCCTGGTTATTATGGGAGGTAAGGGTTATAAAGTTTTCGTCACGCTCTGGCCTGAAACCAGGAAAATAACGCGTATGAAGATCTTCAAAGTCGTCTTCATCCATGTAATTATTGCGCACCTTATTCAACAATCGTATAAAAGAATCTTCTTTTTGTCTGTAAATTATATTCAACTCTATCAACAGCGGTATTTGTTGTCGGATTACCATGCTGTCGAAAAAGAATCGCGAAGGATAGTGTTCTTGCAATAGGGCCCATTCATGATTTTGTGCTACTGGCGGCAATTGAAATAAATCTCCAATAAAAAGGAGTTGTACTCCGCCGAAGGGGGTGTGGAAGTTTCTTCTAACAGAGCGCAGGATTGTGTCAATTGCATCCATTACATCGGCCCTCACCATACTGATTTCATCAATTACCAGCAGCTCCATTTTTCTGAGTAGCTGCTGTCGCTTTTTGTTAATTTTAAGGTTTCCTAGTAAATCATTTTTCCCGCTTGTGGTAGGCAGAAAAGGACGAAAGGGCAACTGAAATAAACTGTGTAAAGTAACACCGCCAGCATTTACGGCTGCAACACCCGTGGGCGCGGCAATTACAACATTTTTAGCACAATGCTCTTTGATATATTTTAAAAAAGTAGTTTTTCCGGTACCAGCATTTCCTGTTAAAAAAATATTTTCGCTCGTTTCGGTTACGAAACCAAAGGCCAGGTTAAATATATCATTGCGTTTTATCTGAGTCATATAGAATGAAGCGGTTCCTTTTTTCGCAAACCATTGTTTTGGTACATTAAAGAAACTGGTGTGTAATATAAAATATTCTCTTACTAAAAAAATGGGTTCCCCCAATTAAAGTCATTTCAAATGAATGTACGCCATTGTATTGAATGCATAAAAAGGGCGACGGTTGATGAAATAAGGTGATGATATTGAATAAACAAAAGCGTTTATGCCTTCGGGGTTAAAACTAAGCGCGGGCTGCTTTACCCCCTCTTTATTATTTCCAAACTGCAATACAAACATAATAGCCATCGAGTTGAAGCGTCTGGCTTTATTTGTTTAATTGGCTATTGGCTGTTGTTAATAATGGGCCAACAAGCACGAAAAAAAGGGGTTCACCAGAAACAAGGGAAATGTTTTTAGGGGGTCAAATTTCACGCGCTTTGATAAATAAAAAGGGAAACCCCGGCCACCTCATTGCTTTTCATACATGATAGCAAACGGCTTATAGGGTTTCCTGTTCAGCTTTGTTACACACTTTGCTTAGACCCCAGCATCAACATTTCATTCATCTGGATTTCGGTCACATACTTTTTTTGACCTTCTTTATCGGTGTAATTCCGATAAATGAGTTTTCCTTCCAGAGCGATTTCGCTGCCTTTTACTAGGTACTTTTCTACCACATCGGCCACGGTACCCCAGGCAATTACGTTGTGCCATTGGGTCTGTTTTACTCTTTCACCATTGGCATTCCGGTAAGACTCATTGGTGGCAACCGAAAACCTCACTAGTTTTTTGCCACCTTCTGTGTTTTTTACTTCCGGAGCATTGCCCAGGTTTCCAATCAACTGTACTTTGTTTTTTAATGCGTACATAGCTTTTAAAATTTGTGCCCATCCTTTTACGGGTAGAGCGGTTAAAAATAAATATCGTGGATGAACCATTCGTTTCATACACATCACAAAAGTGTATTCATTCATAACCTTTACTCGGCTTTTAATCGTTTATACCCGTATGTATCTGTTTAAAAACACTTGTTACAATTAAAATAAATAATTTATCTTTCTATTCAATTTAATCCCCACCTAAAATGAACACACAAACTATTAGCAGGCAATGCCAATGTTGCGACAAACCCTTGCGGGGTCGTGCCGATAAAAAATTCTGTGATGATTATTGCAGAAATATTTTCAACAACCATTTAAAGGCGGCCACCTACAATTTTGTTAGGAATGTGAATCATGCGCTTGGTAAAAATCGACGAGTTTTAGAAGGCCTATTTGCCGAAGGAGAACACACGACAAAAACCACTAAAGAAAAATTGTTACAAAAGGGCTTTCTCTTTAAATACATGACCCATTTTTACAAGAACAAAAAAGGGAACACGTATTATTTTTGTTACGACTATGGTTATATGCCGCTTAATAATGAGTGGTATTTACTGGTAAGGCGAAAAGAAGAAAGCTGATCAGCATTGTTTGACCAGCTCGGCAAACAAATTCGAAAGTTTTTTATCCGCAGAACTAGCAACAGCAATAATTGCAGCAATATCTACCGGTTTTAAACGACCCGGCTGACATTCGTCTGTAACAACGCTAATGGCTGCACAAGCAATACCGATATGATTGGCAACAATCACTTCGGGTACGGTGCTCATTCCTACTACATCTGCACCGGCTGCCTGTAAGTATTTGTATTCGGCACGAGTCTCTAAATTGGGCCCTGCCACCGCAACGTACACCGCTTTTGAAATACGGATTTGCTGCGAGGCAGCAATTTTTTTAATGAGCTTATTTAGCCTTGCATTGTATGGCGCAAACATATCTACAAATCTATTTCCAAAATAGGGCTCGCTAAGCCCTCTCAATGGATTTTCTGGAAGCATATTAATATGATCATCCAAATACACCAGATCACCCTTTCTTAATTTTTTTTGTATTCCCCCTGCGGCATTGCTTAGCAGAAGTGTGGTTACGCCAAGCTCTTTCATTACCCTAACAGGAAATGTAATTTCATGCATCGAATAACCTTCGTAATAATGAAACCTACCGTGCATTACTAACACTTTTTTGTGGCCAAGCTGCCCAAGAACGAGTTTGCCCTTATGAAACTCTACTGTTGCTACCGGAAAGTGAGGAATGTTACCGTAACCAATACTATTGATCACTTGAAGCTGGTCTACAAAGCCGCCCAACCCGGTGCCTAATACAATCGCTATATCTATCTCAACAAATCCTTTTTCTTTTAAAAAAGAAGTAGTTTCCTGAATTTTTTGTACCCAATTGTCCATAATAAATAAGTTAATTTGTACTCAATAATTAAAAAAGGGTGCTACCCAAACCGCCCTTTGCTAAAATACGGATATAACAATAATAAATAAGCTAGGTTTTGAGATTTGCTTTGGTGATCATCTTCATTTTCTTCTTTTCTTCTTTATATGCTCAAAAGGTATATGAGTTGGGAAGCAGTGTCTACAATTTTGAAGCACCCGTTGTTTTGAACCATCTGCAACAAAAAGCGAATCTGCAAACCCTCTCAGCAAAAATTACCATACTCGATTTTTTTGGAACTTGGTGTGTGCCATGCATTAAAGCGTTACCGCAGCTAGAGCAACTACAAAAACAGCACTCACAGTCGGTAAGGGTGGTATTGATTTCTACCGAAACAACCGAGCGATTACAGAAATTTATAGCCTCCAGGCCTTCTCTTAGTTTTCCGGTAATTGTAGACAAAGCTTCTGCAATCACCTCATTGTTTGCGCCGCCATCTTTCCCTTACACAGTGGTACTGAATGCCAATAACCAAATCGTGGCAATCACAGAAGCCTCTTCTATTACATTTAACCTTATAGAAGAATGGCTTGTTGGAAAAAGGGGCACCCTCCAAATTATGAATGAGCCCACAAAAAAAACAGCACCAATTTCTGAAATCATGGATCCATATAGCAGAAGCAACAATAAAATAATAGCACTTTCCCAAAACTTGATGTATGCTGTAAAAACAGGGGAGAACAGTGAACGGTATATCAATGAGCTAGCAGCAATAAATTACGACGAATTATTAAAGGGACTTTCTTCCGACGATCAAAAAAAAGCCTTTTGGATCAATGCTTATAATGGCTTCACACAGGCGCTGCTTAAAAAAAATCCGGAAACTTATAAAAAGAGGAATACCTTTTTTAAAAGCAAACAATTGGTGATTGCTAACAATAAATTTAGTTTGGATGATATAGAACATGGCATTTTAAGACGAAATAAAGTAAAATGGAGTTTAGGTTATTTCAACAAATGGTTTCCAAGAAAAATAAACAGGCAATTAAAAGTGGATAAGCTGGACCCTCGTATTCATTTCGCTTTGAACTGTGGTGCAAAAAGTTGTCCGCCACTGGCATTTTATGATGCAGAGAAACTCAATAAACAATTAGATATTGCCACAACGGTTTATCTTACAGGAGAAGTGGTGTACGAGGATAAAAAAAATACGTTGTTGTTGCCAGCCATCATGGGGTGGTTTCGAAGAGATTTTGGCGGGAAGAAAAAAATGCTGCAGCTGGTTCAACAACAAGGCATTGTACCAGCAAACAAAAAGCCGTCTATCTGGTTTAATACATACGATTGGAATTTAGATTTAAACAACTATCAATAAACAACTATCAATAAACAACTATGAATAATCATTATTACAACGCCAGCGACTTAAACAAATTTGGAAACATTGCTGAATACCAGAAAGAAATGGCAGATAAGTTTTTTGGTTGGTACGGTGCCGTCTTTGCCGACAGCGCATTAACCGCCAAAGAAAAATCTTTGATTGCCTTGGCGGTAGCACATGCAGTACAATGTCCCTATTGTATTGATGCATACAGCAGCGATGCATTTGAAAAGGGTTATAGTGAAGCACAAATGATGGAGGCCGTGCACGTAGCTGCAGCTATCAAAGGCGGGGCAGTATTGGTACATGGAGTACAAATGATGAACAAGGTGAAAGAAATTGCGATGTAGTATGCTTGATTGGTTTGTTTTAAGAAACACCGAAAAATAATTAAAAGGATTTTCTATGAAGTCATTAAAAGCTGATGGGAACTTTCTTGCGGATAGCCAGGAGCAGATAAACATATTGGAGCATGGCAGCATCGGAAATGATTTGTACCGCATGGTTCCGTTTCAACAACAGCTGGAGCAGATTGGATTGTATCCGCTAAAAGCAACAGGAGTAAGTGTTTTTCAGATTAACGTTGGCAAAATGTGTAACCAGGTTTGCAAAC
Organism: Ferruginibacter sp.; assembly: GCA_040882445.1. GTDB lineage: Bacteria > Bacteroidota > Bacteroidia > Chitinophagales > Chitinophagaceae > Ferruginibacter. The sequence goes on along the minus strand of JBBEBH010000046.1, from coordinate 60,671 downwards.
ACTGCCATGTGGATGCTGGCCCAGACAGAAAGGAAATTATGACCCGTGAAACCATGCAGCAATGCCTGAATGTTTTGATTGATAACCCGTCTTTTGGCATCGTAGATCTCACAGGAGGCGCACCAGAAATGAATCCTGATTTTCGTTGGTTTGTGGAAGCCATCAAAAAAGTAAGTCAGCAGATACACATCATCGTAAGGTGCAACCTTACCATCATAAGAGCCAACAAAAAATATCATGATCTTCCCCAATTTTTTAAAATAAATGAGTTAGAAGTGGTGTCTTCACTTCCTTTTTACAGTAAGGAAAGAACAGACAGACAAAGAGGAGATGGCGTTTTTGAAGAGTCTATCAAGGCGTTAAAAATGCTCAACGAAGTAGGGTATGGATTGGAGGGAACCGGATTAAAATTAAATCTTGTTTATAATCCGGCAGGCGCATTTTTACCTCCCTCACAACATACGTTGGAATTGGAATTTAAGCAGGCGTTAAAAAATGATTTCGGCATAGAGTTCAACCAATTGTTCGCAATTACCAACTTACCCATTAGCCGATATTTAGATTATTTACTACAGAGTGGTAATTACGAAAAATACATGGAGAAGTTAATGGCCGCATTTAACCCACAAGCGGCAGTAAATGTAATGTGTAGAAACACCATCTCGATAGGTTGGGATGGATTTATGTATGACTGTGATTTTAACCAAATGCTTAACTTAAAAGTGAATACGAGTAGTCAACACATTTCGGCATACCAAGCCTCCGTTTTACAAGAAAGAAACATCGTCATCAACCAACATTGTTATGGCTGCACCGCTGGCGCGGGAAGTAGTTGCGGCGGTGCAGTAGCTTAAATGAGGAAGCCGTTTTAAGAAAAGATATTTTTGTTTTGATGTCTATATTCTCTACGACTACCACCCCAGCTCAAAATTATTATTCATGTCAATACAGAACGAAGCTATCATCATTTTTGTACGTAACCCTGTTTTGGGATTGGTGAAAACTAGGATAGCTGCTAAATTGGGATCAGAAGTAGCATTAAAGGTGTACGTAAAATTGTTGAAGCAAACCCATGAAATAGTTTGCCCATTAACTTCCGACAAATTTCTTTTTTATGTAGACGGTATCAATCATCAAGATCTCTGGGAAAACCATTTATTCTATAAACGAAATCAAGTAGCGGGCGATTTGGGAGTAAAGATGCAACAGGCATTTAAAGAAGTGTTCGAAATGGGATATCAAAGGGCATTGATCATCGGTAGTGATTGTTATGACCTAACAACAGAGCTTATTACAGAGGCATTTGAAATGTTGAAACAGAAACAGGTAGTAATTGGTCCGGCGGTTGATGGTGGTTACTATTTATTGGGCATGCAAAAGCAGCAACCTTCTTTGTTTGTAAATATTGAATGGAGCACTTCTAAGGTGTTAGAACAAACTTTTGAAGTTTGCGAAAAAGAAAATCTTTTGTTTATAAGTTTACCCACATTAAGCGATGTAGACGAAGCAGATGATGTTCGCTTTTTGTATTGAAGCCGTATTATTTCAAATAATTTTTATAAAAGCTAGCAACTTCTGCCGAGGAGGCTCCTTTTTTGTATAACTGCACAGCGGTATAGTTGGCTTTTTGAACTCTAAACCAACTATTTTTTTCATACTTACGCACACTCACCAAGGCCGATTTTTTGAATATGATGTACTTTCCTTTTTCTTTGGCTCTTTGAGTGATATCAAAATCTTCCATAATCAGCTTTTCCTCATTAAATCCCCCGATAAATTCAAAAAGGTTTCGGGTGATAAACAAGGTTTGATCACCCCCATAACACATAAACCAATCAAATCGGGTAAAAAAGGCATTGAGCTTGAACAGTAAAGAACTGCTATCGAATTTTGTTTGAAACCTACCCACTTCAAAATGATTGTTCACCGCATCCTGAATCAATTGAAAAAAATCTATCGGAGGAAGTGTATCTGCATGCACAAAATAAAATATCGAACCTGAAGCCATCGAAGCTGCGAAATTCATTTGAGGCGCTCTTCCTTTTTTTGGACTGCGAAGTACCACCACGCCTGCATTGTTGGCTATGGATACCGTATGGTCGTTGCTGCCTCCATCTGAAACAATTATTTCAAACGGGAAACTACCTGCGGTTGCTTTAATATGAGCAATCAATGTGCCAATATTGTCTGCTTCATTGTAAGTTGGAATGATAATGCTGATCATATATACCCGAATGTAAAAAGATTTACGAAATATGTGCGAACTGTGTTTGAGGAAAACTGCAAAGCAGTGGGTGTCGTAAAACAAAAAGCGCCGGATTATTCATCAATGTTTGTTTTTTTAAAGATAGAGATGGTTCATCATCATTCTAATTGATAACTTTATATTGTAAACTCATATAAGATGTCGTCACTTACCATCACTACAATACAAACAGATCTTCATTGGGAAAATTCTTCGGCTAATTTATTGATGTTCGAAGAAAAATTGCGAACCATAGAAGGAAAAACAGAAATCGTTTTGCTACCAGAAATGTTTAGCACAGGATTTAGTATGCGCCCACAGCATTTGGCAGAAACCATGGAAGGCACTAGTGTAGCCTGGATGAGAGACATGGCAACGAAACACCGAATAGTGTTGGGCGGCTCGCTTATAATAGAAGAGGAGGGGAAGTTTTACAATCGTTTTGTATGGATGTTGCCAACCGGACTGGTGGGCTACTACGACAAGCGGCATCGATTTGCATTTGCAGGAGAAGACCAGCATTACACAGCGGGAGAAGAACGGAAAATTGCATCTGTAAAAGGGTGGAAAATTAATTTACAGGTATGTTACGATCTTCGATTTCCTGTATGGTCCCGACAGTCGGTTGAGAAAACCGATACCACAAACGAAACGATGATTACTCCAGAATACGATCTACTTATTTATGTTGCTAACTGGCCCGAAAAAAGAATTCGCGCCTGGAAAACGCTGCTCTGTGCTAGGGCTATCGAAAACCAATGTTATGTAGTTGGCGTAAACAGGGTAGGCAATGATGGCAATGATAATTACCACAGCGGCAACACTATGGTTGTAGATCCTTTGGGAGAAGTATTGTACCACATGGCAGATACAGAAGACATAAACACCATTACTTTATTGAAAGAACCCTTAGAGGCGGTTCGTACAAAATTTCCATTTTGGAAAGATGCAGATACCTTTGTGATCAACCATGTTGGAAAAATCTAATGCGGAGTAATTTATTAAAATATTCTATCAGTAAAAGGAGATTATTTGTTTAAAATCAAATCGCGAACAACCATCATTTTATAGTCGTATCCCTTTACAAGTGCTTCATAATTGGTACCTACATGCATATCTGGAATTACACCCGTGCCGTTTTTTGAAACATGCTTATATTGTACAAGCCGGAACAATGGCAATCGAACCCTAGTTTTAGAATTAGGTAATTTAATATCTGGGATCATAATCCCACTGTTGCCATGCCAACCTCCTCCAGTTTCTTCTCCTACCAGTGTGATGCCATCCTGTGCTTTTACAACATTGCAAAACAACGATGATGCGGAAAACGTAGGCCCGCTTGTGATCACATACACTGACCCATTGTAGTGGTGATTTGATTTAGGTTTGTATAATTTATTTTCGAGTAGGCCTACATGATAGTTCCCGTCTTTTCTTTTGCTACTGATGAAAAACATTTCAATATTATTGAAAAAGCCACCTTTTACATATCGGCTATATTTGCCGAGTCCACGGGCAATAGCATAAGTAGAATCTGAAACTTTAAACGGGTGCCTAGAAATATATTTAGTGAGTAGCGTAGACCACATCACTCTCCCTCCTCCGTTGTTGCGAATGTCGAGCACCAGGTTATTGATTTGTTGCTTTTTCATTTCTCGGAAAGACTTTCTAAAAAAAGTTCTTAGCCTACCTTTGTTGAAAGTATTGATTGTCATCACCGCATATTTTTTACTACTGTCTATATCAAGCGAACGGTATCGCAATAAATTTTCGACTTTTGGTTGTAGTTGTTTAGCCGGTTTTTCTTTAGTCGTTTTTTTTGAAGTATCCCTTTTCGGCGAAAATAGAGGAACGGTAGCGCTTCGTTCTATTCCTACATTGTCTAGATAAGTAACTCGATACTGTTTGCTTAGGCCATAAATGTTACGATGAAAGTAAGGGTAGTTTCCACTTAAGCGGATATAATTAACAGAATTTGCATAGCCATCTTCGGGCAGGTAGTTAAAAAAATGATTTATCTGATCAACATTTTTTATACCATTCACAGATGTCACTAAGGTGCCCCTTTTAAAAATACTGTCTTTGGGATTCAGGTTAGCCAACACGGCCATACTATCGTTCCATACCTTTAAATACAAAGGAAAAGAAGGCAGCCTTTTTCCTACAGCCCATTTGCGATAAGCCTTGCTGCTACTTACCGCAGTATGCCCACAATGAATTTTATCAACCATTGGCGCTAATACATTCCAGGTAAACTGTTGCTCATTCATACTGTCTCGGATCAATGCAAAGAACGTGTCAAAATAAAAAGCCATACTATCTTTAGGCGTGTACCAATATAAGCTAGGATGTTTTTTTTCTAAAATAGTACGTAGAAGCTTGAAGTCATTTTGCAAAGCTTCTTTTGGGTACTTTTTGTTGGGCGAATAAGCTACTTTGTTTACCGAGCAGGATTGTATTCCCGTATAAACCAATAGCATCAAAAAAACAATCATCCAATTTCTCATAATATTTTAACTAAGCTTTATAACGTAAAATAAAGGTAAATATGATGTGGTGCTGAAATTAAATCAGAAAATAGCAAAACCCTTACCTTATTATTTATAAAGAAATTTTAAAGTTGCTAACAGAAGGGTAACAACAGCGTAACAATTTGCTAAAACACAATGATTTATTTTGATAAACCAAACCATATGCTGAAAAGAGCGATTGATGTGGTGGTAATTTCTGATGTTCACCTCGGAACCTACGGATGTCATGCCAACGAATTATTGAGTTATTTAAAAAGTATCAGTCCACAAATACTAGTATTAAACGGCGATATCATTGACGGCTGGCAGTTTAGTAAAAGATATTTTCCCTTTAGTCATATGAGTGTGGTGAAAGAAATATTTAGTATGGCCACTAAAGGCACAAGAGTAGTGTACATCACCGGCAACCACGACGAATCGCTTAGAAGGTATAGCGACCTGTTATTGGGTAATTTTTTATTAACAGATAAATTTTTGCTCGAAATAGATGGAAAATCGACCTGGATTTTTCATGGCGACGTATTCGACAATACCACCAAAGGAAGTGCAAAAATTTTGGCTAAGTTGGGTGGACAAGGCTATGACCTTCTCATTTTATTAAATAGATTCATAAACTTTATTTCAAAAGCGATGGGCAAAGAGAAGGTTTCTTTGTCGAAAAAGGTAAAAAATGCGGTTAAAAAAGCAGTAACCTATATTAATAATTTTGAAACTACTGTTGCCGAATTGGCGATTGAGCAAAAGTACGACAACGTAATCTGTGGGCATATTCACATGCCGGCTAAAAAACAGATGACCACAGCAGCAGGTAGCGTGGTGTACCTCAACTCGGGAGACTGGATCGAAAATCTTACTGCTTTGGAATATTCAAATAAGGAATGGAGCATTTACCACCACGACCGTTCCCAACAAGTTTCGGTAACCCTAGATAAAAGAAAACCTGAAGTAAATGTAGTGGCCTACGAGGTAACGTATTACTTGAATTCGCTGGTAGAAGGCTGATCCTTTAATCTTTTTCCGATTTATCGCCCACAAACCAATGTTCTTTTTCTTTGAATAACACATTGAATCTGGTGAGTGAACCATAACATCATGTTAATAAATGTGGTTTGTTTTTAAAAGTATTCCACAAAAGTTCACCAAAAAGGGTATTAGCCCATGCAAACCATTTTCTGGTGAATTGGCTAGCATCGTTTTTGTGAAAAGATTCGTGCATAAATCCAGTACCAGCATGTGTTTTTTGCAATAACCCTATACATTGTTTTATCTCCTCATCGCTTTTACTAGTGAGTCCCCGCATGATCAAGCTCAAAGGCCAAATCATATTCATGCCTGTATGCGGGCCTCCAATACCTTCTGCAGCACTGCCTTTGAAGTAAAAAGGATTTTCTGTACTTAATATAAGTTTGCGTGTATTTTGATACACAACATCGTTGTTATTTATTAAACCCAAATAGGGTAGCGATAATAAGCTAGGAACATTGGCATCATCCATTAAATGATAGCTTCCAAAACCATTCACTTCGAAGGCATATACTTTTCCAAATGTTGGATGAAAGTTGGTACCAAATTGTTTCAATGCTTTTTCTACTTCATTCGCCAAATCGTTTAATCGGGATGCCAACACTGGGTCTTTATAAATTTGTGCAATCATTTCAGCCGCCTGTCGTAAGCTTAACACCGCAAAAAAATTGGATGGAATTAAAAAAGGGAATATGGTAGCATCGTCACTAGGTCTGAACACAGAACAAATCAAGCCTATTGGTTTTACTGGATATCCATAGCCCCCCAATGGAACGCCGTCGATAGCCCAGGAAGTTTTTCGCTGAAAAGAATAAGGACCATTTCCGTTTTTACGTTGTTGCTCTTTAAAAGTTCTTAATGTTGCTTGAATAGCAGACTTCCATTGTGCATTAAAGGGCTGAATGTCGCCAGTGATTTTCCAATAATGATACGCTAACCTGATTGGGTAACACAAGGAATCAACTTCCCATTTTCTTTCATGAACGCCGGGCAACATTTTAGTGATATCAGAATTCCATTCACCCACCCGTTGTTCATCTTTGTAAAAAGCATTGGCATAAGGATCTTTTACAATACAAAAACTTTGTCTGTTGATAACGCCGGCAATTAACTGCTGTAACGCCGCATCTGTTTTCATAAATTGTAAATAAGGCCACACTTGCGCCGTGCTGTCTCTCAGCCACATAGCATCAATGTCGCCAGTAATCACATAGGTATCTGGTCGGGTGTTGAGCATTTCATAATCAACAGTAGTATCTAATGTATTGGGGAAACAATTTTCAAATAGCCAGGAAAGTTCTTTATTTGGCACATTTTTTTTAAAAGTTGCAATGGCATTTTCAATAGCGCGGCTGTTAAATTTTCTATCTTCATAGGGGGTGCGAACTAGAGGAAATGAGGGTGGGTTGTGAGCCATTGAAATTCGCTGCAGGATCAATCCTGCACTGAGCAGACCAGTGTTTTTGATGAAGTCGCTTCTTTTCATGATACGTAATTTAATAAACCTAAACTACAATAAAGGGGCACAAAAAAAACGGGAAAAATACAGAGAAAAATAGGGGTTTTTCGGCAAGGGTTTAAGGCGCTCCTACCTTCTTTTTAATTACTGATGAGGCCTGGTTGAAAGAACAATAATTTTTCTTCAAAAGTATTGGGAATAGTTTCTAGCCTGTTTTCATTGCTTTGGGTAAACGCAGCCAGCTGTGAGGCAAAAAGGGGTGTAAACTATTTTAATGGTTCACTTAGCTCTCAACGAAGTGCCACAGCGTTTTCTTTGCGATTGTTACTGAACTCCTCATTTAAGTTTATTTCTGAAGTTCGGATGTTATTCATCAAAAAAAGAAATAGCATTATTGAACTCAATTTTGTTGGGCACACTGTGTTGTTTTCCCTTCGGGTTAAAGAGGATCAGTAGGGTGGGCAACAACAGTGTAATAATTATTGCAAGGAGTAAAAGATCCAGGATATTACAGTTTATTTGAGGTGATTCCAACCCTGTGCCACTAACTCATGTTTGTTGCCGCCACGAGTAATGATATGTTTACCTTCTGCCGCTGGGGCGATATATCCAATTACAGAAATGGAAGGGTTGTTTTTTATTTTCTCATAATCGAGTTGCGAAATGGTAAACAACAATTCATAATCTTCCCCACCGCTTAATGCGCATGCAGTAGGATCTAATTGAAGTTTATACGCAAAAGCTTTTGCTTCATCATTGAGGGGCAATTTTTCTTCATATAACACACAACCCACTAAACTTTGTTTACAGATATGCAGCAAGTCGCTGCTTAAACCATCGCTAATATCTAACATAGCGGTGGGCTTAATTTCTACTTCTGAAAAATAATCAATGATGTCTTTTCTTGCTTCTGGTTTTAGTAATCTACCTACGATGTAAGACTGGCCTTCCAAATCGGGTTGAGCGCCTGTATCTTCAAATATTTTTTTTTCTCTTTCTAGTAAAGTCAAGCCTAAAAAAGCGCCACCCAGCTCTCCGCTTACGCAGATTAAATCGTTTGGTTGAGCGCCATTTCTTTTTACATAGCTATCAGGAGCCACTTCGCCAATGGCGGTTACACTAATTACGAATCCCTTTAGCGAAGTGGAAGTATCGCCACCAATTAGGTCTACGCCATACTCATCACATGCCGCATACACACCCGAATAAAATTCGTCTAAGGCCTCAACCCCGAAACGGTTGCTGAAGCCGATGCTGAGTGTAATTTGAGTGGGGGTAGCATTCATGGCATAAATATCGCTTAGGTTTACCACCACCGATTTGTAACCTAGGTGTTTGAGCGGAGTATAAGACAAGTCGAAGTGAACGCCTTCTAACAGCAAGTCGGTAGAAACAACTGTTTGTCTGCCGAAATGATCAATTACGGCCCCATCATCTCCAACAGAGACGATGGTAGATGCATTTTTGATATCGTTGTTTTTGGTAAGGTGGTCAATTAAACCAAATTCTCCCAGCGAAGCAATTTCTGTACGTTGTTCCATCTGGCAAAATTAGGGAATACGATTGCGCTATCAACAACGAGTATGTTCTAATTTTAAATAAATGCAAACGTATCCAACAATTTGAATTCTATCCTCCCTGTACTTGTGCTCCGTTGACCACAGCTCTTAGTTCTTCGTGAATTTTTCCGTTGGTAGCCAAAATATGTGGCTGGTACGCAGAAAAGTAATTGCCTTCAAAATCAGTTACGGCACCACCAGCTTCTTTGATTAATAAGCTCCCAGCCGCACTATCCCATGCTTGAAGTTTGTGTTCGTAAAATCCGTCGAATCGGCCAGCGGCCACCCAGCACAAATCAATTGCAGCGCTGCCCAGCCTACGCACAGGAATACCTTTTCGAACAAGCCTTTCGAACACTTGTAATGGTCCGTTCGGCGCATCTAAATAAGTATATGGGAAGCCGGTTACCAAACAGCTTTTGATCAATTCGGTTTTGTTGCTTACCGATATTTTTTTATCATTGAGGGTAGCGCCTTGTCCAATTTCTGCCAGATAAAATTCGTTGAGTATGGGTGCGTAAATAGATCCCATGATCATTTTTCCGTCTTTTTCTAACCCAATGCTTACACAACATAGCGGAATGCCATTGGCGAAGTTGACGGTGCCATCAATAGGGTCGATGATCCATTTGTATTCGCTATTGCTTTTAATTTCACCTGTTTCTTCGCTCAAAATAAAATGTTCCGGATATTCTTTTTGTATCACTTCGATGATGGCTTTTTCTGCAGCATGATCCGCTTCAGTTACCAGATTGTTTATACCTTCTTTGTTGCTGACAACAAAGTTGCCGTTGAAAAAATGTTGTAATTGTGCGGCGCCTGCCTGCACGGCATTGATGAGGGTTGTTTTAAGCATGTTACAAATATATAACAATGAAAACCTTTTAGGCTCTGATGGGTGGCGGAAAACAAAAACACCAAAATCTAAATTTTTTATTTGATTTAAATCGGCTTAATTCGTATATCAATAACAATGCTAAATGCAGCTATCCATTATCATAGTAAATTACAACGTACAATTCTTTCTTGAACAATGTCTTTGTTCAGTAGCCAAAGCTATTCAGCAAATAGACGCAGAGGTTTTTGTGGTAGATAATTGTTCATCCGATAACAGCAAGCAATATCTTACTCCCAAATTTGCTTGGGTAAAATTTAAATGGAATGTAACAAATGAGGGTTTCGGCAATGCCAGCAATAGCGTGTTAGAGGAAGCAACTGGGCGCTACCTTTTATTCCTTAATCCTGATACCATTTTACCAGAAGATGCGTTGTTGAAAACCGTTCAGTTTTTCAACAACACCCCCAACTGTGGTGCGCTAGGTGTTCGAATGATTGATGGTAGCGGGCGGTTTTTAAAAGAAAGTAAACGAGGGATGCCCACTCCTTTTTCTTCGTTTTCTAAAATGATAGGCTTAGCCAATCTCTTTCCAAAGTCTCGCTTGTTTGCCGATTATTATCAAGGCCATTTATCCGAGCATATTACCCAACCTGTGGCCATCTTAGCTGGCGCTTTTATGATGATGAGTAAAAAAGCGATCGAAGCAACCAATGGGTTTGATGAACAATTTTTTATGTATGGCGAAGATGTAGACCTCAGTTATCGTATTACACAGGCAGGCTTTACTAACTATTATTTTGCAGATACCAGCATCGTTCATTTCAAAGGCGAAAGTAGCCAACGACGCGCTGCTACATATTTTAAGTATTTTTATGGCGCGATGTCGTTGTTTGTAAACAAACATTATGCAGATCGAAAACTAACCCGTTTTTTGATGAATACTGCCATTCGTTTGGGCGCCGGGATAGCTGCTTTAAATAGATTGTTTGATACAGAAAAAAAACAAACAGGTTCAACGGCGTTGTTAACCGCGGTGGTAGCCACACAACCAACGTTTAATCGGATATTACAAATCATTAAAAATGCGGAAGTTCCGCTTATGTTAGTGGGCCGAATTGCATTAAACAACGAAGATACAGAGCCTGCTATCGGTCATATTCAACAACTTGATGTTTGTATTCAACAATATCAAATTCAACAAATTATTTTATGCGAAGACTCATGGAGTTTTGCAGCTATCATTCAATTGGTAGAGGAACACGCAGGAAAAACAGCCTTTCTTTTTCATGCTGCCAACAGCGGGTCGGTGGTGGGCAGTAATAATAAAAACACGAACGGTATTTTTATTGCTGCTGATGTTGCTTTAGCAACTCCTCTACCCAACGTTTAATGGGTTGATCATTAAAAAAAACGGAGGGTTTATTTGTGTTTTTATAAAAGTCTGCAGCGCTCTTTAGCGCTTTTTTGAGGTTCAATTTTTTTTGATCACAGCAATAAAAAATACCGGCTTTCATGAGATGTGAACCAAGGTATACTTGCTCACCTTGGCCCGGGGTGGGTATCATAATAGCGTTGCACCTTAGTTTTACAAGATCCATAACTGTAGAGTAACCAGATCTGCAAATCACCATAGCTGTTTCGTTTAACAACTCATTCAAATCTTTCGTTGGCAAATGAGAAAAGCATTGTATATGGGGAGGTAGTTCGAGTGTTTCTTTGTTATCTGGCAATCCTCTTACAAGGCAGATGGGGCCCGGCAAATCTGAAAGTTGCGGAATGATCATTTGTTCCAGCAAGGTTCTTTGTGGCTCTGGTCCTGATAGTAGAATACAAATGCCTTTTTTTTTACCTGTGTTGTTGTATTTAAACCGGCTGAGGTTGCCGATGTATTGAATAGGTGTTTTTGGCAAGGAAACAGGATGCGATAATTTTCCTGCCAAGCCTGGCGCTTTTTCTTGGTCGGGAACCCAACAACCACTGAAACGATGGATACAATAGCGATGGAGAGCAGATGCAATTATGTTGCCGATGGCAGTACCTGTTTTGATTTGTAACTGGTGGGTGATATAAATGCAGGGGACGTTGGGATGATATAGTCCGGGTCGATTGTCTGAAACAACTGCGTTAATTTGGTGTTCGGTTACAACCTTTCTTAACCACAGTTGTTCATGTTGTATGCTGTTGCCAATACGTTTCAATTGGCTCATAAGCTTCAGCATAAAAAAATACTTTTTACGGCTGTAGCGGATATTATAGCCTTTCAAATGCAGAAATTCGCAGTTTGGAAATTCTTTTTTTAAAATAGTTTCAATAGCATTATCGCCAGCTAAAACAACGGTCAAGCCAAGGTTTTGTAATGCGTAAACGATAGAAATACAACGAGTAGCGTGTCCCAGACCCCAATCGAGTGGGGCTACGAGAACGCGTGGTTTTTTAACTGTAATGTTAATTTTCGCTTCATTCATGTAAGCAGATAATAATTATTTGTGAAAATAGTTTATTTTGTAATCAGAAAATGTTTAGAAAACCAATTAAAATATCGGCTCTACTACTCTTTGTTGTTTGTATTTTAGCAGCTAGTTGCTCTTCTACGAAAAAAGCGGGAGGATGTGGCTGTCCAGGAAAACAAGGAATGGTAGGCTTTTAAAATATACAATTTTGTAGTTGATGATCAACCCCAATCGTGACATATTAGTTTTGTTCAAGCAGGAGCTGATGACGCCTCAAGCCATGGAGCGCCAAGTAAGTTTGTTGCACGAATTGCTGTATAATGTAGAGCGACTTGATAATGTAGTAACTGCACACGAACTAATAGACCTTAATAAATACAAGATCATCAAAAAGCATGTGTTGATCAAAGAGTATCTTAGAAACGGAAAAGAAAAACCTTTCGTTTTCCTCAACAATAAAAATTAAGAAAGTTTCTCCAGCGCCCGCTCCAGCTTATCAAGCATGGTGGGGATGTCGTCTTTTTTACAACAGCCTACACTCAATCTGTACCAAGCACTACTCTTGTCGGCGCCAAAAGCATAAAACGGAACGAGGGCTAATTTAGCTTCGTTCAAAATATAATCTGTTACTTCGGCTTGCGTTTGAATGATGTTTCCTTCAGCGGATTTTTTACCAACAAGATCTATGTTTAACGCAAGGTAAATAGCAGCTTCTGGGGCAATAGCATCCACGTTAAATCCCTTACTGCGCAATTGTTTGAATCCGTTAAATATAGCAGTAAGTCGGTAAGAAACTTCCGACTTGATATGTGTAAGATAACTGTTAACCGCAACGCTGTTTTTTAAAAAAGTAGCCACCGCTTTTTGTTCTGCCATCGGCGCCCAAGAGCCCACATGGCTATTGATAGCTTTCATTTTTGCAATTACTTCTGCGGGGCCAAGGCTCCATCCAACCCTAACACCTGTTGAGGCAAATGCTTTGCTAATACCATCTACAAAGATGGTGTACTTTTTCATTTCTTTACGCAAAGAAACCGGATTGTAATGAACTGTTTCACCAAAAGTGAGGGTCCAGTATATCTGATCATACATTAGGTATAATTTCTTTTCATCGGGGGCTCTTTGTGCATTTTCTTCCAGTATCAAATCACAGATAGTTTCGAGTTCGGTTTTGGTAAATGTGGTACCAGTAGGATTGAGCGGCGAACAAACTGCAATTAGTGAAGCGCCTTTTACATGTGGCCTGATTTGATCTGCCGTTGGCATAAATTTATTTTCTCTGCTGGCTTCAATCATCACGTGCTCTCCTTCTGTAAAATGAACGTAATGGTTGTTGTTCCAGCTTGGCACAGGGTAAATAACTTTGTCTCCTTTATCAACGATGGCCCTGTAAATAGCATAAATAAGGGGACGACCTCCAGCAGCAATTAAAATTTCTTGTGGATTGTAATCAATGCCTTCGTTGCTGCTGATGAAATTACTTACTGCAATGCGTAGGTCTAGTTCGCCATCTGCAGCAGGGTAAGTGGTAGCACCGTTTTTGTATGCGTCAATGATGGCTTCTTCCAACTCTTTTGGAATAGGAAATTCTTTAGAGTCAAAATCACCAATAGTATAATTGTAAATGTGATCTCCCTTACTGATTTTATCTTTTATGGTGCCACCTAGTTTTACAATTTCTGATCCGATCATTGTTTCCGCTAAATGACTGAGTTTAGTTACGCTCATAAAAAATAACATTTTTAAATGCTGAAGTAATGGTCACAAAAATAGCCTTTCGAGGGTTTAATTCAAAACCAAATGCCCTAGTAGAACGATGTAGGAGACAATTTGTTTAATACCAATAGCCTAAAGCGCTGTTGTTTAAGCCAAAAACAGGTAGCGTTGGTTTTATGCTTCAGGCCGAGCCTGAACCAATTCGTGATTGAAATGTATAAAATTTACAAATGCTTAGTTATCTTTGAGGCAATGGCCATTGGCTAAGTTTACACTATCATCAACTCAGAAGGATATTAACCAACTATGTTTAATTTAATACTTTTTGGCCCACCGGGCAGCGGAAAAGGAACGCAGAGCGAGAAGCTAATTGTAAAATATGGATTGAAACACCTGAGCACAGGCGACTTGCTGCGTTCTGAAATAAACCGTCAAACCACGTTGGGACTGGAGGCTAAAAGCTTTATGGACAAAGGACAACTTGTTCCTGATAAAGTAGTGATTGGAATGATTAGTTCAGCATTAGACGAAAACCCTGAGGCAACGGGTTTTTTGTTCGATGGCTTTCCTCGTACCGGTGCACAAGCAAAAGCCCTCGATAATTTATTGGAGCTAAAACAAAGTTCTATTGCAGTAATGCTAGCCTTAGATGTATCGGAAGAAGAGTTGGTGAACCGACTCGTAAAACGCGGAGAAACCAGCGGCAGGAGCGATGATAATAACGAGCAAGTAATTAGGGCGCGCATCTCTGAATACCACAATAAAACAGCTCCTGTGGCGGATTATTACGACCAGTTCAATAAGGTAGTGATGATAAAAGGGGAAGGAAGCGTAGATCAAATATTTGCCTCCTTGAGTGAAGAGATTGATCGAAGGATGTAGTTATTTTACCACACAACTTGGCTAGAGCGAAGTTTTTTACGCCATCTATATGAGTATTAATGAAAAGGCACATTTTCTACGAACCACTAGTTTTGAATCAGTTAACCAGTTAGAAGAAGCTAAACAACCCCATTGGGGCAAGATGAATGCGCAGCAGATGTTGGAACACCTGAATGATTTTTACGAAATATCAATCCAAAAATTGGTTTTTGAACTCGCTGTACCAGAAGAGCATTTACCTAAATACAAAGAGTTTTTGTATAGCCCCCTCCCTTTTAAAGAAAATACCAAAGCGCCGAAAACGGTGTTAGGCGATCACCCCTTGCCTTTGCGCACAGCATCTTTGGATGCAGCAAAAACACAGCTGCAACATACAGTAGAACAATTCTTTCATTTCTTTGAAACTGAGCCCAGCAAAACCTCTAAACACCCAGTGTTTGGACCCCTTCATTTTGAGGAATGGGTATTGCTGCATTACAAACACGTATCCCATCACTTGCGTCAGTTTGAATGAATGGCCTCATTTACTTTCTTTTCACATTAGCAGTTAAGGCAAACGATTGTAAACTCGCATTGCCCGCATTGTTGTAAAAAAACTGTTGTATCAAGATATTGGTTCGGATGGCATTGTGCAAGTACAATCTTCGTTTACATTGCACCTAGAATTATAAAACTATCCTTTTATTTTCATTGCGTAGCTTTGTACATTCAATTATTTATTATGCAGAAACTCGGCAATTATATTACTGGAAACTGGATTGAAGGTGATGGAGACGGGCAAGTATTGTACAACGCCGTAGCTGGCCATCCTATTTACAGGGCCACATCTGAAGGGCTCGATTTTGCAGGAATTTTACAGTATGCAAGAGAAAAAGGCAACCCCGCTTTGCGCAATATGACCTTTCAGGAAAGGGGTAGAATGCTCAGGGCCTTGGCTCTGCATTTAATGCAACACAAAGAAAAATTTTATACCATCAGTTATCAATCTGGTGCCACAAGGGTAGATAGTTGGATAGACATAGAAGGCGGCATTGGTAATTTATTTTCCAACGCCTCTCTCCGCAGGAAATTACCTGATGAAACATTTTGTTTAGATGGAGATCCGATCAACCTCAGCAAAGGCAATACTTTTATGGGCCACCACTTACTGGTGCCCAAAGAAGGGGTGGCGGTTCACATCAATGCTTATAATTTTCCGGTGTGGGGAATGCTTGAAAAAATAGCCGTTAACTTACTAGCAGGGGTACCCGCAGTAGTAAAACCAGCCACGGTTACTTCTTATTTAACCGAAGCTGTGGTAAGAGAAATAGTGGCATCTGGCATTTTGCCCGATGGCGCCTTACAACTGATTTGCGGAAGTGCTGGAGACATACTCAGCCATGTTAATTCACAAGACGTGGTTACGTTTACCGGATCGGCGTTTACCGGACTGAAATTAAAATCGC
The DNA here is from genome assembly GCA_040882445.1 of Ferruginibacter sp. Classification (GTDB taxonomy): domain Bacteria; phylum Bacteroidota; class Bacteroidia; order Chitinophagales; family Chitinophagaceae; genus Ferruginibacter. The sequence continues at coordinate 44,523 of JBBEBH010000046.1, read as the reverse complement.
ATCCCAACATTTTAGCAGCATCAGTTCCATTTAATATGGAGGCAGATTCACTCAACTGTATGGTATTGGGCACCGATGTAGAACCAAGCATGCCAGAGTGGAACTTATTCATTAAGGAAGTAAAAAAAGAGATGATTATAAAAGCTGGGCAAAAGTGTACGGCTGTTAGAAGAATTTTTGTTCCCGAAAATAAAATAGAAGATATCTCTATTGCCATTGCAGCAGAACTTCAAAAAACGATCATAGGAAATCCCATGAACGAAAAAGTGCGCATGGGGTCATTAGCAGGCGAAGGGCAACGAACAGAGTTGCGCATACAGGTGCAGAAGTTGCTGGCCAGTTCACAAATAATTTATGGGGCTACCGATAGCGTTACCGTATTAGATGCAGATGCAAAAGCGGGCGCGTTTATAAGCCCGATTTTATTACTTAACAGCGATCCATTTATAAAAGAAGCATCACATAACGTTGAAGCGTTTGGTCCGGTAAGTACCATTATGCCATATCGCTACACCGATGAAGCCATCGCGTTAAGTAAAAAAGGAAAGGGCAGTTTGTGTTCGAGTATCATCACCGCAAGCCCATCTATTGCCAAAGCTTATGTATTGGGGGCTGCTTCGCACCACGGAAGAATTTTGGTGCTGAACGATGAATGTGCAAAAGAAAGTACAGGCCACGGATCTCCCTTACCACTGTTGGTGCATGGAGGCCCTGGCAGGGCAGGTGGCGGAGAAGAAATGGGGGGGCTGCGAGGTGTAAAACATTACTTGCAACGCACCGCCATTCAGGGTTCGCCAACGATGCTCACGGCTATCAGCAATGTTTACCAGCCACACGCCAAAGGAAATATAGATGGACCGCACCCATTTAAAAAATATTTTGAAGAATTACAAATCGGCGATCAGATTGTATCAGATAAAAGATTGATTACTTCTGAAGACATTACCCGTTTTGCCGAACTTAGTGGAGATCATTTTTATGCACACCTTACCGAAACCAATTTTGACGGCACCATGTTTGAACAACAGGTGGCACATGGTTATTTTATTATGAGTGCAGCAGCAGGGTTGTTTGTAGATAGTTATGAAAAAAATCCGGTTTTGTTGAATTATGGAATTGATGAGTTACGTTTTACTAAGCCCGTGTACCCTGGCAATAGTATTTATATACGATTTACATGTAAGGAAAAAACGGCGCAAGAATTAAAAGACGTACATCCCGATGTGCTGTTTGTAAAAGGACAAGATATTTTAAAAGGTATTGTAAAATGGTATGTAGAAATTTTAGACGATACAGACGAAATCGCAGGTGTAGCAACTATTCTCACGATGGTACAAATGAAAAACCCAGTTAAATAAAAGGGTATTGTAATCATATCTATCGCTGCTTTGTATCTTTAAATTCTGTTCATACAATTTACAAATTATAGTAAGGGTTCCAAAATTTAAAATTAAACAAAGCCATATGGAATTGGAATATGTAAAATCAGAAACTCACGACGGAATAACTAGTATAGAGTTCTTTCATCCGCAGAGCAATTCCTTGCCAGGCAAGTTGCTAGAACAGCTGGCACACGAAATTAATTTTGCCGGAACACATGATGAAACCAAAGTGATTATTTTAAAAAGTGCTGGTGAAAAATCGTTTTGCGCAGGGGCCTCTTTTGATGAATTGGTTCAAATAAAAACGGCAGATGAGGGGCTAAAATTTTTCAGGGGTTTTGAACAAGTGATCAACGCTATGCGAAAGTGTCCGAAGTTCATCATTGCAAGGGTTCATGGAAAATGTGTGGGCGGCGGTGTTGGTGTAGTTTCAGCAGCAGATTATGCCATTGCCTTAACGGGTGCAGATATTAAATTAAGCGAATTAGCTGTAGGCATTGGTCCATTTGTAGTAGGCCCTGCAGTAGAAAGAAAAATAGGCACAGCGGCTTTCAGCGCTTTGGCAATAGATGCCAGCATGTGGCGCAATAGCCAATGGGCAAAACGAAAGGGTTTGTTTGCAGAAGTACATGAAAACACGGCAAATATGAATGAGTCTATAAATAGGCTGGCTACTTCATTGGCACATTCAAACCCGGCTGCCATGGCAGAAATGAAAAAAGTATTTTGGGCTGGAACAGAACATTGGGATGAGTTGCTCAAAGAGAGAGCGGCTATCAGCGGCAGGCTGATTTTAAGCACCTTTTCTAAAAAGGCAATCGAAAAGTTTAAAATAAACGCTAAAAAATAGCTAGCCTAAGCCGGTTTATTTTTTTTAGAAAAAAGGTTGTTCAAAATTGCGGTACCGTAGGCTTTTATTTTATCTCGGTTGTTTAAAATACTTTTTCCGGCGGTGTGTTTTAAAAACATACGGAGTAGTCCTTTACCTCCATGAACTGCAGCACCCCCTCCGGCAATTTTACCAGCTATTAAACTCGCTCCAATAGCGCCTGCTGTTTTTATGGCAGTACTTAAAACTCCGGCTCCATCTATGCTTCCGATAGCTGATCGAATTAGATTTTTAGGTTTCAAACTTTCTTTAGTACTGTTAAAATGACGAAGCAGCTCCTCCTGCTTACTTTTTTTCTGATCTTCTAGTTGTTGAATAGCAGCTTTTAGCTCTGCGATATTGTTGTAACTCATGGCCTTGTCATTTTTTTAATGATAGCATTAGATACGGGCGATTTAATCCACTTTTTTCTGAATATGTACAAAATAACCGAAAGTAAACTGTAGAAACCTGCCAATATCAAAAAGCCATAATAATTTTTACCCAATACTTCTCCCAACCATAATGCCATGCCAATATTAAGCAATACAACCACGATGGTAATAAAAAGAATCAGCACGATTCGGCCTACCAGTTCAGCTACTACTTCGGATGTAGTTAATGCTGTTTTTAGTTTAAATAATTCTAACCTCGTTTCTACATAATCTTTCGCTTTTTCAAAAAGGCCTTCTATGTTTTCTGATTGTTGTAGCATGAGTTTTTGTTTTTGTCATCAATCGCGATCTCAAATTTTCTGTTCTTTAGAAGACGCTTGTTTCATAATATCTTCTGCTTCAGTTTTTATGTTTTCAATCTTTTGCTTAAGCGTATCTTTTACGTCGGTAAATTGATCTTTAAATTCATCTCCCGTATCTTTTGCCTTTTTAGCCATTTTTTTACGAGTTTCAGTTCCTTTGTCTGGTGCAAATAAAATGCCGAGCACTGCCCCAACAGCAGCACCTAACAATAATCCGCCTATTAATTTTTTGCTCATATTCATGGTGTTTTATGGTTATAAAATATTATTTATGCTCATGCTAAGATGTTGCCCAATAGCAAAAATAGATTCAATTATTTTAAACCCTTATTTTGCGGTTGGAAATCTATTACGGCTTCTAAGCGCTGCACAGCTTAGCATTTCCTAACATTTTTCGATCTCAAAATAGTTCACTAATTCTTCGGCCAAAAAATAACCTGAAACGCTTATCTGTATTGCGTTTGAAGCCCTCATTACGGGTTTAGCTGCAAAATCTTGGCTAAGCAAACATTAATATACAAAAAACAAGCCAATTTTGGCAGACTCTGATCATATTTTCAAGGAATCTTCAGCAACGAAAAAGTAAGCTGTTGACGAACTACCCCATTTACGATGATCGAAATTTTATGTTCGCCTGGGTAATGTTTTCGGGTAGTAAGGTCTTTAAAAGATTGTTTTTTGGTGTAAATTACTTTTTCATTAGGTTTAATATGGCTTTCACTTATTTTAAAAACTTTCTGCCGTTGTTCACCATTCGCTTTCATAAAATGTACTGCATATTCAATTCTTAATCGGGCACTTTCGTTAGCTAGTAATTGTAATACAAATGAGAATTGAATATTGCCGCCTATGGCAATTTTTTTAGAAGAACCCTTCAATTGAGTAACGCTGCATTTTACGTGGTTAGCGGTACCAAATAGGTTAAGTGCGAGGGGATCTCCTTTTTTTAGCAAACCCCTACAGGCATTTTTTAAGAGATGATCTGTTTGTGTGGTTTTGCCCAACCATTTTGCCGCTATTTCCAAAACAATCTCGGGATGATCTTTAGAAATATCGTTTAGGTTATTGGCTACACTTCGTCTAACATAAGGAGATTCATCATTTTTTAATAAATTCAGAATGGGTAGAATAATGGAAGGGTTTTTCTTCAGTAAATCGATGCCCATGCCCCAGGGCAGCCTTGGTCGGCAGCCTTCGCTGGCAAAGCGCCTTACGTGTTCGTTGGTGTGTTGGGCCCACTGCTCCATTTGTTGCATAGTTTCATTCGAATGGCTGCGTAAAAAAGGCCTAATGGCAAATTCGCAACTAGAAAAGGGGGTTATTTTTTCCAATGCTTTAAGGGAACCAACAAGGTCATCCTGTCCAAATTGCTCTATAAAATCGGGAAGGAACATATAGGCTAATCCAGCATATTGAACCTTGCTGGGATTTGGTATGGCGGCTATCAATGAAAGAATTGTTGTGAGTTGTTTGCTGTAGCTACCGGGAATAAAATCGTGCAGCACAAACGAAAGTCGTCGCATGCGCTGTTTCAACTGCAATAAGTCCCAATTATATTGTTGTACCTTATTGATATATGCGCTACTCTTAAAATGAGGAATCACGGTTTCTGCCGCTTTGCCAAATTCGTTAAAAAAAACATCGTTGTAAATATGTTTTAAAAGCATTGGCATACCTAGTTTTTTTGATAAAAATACAGCTACCCTACAAGAATAACTACCTCTTTTTTTGGAGAAGGAGTTTTATGAATAAGGCAATCTATTAGAGGTCGATATTGAAACCCGCCATTATTTGGCGTGGCATTCCAACTTTGATGCCTTGAGGTCTTCTGGAGGCAATGAATCTTTCATCGGTTATATTTTTTGCAGAAATGCTGGCTGTAATACTATTTTTTCTAAACGGATAATAAATAGTGGCATCAGCAATAAATCTGTTTTTTATTTCACCAATTAATCCGGTTGTATTAGCATCAACACTGTTGAGTTCATCTGTAAACTGAGCTCCGGTGTAGATACCAAAAAGCTTGCACCCAAATCCACGCTTGGCTTCAAATCCAATGTTACAATTAAAGATCAATGAAGGAGCGTAGGGTAGTTTGTTGCCTTTAACATTTACCAGCTCGCCAGATTTTGAAATAAATCGATCGTCTGAAAATTCAGAAACGATATAGGTAATATTTCCTCCCATTGTTACAGCGTAAGATTTTCCTACGGCTTTGGCAATGTCTGCTTCAAAAGCGGCTTCAACCCCTGTATGTCTAGTGGCGCCTCCATTGGCCATACCGGAAGCATTGGCTTGTGCACTCGATTGTGATATTGGAATAATTTGGTTACTAAACTGCATGTAGAAACCTGTTAGCTCTGCATTGATATAGTTAGAATATGCAGAACGAATACCTAGCTCTACATTCCAGCTTTTTTCTTCTTCAATATTTAAGGGTAAACCGTTAGAGGTGATGGCGTCTTTGGTTCGGGGAGGAGCAAATCCTTTATGGATACCACCAAACAAATTTATTGATTCGTTGGCTTTGAAATTAAATCCAACGCCCGGAATGAGGGCAAACACTTTTCCCTTCGCCACTACGTGAGTATCGGCCGTAATTGTACTCCCATTCAATATAAACCGACCTCTGTTAATCTGCCTTTTGTAATCAAAATTTTCTACTCTAACACCAGCGTGTATGCTTAACCGTGAGTATATCTTAATGTTATTTTGCACATATGCGCTGATTGCCAGCCCGCTTCTCATTTCATCATCTCTGAGCTCACCTGCGGTAGCATTGGCTTTTTTGCCGATGATGAATTGTTCGTTGGCTTTTTCCCATAATAAACGTGTACCTATTTGTAGTTCATGATCTACACGACCAGTGTTCGTTTTTATTTTTAGTTGTGGTTCTATTCCGGCAACTTCAAACAAACGGTTCCTATGTCCGTTGCTATTGAGCATGAACAGTGCGCCACCGGCCACGCTGCTGTCGCCCCAAATTACGCCGGTTTTATTGGCCGCATTTTTATTGGTACTAAAATCTTGCCTGCGCCAATCTCGGCTGGTTGTATAAGCAAAAGCGTTGGTTTGAAGCTTTACCTGACCGTTGAAATGATATATATGTGACATGCTGACATTGTATCTTCTGATTGGTAAAACATCATCAGGAGCCAGACGCACAAAGTCTTGATCGGCCTTATCATACATCGTTTGAGTGATGCCAATATAGGTGGAGTTAGAAACTTCATCGTAAACACCAATTTTAAAGCCAATGCTCATCTTATGGTGGATGTTGAGATGTAGCTTGGCCGAAAAATCGTTTATTTCAAATGCTGTAGGCCCTAAGTTATCTGCTCTTTTGTGTAAATAGCTGATTAAAAAGCCGGTACTGCCAACAGTGTTGCCATAACTGACATAGCCCGAAAAGAAACCACCTTCTCCTGCTCTAATTTTTGCGCTGGTGGTAGAGTTTAATGGCGGGTCATACGTCATAAAATTAACTACCCCGCCAATGGTTTGTGGTCCGAATAAAATCTGGCCACTTCCTTTGAGTACTTCCACGGTTTTTACTTTATCGATAACGGGTGTAAAATACATTTCTGGCTCGCCATAGGGGTTCAGCGCAACCGGAATGCCATCTTCTAGTAATAATATGTTTCTACTACGATCTGGGTCTAGTCCACGGATACCAATATTGATTCTGAGCCCGGCACCTTCTTCGTCTACTATGTTCAGCCCAGGTATTTTACGAACTACATCGTTTCCACTTTGAGGAAGTATTTTATTGATCATGGTTTGGTTGATTACCGCCACCGATCCAGGCACTCGGGTTAATAACCTGTCTTTTATGGTTATGATGTTGATTTGAGGCATATTGATGGTAGAAGAATCCGCTACGGTTGTTTTATTTTGTTGAGCCCAACTGCTTTGAAAACAAACCAAAGCGCATAATATCGTTAATCCCTTTCTCATGATTATCTTACTTTTTTGCAAAATTGAAAGTTTTGCAACTACTCTTGTTTACAGATTTGGAAACAGTAGTTACGCTATTAGAAAAAACCTCTGCAGCATCATTTTAACGGCAGCAGAGGCATGAATGATTAGCTTAGACGATGAACAGTTAGGGTTTTTTATAAAAAATATGCCCATAAATTGGGGTATTATTTATTTAATCAAAATGATATATGTGTTGGACGTAGCGAAAAAAATTATTTGTTTGTGTAAAAATCATCGTATCATTGTTACGGATTTGGCTGAGTTATTATCCTATTTCTCATACCTCAAGGGTGCACAGCCTAATACATCATAAAAAATTTTCAATCTCAATTTCATTTTAAAGGCACAACTACAGCGGACTTTGAATAACGCATTCTTCAATACTTTATGTACGATATAGCACAACTGAGCGATCTTCTCGTTCCTGAACTACATGATATAGCAGAGCAATTAGGCATCGTGAATTTTAAAAAAATGAATAAGTCGGAACTGATTTCCGACATTCTCGAAAAACAACAAAGCATGGCAACAGAAAAAGCAACACCAGATGGAGAAAAGCCAAAACGAAAGCGAATTATAAAAGCTTCCAGCAACGATACTGCCGACAATATTCAAGAGCAGCAGTTTAAAAAAGAAATAGCGGCTAGAGCCAAGAAGGCGGAAGCGGATAAAAAGCCTGTTGCCAAAAAGCCAAAAGCCGAGCTTGATATGCAACCAGAGGATGACGAGGAAGAATTACAGCCTATCACCAGCGAACAATCTACCATTCCTGCAGCCATTGCACAAATGCTTGCAGCAGAAGACGAGATACAACAACCAGAGGTTGACCTTAACGATGAGGATGAGGAAGAACAAGAACAAGATAGAACACAACGCCCCGTTCAACCCAATAGGCCACCTATTCAGAAAAAAGAACCCGTATTCAATATCGAATTTGATGGCATCGTTTTAGGCGAGGGGGTGTTAGAAATGATGCCCGATGGGTACGGCTTCCTGCGCAGTAGTGATTACAATTATTTATCTTCCCCTGATGATATTTATGTATCTCCTTCTCAGATAAAATTATTTGGATTAAAAACAGGGGATACTGTTTATGGATCTGTTCGTCCTCCCAAAGAGGGAGAAAAATATTTTGCACTGCTCAAGGTAGAAACCATCAATGGTAAAACGCCAGAAGAAGTAAGAGATAGGGTACCATTCGATTATCTTACCCCTCTATTTCCTTTCGAAAAATTGAATTTGTGCACTAGAAGCGATAATTACAGTACCCGCATCATGGATCTGTTTACGCCAATTGGCAAGGGTCAACGTGGATTGATTGTTGCACAGCCCAAAACCGGTAAAACGATGTTGCTCAAAGAAGTGGCCAACGCCATTGCTGAGAATCATCCAGAATGTTACCTAATGGTGGTGCTTGTAGATGAAAGACCCGAAGAGGTAACCGATATGGAACGCAGCGTGAAAGCAGAAGTGATTGCTTCTACTTTTGATGAACCAGCAGATAAGCACGTAAAAGTATCAACCATTGCGCTTCAAAAAGCAAAACGACTCGTAGAGTGTGGCCACGATGTGGTTATCTTATTAGACTCTATTACCCGTTTAGCGCGAGCGCACAACACCGTAGCGCCCAGCAGTGGTAAAGTGTTGAGCGGAGGCGTGGAAGCTAATGCAATGCAGAAACCCAAGCAGTTTTTTGGAGCAGCCCGAAAAATTGAAAATGGGGGTTCTCTCACCATTCTTGCTACCGCATTAGTAGATACCGGCAGTAAAATGGATGAAGTGATATTTGAAGAGTTTAAAGGAACAGGTAATATGGAATTACAATTAGATCGTAAACTCAGTAACCGCAGAATTTACCCAGCCATCGATATTGTGGCTTCCAGCACGAGAAGAGACGATCTGTTGCTTGATAAAGATACCTTCCAACGCATGTGGGTACTGCGCAAACACATGGCCGATATGAATTCGGAAGAAGCCATTAATCTGTTGCTTAAAAATATGAAAGGAACCAAAAATAATGCGGAGTTCCTCACTTCCATGAACGGGTAATTAACCGTAAAACACGTTTGAAAGATACAAACTGCCAAATTCTTGGCAGTTTTTTATGCCTGCAAACTATTCCGTTCAACCCATATTTTGCAGTTGGAAATCTATTACGGCTTCCAAACGCTGCACAGATAAGCATTTCAGAACATTTTTTGATTTCAAAATAGTTCACTATTACTTCGGCCAAAAAATAACCTGAAACTCTCATTACGATTTTAACTGCAAAATTTGGGCTCAAGCGGAGAAGTATATAAAAAGGATGGGTTTTTAAAATAAAAGGAGCAATACTGCGTTTATAAGACACCTGATAACTTTAAAACCAGTCTTATGAAATCAATTCAACTTTTATTAGTAGCAATTTGCTGCCCTATTTTAGCATTTACCCAAAATATTACTGGACTTTGGTCTGGCACTTTATACAATGATTCAACAGGGTTGAAGCACCAATACGAAGTAGGTATTACCATAGAAAATGGCCGTTATACCGGGTATTCTCACACATCTTTCATCATCGACCAAAAGAAATACTTTGGATTAAAAAAAGTAAAAGTAAAAATTGCGGGTGATGGAAAAGTGATCATTGAAGACGCGGAGCTGCTCTTAAACGATTATCCTGTAGAAGCAAACAGAAACGTACGACAGTTGAATGTCTTAGATTTTAACACTATCGAAGATGTAGAAACAATGGCAGGCCCATTTGTTACCAATCGAACCAAAACATATTTGCCACTAACTGGGAAAGTAGAATTGAAAAAAAATAAAAATACTTCTTACAGCGATTTGGTAGCAAGGTTACAACAAATGAGTAGTGGGGTAGAGCAAAGGTTCGTACAAAATGTTGGGAATCCTATGGTTAAAAATGATTGACCTTTATTTTTAAATCATTGCTTATTTTAATTGACTAGCCGCCTGTAAACAGACGGCTTTTTTTGCTATTGATAAACATTTCTACAACCATTTTAAAGGGTTACTTTAGCGGTATAATTATTATGGCTATTACAAAAATTGACGTAGAACATTTTTTAATACTACAACATCAAATGCCCTTATTGGATGTTCGCAGTTCTAGCGAATTCCAATATGCGCAAATACCTGGCGCATTTTCATTGCCGTTGTTTTCTGATGAAGAAAGAAAAGTGATTGGCACTTTGTATAAACAAGAAGGGAAAAAAAGAGCCATCAAAGAAGGGCTTGATTATTTTGGTCCAAAGATGCGTGCTATGGTTTCGCAGGTAGAAAAAATGGTGGAAACATGGAATGAAAAATTAAACGCGGATGTATCTTTAAACGAGAATAAAAAAGCACCTCTAAATGATATTATTGAAGCGCCGTGTATCATCATACATTGTTGGAGAGGAGGCATGCGCAGCGGGGCAGTAGCTTGGCTGCTAGATTTGTATGGGTTTCAGGTTTACCAGCTAATAGGAGGTTATAAAGCATATCGGAACTGGGCGTTAGAGCAGCTTCAAAAACAATATGCTTTTAGAATTTTGGCGGGCTACACCGGCAGTGGCAAAACCAATATACTACACAGTTTAAAAGGTAACGGCGAAACGGTACTTGACTTAGAAATGTTGGCCAGTCATAAGGGGTCAGCTTTTGGGGGTATTGGTCTTCCCCCCCAGCCTTCTCAAGAAATGTTTGAAAATGTTTTAGCAACGGCGTTGTTTAATATTGGAAACCAACCATGTTGGGTAGAAGACGAAAGCCAACGGATTGGGCAATTGCATATTCCACACACATTATGGAAAACCATGCGAACAAAGCCGGTATTTTTTATAGAGATACCTTTTGGCGAACGATTACAGTTTATCATAGAAGATTATGGCAAATGTGATCCTCAGCAAATGCAACAATCCATAGAGCGCATACAAAAAAGATTGGGGCCTCTCGAAACTAAAACAGCCATACAGCATCTTCGGCAAGGAGAGCTAGAAGCCTGTTTTACCATTTTATTGAAGTATTACGACAAATATTATCTGAAAGGGTTGACGAACAGAGAAAATCTGGAGGGGTTGTTACATAAAATACCTTGTTGTAACGTTGATAGTTTAATTAACGCTGAAAAACTGATAGCATGTATTACCGCAAATACTTGATGACCCTTTTTACTTTTATTTCTGTAGCAATACATGCGCAAGAAACAGATATAACTGGCCTCTGGAAAGGGACCCTGTACAATGATACTACCCAAATAGATTATCAATACGAAATTGGCATCAGCAAAGAAAAAGGGAAGTACGTAGGGTATTCGCACACCTGGTTTATCTTGGATGACAAGCAATACTATGGTGTAAAAAAAGTAAAAATCAACATAGCAAACGACGGCAAGATCATTGTGGAAGACGATGGATTGATATCGAATAACTATCCAGTACCGCCTAGCAAAAATGTGCGTCAACTAAATATACTTTCGCTAGATGCAACTGGCCCGGCGATGATACTAACGGGGCCGTTTAGCACAAACAGAACAAAGCAATACCATTCTCTTACAGGGCGTATAACACTTCAAAAAAAAATTGACTTCTGGCAATCTGCTCTTATTCCACACCTAGAAGAGCTGGGGAGAGCATCGAAGCTTTCGTTTATGAAAATAAACAAAGAAGAAAAAAACAGCCTCGCTGCTAAAACCAATGTTGAGGACGTTTACAACAATGACCGCCATAAACATCAACAAGAGAAAGCTAGCAACGGCATTGAAATGAGCAAAAAAGAAACAGCAGTAAAAGCATTGGCTGAAAAAGACGTAGACATAAAAAAGCCAGATGCAGAAAGTGCTGTTGTAGTATCTAACAATTCAAAAAATCTGGAGGAAAATAAAAAGAAAGTAAACTCAACCTTGCAGCAAGAAGTGGGCAATAAACAAACCGTCGCAACTACCAGTATTGCACCAGCAGCACTGGTGAACGAGCGGCAAACTATTATTCAACAAACGGTTAGTTTTTCTTCAGATAGCTTGCTACTTTCTTTGTATGATAATGGAGAAGTGGATGGTGACACCGTGAGTGTGTTACTGAATGGCACCATTATTTTAGAAAAGCAGGGCCTTAGCACGGTAGCCATTAAAAAAAATATTTACATACCATCTCATACAGATCGAATGGAGCTGGTGATGTATGCCGAAACCTTGGGCTCTATTGCACCCAACACTGGATTGTTGGTGATTAAAGACGGAAAAAATTTGTACGAAGTACGGTTTAGTGGCGATTTACAAAAAAATGCCTCGATTGTATTTAACCGCAAAAAGGAGTAATATATTTGTAACATGCAGGAAGATACTAAGAACGAAAAAGTATTGCTAACGCAATATTCTAGAGGTGCAGGCTGTGGTTGTAAGATAGCCCCAAAAGTACTGGAAGAAATTTTGCAGAGCAATATGAATACTGCTACTCATCTGCATTTATTGGTGGGGAACGGTAGCAATGATGATGCTGCGGTGTACGATTTGGGTAATGGTACAGCATTGATTTCTACCACCGATTTTTTTATGCCCATTGTAGATGATGCCTTTGATTTCGGCAGAATTGCCGCAGCAAATGCCATCAGTGATGTATATGCTATGGGGGGAAATCCTTTGATGGCTGTTGCCATACTGGGATGGCCAATAGACAAGTTGCCTGCTGCCCTTGCGCAACAGGTATTGGATGGAGCAAGAACCATCTGTGCTTCAGCTAAAATACCCCTCGCAGGCGGTCATAGCATTGATAGCTCAGAGCCTATTTTTGGATTGGCTGTAAGCGGATTGGTTGCTATTGAGCACCTCAAAAAAAACAATACGGCTAAACAAGGCGATGTATTTTTTCTTACCAAACCCATAGGCGTAGGGGTGTTATCAACTGCGCAAAAAAGAGGGGTATTGTTACCAGAACACCTGCCTTTGATGATTGATCAAATGACAAAGCTGAATTGTATAGGGGAAGCTTTGGGGAAAATGTCTGAAGTTACCGCAATGACGGATATAACCGGCTTTGGCATCCTGGGCCACTTGATAGAAATGGCAGAAGGAGCTGGTTTGTCTGCAGTATTACACTACTCACGGTTACCCGTGTGCGAAGGAACTAAAGGTTATATAGCCCAAACAATTATTCCCGATGCTACCTATCGAAATTGGAATAGTTACAGCGCCAAAACTGCTTTTGGGAAAGGCGTAAATGTAATGGAAGCTTTTAATCTTTTGCCAGACCCGCAAACCAATGGGGGTATTTTATTTAGCGTAAATAAAAACGGAGTAGCAGCCGTGCAGCAACTGTTGAAAAAAAACGGGTTAGAAGATTTTATAAATCCAATCGGTTTTTTTACTGCCAAAGAAGAAAAAACAGTGATGGTAAATTTATAAAGATCCTCAACATAGCGGTTCCTCTTGCTGTGATAATAGCAAGTGTTTATGAGTATTTATCTAAGAGAATTTATACCTTTTATTTTTTAAAAATGGCATCAATAGCTGCTGCTAATTTTTTGTCTTTTTCTGTAATAATATCTCCTTTATCATGAGTATTCAGCCAGATTTCTACCTTGTTGTACACATTGCTCCACTTAGGGTGGTGGTCCATTTTTTCTGCAGCAATAGCTACTCTTGTTATAAAAGCGAAAGCCTCAGAAAAATCGGCAAATTCGAATGGTTGGTATAAGGCATTGTCTTTTTCGATCCACATGGTACATGCTATTTAAAAGGTGAAAGAAAGAATGATCAATATTACTAGTTTATCCAGCGGTTTCAACCTACTGTTTGCGCACATCTAGCATTACAATACCAAATGTTGTTTATTTTTTATTTTTTCATTGGTCATTTCAGTCACCAACTGCACCTCGGGTATCATTCTGGTAGATTGTATGAGGGTGTCTAACTCTTCTTTGATAAGATCATCGCCCTTGATGAGCCATAAAAAATCGAGGTGCTTAAATTCGGGTAAGAGAAACTCGCCATCGTGTTGGTTATTGTATAAAAGGTGTTCGGTGTTTCCGGCGGTATCTAGAAAATGATAAACCGAAAAAAAGTAACTTCTCTTTTTTTTCAACATTTGAATTTCTAGATCAGCGTTGTTACGAAACTTCAATCCAAGTTTTTGATTGATATGCCAGGCAAACACATAATCTTTCACTGGCGCAACGATGCCCATGAGAAAGCTGTTCTCAAAAAAGTTTTTTGCAATGGTTTCGTTATCTAGCGTTAGTTTCATGCAATTGCTTTCTTGAAAGTATTAAAAATTCACCGCAACAGTCATTTCTTTATTTGCTCTAATAATGATAGCGTTGATGGTTTGCCCTTTATCAAATTTACCCAATGCTTTCATATAATCCTCTACTGTGCTGGTTTTGTTTTCGCCCAGTTGCAGAATTACATCTCCAGTCAGTATCCCAGCTTTTTCTGCAGGTCTGCCAGCGCTAATCCCTTCTACCATCACCCCTGGTCCAGCAAAAGTATAATCTGGCATGATGCCTAAACTCACTTTAAAACTCATTCTGCCAGTGCTCACTTCTCTGGTTTTGGTAAAAGCTATTTTTCCCATATCTGCTGTGGATGCGATCAAATTTTTGATGTATTCGCTGATCTGAACAATACCATTATAATTTATTTTATCAGCATCATCACTAGGTTTGTGGTAATCTGTATGCGTACCCGTGAAGAAAAACAATACTGGAATGTCTTTTCTGTAAAAGGAACTGTGATCGCTTGGGCCAGTTCCGCTGCTATCAATTTTGATAGAAAGTGATGGGTCGGTGGTTTTGATCAACTGCCCCCAAACAGGAGAAGTGCCATAGCCGCCCACGGTGATGCTGAGGCTTTCGGCGTTGAGCCTGCCTACCATGTCCATATTTACCATATAGTTGATACTGCTAAGAGGAACCGTTGGATGTTCGGTAAAATATTTAGATCCAAACAATCCCAATTCCTCTCCCGAAAAAGCAATAAAAAGGTAATTGTATTTTTTGTTGCCCAACTTCTTTAAACTTTTTGCCATTGATATCAAGGCAGCAGTTCCGCTAGCGTTGTCATCTGCTCCATTATGTATCATTGGAATACTGTCTCTGTACATCGAGTTTTTATCTTCTCCATATCCTAAGTGATCGTAGTGTGCACCCAACACAATGGTATATACTGCATAGTTGTTGATGTATCCTATTACATTATGACCCTTCCTGTTTTCTTTTTCATTTACAGTAAAAGGCTGAATGTAGGAGCCTTTGTTGGCATAGGGGAGTAGTCCGGCTTTTTTAAACTGTTTGCTGATATAAGTATAAGCTAGCTTTTCTCCATTGGTACCGGTTCTTCTTCCTTCTAACCGATCGCTCGATAAAAACTCAACGTGTTTTTTTACACTGGTAACCGCTTTTTTACCCATGCTTGCGGTGGTTTGTGATTGCACTGTAATTGAACAAAACAAAAACACAATCAGAAATGATCTCATATTTATTAATTTTTTGTGCAAAGGTACTAATGCCTATGTTTTTGGGCTAAACTTTGTTTTCCGTATCGCGAAGTTTAACTTTCTTAATTCGTAAAAAACTTCAAAGGAGATGCGCTATTTTTGGGACTCCATAAAAATTGGGTACTTTTATTATATTAGTGAGCACAGCCTTAAACATAGCATTGGTCGGAAACCCCAACAGCGGAAAATCGTCTCTGTTTAATGTGCTCACTGGACTGAACCAAAAAGTGGGGAACTTTCCGGGAGTTACGGTTGATAAAAAAACGGGTTCTAGTAGCATCTCCGACCATTGCAAAGCCACCATCATCGATTTGCCGGGAACATATAGTCTGTATCCAAAAAGAGCAGATGAGTGGGTTTCGTACAAAGTAATGTTGCTTCAGGATACCGAGATTAAGCCAGACATGATTGTAGTGGTGGCTGATGCCAGTAACCTCAAAAGAAATTTACTTTTTTGTTCTCAGATCATCGATCTTAAAATACCGGTAGTGATTGCACTTAGTATGATGGATCTTGCCAAACAAAAAGGAATCAAAATCGATATCTCAGGGTTGGAGCGCGAATTGGGCGTGCCCATTGTGTCCATCAATCCACGAAAAAGTAAGGGGATATCGGCACTCAAAAAAGCCATAGAGATATCGGCAGAAAATTTACAAAACATGCCCCCCAGAAATTTTATTGATACTGCCCAACTGGCACCAAAAGCGGTGGCTGCTGTGCAGGATATTTATCCAAACATCAGCGCATATAAAGCTATTCACTACCTCATCAATCACGAACAGTTTAACCTTTCTACCCTAGAACAGGAAACCATCGAAAGCATTGAGGCGGAAACAACCTTTAACCCTACCCGTACACAGGCAGAGGAAATTTTACAACGATATGCTCGCATTCGTCAAATAATGCAACATACAGTTGTGGAAGATGGCCTGTTAGAAAAGTCTTTGTTTACTGAGAAGCTCGACAATATTTTGATGCACCGGCTGTGGGGATATGTGATCATGTTAAGCGTGTTGTTTTTGCTGTTTCAAAGTATTTTTTGGTTAGCACAATACCCCATGGAGTTCATCGATTGGGGCTTTGGGCAGATTGGGTCTTGGGCCGCAAATGTTCTGCCTCAAGGATGGATGAGCGATTTGCTGGTAAATGGGATCATCGCTGGACTTAGCGGAATTTTCATTTTTGTACCACAGATCATGATTTTATTTGGTTTAATCACTTTGCTAGAAGATTCTGGTTACATGGCCAGGATCAGTTTTTTAACAGACAAGCTGATGCGGAAAGTAGGACTCAATGGCAAATCTGTAATGCCTATGATTAGTGGATTTGCCTGCGCCGTACCCGCCATCATGAGTGCCAGGAATATTGAAAATAGAAAGGAAAGATTACTCACCATCATGATCACGCCTTTGATGAGTTGCAGCGCCAGGTTACCAGTTTATACCATTCTGATTGCACTGGTGATTCCCAAAACTTTGATCTTCGGACTTTTTAGTTTGCAGGGGTTGGTGATGATGGCATTGTATTTTTTAGGCACTTTTATGGCATTGTTAGTGGCATGGATCATGAAATGGTTTATTAAAAGCACCGAGCGTAGTTTTTTTATATTGGAATTACCTGTTTATAGGAGCCCACGCTGGAAAAACGCCTTGGTTACAATGTTAGAGAAGGCCAGGATATTTGTATTTGATGCAGGTAAAGTAATTATGGTCATCAGTTTATTATTGTGGGCACTGAGTAGTTATGGACCACCTAACAGAATGAATGCCGTTGCTAAAAAATACGATGCACAATTGTTGGCCAATCCTGCCGATGAAGTTTCTATCTCTAAACTGCGTAATACCGCGGAGCTACAAAATTCTTTTGCAGGCATTCTTGGCCAAACTATTGAGCCAGCCATTCGCCCATTGGGTTTTGATTGGAAAATTGGTATTGCTCTGATCACTTCTTTTGCTGCCAGAGAAGTATTTGTAGGCACTATGGCTACCTTGTATAGCGTAGGAGAAGAGGAGAACGAAAATACCTTGCGTCAAAAAATGCAGGCGGCAGTTAGAGCAGATGGCAGTAAAGTGTATGATTTGGCTACCGGACTTTCCCTCTTAATTTTTTATGTGTTGGCCATGCAATGTATGAGCACACTGGCCATCGTGAAAAGAGAAACCCGCAGCTGGAAATGGCCTACCATACAGTTTGTGTACATGACGGCGCTGGCTTATGGTATGAGCTGGTTGGTGTATGTGTTGTTTTCCTGATGTACCCCCCCACTTTTATTGCACTATTTATTAATTCTCTGGCGCAGGTGTAAGGCTAAAGCCCAACAACTATACTAGCCGTTATGAAGCATTTCTTTGCACATGTTTTATAAAAAAGCCGGCCTCAACCAAGCCGTTCATTCCGCATATATTTATATTACCAATCTACGCTGTATCTAATATTGTTCAATACCTGCGGATAAATTCTTCGGAATAGCTCTTCCAAAATATCTTCTCTTCTGGGATTAGAAAAATTGCGGTTGTTGATGATGTTCCAATCTTCGTCTGAAAGGGCACGCTGATCTCCGGTATAGGTTCCGCTTTCTTCTTCCCATCGGTAGGTTTCGCGAAAGGTTCGGTTGCTAACGGTTTTGGGTGTTTCTATATCTTTAATGAGCACATCCATTTGTGCAGTGGCAGTAAAACTCATTCGGGTAACATTCACAGTAGCCCGAATGGTTTGAAATATCGGTTTGCCAGCAGTATCTTTTCCTGTTTCTATTTGTTTGCTTCGCTCCCTTCTAAAGGTGTTTCGAGTGGGTTGGGGAATATCTACATTTCTTAGCCTAAGATTCACAGTCCAGTCTATCTCAATATTATCTCTCCCTGTTTCCCAATCGCTATAAAATCGAGCTGCGTATTTATTGTTGCTGTTGTTGTTAGTAAGGTCTCTCACTAGGCTGCGTTGAAAATAGTCGTTGCTGTAATTAAGTCCAGCAGATCCCCAACCTGAGTTAAAAAAGTATCGATCGTCTTCAATTGAATTGATCACCACATTTACAATGGCATTTTCGTAAGCTTGATTGATCTTAATTTTTACGTCTTTGTAGTTGGGCGAATACTTATCTGCCTTCTTAAAATTGCTGTAGGCTTTTTTGGCATTGTCTCTTCCTTGTTTTTGTAGGTAAGATTGGGCATAATTATAATAATCTGCTGCTGCCCCATCTTTTGATTCAAGTAGTTGAGAGCTGAAATTCTCTGGACTGATTAGTTTAAATGCTGGAGTAGATTGTACGATGCTGTTGTAAGCTTTTTGCAAAGCCTCATATTCATCTATGATTTTATCCCATCTGCCCCGATCCTCTCCGCTTTGGTAATTGTTAATTTTGGTCAACCGTGTTTTTAAAACATTGTTGTACAATATGGGCAGCGCTTGTGTGGCTTCTTTATCATCTATATTTTTATTCAGTTTTTTAATGGCATCCTGCAGGGCTTTGTCTTCGTCGCCTCTCTCTAACAAACTTTTATTACTGCCGCAGGATGCGATTAACATACTAAAGACTAAAAGGGATAAAAAATATTTCATGGTCTGGGGTTTATATAAAGATGTAACACTCAAATCAAATACCAGTTATTAAATAATAAGCAACAAAGCCTTTTTTTATATAAAATGTAACAGCCTTTATAAACCATTGCAAAGGCAACGCCGTTCATCACAATATATTACCATTCGCCCATTAATGAAAACTTTTTTCTGACCCGTAAAATTATTGAAACCCTTGCTGATATTGGCTTTATTCGATTACGATTAACTATATCACTACCTACTACTTTAAAATGAAAGGTATTATGTGTTGCATAGTACTAAAATATTTCTATATTTGTGATCTGAAAGGCAATAAAAGCAGGCGAAGGAGTTGGTAGATGCGCTGTAACTTTTTATCAACCAAAACGAACTCTTTTAAAACTGACCACAAAAGTAAAGACAAGAATTTTAAAAATAGTAAGCCATGAATATTGATAACACAGCAAGCCAGATGCGCAAAGGGGTACTGGAGTTCTGCATCTTATCAGTAATAAAACAGGGAGAAGCTTATCCGTCTGATATTATTGACAAAATGAAGGAAGCCAATCTCAACATATTTGAGGGCACATTGTACCCTTTGCTCACAAGGCTCAAGAATGCAGAGTTGCTGACTTACAGGTGGGTAGAAAGCAACAGTGGTCCGCCACGAAAATATTTTTCACTTACCCAAAAGGGTGCTCAGTTTTACGGAGAACTGGAAGCAACTTGGAACGAACTGGCCAACGCTGTTCAGGCGTTGACCAAGCATCCGGGATAAAGAATTCATCTACCAATATTAAAGTATAGCCATGCTTTTTTGGTACAACTTCAACAATGACCAAAACAACCATTAGCCATGATTTACATATCCGGATGGGTAAATGAGTCAGACAAAAACACACAATTATTGCGTTATGAAACAAGTAATCAACATCAACTTCCAGGGGCGAGTAGTTCCTATAGAAGTTAGCGCTTTCGACATCTTAAAACAATACACAGATAGCCTCAACAGGTATTTTGCCAACGAAAATGGTAAAGAAGAGATCATCAACGACATAGAAAATCGTATTGGCGAATTGTTTCAGGAAAGACTTAAAACAGGAGCTACTTGTATTACCGATGAGCATGTTAATGCCATTATTAAAAGCATGGGAAGGCCCGAAGATTTTGAGGAAGCCGAAACAGACGCTGCTCCATCGGGGTCTTCTACCGCCGAAAATCAAGGCAACAGCAGTACCCATTCAGGGTCTGCTGCAACCGGTTTTCACTACATCAAGTCTAAGCGCTTATATAGAAGCGAATCTGATAAAGTAATCGGAGGTGTTTGTAGTGGCTTGGCCAATTATTTTGGAATAGATGTAGTAGTGGTAAGAATTATTTTTGCCATTCTCTTCTTCTCTTTCGGGTTTGGCTTATTGCCTTACATCATCCTTTGGGTAGCCGTACCCAGCACGGCCACCACTCAAATTGGGGCGCCTAGAAAAAAGTTATTTAGAGATAACGATGATAAGATAATAGCTGGCGTTTGCAGTGGTATCGCCAATTATTTTGGTATCAATGTATGGATTCCAAGAGTGTTGTTCTTGCTGCCTTTTTTAAGTTTTATTTTTAGATGGAACAACCTTTGGGGAAGCTTCCCAGATATTTTCAATTTCAGCGTTAGCCCAGGAGCCCTATTTGTTTACATCATCTTGTGGTTGGTAATACCAGAAGCGAACACTACCGCCGAAAAATTAGAAATGAAAGGCGAAAAGGTAGATATGAATAGCATCAAAAACTCTGTGATGGAAGAAATGAAAGGCTTTCAGCAACGAGCTAAAACGTTCGGACAGGAAGCCAAAGCCTTTGCAGAAGAAAAGGGTCAAGTATTAGGATCAGAAGTGGAGCAAGCTGCTAAAAAAAGCGGTAAATCGCTTGGAGATATCATCGCAATGTTGTTTAAAATATTTGCTTATTTCATTATAGGCTCTATCTTAATCGCTTTGGTGATAGCACTGTTTGTGTTTGGTGTTGTTTCGGTAGGATTGTTTCCAGCAAAAGACTTTTTACTGAACGCTGGATGGCAAAGTGTGTTTGCATGGGGCACTTTGATCTTCTTCATTGCCATACCTATCATCGGCATCATTACCTGGATCATTCGCCGATTGGCTAATATCAAAACCAATCGCAAATTAATGCGAACCACTTTTGCAGGCTTATGGTTAGTGGGGTTGGTTTGTTTTATTGCTTTACTTTTATCTATTGGAAAAGAATTTCGAAGCAACAGTCCGTTAAACGAAGAGCAAATCATTTTGGTGAACCCAACAGTACAAAAATTAGAGGTAACTACGTTGTCGCCCGATAAAAAGTACTTTCGCAACAACTGGTACAGAATGGAACCTTTTGAAGGAATTGAAGAAGATACTGCGTATGTGCGCAACGTTACGGTGGAGATTGTACAATCAAAAACGGATAGTTTTATGGTCACCCTCCTTAAGCTTGCTAATGGAGCGGACAAGAGAATCGCAGAAAAAAATGCATATAAAATCAACTACAATGCTTACCAGTCAGACTCTCTTTTGGTACTCGATAGAGGTGTTGAGGTAAACAAAACCGATAAATTCCGCAACCAAAGAGTGATTGTTACAGTTTATGTGCCGATAGGCAAACAGATACGCATTAACGAAAGCGTAGGTTGGGGCAATAACATTCGCGTTAATGGGCCATGGATCAGTGATTGGGATATAGAAACCGTAGATGTAGAACGTGGTTGGAATAAAAATACGGATTATATCATGCAACAAAACGGATTGCACACACTCGATGGCAAGCCTGCTGACGAATGGGGAAAGAATAATTCCAATAAAAGAACAAACAAAAACGGCAACATCAACCTGGATGAAGATAGCAATTATCGTTACAATGACGACAATCGCCAAAAAGCCATCGACTCTATCAAATTGGATATGAAAAGGGATCAACAGCGCAGAAGAGATTCTTTGCAGAAAATGAAAGAAAAACTAAACGAGGAGTTAAAGCTCATAGACGCTCCTAAAATCTCAACGATACAAACCAAACCAAACAATAAATATGTGTTGCAACTATTGCCTGCATACAATCCAATGAAAATGATGCTGAGTAATTAAGCGTTTTCAATAGTTGAATTGAAGTTGAAGTAACTAAAAATCCTGCTGCAATGCAGGATTTTTAGTTAGTAACATTGCCAAGAGGATGCCGATATAGAATGGCAAGTTTGCCCAACATTTAAAGCGAATGATTTGCTTGATAGCTGATGCCAACATCGGAACAAAATCTTGATTACATTTGCAGCCTAAATTTATACAATGAATAATACCCCGTTTACTCAGCATCATATAGAACTAGGCGCTAAAATGGCTGAATTTGCCGGCTTCAATATGCCCATTTCTTATACTGGCATTAATGATGAACATGCGGCTGTTAGAAACAACGCAGGCGTATTTGATGTGAGTCACATGGGCGAATTTATTTTGAGAGGAGAAGGGGCATTGGATCTTATTCAGCGCATTACTAGCAATGATGCTTCAAAGTTAACGGCAGGCAAAATTCAATACAGCTGTATCCCTAATCATGATGGCGGCATCGTAGATGATTTACTGGTGTACTGCATCAAAGAAAATGAAATTTATATGCTAGTGGTCAATGCGGGCAACATTAACAAAGATTGGAAATGGATCGAAGACCACAACAACGCTAACGTAACCATGCACAATATCTCTTCAAAAACATGTTTACTGGCAGTGCAAGGTCCGAATGCCACCAAAATATTGCAATCGCTTACCGAAATGGATATCCTTAACCTGAAGTATTATACCTTTAGCAAAGGTATATTTGCTGGAGTTGAAAATGTATTGGTAAGTGCTACTGGCTATACTGGAGCTGGAGGGGTAGAAGTTTATTTTGAAGACACCGATGGCGCTGCAGATAAAATTTGGAATGCCATCTTCGCAGCAGGAGCAGCCGCAGGCATTAAACCGATAGGTTTGGGAGCCAGAGATACCCTTAGGTTGGAAATGGGATTTTGTTTATATGGTAATGACATCGATGATACCACTTCGCCTATAGAAGCAGGGTTAGGATGGATTACTAAGTTTACCAAAGAGTTCTCCTCCAAAGCAATTTTTGAAAAACAAAAAGCAGATGGCCCTTCCAAAAAGCTGGTGGGGTTTCAAATGATCGACAAAGGAATTGCGCGGCACGATTATGAAATAAAAGACGAAGCTGGCAACCTGATCGGTAAAGTTACTTCTGGCACACAATCGCCATCGCTGGGCAAGGCAATCGGAATGGGATATGTGGACACTGCTTATGCGGCACTAGGAAACAGCATCTACATTTCAATTAGAAACAATGCGCTAAAAGCAGAAATTGTAAAAATTCCATTTACTTAAATTCATTTTCCTTGGTAGAAATTGTAGAACAAAGTACCATTTTGGCGCCTATTGAAAGGGTGTTCAACCTGAGCAGAAGCATTGATCTGCACCTGATCTCTACCCAAAAAACCAAGGAAAAAGCGGTTGCAGGTGTAATCACCGGGCTGATTGGTTTGAACGAAGAAGTTACTTGGCAGGCTCAACACCTCTTTAAAAAACGGTATTTTACCTCCAAAATTACCCACATGAATACTCCTTTTTATTTTAGGGATGAGATGGTTAAAGGAGATTTTAGCTCTTTTGAACACGAACACTTTTTTGAAGCAACGGCTAATGGAACCTACATGACGGATAAACTGTTGCTGTGTTCGCCCTATGGCTGTTTAGGAAAATTAGTAGACCTTGTCTTTATGAAAAAATACATTCATGGCCTGATCATTGAAAGAAATCGAGTCATTAAAGAGGTGGCAGAAAGCAACGAATGGCAAAAAATAATACCAGAACAATTTTCACTATAAAGAGAAACCACCATTTTGGCACAGAAAGCCATCTGATAGAAAAGGGTCTCTAAAATTTTACAAATGAGTAACAGCAAAAAACCAGCGGTATATACTACTCTTTCTCCTTCGTTATTAAATTTATATGATGTGAGTAACAGCATTGTTGTTATCATAGACGTACTAAGAGCCACCAGTACTATTGCTACCGCATTGGCCAATGGAGCTAAAGCCATTGTACCAGTAGATAGTGTTGCAGAATGTATTCGTATTGGGAAACAAATTGAAGCCATCACGGCTGGCGAAAGAGATGGTAAGGTAGCAGAAGGTTTGCAGTATGGCAACTCTCCCTTTGAATACCCGCCCTCTTTTGTAAAAGGAAAAACCGTGGTACTCACCACCACCAATGGCACCAAGCTTTTACATATGGCACTCGAAAAGGGGGCTAAAGAAATTGTGACTGGCTCCTTCCCTAACCTACAGGCTGTGTGTGATTATCTTATTCAAAAGAAAATGTCTGTAGTACTAGCCTGTGCTGCATGGAAAGACCGTGTAAATATTGAAGATAGTCTATTTGCAGGCGCAGTAATTGATCAAATAAAATCACATTTTAGCATCAATTGCGACTCGTCTCAAATTGCGCACAATTTGTATCAGGCGGCAAAAGAAGATCTTTATGAATTTATGAAAGTGCATGATGCGTCTCATTACCATCGACTCACTAATTTTGGATTAGAAAAAGACATTCGGTATTGTCTTACGCCAGGGGGTGCCAATGTGTTGCCTTTTTACAAGAACGGCACTTTGGTAGCAACGCAATAATAAAACTTAGATAAATGAATACGAACCCTGGCCAACTGCTGGGGGTTTTTCTGTGCAGGGGTTAACCCATATTTTGTTTATAAACTTTACTTAAAGCTGTGAGGGTCATTTTTTTTCCTTTACTTTTGCAAATTGCCCTTTTCCGAACAGCTTCTACTGTTCTAATTTACAGATCTGGTGCAATGGATGAATCATTAAAATAATTTCAATTGGCACTACCGCATCTTATCAAACATATTTACAACAATGGCACCGACGAGGTTATCCGTAGAGGGAAAAAAATTCATTCACTCGGTTATGTAGAAATGATGGAACACGATGAGCTCATGGGTACCATCGTATTCAGGGTGAAAGATGATGTGTACAGCACATTTTACAAAGTAAATATTCAGAAGTATGCCGATGCTAAATTAATGTTGCTGCGCTGTAGTTGCCCTTACAACCTCGGAGAAATATGCCGTCACGAAGCTGCTGCCCTACTAAGATTGCAGGATATGGTAGATAAGAACATGCTAATGAGTAGTGCTATTCAGTACAACCAGCGTCACACTGTGGCAAAGATGAAACACATCGATCTTAAGATGATTAAAATGCTTTCTTCGCCCGATATTTATCAGGAAGCAGAAACCATGCTTCGTTCCACAAAAGCCAATATCATTAAAGCGGTAGACGAAAGGGTAGAGGCTCAACTCGTTTATAACGGGCAAGAGTATCCGTTGTTGATACAAAAAAACGACGAACGTAATTTTGATACTTCCTGTAGTTGTACCGAATCTATGCACCCACTGTGCGAACACAAAACATTGTTGTTTATTCAACTGCTCAACGCATACGGTCCCAATTATTTCGATTCTATTCGTAACCTCGATAAAGAGAAAAACAAATTATTACAGATATATGGGTATAGTTTAGAAGATGATTTAAAAGGCAAATTTGAATTCATTTACAAAGAAGGGAAACCCTTTTTGAAACTACTCGATACTTCGATTAAAAGAGTAGCCGGACTTGTTAACTTCGGAGCATCCGCCAGGCCAGTAGAAGAGCTAATACCGGTATTGAAAACCGGTGTCGAATCAGAAGAAACAGCGGTTAAAGTATTGGTAGCCGAAAAAAACATCAGACTCGGTTTGGCGTTTAATTTTAATGCGAAAACCTATCCTGGCTTTTTGATGGATAGTTTACAAGGCGAAGCCGATGACACGGCGAAAATATTTATTGGCAAGCCCGAAAAGCTGGATCTTACCAAGTACGTAAACACCGAATTGTTTAACGAGTCTGATAAAACGCTTTTTCAACAAACTAGAAAATTACAAGACAATGAGGTAAACAAATACCTGAATCGCAATTCGCCCTTCAGTGGCATTTGGGAAAACATCATTCATACTGAAGGTGATGATCTTCCGGAAGAAACCAAATCGCTGATCACAGAATACCTGCACCCCAAACTAAAAAAGATATTTGAAGAGCAGGTGGGCAGTCCCTACACATTTACCCTTCCATTTGGCAAGTCTTTTAAAACGACCAATTTGGTTGCAACTGAACTCAGCGACGATTTTATTGCTCCCGTATTTAAGGTGATGGCGGTGAACAATCATTTTGAGGTTGTTTGTATGGTGAAACTTCAAAGTCAACTCATTCCTTTCAGCGAAAATGAATGTAATAGCAGCCTTGTTTTTAAATATAACGATGTATTATACCTCTGGAAAAAACCGGAAGATGTGTTGCAAGCAGAAAAGTTTTTGAAAGAGGGCAATATCATTCTCAGCAAAACGAATTGGGCCGAGAAAATGCAAAAAGTAATTTTGCCCCTCACCCGCGAATACCATGTAGAATTTGATAAGAGCCTGATTAGAGAAATCAAAGACACCCAGCCCGAAGTAAAATTAATGTTGCAGGAGAAAGGCGACTACCTGTTGTTTCAACCAATTTTTACCTACAGTGGGTTCGATACCCGATTGTCTGATAAAGACACGCTGAGTATTCCTGAAGGAAATAAGATATTGGTGATACACCGCAATACAACGGCAGAACAAGCATTTGTTGAAAAGTTAGATACCCTTCATTCGATGTTTGTAAAACAGGAGGAAAGTGGAAGCTTGGCGTTGAAAGGAACAGAAGTGTTGCGCAACAACTGGTTCTTCCTATTTGTGGATGCTATGAAAGACATGAAGATTCCTGTGTATGGATTTGAGGCATTGAAGAACTTCCGTTTCAATACAGCCAGACCCAATACCCATATCCATGTAAGCAGTGGGCTCGACTGGTTTGATGCTAAGGTAGAAATTGAGTTTGGCGAACAGCGAGTAGGTATTGCTGATATTAAAAAAGCATTGGCTAGCAAACAATCTTTTGTACAACTAAGCGACGGCACCCTTGGTATTTTACCCGACGAATGGTTAAAGCGTTATGCCTTGTTATTCAAAGTGGGCGATGGCCGTGTAGATAAACTGCGGCTGAGCAAATACCACATGAGTGTGATTGATGAACTTTACGAAAACAGAGATGAAACAGAGCTCAGTTTTGCACTTGATGAAAAGTTTGAACGCCTCAAAGAATTTAAAAACATACCAGAAATACCAGCCCCCGAAGCTGTAACAGCCGTGTTGAGGCCCTACCAATTGGCAGGATATCAATGGCTTAGCTACCTCAACGACGTGGGCTGGGGAGGTATTTTGGCCGATGACATGGGCTTGGGTAAAACCGTACAGGCGCTCACCATGTTGGATGCATTTCGGGCTAAAAACGGCGGCATCAAGGCTATCGTGGTATGCCCTACTACACTTATTTACAACTGGCAAAATGAGGTGAAGAAATTTACCCCAGAACTCACTTACCATATTCACCACGGAAGCGCCCGCAGCAGAAGCGCAGAAGAGCTGCAGCAATCTAATATCATCATCACCACGTATGGTACACTGAGAAGCGACATTCAACTATTGCTCAAAATATTGTTTGACTATGTAATACTTGATGAAAGCCAGGCCATTAAAAATCCTTCTTCCAAAGTTACCAAGGCCGCCACTTTGCTGAATGCTAAAAACCGGATTTGCATGAGCGGTACTCCTTTACAGAACAATACCTTCGACATATTTGCTCAAATGAACTTCCTCAACCCCGGATTACTGGGCAGTATGGAGTTTTTTAGAAACGAATTTGCCACACCTATTGATAAATTTGGCGAACAGGAACAAAAAGATCATCTGCGCAAACTGCTGTTTCCATTTATTTTACGACGCACCAAGGAGCAGGTAGCCAAAGACCTTCCTGAAAAAACAGAAACCATCCTGTTTTGTGAAATGGAAAAAGAACAACGTAAAATATACGACGCTTATAGAAACAGCTACCGCGACAAAATATTGGGCACCATTGATGATCAAGGGATCGACAAATCGCAGCTAACCATCTTGCAGGGATTGATGAAACTGCGGCAGATTTGCGACAGCCCGGCTATCTTAAACGAGGAAGAAAAATACCCCAATCATTCTATCAAATTAGAAGAACTCATGCGTGAGATCACGGAAAATATCGGCGATCACAAAGCGCTGATATTCTCCCAATTCTTGGGTATGTTGGGGCTTATTCGCGAAAAGTTGAAGGATCAAAATATTCAGTATGAATATTTTGATGGAAGCACCTCTGCCCCTGACAGGGAAAAAGCGATTCAGAGCTTTCAGAACAAAGACGAATGCAGGGTATTTCTCATTTCGCTCAAAGCCGGTGGTGTGGGACTAAACCTCACCGCTGCCGACTATGTATATATTGTAGATCCATGGTGGAACCCCGCTGTAGAGCAACAAGCCATCGACCGTACACACCGAATCGGACAAACCAAAAACATTTTTGCCTACCGGATGATCTGTATAGATACTATTGAAGATAAAATTTTGCAACTTCAAGAACGCAAACGAACCTTGGCCCGAGAACTGATCACCGACGACAATGGGTTTGTAAAAACCCTTACCAAAGCAGATGTGGAGTATTTGTTTAGTTAAACCTGCGCAAACACATTCCTTAGTTTTAAAAAAAAAATCAATTGCCCGCAGGCGCTACTTAAAGTTATAGCACTTACTTTTTTTCATTCTAAATTAGATTGTTTTCTTTATTCACTTCACCTATTTACAGGTTTTGGGGGAATCTTTGTTCTACACGATTTGCTGTTTAAATAACCTTCACTATTCATCCTAATATTTTGGTATAGTATTTTTTCTGTAAATTGAAAGGTTTTCATTTAATAAGATCTCTTAATAATTGACGTTCAATTTAAAACATATATAATTTATTTTGTTAAAAATAAGTTGCTATAATCTATTGTTTGTTAGTTTTTTGTTAAATAACTTTATTGCTCATGTTATATCGGAACTATTACAAAAAGCAATAGAAAATAATACGAAATGCTCCAGATAAAACATATCAAATCCAATTTTATCCACCATCAAACTTGTCAGTAATTTTCGCTGACGTAGAGGGTATCCTTTTAAGCAAACCAAAACAATATCAGAATTATTCATCCAGAATTTATCTGGCATGTTACACACTATAAATATGCTAAAATGAGAAAACGGCACCTGATTTTTTTTACCCGAGCAGCGTTATACTTTGTCATTGTTTTTTGTGCCATCACTAGCTTAGTGAACGCACAAACAACTACGCTCACTACCTTGCCTAACCCACCGTACAATGGCGGAAACACTTTGACAGGACCTAGTCAGGTGACCTTTGTGTTAAGCAATACGAATCCTTTTCCTGTGAATTTAACAGGAATTTCAAGCTGGTGTACTACTGTTGAAAATGGGTCTATATGGCAGTTGTATTTTACTGCTACGGCATTAACGGGAACATCTACAGATGTTACGGCTGCACCATGGACATTGGTAGGCACTTCAACTGCAACAACGGTTACAGCAGCAGGCATTACTCCGCTCAATTTCGCGGGTCTTAGTTTTGCTATTCCTGCTGGCACCCAATATCGTTTCGCTTTAAGAAACCTTGGTCCAGGCAGTACACGTTACAGCGGATTGGGAACAGCTATTGCGCCCAATACCTTTATCGGAGGCGGAGTAAATCTTCACAACGGGGATTTTCAAATTGCTGGCGTAAACGTGGGGTACTCTGGTTCGGGTACAGGTTTAACCTTAACCCCTCGTTATTTTACCGGTGCGGTAAGCTTTGCGCCTGCAGGCCCTTGTACCAATCCTCCAACCGCCTGAACGGTTAGCTCTACTACACTAAATGCTTGTTTAAACGAACCATTTACGCTTAGCCTAAGTGGCAGTACGGGAGGAACAGGACAGACTTACCAGTGGCAAATATCTACAGACAATTTAAACTGGACAAATATTTTGGGTGCAACTTCGGCTTCCTATCCTACTTCGCAGACAGCCACCAATTATTACAGATGCATTATAACTTGTGGCGTATCGGCAACGAGCAGTAGCCAAATAATTACAACTGCGGCTGCGGTATCGGGAACATTTACTATCAATAGCGCTTTGCCAACTGGTGGTCTCAACTTTCAATCTTTCAACGACGCTTATAATTACATAAAATGTGGCATAAATGCTCCGGTGATTTTTAACGTAGATGCAGCAAGCGGACCTTACAATGAACAATTAATCATGACCGCTGTGCCTGGTGCGTCTGCAGTTAACACCGTTACTTTTAATGGTAATGGCAGAACGCTTTCATTTATTTCTACCAATAATAATGAAAGGGCAGTCATCAAATTAAATGGTGCAGATCATATTAAGTTTGATAATCTCATTATCAATACCCTTGGAACCACTGCAACCGAATATGGATTTGCGGTGCACCTTTTAAACGATGCAGATAGTAACGCCATTACCAACAGTGTGATCAATTTGAACACCACTTCTACTTCTACCAATTATGCGGGTATTGTGATTAGTGCGTCTAATACTTCTGCCACCACCACAGGCAATACGCTCAGTGATGGAAACCTGTTTACAGGAAACACTATCAACGGTGGATATTACGGAATAACCTGTGTGGGTAGTACTACAGCTGCCAATCGCGATAACGTTTTTGCAAGGAATACCATCAACGATTTTTACTTTTATGGCATCTACTTGGTAGGTAACTTTAATACACTTTTAGACTCCAATACTGTAACAAGGCCTACAAGAGCAGTGGTTTCTACCTTCAATGGTATTTTTGTGAGCAGTTTGAATGTGAGTGTAAACATTACCCGAAATACTATCACCAATCCTTTTGGTGGAGCTCCCACTAGTACGGCTCAGTTTAACGGAATTTTTATTACTGGTGTAGATGCGTTGGGTGGGTTAGAAAATAAAGTCATCAACAATCGTATATACAATACCAACGGTTCGGGGTTATCATATGGTATCAATAACACCAGCTCCGACAATGTTTTTTACCAGCACAATACCATTAGGATGGATGGCACCAGTGGTACCGCAGTTACAGCAGGATTTTATCAAACCACTCTTGCCGCAGGTATTCGTTTCGAAAACAATATCGTGGTTATTAACAAAATTGGTACAGGTGCTAAATACGCGATGTATTTTAACACTGCTACTTCAGACATCTTCTCTAACAAGAACGATTTGTACATCGATGCTAGCTCTACCAACGCCTTTATTGGTTTTGTGAACGCCGCTGCACAATTAACATTGGCCAACTGGCAAGCCGCATCTGGCGATGATGCCACATCTGTTTCTAACAACCCCAATTTTGAAAACTCTTTGTCTGGTAATTTACGCCCTACCAATGCGTCTATGGACAATCTTGGCAACCCTCTTGGAGTTTTAATAGATATAACTGGTTTACCAAGAAGTGCAACCACTCCAGATTTGGGTGCGTATGAATTTACCCCAGGAGCATGTATTGTGCCACCAATAGCAGGTTCTTCTGTGGCTGTTCCAGCAGTGGTGTGCCAAAACCAAGTCTTCACCCTGCGTCTTGATGGACAATCTATTGGGTTGGGCCAAACCTACCAATGGCAATCAAGCTCCAACATTGCGGGACCTTATGTTAACATTGGTGCTTCTGTTACCAACCCTGTTGTAACAGAAACGGCTACTATCACACAATATTACCGTGCAGCAGTAACCTGTAGTGGAAACACTGCCTTCTCAACACCAGTATTGGTGACGGTGAATCCGGCACTGCCAGCAGGAACCTATACCATCAATAGTACTTTGCCTACAAGCGGCACCAATTATAACAGCTTCAACGCGGCTAAAGCAGCTTTGAGTTGCGGTATTGCGGGTCCAATAGTATTTAATGTAGTATCTGCTACAGGCCCTTACAACGAACAACTCATCTTAGAAAGCATAGCAGGATCTTCTGCCACCAACACCATTACTTTTAATGGCAATGGCAACACACTGGCATTTAGCTCTAACGATGCTAACGAAAGAGCAGTGATCAAATTAAGAGGCGCTTCACACATTCGCTTCGATAGCTTAACTATAGATGCTACCGGAGTAGGAATATATGGTTACGGAGTACAGTTGTTTAACAACGCAGATAGCAATACCATCAACAATTGTATCATCCTAGCCAATAATACTGCAGCTTCTACCAACTATGCGGGTATTGTATTAAACAACTCTGAAACCTTCGCTACTACCATTGGGAATAGTTTCTGCGATGGTAACACGTTTAGCAACAATAACATCAGTGGTGGTTATTATGGCATTACTTGTGTAGGTGGAACCACCACCACCACCACGCCGGTTTTTGGCAACCGCATTGTTGGCAACACCATCAAAGACTTTTACTTTTATGGGATTTACATTTCAGGAAACACCAATACCCTCATAGAAAGTAACGACCTGAGCCGCCCAACCAGAACCATCGTTTCTAACTGATATCCCATTTACCTAGCTGGCTTGAGCAATGGTGTGCAAGTTTCTAAAAATAAAATACACGATCCGTTTGCCAGCTCGCTCACTAGCACCTCTGCCTTTGGAGGTATTTACATCACTGGGGTGGATGCTGTTGCAGGTACCGAAAACGTTGTTTCCAACAATGTAATTTATAACATCAACGGCGGTGGCATCCTTTATGGATTGTATAACTCCGGTTCAGATAATGTGAGGTATTACCACAACACCATTAGTATGGAAGACGCCAGTTACAGCGGAACGTCTGCGGCTTATGGTTTGTATCAAATAACATTGGCAGATGGTATCGACTTCAAGAACAATATCTTTACCCTGTCTAGGGCCAGCTCGGGCAGCAAATTTGGTATTTACCGTGCTACTACTACTAGTACAATCACCTCAGATTTTAACGATTTTTACATCACCGGCACCAACGCATTCACCGGATTTAACGGTGCCAATAGGGTAACCCTTGCAGATTGGCAAACAGCCAGTGGGCAAGATGCTGCTTCCATCGCTTCAAACCCTTTCTACAGCAATCCTGCTTTGGGCAACTTTGCACCCATGTCGCCCGTTGTAGATAATAAAGGAACACCGGTAGGTATCACTACTGATATTCAAAATGCTCCTAGGAGCATTACGGTTCCGGATATAGGAGCGTATGAATTTGTGGTACCACCTTGTACCACACCACCAGTGGCTGGTACGGCAGTAGCCAATCCAAACTCGGCTATCTGTTTAGGAACCAATATTAACCTGTCGCTCACAGGCAATAGTTTTGGTGCAGGCCAAAGTTACCAGTGGGAGTTTTCTACCACAGCAACAGGCCCATGGTCAGCTTTAGGGGCACCTAAAATGTTCCCAGATACTACCATCATAGCATCGGGCTCTTTCTTTTACAGAGTAACAGTAACCTGTAGCGGTAGCACTACCTTTTCGGTACCTGCACAGGTAACATTGAATCCGGCATTCTTGGCAGGAACCTATACCATCAATAGCACCATACCAGCATCGGCAGTAAATTTTACTTCATTTGCTTCGGCAGTAGCAGCTTTGGATTGTGGAATCACCGGTTCGGTATTCTTTGATGTAGCACCCAATACCTACAACGAGCAAATTAGAATGAAATCTGTAGCGGGTACTTCGCCTTCGGTAAGGGTAACCTTCCGCAGCGCCAATGGCAATCCTTCATCAGTAGTTCTCACCAACGCAGCTACACTTGCAACGGCTAACTATACTTTAAAACTGGATAGCGCGAGTTACATTACTTACAAAAACATGACTATTCGGGCAACCAACGCCAGCTTTGGACGTGTAGTAGAAATTGCCAAAACGGCAAGTTTCGATAGCATTGTAAATTGTAGCATTATTGCTCCAGTATCTACCTCTATCACAAACACCTCGGCTGGCATTTATGCAGATTTCCTATTGGGCGGCGGCCACGTAATCAAAGGCAATACCATTTTATATGGTTCTAGTGGAATATACTTTGGAGGGTCTACCATAAGCAATCTTACCTACAACAATGTGATTGATAGCAATAGGGTGGATAGTTCTTTTTACTACGGAATTTTCCTAGGCTTTCATGGCAGGGTGCAGGTAACCAAAAATACTGTGAACGTTACCATGCCAAGGAACACAACCAACTATGGCATCTATTCTATTAATAGCGATTCGGCGTATCGGTATATTGATAATAAAGTAAACATAAACGGCGTAACAGCTACCACCACTTATGGTATGTATTTTATCGATTGCGATGCAACCGCTAACAACCGTGGTAGTATTGCGGCCAATACTATTATGGCGCTCGCCGGCAACACTGGCATTGTATATGGTATGTATCAAACCGCTAGCACTTTCAATAATACCGTTAACAACGTTATTAGCATCAATACTTCTAACATAACTTCATACGGGTCGTTTTACACTGGCGGTGGGGGGGTAAGGTTCCAGAACAACAGCATTGTAAACAATTCGCCGTCTGCAACCATTAACAATGTAGCTGGTTATTTTGCCCAAACTTCAGGCGCCAATTCAGCTGTGAATATTCAGAACAATATTTTTTCTCATTTGGGAGGCGGTAGGGCGATGTACATAACCAACCTCAATTTTATTTACAGCGATTATAATACTTTTTTCACAACAGGCCCCACCTTGATTCAATGGAATATTGGCAATGCGTATGCAAACTTGCAAGATTGGAGAGATATTTCTTTCTGGGACCTAAGTTCTATTGCAGTACAACCCGCATTGATTAGTTCGTCAGATCTAAGGCCAGACCTCACCAATCCGGATGTGTGGGCTATTCATGGCAGGGGCAACCAAATTGAAGGCAACGATTACGACTTTAATAACAATCCACGCCCTACCACCCTCACTTCGGGCGTACCAGATATGGGAGCATACGAATTTTTGCCAACAGCATTGCCAACAATACTCACCGCCACACCCGCCACACCTGCTCCAGGCATCACCCAAACATTTATGTATGGCACTGATACCGTTGCAAAAATTACCTACAGTGCAGCGGCACCGGTTCCTGCAAGCATTTCGCTGCAACGTTACTCAGGGGTAATTCCTCCTGGGTTAGCAACTGGCCAACAAAGCATGTATTATTATACAGATGTAACTGTGCCTTCTCAAGGGGCTTATAAATATGATCTGCAACACTTTTATGTAGATTCTTGGCAAGGGTTTATCACTACTCAACCAACCATCAAAATGGGCCGAACAAATGCAGCCAATGCTTGGCTGGTGAATTTATCAAGTAAAGTAGACGACGTGCAAAATGTAATTTCCGATACGGCACTCAATTTCATGGATAAGTTTACAGGGCTCACTGATGGTACCGTACCGCCACCAGCGGTGTTTAATTACCCTGTAGATAGCAGCAATAGCGGTACCCGTTTCTGGGTAGCATATGGTCATCATTACAGCTTTAGCACCAACTTACAGGACATGGTTTTGTACCTCAGCGCACAGAATGCTGCCAATGTAACAGTGAAGGTAAATGGAACCAGCTATAGCAGATCTTACGCCATTGCGGCCAACTCTGCTAGGGTAAGTATACCGCTGCCTAAATTTGGTTTGATAGACGCCAGAATTACCGATGAAGGTAAATTTGATCGCGGTATTAGCATAGTTAGCGATGTGCCCATTGAAGCCTATACCCATATTTACGATGGTGCCAACTCGGGTGCCGGCATGTTATTGCCTACAGGTGTTTACGGATATGAATACCAGTCGCTCAATGCCAGACAATACTATCCTGCAGGGGGAGCCGGTTCCTTCTCTTGGTTTATGGTGATCGCCGATAGAGACAGTACTTTGGTAGAAATCACCCCAACTCAAACCACCAAACTAGGCCGCCCAGCCAACGTGCCATTTCAAGTGTATTTAAACCGTGGTGAAGTGTACAATGTAATGGGTACCCAAACAGGCTCTGATGGTACCGATTTAAGTGGAAGTTTGATCAAGTCTATACAAAATGCCTCTGGCAATTGTTATCCTATTGCGGTATTCAGCGGAAGTAGCAGAACAGCTATTTGTAACACTACCAATGGCGACAATATGATTCAGCAGGTATTCCCGTCGCAAGCCTGGGGTACCAAATACCTCAGTTTTGCTACTGCGGTATCTACATCGCCTACAGATTACAATTCTAATATCTTCCGCGTAATGGTAAAAGATCCTGCTACCGTAGTGAGTAGAAATGGTGTGGTGTTAAACCCTGCTACTTTGATCTTGCCAGGTAAATATTATGAGTTCAACACCAGCAGCGGGCCGGGCGTAGGAGCTGCTGTGTACATAGAGTCTAATCAACCTGTAATGGTAGGTCAGTACATGGTATCAACAGGAGCCAACAGTTGCCCAGGCGTGAGCGCAACCGGCAACGGTGATCCGGAAATGATTTACATCAGTCCGTTAGAGCAGGGCATTAAAAGAGCCGTATTCTATAATACCAACGAAAGTGCCATTAGTTCTAATTATGTGAATGTGGTGATTCCAACAGCAGGCTTAACCAGCTTAACAATTGACGGCAGCAATACCTTTACCAATGTGTTCGCACATCCGTTCTTGCCGGGTTATACCTGTGTGAGACAAAACCTGCCAGCAACGCCAGGGCAGCATACTGTAATTTCCGACACTGCTTTCACTGCTATTACCTACGGTTTAGGAAGTGTAGAAAGTTATGGGTACAACGCAGGCACCTTGGTTAAAAACCTTAACGGTTTACCATCGTTCAACAATACGCTGAGCACTACCGGTAACAGTACTTATACCTGTGCCAAAGCGCCTTTTAAACTATCTGTATCTATTCCTTTAAAACCTACTTTCATCCTTTGGAGAACGAGTCAGGCGCCTGGATTATCGCCTAATAGAGATACGTTGCAGAACAACCCAGTTCCGGTAGATTCTACCTTTAGCAATGGCAGGTGGTTCTACAGGTACATCCTGAACATTGATTACAGATTTAACACGCCGGGCGTATACAATGTGCCCATTCGGATATCTCATCCTTCTATTGAAGGATGTAGCAACACGCAGGAAACAACGTTAACCATCAACGTATTGCCAACACCGCAGGCCGACTTTACCGG
Source organism: Ferruginibacter sp. (assembly GCA_040882445.1). GTDB lineage: Bacteria > Bacteroidota > Bacteroidia > Chitinophagales > Chitinophagaceae > Ferruginibacter. The sequence goes on along the minus strand of JBBEBH010000046.1, from coordinate 7,342 downwards.
CGATTTCAATGTGTGTTTGGGCGAATCTATCAGCTTCAATGGATCGGGTAGTACCAGCAACGGCGTTCCCATCAACACTTATAATTGGAACTTTGGAGATGCCACAACCGCTACCGGACAAACACCGGTTAAAACCTACACCGCAGCGGGTACCTACAATGTAGCGTTTAGTATTATTGCACAGGATGGTTGTATTGGCGATACCATTAAACAAGTGCTGGTGAACCCTATTCCAACTGTAGCGCTCGTATCTGATTCGCTAGTAGTGTGTGGCGGTGCCAGTGCAAGTTTTGCCATTCAGAATCCAGTAGCAGGGTCACAATACCAGTGGTTTACACAGCCAACAGGCGGAACGCCTGTGTTTACAGGAGCAACTTTTACGGTGCCGAATGTTATTGGAACGGTGGTGTATTATGTGCAGGCCACTAGTGCAGCTACTTGTGTAAGCAACAGAGTTCGATTAACGGCCACGCTGCTGCCCGATTTGATGATGCCTGTTGTAACAACAGACTCTATAGGAGTGGATCGCATTACTTTCCGTTGGAATGCAGTACAAGGGGCTATCACTTACGAAGTATCTACCAATGGCGGTGCAAACTGGATCGTACCTTCATCTGGTACCACCGGACTCACCCATACCATAACAGGCTTGTTGCCACTCACAGAGGTAACACTTCGGGTTCGAGCAAGAGGAATTGTGAGTTGCCAAGAAAAGATATCGCAGCCATTAACGGTAAGAACTTTAACCGATCAAATTTATATTCCAAACGCCTTTACACCAAACGGTGATGGGAAAAACGATGTGTTGTTGGTGTATGGATATACCATCCAGAACCTACGCTTCACCGTGTTTAACCAGTGGGGGGAGAAGATTTTTGAAAGTGCCAACCAGGCAACTGGATGGAATGGTAACTACAATGGCAAACCACAACCAAGTGGTGTGTACATGTATGTTTGCCAAATTACTTACAGAGATGGAACCACCGAAGTGAAAAAAGGATCTATTAATTTGGTGAGGTAAAACGATAAAATTAAAATGATGAAAGGGTTTGAAAAAGCACTCATTCATCGCTGAAAAATACATTCCCTCTGTTCGTTTTACGCGAACGGAGGGCTACTTCAACAGTAGTAGGAACATTTATCAACAATACAAGCGTTGAAACTTGGAATACTGAAAAAAGACGAAATGTGTGAACTGAAAAAAACCATCATCAAACAATAAAACACCCCATGAAGGGAAATTTAAAATTTATTGTTTCGGCGCTTTTGTGCATGATTTGCATGGAGGAGTTGTGTGCGCAGAACTTCTCTAACAAAGGCAGAGAATTTTGGGTAGGGTATGGGCATCATCAGTTTATGGAACCTACCCAGTCTCCGCAAAATGGTCAGAATATGGTCATTTATTTGAGCGCGGAGGAGCCTGCCATTGTAACGGTTACCATTGATAGTAGTGCGTACGGTATGAATCCGAACTGGACAAGAACTTACAGCATTCCTGCCAACACTGTTATTTCTACTGGAACCGCTAATCCAACAACTGGAGCACCTGCACCGCTGACGCCTGGGCCAATGCCTAAAGGGGGTGTGTATGATGCTCGATTGTTTTCATTACCGTGTAGTTTTTTGCCCGTTGGCACACCATGCGGAGCAGAACAAATTTTTAGAGGCAAAGGCATACATATTGTCAGCAACGTTCCCATCGTAGCCTATGCACACATTTATGGAAGTGTGTCTTCAGGAGCCACCATGCTAATGCCAGTTGAATCATGGGGTTATTCATACACTTCTGTTAACAGCGACCAAACAAATGCCGCAGATAGTTATTCCTGGATGTATGTTATATCGCAGCATGATAGCACCGTTATTAGAATAACTCCTTCAGTAATCAGTCGTTTAGGCAAACCCCCCGGAGTTCCATTTGATGTAACCCTCAACAAAGGCCAAATATATCAGCTAATTGGGCAAACATCTGGAAGCAATGGTCTTCATTTAACAGGAACCATAGTAAAGTCGGTGGGAAACTCAGTAGGTAATTGCTATCCGGTAGCTGTTTTTTCTGGCAGTAGCAGAACGGGTAACAGATGTGGTGGAAGCAATGGTGGCAGCAGAGATAATGATATGCAACAACTATTCCCACAACAAGCATGGGGAAAAAGATATTTAACCGCGCCTACTTCCCAATCAGGGACCCCTAGCCTGTATGTTACCAATATGTATAAAATAGCAGTTAAAGATCCAGCTAGTATTGTTCGCAGAAATGGGGTGCAGCTAACAGGGTTGACCAATAACTATTACTATTTCGAGAGCAATACAGCTGATTATATTGAATCTGACCAACCCATAATGGTTGCACAGTTTTTACCCGCATCCGGTGTATGCTCGGCAGGAAGTTTAGGTGATCCTGAAATGATGTACATCAGCCCAATAGAACAGTCAATAAAAAGAACAGGTTTTTATAGAACCACATTGGAGGCTATTACTGTAAACTACGTAACTGCCATCATTCCAACTGTAGGGTTAACTTCACTATCTATAGAAGGAACGTTATTTTCTGCCATACCCACTGCGTCTAAACATAGCTATGCACATCCTAATTTACCAGGATACACTGTTGCTATCAGAAGATGGACTGCAGCACAATCTCAGGTTATTATGCAGAGCGACTCTGGGTTTACAGCAGTAACGTATGGTTTGGGAGGCGCTGAAAGTTATGGATACAATGCCGGTACGCTTCTAAATAATCTTAATGCTGTTGGCTCCATTTTCAACAGCAGTGATACAAGTTCAACCACTGTTTCCCATCCGTTTACCTGTACCGCTACACCTGTTAAATTATCCGTATTACTCGCATATCCAACACCTCCTACAAAACTAGTGTGGCAATTGAGCCAGGTAGGTGGCGGGCTTTCTCCCAATATAAATATTACAGACAACTCTCCCACTCCTGTTGGAACACAATCTGCCAATGGTCTTAATTACTTCAAGTACGAATTACCAGGAAACTATACATTCACAACGGCCGGTACTTATACAGTCCCAATTTTAGTTACTCACCCTTCTATTGATAACTGTAACAACACAGAAAGGGTTTCTTATGATATAGAAGTACGCGGCAACCCCGCCACAAATTTTGCTATCACCAGCACAGGCTGTTATTTGGATACGGTTTTCTTAACCGGTCAAACGGTTTCTTCCAATGGCTTTAACATCAACCAATGGTTGTACACGTTCCCAGATGCTAGTACCAGTATATCTAAAGATACCAGCAAACTATTTGCTGGTCCAGGAAATTACAACGTAAGGCTTCGTATCGTTTCTGCGGAAGGCTGTGTGGGCGATACTACCAAAACCATTTCGCTCACAGCTGCACCTGTTGTAGGTTTTTCGTCTGCGGCGCCAACTACTTGTTTGGGCTCGGTATTTACCTTTACAGATACCAGTTCTTACACGGGCACAGGCTCTCTCAACAATTCCTGGTGGGATTTTGGGGATGGCACCATTGTAACTGCCATCAACGTAGCACCCATCACCCATACGTATACCAGTTATGGTACATTTACCGTGCGCCACTCTGCAGGTGCAGGCGCTTCTTGTATTGGAGACACTGTTTCTCAAACCATCACTGTATTTGCTCCACCAACTACCAGCTTTACTTATCCTGCGGGATGTTTACCTGCAACTGGCACCGTGAACTTTACAAGCACCGCCAGCACGCCTGATGGACAAGCCATCACAGGCCATCTCTGGAATTTTGGAGATCCAGCCAGTGGTATAAACAATACGTCTACCTTGCCCAACCCTACGCATACTTATCCTGGGTTTGGAAGCTATACCATTACGTACACTGTAACCACAGCAAATGGTTGTACAAGAGATACTACGGTAAACGCTACCCTCAATCTGGCGCCTACTTTTAGTTATCCGGCAATGGCACCTGTTTGTCAAAACGCTACCACCCCCATTTCTGTTGCCACAGCTACCGTTACCAACGGCGTACCGGGTGCAGATGTTTACAATGGGCCTGGTACCAATGCGGCGGGTAATTTTAACCCAGCTACTGCTGGTGCGGGCGTTCATACCATTTGGTATGTGTACACCACCACCGCTAACTGTATAGATTCGGTGTCGCAAACCATTACAGTAAATCCAACACCTGATCCGTCTTTTGCCATCACCACGGCGGCTTGTTTGCCAGCTTCGGGTATTGTACCATTTACTTATAATGGCACGGCCCTGCCCGGACAAACCTATGCCTGGAACTTTGGTGACCCTGCCAGCGGCCCAAACAATACTTCGGCCTTGGCCAACCCTACACATAATTATACCACCGGAACTTATACCATTTCGCTCACGGTTACCAGTGCAGACGGATGTATAAAAGACTCGGTGGTGACCAATACATTTAATGTAACCCCCGCATTAAACTATCCTGTGTTGGCACCGGTATGCGAAAGCGTAACCGGCACCATCTCAGTAGCTACGGCCACGGTAACCAATGGCGCCACCGGCACGGGAGTGTACAATGGACCAGGAGTAAACGCAGCCGGAAATTTCAGTCCTTCTGCTGCTGGTGATGGCACTCATACCATCTGGTATGTATTTACCGCAACGGGTAATTGTATAGATTCTGTCTCGCAAACCATTATGGTGAATCCAACGCCAAATGCGTCATTTGCCATCACCACGGCGGCTTGTTTGCCAGCTTCGGGTATTGTACCATTTACTT
>JBBEBH010000046.1:1642-2516 GCA_040882445.1 Ferruginibacter sp. | reverse complement strand
TTTGCCATCACCACGGCGGCTTGTTTGCCAGCTTCGGGTATTGTACCATTTACTTATAATGGCACGGCCCTGCCCGGACAAACCTATGCCTGGAACTTTGGTGACCCTGCCAGCGGCCCAAACAATACTTCGGCCTTGGCCAACCCTACACATAATTATACCACCGGAACTTATACCATTTCGCTCACGGTTACCAGTGCAGACGGATGTATAAAAGACTCGGTGGTGACCAATACATTTAATGTAACCCCCGCATTAAACTATCCAGCTTTAGCGGCAGTTTGTGAAAGCGTTGTTGGAACCATTTCTGTTGCTACAGCCACCGTTACCAACGGGGTATTAGGCACAGGTGTTTACAGCGGTTCGGGTACCGATGCCGCGGGCAACTTCAATCCATCTGTTGCTGGGCCAGGTACGCATACCATCACTTATACCTTTACGTCTACAGGAAACTGTGTGGCTACCACCACACAAACTATTGTGGTGAATGCCAAACCAAATGCAAGTTTCACATACCCAACAGCGGCCTGTTTGCCTATCACTGGCTTAGCGCAATTTACTTACAACGGCTCGGTGCAAGCTGGCCAAACTTACTTGTGGAACTTTGGTGATCCGGCGAGTGGTGGCAACAATACTTCTGGCTTGGCAAACCCAACACATATTTATACCAACACGGGCAGTTATAGTGTAAGCGTAACCGTTACCAACGCCAATGGTTGTGTAGACGATTCTGTAATCACTGCAACTTTTAGTGTTACACCAGCACTCAACTATCCAGCTTTAGCAGCAGTTTGTGAAAGTGTGGTGGGAACTATTTCGGTTGCTACAGCCACCGTTACCAACGGGGTATTAGGCACAGGTGTTTACAGCGGTT
>JBBEBH010000046.1:0-1542 GCA_040882445.1 Ferruginibacter sp. | reverse complement strand
CTACAGGAAACTGTGTGGCTACCACCACACAAACTATTGTGGTGAATGCCAAACCCATTGCTTTGTTCAGCATCAACAATAATATTTGTTTAGGACAATCTGCTACTATTGTGAACAGTTCTACCATTCCTTCAGGTAGCATCAACACTTGGAATTGGAACTATGGCGATGGCAACACTGCTAGCTCTACCAACGGCAATACTTATAATTATACATATACTTCTGTAGGCGCCTATCAAGTAAAGTTAGTCACCCTTAGTGCTAATGGTTGTGTGAGTGACACTGTTCTACAAACTGTGGTGGTTAATTCTATTCCGGTGGCCAGCTTTAATATGCCAGCCTCTGTTTGTATGCCGAATGGAATTGTTGCCTTTACTAATAACTCTTCGGTAGCAGGCGGGTTAGGCCTTACGTATGTATGGAATTTTGGGGATGGCAATAGCTCTACTCAAACCAGTGCTTCGCATACATATGCAGTCATCAATACATATTCGATTACATTAAGGGCAATTTCTTCGGCGGGTTGTTTCGATGATAGTGTACGAGTGTTTTCGGCCTTCTTCGATAAGCCAATTGCCAACTTTGCGGTCACGCCAGATAGTTTGTGTCAAGGGGCAAACAATGATTTTAGCGACTTAAGTACTGCTCCCAATAGCAGCATCAAGAGTCGCTTATGGATTTTTGGAGACCGCTCCACGTCTATAGTTGCCAACCCAACTAAACGCTATAACAACCCAGGTTCCTATACCGTGAAATTAGTGGTTACGAATAATGAAAGTTGTGTGTCAGATACATTCGCTAAGGTGGTAAGAGTGTATCTGCAACCTGTGGTAGATGCGGGTCCATCATTTGTAGTACCGCAGGGATCGCTGATTCGCTTTAATCCAATTGCCAACGACAGCAGCGTTACAAACTTCTTATGGTCGCCAGGATTTGGCTTGTCAAACGCAACGGCGCTGCGCCCATCGTTAACGGCTACAACAGATCAAACCTATACGCTAACGGCAACGGCAGAAGGCAATTGTACTGCATCTGATTTTTTAACGGTAAAGATTTTACGTCCTGTGATTATTCCAAATGCCTTTTCGCCTAATGGCGACAATGTAAATGATCGCTGGCAGATCGATAACTTGACAGATTATACGGGTGTGGTAGTAGAAGTGTTTAATAGGTTCGGACAGTTGGTGTACACATCCAACGGCTACGGCACCGCATGGGATGGCAATTCGAAAGGAAAACCATTACCAGTGGGCACTTATTATTACATCATTCAATTGAAAAATGGATTTAAACCCCTTAATGGATCGATAACGATTATTAGGTAAAAAATATAAAACAAAGCATTCAACAATCACTGTTAGAAAAGCCCTAGATAAAAGAATAGGAGCCTTAGTTTAGCAAATTTTGACAGGGTTGAAAAAAATAAAAAAAAACACATGAAAAAAACTTTTAAAATGCTGTTGGTTGCTCTAGTTTGCAATGTAATAGTTCAGAAAGTAGCGGCACAGGTTGATCCGCATTTTACACAATACTATGTGTATC
>JBBEBH010000045.1:0-81476 GCA_040882445.1 Ferruginibacter sp. | reverse complement strand
TACCTTTATCAAAGCAGTAGGTACGGCTGTATTTTTAGCACATATCGGTATGGGTGTACCAGCACAAAAAATGCAACTAAGTTTGTTTGATGGTATGCTCAGCAACATCAATGTGATTGATAATATAAGCAAAGGGGAAAGTTATTTTTATAATGAGGTACAGCGCATCAAAGCAACCATCAGCAAAGTAAATGATAAACGTAAATGGCTCATTCTTATTGATGAGTTGTTTAAAGGTACCAATATACAAGACGCCATGAAATGCAGTACTGCTGTAATAGAGGGTTTACTTAAAATTAAAAATTCCTTGTTCATCCTCTCTACGCATTTGTATGAAATTGGAGAAGATTTGAAAAAACATTCCAACATCAGTTTCAATTATTTTGAAACAAATACCCAGAACGGACTACTGAGTTTTAATTATCAACTCAAGGATGGCATTAGCAACGACCGGCTGGGTTATTTGATATTGGAGCGAGAAGGCGTAACTCAAATGCTGAAGGATTTGTAATAGCGCTGCCTAAAAACCCTATTTTAAACTTAACATTTTACAATACAGCTCTAATTATTGTTTTGAGGAGGATAGTGGCTGTGTAAAATCCCCTTTCGTTTTCCAAAATCTTTATATACATTAGCCGAATAAACCCGTACCCATGCTCATCAAAACATTTGGCAGCGCCGTATATGGCGTAGAGGCCATTACTATTACCGTAGAGGTAAACGTTAACAACAAAGGCAAAAACTACTACATTGTTGGCTTACCCGACAACGCTGTGAAGGAAAGTTTACAACGTGTAGAAAGCGCCATCAAAAACATTAAATACTACATGCCGCGTACGAAGCTGGTGGTAAACTTGGCACCAGCAGACATCAAAAAATCTGGCACTGCATTCGATCTTCCCATTGCCATTGGCACCATTGCTGCAACAGAGCAACTAGAACATCCTGAGCGGCTCGAACATTTTGTGATTATGGGAGAACTCAGTTTAGACGGCACTATCCGACCCATCAAAGGAGCCTTGCCCATTGCAATACAAGCAGGCAAAGAAGGATTTGAAGGATTGATTGTTCCGGCAGCCAATGCCAGAGAAGCCGCTATGGTGAACACCTTAAAAGTATATGGGGTAAAACACATCAATGAAGTTATTCAGTTTTTTAAACAGGAGGAAAGTCTTCAACCCACTGTAGTGGATACCAAAGAAGAATTTGCAATTACGCAAAGCAGTTTCGATATTGATTTTTCGGAAGTAAGAGGACAAGAAAATATTAAAAGGGCATTAGAAATTGCTGCCGCTGGTGGGCACAATGCAATATTAATTGGACCACCTGGCGCTGGCAAAACCATGTTGGCCAAAAGGTTACCTACCATTTTACCACCACTTACTTTACAGGAAGCATTGGAAACTACTAAAATTCACAGTGTAGCTGGCAAGCTGCAAGAGAATGCCACGTTGGTGAGCAGGCGACCGTTTAGGAGCCCACACCACACTATTTCTGATGTGGCCCTGGTTGGAGGTGGCGGCAACCCTCAACCAGGAGAAATTTCATTGGCGCACAATGGAGTGTTGTTTTTAGACGAGCTTCCCGAATTTAAAAGAACGGTGTTGGAAGTGATGCGGCAGCCCATGGAAGAAAGAAAAGTAACCATCAGCAGGGCCAGGATAGCCCTAGATTTTCCGGCAAGTTTTATGTTGATTGCCAGTATGAACCCCTGCCCTTGTGGTTACTTCAATCACCCCGAAAGAGATTGTAGTTGTGGGCCAGTTGTGGTACAAAAATACCTAGGCAAAATATCTGGACCGCTATTAGATCGGATAGATCTTCATGTAGAAGTTACGCCGGTAGCCTTTAGTGAATTATCATCAGCGCAACCCGCAGAAAAAAGTGAGTCCATCAGAGAAAGGGTTATTAGGGCCAGAGAGATACAGGCAGAAAGATACAAGCACACCGAAGGCGTGTATGCCAATGCTCAGATGAGCAGTAAAACGCTAAAAGAGATCTGTGCCATTTCTGGGGCGGGAGCTAGTTTATTGAAAGTAGCCATGGAGAAGTTAAACCTGAGTGCAAGGGCCTACGACCGCATTTTAAAAGTGAGCAGAACCATTGCCGATCTAGACAACGCTGCAGAAATACTGCCAGAACATTTAGCAGAAGCCATACAGTATAGAAGTTTAGATAGAGAAGGTTGGGGAGCTTGAGAAGGAGAATGCTCATTACCGAATTATGGCTTTCAGCCAACAGCGAGAAAACCTCGTATTGGGTTGCAAACCCGCGTAATTAATAAACACAGTTGGCCAACTTGAGCCCAATAGTTGCTACAAGAAGAAGAATATAAGGCATATATTTTTACATAATTACAGTTTTAGAGCAAGAAAGTCCTATCACTGGTTGAGCAATTATAATTGAATTCCAAAAATCACTCCCAAACTCATCTCCCGCATCTGGAGAAAGTTCTACATCATGCCATTGTATGTTTGATAAGCCCGCTTGCTTCAAAGCAATTTCATGAGTTTTCCGTTGATGATGATAGTTAATAACTTCTATATGGCTCTTATCAGGTTGATAAAAGCTATATATAATTTCTGCCCCTTCATCATAACTTTTGTTTTCTCGGGTAAACCCATATTTAAACATACTATTTACAGGCTCTTTATAATTAGGGTTGCTATTTATGGTAACAAAACTTCCATTTGGGTTTAAATGTTTTGCAATAACTTTTCCGAATTGAAAAAGCTCTTCGGCATTTTTTGCATAATTAAGTAGGTATGAAGCCGTAATGAGATCGTACTTTTTATTCAAATCTAAATTTAGTACATCCTGTACATGGTACATTATTCCAAGAGGATTTTGATGTTCGGCTTCCATTGCTAGTTCTATCATTACCTTCGATATATCTACTCCTTCTACACTATTTGCTCCTCTTAATTTTAATTGTCTAGAATAAAAACCATCTCCGCAGGCTAAGTCAAGTACATTCAAATTTGTTAAATTACCTACTAACTTAAATAGAGAATATGCCTCCACTTGTTTTCTCCAAGGTTGTAATTTAGATTTCTTATACTCATTAGCAATTGTGTTGTAGTCAGTGGCCATAATTTATTGATTTGAATTGTATGCGATTTGTAGGAGTTAAATATTATTACTTATTTATGCTTCCTAATTTGTAAATAAAAGAGTAAAAAAATATCAACGATTCATATCTCCAATACCTACTTTAAATATAACAAATAAAGGCAATTTACTGGCTTTCTGCCAAAATTCTAAGTCTATTTTTTTTGCAGAATATAAAGGTCTTGGTTCGATACAGTCAATTATATAAAAACCAGATACTATCATATCTTTTATAATAGAAGAGAAAGGTTTATGGTAGTAAGTAACTTTAAAGTTATCAAACCATACGTCATTAATTTTTCTAACTTCTAGATAGTTTCCATAGAATTCAGTGTTGTTAGTTTTTTTGTTTTTTTTAAATCCTAAAATCTGTGAACTTTCTTGTTCATTATCTTTTTTAAGTGCGCTCCAATATATTGGGTTATGAGTAGAGAATAAAAAAACTCCTTTTCTCTTAAGCACTCTCTTTACTTCACTCAAAACTTTTGTCCAATCTTTAACATAATGTAAAACAAGGCTTGAATAAACTAGATCAAAAGAAGATTGTGTAAACTTTAATTTTTCCATGTCCATCACCTCAAATTGAATTTGAGGAAAATTTATTCTTGCAGCATTTATTAAACTTTTTGAGATATCAATACCTATAACTTTTTTTGCTCCAAGAGATATAAGATGAGCACATTCTTCACCTGCACCACAACCAATGCATAAAATAGTTTTACCTGCTACGCATCCTATATTAGAATACATAGCAGGTTTTTCAAGATGAGAATGGCCAAGTCCTTTTTTTGCTAACCACTGTTTGTAATTTTTGTTGTATTCTTGAATTGATTTTTTATCAGTTGGCATTTTATTAAAATAGTTTTATACGTTTATTAAGATATGCTTTTGTTTTTACTTATCTATTTAGTATTTTCTTTCGGCTTGTAGATTTCTTGACCATTCTAAAATTTTAGCACTACTTCTTTCCATTTATTACAAGCTAGTTGTACGTTTTTATAAAAGTAAAAGCATATTCAACTAAGGCTGATGTTTCTGAAAAGTTTAATGCATTTGCCATTATAACTTCAGCTCTATTTGATAGGAATTTCTTCTTTCCACATCTATTCATTAAACGAACCTTATAGCAAAGTTATATTAACGATTTGGGCGTATATCTGTCCAGTGGTTTTGTTCTAAAAATTACAAGTAATACGATTATATTGTATTTTATTCTATCCTTTATTGTTTCGGATATCTTGTATAATTTCTAGCTGATGATTTGAAAGTCTACATTATTTTTTTACTACTTGAAAAAAGTTCGTTCATCAGTTTTACTGACTCTACAAAGGCTTCCTTTGGTGGATACGCAGTATCTGAGATTCCCGAGATTACTTTAGTTATATTATGATCTACAGTTCCTTTTAAAGCCCAAGTAGATGATCTGGCAACAGTTAAATAGGCAGAATAACTATGATGACCCGATCCTGGCCTTTCCCCAATAATATGAATTAAACCATGGCTTTTTACTGTAGATGATTTTTGACCAAACAACAATTCTCCACAAGCATAACCGGCTCTAACCCGTCCGTTTTTAATTACAAGGTATTTATTGCTTATGGTGTAACCTTGCTTTTTTAGCTCTGGGATAATGCCTTCTAAATATGGAAATAAATGGCCCTCGTCCATCAAAGCCATTGCATTTAATCCGTCAGAAATAATAATTTGAATGTCTGGGGCATCCTTATTCCAGTTGTTCTTTAAAGATTGAATTGCATCTACAGATTTGTGATTCAATACTTCGCCTGAGAGGGGATGGTAAACATAGTCGATTCTGTCTTTCGAATTTGTGTTAATCGGCACAGATCCTGGAATACTCTTTATAAAGGCAGGATTCATTTCTGTCCACAAGCTTTTTTTAGCATCCTCATACAGCATGTGAACTTGTTTTTCAAGTGTTGGATTTAAGTCCCAATAATTGGTTCCAAAACCTTGCGCTATTGGAACGCCGCGATCCTCTATTTGAGCAATAGCCTTTTTTCCCTCTTTATAAATTTCTTCCATTGATCTTGAATCGTTTTTAGCTTTTCTAAATTTGTAATACACCCAAATAGGATCTCCGAAATGTGAAGTTGGTTTTCCGTTGCTATCAATGATTTCTAATTGTTTGAAGAAATCCCACATTGCATCATTTACTTTATATTTAAACTTCTCTCTTATGCGTACATGGTCATTAAATGCTGTAGTTAAGTAACTGAGCATAGGATCATTTTTTGTTGGCAAAGCCATCAAATATGCTGGATTTGCAGGCATAACTTGCTCAATACACCAATCTAAATCTGTTAAGCTTACATCCATGTGTAGGGTAGAGCAGATATCTAATCCTATAGTTAATCCATGAAGTTTTCCCATCACTGTATCTTCGAGGCAGCACCTCACTAGTTGTTCTTTGGTTCTAAATACTTCGGGGCCTATAAATCCTGCTACATCGTTTACATGTACCCATGCATTATCGTCGCCTTTGATTTCGCAAATCTTTTGTTTCAGTACTCTAAGAAAGCCATACTTCCGAGATTCGTGCATGACCATATCAAAGCCTTCTCCGTGTCCATTAGTCATATCTGCCCCCTGACCGGTTTCGGCATAAAATCCATAATGTCCATTGCGAAGCGCTGCATATTTGAGCATCTTTTCGATGGTTACATCAAAGGTTTTATTTGCAGCAACTGTACTCCCAATACTTTGAAACCAGATACCTGTAACACCTGGATTGTCTTTTTCAACCTCTGCCTGTATGTCGATATGCGAAAGCACGCAGTTAGGAATAACATTTTCTAAATCAAAACTTTTAATGATATCAAAAAGTGCATATTCTATTTTGGCAACAGATTCTGGCAAACTGGAAACAGGATTTGTACCTAAAACAATATCCCCCACTGCAAATGACCAAGCATTAAACACTTGCCATGAAATATCTTCAATATTATCGATGGGGGAGTTGGGCTGAACCCTAGCACCCATATAGCCTTTACTCCCAATTTTACTGTTTGGTAAAGGGTTAAAAACTTTCTGTCCTATCTGAATAAGCTCTTCATTAGACATTAATTTCACTAAACATGCAATTACATCACTGTTTAAAGAGGGCATTATCTCCTTAATTTTTTCCTCAGGGCTTGCTAAAATATAGTCCTTTAGTTGAAGTAAAGTCCATTGCTCTATCTCGTTATTTGGATGTACACATTTATTAATTAAATCAAGAATTTCGTCCTTGTAAACTATATGGTTATGAAGGCTTTGTAAACTCGTATTACCCAACAATATTCTAGAATACCTTCTAGATTTATCATCAGCAGCAGATATATTTAAAGTTTTATCACCTTCTTTAAATTCATTCGCACTACCCAGTATTTGCTTGTACAGCGTATTGTTAAACTTTCCATTAATTCTGTTGATATAGCTAAAAATATCTTCTCCAGTATTCGGTTTTTGAATAATAGCTCCCTCTAAAGTGGCATCTAAAACTTCATTTTTTGAAACGAATAGATTACATCCATTTAATACCAAAATGGCAGTTCCTGCTAAACTGGTTTTTTTTATAAAATCTTTTCTATTCATTATAAAAATCTGTTTTTTTTTTAATTATTTAAAACGTTCATACTTGCTATTATGGTGTTAGTTATAAAAGCTTGAATCACTACACATTTAGCAGATTAACATTTAAGAAGGAAATGTACAACAAAAATTTTAAGTTGGAAACAGTTAAAACTATAAGTTCAAGTAATAAATGTAATTATGTGTTGTAGCATTTTTTAGGGGTATTGTAATTAAAATTTCACAAAGGGCTGTTGTGCCATAATCTTTCAACACGTTTTGGTTGTTCATCAGTTACAATGCTAAGTTTATTACGCTGCCGTGGCTGTTGTGAGGTTACCCGGATAGCCATCATTAATAACGGTCCTCAATGGTTTTTACACATTATAAAATCTAGTTCAATACGTACAGTAATTAAACTGAATTAAATGAATTACTAAATTAAAACTTACCAATCAAACTCTTTTTAACCTAAATGAAAAGTATTCATCATCTACCCATATTAATTCATTCGTTGAAATAATTCAATGTAAATTTGCACCGCTACTACCTAGAAGCCAGCGAACACAACAAATATTTCTTCATGAAAATATTACTCAAATACCTGAAGCCCGATAAATGGCTGGTGGTATTCACCCTTTGCATGGCCGGTATCAACATCGGCTTCTCCCTCATTGATCCTATTTTATTGGGAAAGCTGGTGAACTTGGCCGCAGACCATAAAGCGGCCCCAGGTGGTTTCAGCAACCCTAATTTTTACTGGGCTAACGAAAACATTACCAGAAACGGCAAACCTTACCTACAATTGGGAGTGGTGTACATCCTGCTGTTTTCTATATCTGTTGCCATGGTGAGTAGAATCGCCAAAGCTTTTCAGGATTATTTCCTCAACGTTGTAATCCAAAAATTTGGCGCACGCGTTTTTACCGATGGTTTGCAACAAGCCATGAAACTACCTTACGAAGAATTTGAAGACCAGCGTAGCGGCGAAACCTTATCAGTTCTTACTAAAGTTAGAGCCGATGTAGAAAAATTTATGATCAGCTTTATCAATATCCTTTTTGGTGTATTGGTAGGTGTGGTTTTTGTATTTGTGTACGCCGCAATTTTCATCAACTGGCGCATTCCTATTGCCTACTTGCTGGGTATCGGTATTCTTACGATCATCACCAACCGCCTTAGTAAAAAGGTGAAAATAATTCAGAAAAATATTGTTGGTCAAACCACTGCGCTTGCAGGCTCTACCACAGAATCGCTCCGCAATATTGAACTAGTAAAAAGTTTGGGATTAACCAGCCAGGAAGTAGATCGTTTGAATAAGAATACTTATAAAATTCTTGGTCTAGAAATCACCAAAGTAAAACGAATCCGGAGCATCAGTTTCATACAAGGCACAATGGTAAATACTTTGAGACAAGTGATTCTATTTATTCTTATGTGGCTCATCTTCAGAAACGAAATGGATGCCGGCCAATTGGTGACTATGCAAATATTTTCATTTTTCATCTTTGGCCCATTGCAGGAAATTGGTAACATCATTCTTTCGTATAGAGAGGCGGAGGCTTCGCTCAATAATTTTGAAACGTTGATGAACAAAGCGCCCGAGCATGTTGCAACAGATCCCAAACATATTGGCAACATCGAATCATTGGTATTTGATCAAGTTGCTTTTAAACACAAAACCGCTTCCCAAAAAGCCATCGATAACATCAGCTTCACCGCTAAAACGGGTGAAACCATCGCCTTTGTTGGCCCAAGCGGAAGTGGAAAGTCAACACTGATGAAATTATTAGTGGGTTTGTATCGTCCGCAACTGGGCAGGATTTTATACAATGGAATTGATGAGAACAATATCAGCTTCGAAGACCTTCGCAGCCAAATAGGATTTGTTACACAAGATACCAACCTCTTTAGTGGCAGTATTCGCGAAAATCTACTATTTGTAAATCCCAAAGCTACAGACGAAGACCTCAACGACGCTTTGCGAAAAGCGGCCTGCCTCAATTTGCTGAGCAGAGCAGAAAAAGGATTGGAAACAATGATCGGTGAGGGTGGATTAAAACTCAGCGGTGGTGAAAAGCAAAGACTATCTATAGCCCGTGCTTTGTTGCGGAAACCCAACTTGCTCATTTTTGACGAGGCCACCAGTGCATTGGATTCGCTCACTGAAGAAGAAATCACTAATACCATTAAAGAGATTAGTTGTAGCAAAGATCAAATTAGTATTTTAATTGCACATCGACTCAGCACCATCATGCATGCAGATAGAATTTATGTATTAGAACGAGGCGATGTAGTAGAAACCGGTACACACGAAAAACTCATCGAAGAAAAAGGACTTTACTACGCCATGTGGCGCCAACAGATAGGTGAACGTAAAAAAGTATAACTTGTATTTAAAATAAGAATAGTATGGACTTTATAAAAATATTAGGATTGTTAGCTGGCACCATCACATCCATCACTTTTATTCCACAAGTAATACAAATTTGGAAAACAAAAAGTGCTAAGGATATTTCAATTTTGATGCTGGGTTTGCTGATCACAGGTGTTTGTATGTGGTTGGCCTATGGTATTCTAGTAAAAGACGTTGCCATCATTTACACCAATGGAATGGTACTTGCGATGAGTTTAATCATGTTGTATTTTAAATTTCGGTTCAACAAATAATACTTCGCATGACTTTTGATAAACCTATTGTTCCTAAGCCTAAAAAAGCGCCCAATTATATTTGGAGTCAACTCACCATGCGATGTCCTAGGTGTAGAAGGGGACCTATGTTTAAAGATAGCAATGCCTATAGAAAATTTTCGATGACCCATATTTTCGATATGCATAACAATTGTCCGGTATGTGATCAAAAATATGATATGGAACCTGGCTTTTGGTACGGCACTGGTTATGTGAGTTATGCGCTGGCTGTGGCAGTATCTGTGTCGAGCTTTTTGGCATGGTGGGTATTTATCGGCATTTCGGTCAGTGATAACAGGGTGATCTGGTGGTTAGGCTTCAATGCCGCATTACTACTACTTTTACAACCATGGCTGATGCGACTCAGTCGCGTGATATACATACGTTTTTTTGTAAGCTACGATCCCGATTTTAATAGAAATACGCCTACAAAATTTGATTTTTAGGATGTATAAAATATTACCTCGTTTGTGGCAAAAATTTTAAGAACCATGGTGTTTTTATTTTTTCATACATTTTAATGCCGTAAAATTAATTACAGCTATTGGTTGAAAGCAAGACGGTAGCGACAATTTTTTGGACAAGCCAAATCCTACAAATTAACCGTAACTACATTACTTGCAGCCCTTGCCTCCATCTTTTTCACATGTTTGCATTTCACCCAATCTGCCAATAAAGCACAACCTGCACCAATGATAGCACCCCCTAACACATCGCTCGGATAATGCACACCTTGGTACATCCGAGCCCAAGCCACACTTCCAGCATAAATAAATGCTGGCACTGTTACATACCATATCTTGTATTGTAAACTCAACGCTGTGGCAGTATAAAATGCAGAAGTTGTATGTCCACTCGGAAAAGAACTCCCCCCGCTCTCATCATCCCGTTTCACGATAAAATTATATTTTTCAAATGGTCTAGGTCGGTCAATTATATGTTTTAAAGAATAGGTAACTATACCAGTAAATGCCAAACCACCGGCCATATACCAACCGTCTCTTTGCAGACCCTTGTCTTTTTTCACAAAACCCAACAATAAGGTAGAAGCAGGTGCAGCAAGGCTCAACAAAGAAACTGAAGAAGCAGCCCCCTCGAGATACTTATTTTTAAAACATGTTTCATTTTTATTAATCGACTTCATTAACTTAATATCCCAATTTTGTGCACTACCAGTAACGGTAAAAAATAAAATATAACTAACGGTAAAGAATAAACGCATTTTAATCATCCTAATATTCATCTAAAAAATTAGTAAAAAAAAGCCGGTGAGCTATAACCCAACTTCTTACCGTTGTTAGTTACAGCTTACCGGCAACATTTTCAATTTATCATTAATCTATATTTTCTATGATCCCTGCAATGCCCTGTCCGCCACCCACACAGGCTGTAACAATACCATATTTTTTATTCAATCGCTTCATATCGTTCACCAATTGTATGGTAAGTTTACAACCCGTACATCCCAAAGGATGGCCCAATGCAATGGCACCACCATTGATGTTGACGATGGCAGGATTCAATTCTAATCCCCTAATCACCGCCAGTGCCTGTGATGCAAATGCTTCATTTAGTTCAATTAAATCTATATCAGCCAAACTCATACCCGCTTGCTTCAACACTTTTGGCACAGCCTCTATTGGCCCAATCCCCATTATGCGTGGATGCACCCCTGCACTGGCTGCATTTACCAATCGTGCAATGGGTTTCAATCCCAATTCGTTTACCATACGCTCGCTCATCAATAACACAAAAGCAGCACCATCACTGGTTTGCGACGAGTTGCCTGCGGTTACAGAACCACCCGCTGCAAACGCAGGTTTCAATTTGGCTAAGCCTTCAGGCGTAGTATCTGTTCTTACACCATCGTCTGTATCTACCACATAATTTTTTATTTTTCTTTTTCCATTTTCATCCACATACACTTGCTCTACATTGATGGGTAATATACCCGATTTAAAATATCCCTCCTCAATTGCCTTCGCGGCTTTTAAGTGACTGTTGTAGCTAAACATATCCTGGTCTTCTCTACTAACCGAATATTCATTTGCAATAGCTTCCGCCGTTAGGCCCATACCTAAATAATAATCCGGATCATCTTTTGCAATGGAGAAAGCGGGCACAGTTTTCCAACCAGCAGTGGGCACCAAACTCATACTTTCTGTACCGCCTGCAATAATGCATTCAGCCATGCCAGTTCTAATTTTTGCTGTAGCCATTGCAATGCTTTCCAACCCACTGGCACAATAGCGGTTAATAGTAATTCCAGGTGCAGTGATGCCAATAGCTTTTGCAGCAATGATACGCCCAAATTGCAACCCCTGCTCCGCTTCTGGCACGGCATTGCCCACTATCACATCATCAACCCGGAGCGGATCTAATTGTGGCACTGAGGCCATCAATCCTTTGATTACCTCTACCGCCAAATCATCTGGCCGCGTAAAACGAAACCCCCCTTTTTTACTTTTTGTAATTGCTGTTCTGTAGCCCGCTACAATATATGCTTCCTGCATAAAAAAATTTATTTAAATGGTCTAAATCTTATGAGATACAAACTCCTTTTACAATTGAAATATTGATTGCTTCTTACATCCTGTTTTTTTGGCTGTGAACTGTAGTAATCTTGCTCTAATTTTATTCGCATTATCTGCTGCAAGTCCTCGGCCATAGTACTACCGGCTTTCCGCTCCTATACCGCAGTTGTTATTTAATTTTTTATATCTCAGCCAAAAAACTAATTTGGTTGTTTATGCAACTTTCTATTCCAAAGTTATAATTTCCCACTCAAAGCAAAAAACTAAATTACTGCATTACTTTTGCAGTCATGATCTATCAAATTGTCCGTAGCATTTTATTCAACTACGATCCGGAAAAAGTACATTATTTCTCTATGAATTGGATGCATCGACTTTGCAAAATAGGTTTGCTCAAAAATGCCATCAAGGCTATGTACCAACCCGTAAAGCGGCCGCCCATTTCATTGTTTGGACTGTCTTTCCCCAACATTGTGGGACTAGGAGCAGGTTTCGATAAAAATGCATCTTACCTCAACGAATTGGAAGCCCTGGGATTTGGATTTATAGAAATAGGAACGGTAACCCCTAAACCCCAAGAAGGAAACGATAAGCCGCGTTTGTTTCGATTGCCCAACGATCAAGCACTCATCAACCGGATGGGTTTCAATAACAAGGGTGTAGAAGTGGTGGCGGCAAGGTTGCAGAGCTGGCGAAAAATCAACAACGGCCATTCCAAACTCATCATCGGTGGTAATATTGGTAAAAATAAATTAACCCCCAACGAAGATGCCTGGAAGGATTATGAAATTTGTTTCAAAGCCCTTTTCCCTTATGTAGATTATTTTGTGGTGAACGTGAGCAGTCCAAACACCCCAGGGCTGCGAGAACTACAAGAAAAAGAATCGCTCAGAAAAATCCTCACCAGTTTGCAAAAAACTGGTCAAAAAATCGCCATCAACCAAAAACCCATCCTACTCAAAATTGCGCCCGATTTAACAACCGAACAAATAGATGATGTAATAGCGTTGGCTTTAGAAATCAAACTCGACGGCTTAGTGGTAAGCAATACCTCCCTCGACAGATCTTCCTTAACCCCTTCTTCTGCTACACTTGCAGCACAAATGGGCGCAGGTGGACTCAGTGGGTTACCCATTAAAAAACGCAGTACGGAAATGGTGCAATATATTAGTAAACAAACTGGCAAAAGCTTACCCATTATTGCCAGTGGCGGTATTTTTACAGCTACCGACGCCAAAGAGAAACTGGAGGCAGGCGCTTCTTTGGTGCAGGTTTGGACCGGCTTTGTGTACGAAGGGCCGGCCATTGTTAAGAAAATATGTGCTGGATTATAACTCAATAATATTATTTATATTTGTAAGGTAAACAGTAAACATCACATTTTAAACACTACAATAATGAGCGAAGAAAAAGATGAACAAAGTTTTTTAGACAAAATGAAAAACAAATTAGAAGACCTGAAAGAGTCGGCTGGAGAAACCTGGGATAAAATAGAAGACAAAGCAGAAGAATTGTGGGACAAGGTGGAAGAAAAGGCTGAAGATGTTTGGGATGCCACAAAAGAAAAAACAGCCGAACTAACAGAAAGTTTCAGCGAAAAATTTGGTGACGCCAAGGAGACGGCCGAAGACAAGGTGGAAGACATCCAATCAGATGTAGAAACTGCTCATGATGAAATTAAAAAAGATTTGTAACCAGCGGCCGGAATTTGATTCCGGCTTTTTTATGCCTTATTCTTCTAATTCTCTAAAAGTAAAGCTAATTTTCTCCATACATTTGCCCCCATGGAACATTTATTTACCTCAGAAAGCATCATCAGCTTTCTTGTTTTAGTTGTATTAGAAGTAGTATTGGGAATTGATAATGTGATTTTCGTTAGCATTATCATGAATAGGCTAAAGGATGCTAAAGACCACAAAAAAGCCCGAATCATTTGGATGATCACGGGTATACTATCCAGATGTATTTTGTTGATGGGTTTAAGCTGGTTGTTGTCTCAAAAAGGGAAGTCTGTTTTTACCCTCTTTGGCAAAGGTTTTGATTTAGCGAGTATAGTAATGTTACTAGGTGGGTTGTTCCTCATTTTCAAATCGGTAAAAGAAATTCATGCAAAATTAGAAGGAGAAGATCCCAACGAAGCGGGCAAAAGTAAACCCGGTCTTTCCTTTGCGCAAGCCATTGGTCAAATTATGCTGATAGATGCGGTGTTCTCTTTCGATAGCATCATCACTGCAGGTGGTACCGCCAAACACTTAGAAATTATGGTGACAGCCGTTGTCATCGCCATGACCATCATGTTTTTGTTTAGTCCGAAAATTGCAGGTTTCATTCACAAACATCCTACACTCAAAATGCTGGCACTTTCTTTTTTAGTGATGATTGGCCTCAGCTTAATTATGGAGGGTTGGAATGCAGAAGCAGCGCATGAACTAAAGCTGAAAAATTACATCTACTTCGGCATGGCATTTTCATTTGCTGTAGAGTTACTCAACATGACCATGCTGAACAGGTCAAAAAAGAAACACCTTGTAAAACTAAACCAGCCCATGTTAGATGAAGAAAAAGAAAAATAAAAATCTTACAGTGTATGCATCAATAAGGTAGCCGCTACAATACCTGCGGTTTCTGTGCGCAACCTGTTTTGCCCCAACGTAACCGGAATAAAATTTTGTGCAATTGCCGCTTCAATTTCATGGGCAGAAAAATCGCCTTCTGGGCCAATGAGCATAATGGTAGATTCATTTGATCTCAACTGCAAATGTTGAATAGATTGTTTGTTGGCTTCATCTATACAATATGCAATCAGTTTTTGCGTAGCGGTTGTATCCGCCAGGCATACACCAAATTTTGTAGGCTCTAGCAAAAGTGGTAACCATGCTTGCTGAGATTGTAACATCGCACTAATGAGGATACTGTTCATTCGCTCCCATTTAAAATATTGTTTTTCTGTACGCTCACATATCAATGGAATCATTTGACGTACACCAATTTCTGTGGCTTTTTCTAAAAACCATTCCAACCTGCTATTATTTTTAACGAGAGAAATAGCTATACAAACATGATGAGCAGGAAGAGGGATGCTGCGTTTGTTTATAACCATTACCACACATTTTTTTCGGTGGTTATCGGTAATGGCACAGGTATAAATAGTTCCTACACCATCTGTTACTTGTATTATTTCTTCATTTTGCATGCGGAGTACCATTACCACATGCTTCGAGCTATCTTCATCTAAAATAACGGTAGTATCTTGATGAGAGATATCTTTTTTATAAAAAAATGGGATCGACATACGATGCAAAATAAATAAAAGGGTTGGATAAAATAAAACCAGACAATACTATTGTATTGTCTGGTATAATCTTACTGTTTATTTTTTTTAGAAAGACACTTCATCATCAAAATTACCGTCATTCATTTTGCTGCCTTTTTGAATGTACATTCTGGCATCGTCTCCTGCACCACCCTGCACTGGTTTCCAGTTTCCACCTCCGCTACCGCCCGAGCTGTTGGCACCTCCACCCACATCACTATTATCATCTTCTATGAATTTCTGAATGTGCAAGAGGGCTCTTAATTTGATAGTTTCCAAACTACCATTTCTGTGCTTTGCAATCTTCACGTGAGTTTCGCCTTTATTGCTTTCGCCAAACTCGTCTGTGGTTACTTCGTAGTATTCTGGACGATAAAGAAACATTACCATATCCGCATCCTGCTCTATAGCACCAGACTCTCTCAAATCGCTCAACTGTGGCATTTTATTACCGTCTTTTCTTTTTTCTACTTCTCTGCTCAGCTGGCTCAATGCTATAATGGGTACTTGTAATTCTTTTGCCAGTCCTTTTAAGTCGCGAGAAATTTTACTAATTTCTTGTTCCCTGTTGCTATTTCTATCAACACTACCGCTCATAAGCTGCAGGTAATCGATGATGATTAATCCTAGGTTATGTTTGTTTTTGAGCCTACGACATTTAGCCCTTAATTCAAATATATTGAGTGCTGCAGAATCATCAATAAAGATGGGAGCTTTACTCAAACGCTCAAACCCACGTTTGTGTAGTTGTTTCATTTCATGTTCTTCTAGTTTACCCCGTGAAATTTTTTCGAGCCAAATTTCACTCTCCGCACTTAGGATACGTTGTACCAGCTGACTGCTACTCATCTCTAAACTGAAGAAGGCCACGGGAGTGCGTTTATTACCCTCTTTATTGCCCAAAGCAGCCGTGCGAGCCAGGTTGAGCGCAAAGGCTGTTTTACCTACTGATGGCCTAGCCGCTAAAATAATCAAATCGGTAGGTTGCCATCCATAAGTAATTCTATCCAATGTAGGAAAACCGGTTGGAACGCCCGTGATATCGTCCTTGCGGTTACGCATGTCCTCTATTCGGTTCAAGGTTTTCACCAACACTGTATCTATATCATCAAAGTTTTTGCGAAGGTGATTGTTGGTAATCTCAAATAATTTTGTTTCTGCACTGTCTAACAAATCAAAAACATCGGTACTATCTTCATATGCATCTCCAATAATTTCGCCACTGATGCGGATCAATTCTCGTTGAATGAACTTTTGCAACACAATTCTACTGTGAGTATCAATGTTAGCAGACGACACTACAGTGTTGGTAAGTTTGGTAACAAAATAGGGGCCTCCCACCAATTCCAATTCCTCTCTTAACCTTAGTTCTTCTACCACCGTCAACATATCAATTGGTAAACTTTTAATTGCCAGCCCTTGCATGGCTTTAAAAATTTTCTGATGGGCATCCACATAAAAACATTCTGGTTTCAGAATTTCAATCACAGTATCAAATGCACTTTTTTCGAGCATAATGGCGCCTAGGATAACTTCTTCCAATTCTTTTGCCTGTGGAGGTACTTTTCCAAATACCATACTGCCCATATCGATGGGTTTTCTTCTCGCTTTTCTGTCTTTATTAAGGTTTGTAAATTCCATGTAATGTTCCCTCTTTGAACTTATAAATTTTTATCCGGTATAACGCCTACCCATAAACGAAGATGGTTGGAACAATATCGTACATCCTCGAGTATGCCAGCCCTAAACCGAATGTTTATTAGGGCGGCTAAGATAATACCAATTAGGTAATGTTAAATTAACATTGAACTGTTATCAACTTTTTTAGCTTGTTTTTCAACCGCACATCCACAGGTAAAGCTAGTTTATTAACGGGTTATAAACAGTAATATGCACATCTTACTTTCAATAGATGGTAATAATTGTAGAAGTTATTAACAAAAAATAGGCGGGATTTTTCTTTTTGTTCACCCTACACATTTTTTTTACCTTGTTTTTATCATGCAGCAACTGTAATTTTTAAAATCACCTCCGCCTACTTTGAATGGGTGTACCAGATAGGGTTTAAAAAACTATCTTTACAGCCCAAATTAAGTGTATCAATGACAATTTCTTATAACTGGCTAAGTGAATACCTGCCGATCAAAATTGAACCGGAAAGATTGAGTAAAATCCTCACCGCAATTGGCTTAGAGGTAGAAAGTCTTCATCCATACGAGAGCATCAAAGGCAGTTTGGAGGGTTTGATTATTGCAGAAGTTCTTACCTGCGAAGCACATCCCGATGCCGACAAACTAAAAGTGACTACTGTGAATACAGGCAAGCAAACGCTACAAGTAGTTTGTGGTGCAGCCAACGTAGCAGCCGGTCAAAAAGTAATTCTAGCTACAGCTGGCACTACTATTTATCCCAGCAATGGCGATCCGCTCACTTTAAAAAAAGTGAAGATACGCGGAGTAGAAAGCAACGGAATGATCTGTGCCGAAGATGAAATTGGCTTAGGTAATAGCCACGAAGGCATTATAGTTCTGCCCCCCCATACAGCCGTAGGTTTACCAGCAGCTTTGCTGTTTGAAACTTACGAAGATCAAATTTTTGAAGTAGGCCTTACCCCAAACCGAATGGATGCCATGAGCCACTTGGGAGTAGCCAGAGATGTGTGCGCATATTTAACACATCACGACAAAGTAGATATGTTCGTAAAATATCCATTCAAAAATGGATTCAAGGTAGATACCGCCGGTAAACCCATCCAAGTAATAATAGAAAATAGCGATGCCTGCAGACGATATACAGGTATTAGCATGAGTAATATCACCGTGGCAGACAGTCCGGCCTGGTTGCAAACCAAGTTAAAAACTATTGGACTTCATCCCATCAACAATATCGTTGATATCACCAATTTCATTTTACACGAAACCGGACAGCCTTTGCATGCTTTTGATGCAGATAAAATTTTAGGTAATAAAGTAATCGTAAAAAATGTAGCAGCAGGTACCCTATTCACCACATTGGATGGAAAAGAAAAAAAATTAACAGGCGAAGATTTACTGATCTGCAACGCAGAAGCACCTATGTGCATGGCAGGTATTTATGGTGGACAAAACAGTGGAGTAACCACCAGCACCAAAAATATTTTTCTAGAAAGTGCATGGTTCAACAACATCGTTATCCGCAAATCCTCTGTTCATCATGGTTTGAGAACCGATGCTGCTACCCGTTTCGAAAAGGGAGTCGACATTAGCAATACCGCCACTGTGCTTAAAAGAGCAGCAGAACTTATGAAAGAAATTTGTGGAGGAGAGATTAGCAGTGATTTGATCGACGTATTTCCGAATCCTATGCAACAGGTTTCGATCGGATTAAAATATCATTACCTCAAAAAACTCAGTGGTAAAAATTACCACGGCGATTCTATCAAAAATATTCTTAAACCATTGGGTTTTGAGATCGTAAAAGAAGGTATCGACGAAATCTGGGTAAATGTACCCTACAGCAAACCCGATATTACCTTACCAGCTGATTTAGTAGAAGAAATCATGCGGATTGATGGTTTAGACAATATCGATATACCGGCAACAATCCAAATTTCGCCAAGCCATAATGAAAGTTCTAACAGCAATGCTGCCAGAGAAAAAGTAGCCAATATGCTTACTGGCATTGGTTTTTACGAGATATTCACCAATAGTATTACCAACAGCGCTTATTTTGATGAAGCTACCTTGCAAACCTCAGTAAAAATGATTAATAACTTGAGTGCAGATTTGGATATTCTTCGACCATCCATGTTGCCCACTGGTATGGAAGTGATTGCACACAACATCAACAGAAAAAATATAGATCTCGGCCTGTACGAATTTGGCAATACTTACCACAAAGAAGAAGACGGTAAATATGACGAAGTAAAACATTTGAGTTTGTATGTAACTGGCAACAGTACGCCTAACACCTGGAACCAGAAAACTGCCAAAGCAGATTTCTATTTTTTAAAAGCAGCTTGTGAAAAAATATTTGCAGCTACGGGTGTAACAGGCGTGGTGTTTGAAACCAATTCCAACAGTTCTTTTGAAACAGGTGCGATCCTGCGCATTAAAAACATAGAAATCGGCAGACTCGGCATTACCAATGAAAAAACAAATAAACAATTTGGTATCAAACAACCAGTTTTATATGCAGATTTGTTGTGGGAAGTGATGTTAAACAATAAAAAGAGTAACCGTTTCAGTTACAAAGAAATCAGCAAATTCCCTTCTGTACAACGCGATTTAGCTTTGGTGGTAGATAAAGCGATTAGTTATGCACAGGTAGAAAAAATAGTAGCGGGATTACAGTTATCTAATTTGCAAAAAACCAGGTTGTTCGATATATTTGAGAGTAATAAGTTGGGTGCCAACAAAAAATCGATGGCAGTTAATTTTATATTTGAAGATAGCACCAAAACATTGACGGATGTGGAAATTGATGAGATGATGAACAAAATTATTGCAGCTTGTGAACAACAGTTGCAGGCAGAAATTAGAAAATAAAAAGCAACCAGCATATCAACAATGCTGAAGTTAAAAAAAATTAAACGAATAATTGTCGGCACTTACAGACCATATCAACCTTATTCAACAGAAGTTGCACCAGTTGCTAAAGCAGTATGAATTGTTGCAACAGGAAAATGAAAAAAAATCGGGTAGTATTCAGGTATTGCAGGCCAAACTATCAGAGCAGCAAAGTAGCCTAGAGGAATTGAAACAAACTAATTTGATTTTGAAGGCTTCTACTACTGATATGGATTCAGTAGCCAAAAAAGAGTTAGACCTAAAATTACAGCAATACATTAAAAACATCGATCACTGTATTTCTTTACTCAGTAAATAATCACATGGCAGAACTGATTCCTATTAATATTGTGATTGCCGACCGCACTTACCGGATCAAAACTCTGGCGCAAGATGAAGAAATCATCCGTAGCACAGTGAAAATGATCAATGATAAGATCATCGAATTTAAAACACAGTTTTCTGGCAAAGACATGCAAGATTATATTGCCATGGTAATTATTTGGTATGCTACCCAAGCCGTATCCAATGATGGCAATGCCCACGAAAAAGCTGAGTTAATAAAAGGATTACAAAATTTGGAAGCAGAATTAAATAGGGTGTTGTAAGTATATCCACTGCTCTGTGTATAATTACAACCATATTTATTGACTTTCTTGTTTAAACAGATCGGCCTCGTAATGTGACAATCCGATAAAATTACCATAACTGCTCTTGTACGTCAAAACTTTACACAAAATTCATATCTTCGCGCATTAATCATCTCGCTCAATAAATTATGGGTAAGAATAGGACATACAATATTGTGAATCAGTTAAAACCATCAATTTCAAATGGATATACTTTCCATCATCATAGGTGCTGCCGCGCTAATTGTCGGTATCATCCTCGGTAAAATCATTTTTACCAAAAACACCTCGCAGAAGATTCAGGAAGCTGAGATTCAGGTACAAAAAATAATTGCGGAAGGCCAGTTAAAAGCCGAAACCTTTAAAAAAGAAAAAGAACTAGAAGCCAAAGAGAAGTTTGTACAACTGAAAGCAGATCACGAAAGGGATGTGATGGTTCGGTCTCAAAAAATAAATGAAGGCGAAAACCGCATTAAACAAAGGGAACAAGGCTTAAATGCGAAAGAAGGCAACCTCGAAAAACAATTAAAAGAAAACGAGGCCACCAAAGAAACCCTGAACAGGCAAATAGAAGTAGTAAACATCAAACGCACCGAATTGGAGAAACACCAAGAGGAGCATATTCGCCGCTTAGAAAAAGTTGCCGGATTGTCGGCAGAAGATGCGAAAGCACAGCTGATCGAGAGTTTGAAACAGGAAGCCCATAGCAAGGCGCTCACCTTGCAACAGGAAATTATTGAAGAAGCCAAAGTAAAGGCGAATAAGGAAGCCCGTAAAATTGTGATTCAAACTATTCAGAGAACTGCTGCTGAAACTGCTATTGAGAATTCTATCACCGTATTTAACCTCGAGAGTGACGAAATAAAGGGTTCTATTATCGGAAGAGAAGGAAGAAATATTCGCGCCATTGAAGCTGCCACAGGTGTTGATTTAATTGTAGATGATACGCCGGAAGCAATCGTATTATCCTCTTTTGATCCATTGCGCAGAGAGGTAGCCCGTTTGTCGCTCCAAAGATTGGTAGCAGATGGCCGTATTCACCCTGCCCGTATTGAAGAAGTAGTAGAAAAAACTAAGCGGCAGCTCGATGACCAGGTGATGGACATTGGTGAAAGAACGGTGATTGAATTGGGGATACATGGGTTGCACAAAGAATTGATTAGAATGGTGGGAAGGATGCGTTTCCGTTCCTCCTACGGACAAAACCTTTTGATGCACAGTAGGGAAACCGCCAATTTGTGTGGCATCATGGCGGCTGAGTTGGGGATGAATCCTAAACTAGCCAAAAGAGCTGGTTTGTTGCACGATATTGGTAAAGTGCCAGATGAAGAAACAGAATTGAGTCACGCTTTACTTGGCGCAAAACTGGCTGAAAAATATGGCGAAAATCCAGCAGTAGTGAATGCTATTGGAGCCCACCACGATGAGATGGAAATGCAATATGTGATTTCTCCTATTATCCAGGCTTGTGATGCCATCAGTGGTGCACGCCCCGGAGCCAGAAGAGAAATCATGCAACAATATATCCAAAGGATCAAAGACCTTGAAAATATGGCGCTGGCATATAATGGTGTAGAAAAAGCATACGCTATTCAAGCAGGCCGTGAGTTAAGGGTAATAGTAGAAGCTGATAAAGTAAGTGATGCCGATAGCGATAAATTGAGCTTTGAAATTGCGCAAAAAATACAGACAGAAATGACGTTCCCTGGCCAGATCAAAGTAACGGTGATCAGAGAGAAAAGAGCCATCAATATTGCCCGTTAATGAGCCAATATAACTAGCATTTAAACGGCGAAACTTTGGTTTCGCCGTTTTTAATTAGAACAAAAAGGCTTTCCGTCTGGTAGTTTAAGTATAAAGCATAGCTTGTTTTTCTATATTATATGTTAATTAGAAAAACGCGTATTAACTTTAATTATTAAACTTGGAATTGTAATCTTTTTCCCTACCTTTGCCCTCCGAAAATTAGAAAGATATGAACGCAATCGCATTTGTTCATGAGCAGTTGACAACCATACCAACAGTTCCGACATTTAAAGCAGGTGACAACATCACCGTTAACTATAAAATTGTAGAGGGTACCAAAGAGCGTATCCAGAGTTTTAAAGGCGACGTTATTAAGCGTCAGGGTACTGGTGCAACTGCTTCCTTTACAGTTCGCAAAATTAGCGATGGTATCGGTGTAGAGCGTTTATTCCCAGTTTTCTCTCCAAACATTGAGAGCATTACTGTAAATAAAGTAGGTCGTGTTCGTCGTGCTAAGTTGTTTTACCAGCGTGAAAGAAGTGGTAAAAGTGCACGTATTAAGGAAAAAAGAATGGCAGTGGCTAAAAAAGGATAATTACAACTTTTGTATACAAGCGGAAAACATAATTTTCCGCTTTTTTTATTCATTTAAGCCTATCGCCGCTGCCCAGTAATGGAGCTGAGAATCATACATACTCTCCCTCATCTGTACATTTTCAGTAACATCATGGCACCACTTTGGCAGCTTCCCATCCTTTCTAAACATTTTGATTAAATATACTCAAAAAAGTGAAAGGCTATCTCTGCCTTGCTTTCAGCGAGCGGCAACGCTATGTTTTCAAACTAAATATTCGAATGCTCTCTGAAGTACTTCTTTATAAAAAATTTTTTTTAAATGTTTGGGGGGGGCAAACAGGTTAATTTTTCAAGAAATGATTTTGCTTCGCAACTATCTATCGCTTGCCGCGGGCTTCTTTTCCTTTTTTACTTCTCCAAAAAAGAAAGAAATAGGTGCACAACAAACGACAACACTTAGTTTGTGGATGGTACCCCTGATGTAGCTTTTGTGCAACTGTTTAGTTTATAAAATCCGTAGCGCCAGATTTCTTACCCAACTTCCCACTCCTTAAACCTCCTGTGTTCAAAAACCAATAATTCCCATTTCCTTTAAATCAAGCGTTCCTCTTTACCAGTAAGCTATACACTCATGATGAACCATTGCTGTAAAACAATTATCAGCTATCTACCAATGTGGTACATTGCAATTCAAAACTAATAAAGATGGATCTCACCATATACCAAGTAGATGCATTTGCCAGCCGGTTGTTTACAGGCAACCCAGCAGCGGTTATACCATTGCAACAATGGTTAGAGGATGATTTAATGCAGCAGATCGCCATGGAAAACAACCTGGCAGAGACGGTATTTTTTGTGCCGATAAAAAATAATCAAAACAATGCTGAAGCCGATGCCGATTACCATATTAGATGGTTTACGCCTGCGTTCGAAATTAATCTTTGTGGGCACGCCACGCTGGCTAGCGCTTTCGTGTTGTTCACAGAGTTGGGATTTGATAAACCTTCGGTTAAATTCAGGTCTAAAAGTGGCATGCTAGAAGTCACAAAAAAAGGATCAGTCTTTGAAATGGATTTCCCCTCTTGGAAACCACAAAAACAACTTGATTATCCTGAAAACCTAGCAAGCATGCTAGGCATCCAAGAAATATTGGGTGTATACAAATACCGCGATTTGCTGGTAGAGGTAGCTACTGAAGCGGAAGTTCTTGCTGCCAAACCAGATTTCACAGCGCTAAAAAAACTACCAGATATGGTGATACTTACCGCTCCAGGTTCCAGGGCTGATTTTGTATCTCGTTTTTTTGCACCAGATGCCGGAGTTGATGAAGACCCAGTAACAGGTTCTGCACACTCACAACTGATTCCTTTTTGGAGTGATAAATTGGGGAAACAAAATCTTAGAGCACAGCAACTCAGCCAAAGAGGTGGCGATCTTATTTGCAAACAACTAAACGAGAAAAGAGTAATGATGGCCGGCGAGTGTGTATTTTATATGAAAGGAACAATTAGGGTGTAAAGTGTCTTAAAACGAGGCAGTTATGAAAGGATATGAACAAATTGATGCTTTTCTACACTCTTTAGTTGGGAGAATTTCTTTTCAGCAAAGGCCCAATAGAAAAACCAAATATGAAAGAAAAGTGCTGCAAACAGCTCATTTATACAAATCCTCAACATTTTGTGAAAATTAAAGGAAGCGCATCATCTTAAACCATAGTTGGTTTAAATGGTCTATCTTTGTGAATTAAATTTTAAGTTATGTTTTTAAACATGTTAAACCCCGTTTTATTGTTTAATCTGCCCGGTGGCGGAGAAATGATTTTAATTCTTTTGGTTGTTTTATTATTGTTTGGAGGAAAAAAAATTCCAGAACTAATGAGAGGTGTAGGTAGAGGTATTCGTGAATTCAATGATGCAAAATCTACAGTAAAAAATGAGATTGAAGAAGGGATTAAAGAAAAGCCTGCAGCTCCAACAACCAGTCAGGAAGTAAAATAAAACAACCGTCGTATAAAAATTTTCAGGGCCGAAGTGTGTTACAGCATCACTGTTTACAAAAACAGCGTGTAACTTGCTTCGGCTTGTTTATAAAAAATAAGTGAACTCATCATCGCTATCTATGTATTTATTTGAAGGCATTACTACTTATCATCAACAACTAACACAACAGAAAACTTCTTGCGAAGAAGTAGTGCTGTTTTACCTCAATCAAATAGCACAGCAACAATCACTGAATGCATTTGTAGAAGTGTATGGTTTGGAGGCTTTGGAAAAAGCCAAGCAACTCGACGATAGCAGGAATTTTGGTGCACCCCTAAAAAAGTTACATGGTGTAGTCATCGCCATCAAAGATGTGATTTGTTATAAAGACCATAAAGTAACGGCCGGCTCCAAAATTTTAGAAAACTTTACTTCTATTTATACAGCTTCGGCATTGCAGCATTTATTAGATGAAGATGCTATCATCATTGGCAATTGCAACTGCGACGAGTTTGCCATGGGCAGTACCAACGAAAACTCCGTGTATGGCAAAGTACACAACGCACTAAATGTTTCCAAAGTGCCTGGTGGTTCTTCGGGAGGAAGTGCCGTGGCGGTGCAAGCCAACATGTGCATGCTGAGCCTGGGAAGCGATACAGGAGGATCGGTAAGACAGCCAGCCGATTTTTGTGGCATCATTGGCATCAAACCTTCTTACGGTCAAATTTCGAGATTTGGATTATTGGCCTACGCTTCTTCTTTTGACCAAATAGGCATATTTGGAAAGTACTTGAAAGACGTAGCCTTACTGTTATCCATCATGAGCAAGCACGATCCTATGGATAGCACCATGCAAGCAGTGCCCTCTAACGGGCTTTTTCCCATTGCCTCGGCTACGGATAAAAAATTTAGATTTTGTTATTTTAAACAGGCTTTAAATCATCCATCGCTTGACAAAGAAATTCAAGAAAAAATTGTACAACTTATCTCTATCCTTCAGCAAGATGGGCATGTTGTAGATGAAATTGAATTTGATTTATTAGACTTTATTGTTCCTGCCTATTATGTACTTACTACAGCTGAAGCCAGCAGTAACTTAAGTAGATACGATGGTGTTAGATACGGTTATCAAAGTAAAAAAACGCCTGAAGATTTGGATGATTTTTACAAAAACAACCGAAGCGAAGGTTTTGGAATGGAAGTAAAACGAAGAATCATGTTGGGAACTTTTGTACTAAGTACTGGGTATTATGATGCTTATTACAGCAAAGCTCAAAAAATTAGGGCGATGTTGGTAGCAAAAATGGAGCAGCTTTTTGCTAAATACGATGCTGTTTTGATGCCAAATAGTACGGAAACAGCTTTTGATTTGGGAAGAATTGAGCAAGACCCCATCGCTATCTATCTCTCTGATATCTATACTGTTCTGGCAAACCTGACCGGAACTGCGGGCATTTCATTGCCCTTATTTTCACACAGCAATAACATGCCTTTTGGTTTGCAAGTAATTACAAACAGGGGAGATGAGTTAACTTTACTACAAATTTCATCTATGCTAATAGAGCACTACACAACTTCTAAGCAACTAGATTATTCATGAAAGAACAAGTACTCATATTGTTGATGTGGTTGCTATTGCAATCAAGTATGCAAGCACAGCAGGTACATACTGAAGGAATTATATTGACAGCTGATACCAGCATTTCCAGCTCAGATACGGCCATGCAAAGTGCCATCATAGATGAAATTATAAGTACTAAAAAAATTCCG
Organism: Ferruginibacter sp.; assembly: GCA_040882445.1. Lineage (GTDB taxonomy): Bacteria > Bacteroidota > Bacteroidia > Chitinophagales > Chitinophagaceae > Ferruginibacter. The sequence goes on along the minus strand of JBBEBH010000045.1, from coordinate 55,010 downwards.
CAGAAAGATAAAGTGCAATATTTTAGTCAGCTCACCCGGTATGGTTTTAAAAACCTTTTTTCTACATATTCTTATAATTCAAAGCTTCCATACAGCAGCCAAGTAAACCCTTACGCAGAAAGTTACATGCAGGATTACTTGCGGGTGCACAGTAAAAGTCTGATTAAAATGAAAGATTGGGGTACGCCCTACTTTAACCTCATAGATAATATATTTACTCAGTATGGTTTGCCCAAAGAGTTGAAATACCTCGCAGTGATTGAAAGTAATCTGAGTGCGGCAGCCACCAGTTGGGTAGGTGCTGGTGGCCCCTGGCAGTTTATGCCCTACACAGCCCGAGAATATGGGTTGGTGGTAAATACTCAATTTGATGAACGACGCGATTATTACAAAAGTACCCATGCAGCGGCACGGTACCTGCTCACCTTGTACAAACAATTAAACGATTGGTTACTGGTGATTGCCGCATACAACGGAGGGCCAGGAAGGGTTAGCAGTGCAATCAAAAAAAGTGGTAGTCGTAATTTCTGGACCCTACAATATCAGTTACCAGAAGAAAGTCGCAATCACGTAAAAAAATTCATCGCCACTCATTTTATAATGGAAGGGGTTACCAGCAATGGCGGCAGCGATGCTATTAACTCTGGCATGAACACTTATTATGGCAATGGCAATAAAGGTACAACTAGCAGCGTAAGCAGTAAACCCAGCCTCACTGTATCTGAAATGGAGGCAGCAGAAACTTTGCAATTGACTGGCAAATACAACTCCGTGGTGATTGCAAAAAATCTGAGTATGGATATTAGTATATTCAATAGGTATAATCCACAGTTCGATCAGCAATTGGCCGCAAAGGGGCAATACGAATTAATACTTCCTGCAGATAAAATGCAATTGTTTCAGGTAAACAAATACCAGATCCTGAATGAATGTGTGCAGTTGATGTTGGGCGATGCTGACATTCCTACACAAAAAACGAACTACCCACCGAGGTACAGTCCGAAAGGAAAGAAAAAAGGATCTTAAGTATTTTGAAATAAGTGATTATTTTTTCTGTTCTATTTTATATTATCTAGTTGCAAATGAACTAATCAACCCTCACTCAACACTTTCATGATTGCTTGCGCTTTTAATAAACTCTCCTGGTATTCTTGTTCGGGATCGCTGTAAAACGTAATGCCTCCGCCGGCAGCAAAAGAAACTAGCTGTTGGGATGCATCATAAAAAATACTTCTAATCACCACATTAAAATCGAAATCTTCGTTTGGCGTTATATACCCGATAGAACCTGAAAACAAGCCTCTGTCGTGGGTTTCGTATTCATCTATCAATTCCATTACTCGTTTTTTGGGAGCCCCTGTCATAGATCCCATGGGGAAGGTAGCTTTGAGTGCATCTGTGAAATGCAGATCGCTCCGAAGGGTTCCCTTTACAGAGCTAATCATTTGGTGAACCTGCGGAAAACTATAAATGCCAAACAATTCGGCTACGTACACAGAACCCTCTTCACATACCTTGCTAAGGTCGTTGCGAACAAGATCGACTACCATCACATTTTCACTTTTTTCTTTTTGGCTGTTGAGGAGTTGTTGTTTTTTGGCCTCGTCGTCCAAGGCATTATTTATGTTTCTTTTAATAGTTCCTTTAATCGGTTGCGACAAAAGGGTTTGACCAGTTTTTTGTAAGAAACGTTCTGGACTGGCACAAATACAATAGTGGTTGTTGAGTTTATACAGCGCGTTAAAAGGATTGGGTGATAGGCTACTAAGTTTTTGAAATAAATAGAAAGGATCAACAGTTGTATGTTGGGCTATAAAATATTGACAAAAATTTAGTTCGTAACAATCGCCTCTTTTGATGTGCTGTTTTAATGTTGTGACCGCTTTTATATAAGCTTCCTTACTCATAATTGGTGAAGCATTTACCGGAGCAAAACGTTGGGCAGAAAATTCGCCGAAACAAGCTTCTATTTGATCAAAAATCAATATAGGATCGAGCGTATCAGATTCTATGTGCAGTTGATTATTTTCTAATCGAACCAATATCTCTGGTTCAAAGAAAAAGGCTTTACCAAAATCGATGAGTGAGGGCTTTGAAGTAAATACTGATGATGTTTCGTTTTTGAGTCCGTAACCAAGATGTCCAAAAAGCCAAGAAGGATGTTGTTGATGAAATTGTTGAAGCTGTTCAAATGTTTCGCCCTTGTTAGCAGTAAAACTTCTTTTACAACCAGCAGCCAACATACATTCAAACGCTGATTGACCATGGTTGTAACAGTTGTTATCTAGTAAACAAAAAATGTTGAATTGGTTGGCCCAATTCAACATTTTAGTTTTGTAAATATCAGGAGAAAGTATTTTAAAAGTTTGTGTGATTGTTTTCACTTTACAAATTAAAAATCGTCGTCATCATCAAAACCCCCACCAGAGTCCATATCATCAAATAAACCAAACTCTTTGAAGTCTTCATCTATTTTAAGATCGTCGTCGTCGGAAGGTTTTTTACTATTTGATTTTTTTGCGCTTGATTTAGGCAAATCAAACTCCTCGAAATCTGGATCCCAGGAGTCCTCTTTCTGAGACTTCTCCCAGTCATCGTCTATTTCTTCAACGTCATCTTCGTCGTCGTCATCGTCATCAGTTTTTTTCTTTTTAGACGATCCCTTTGCAGGCTTCGCTGCAGCCTTTGGCTCCAGATCATCATCATCTTCCAAATCATCTTCATCTTCTGCAGCAGATTTTTCGGAAGACTTTTTGGGTGCTTCCTCTTTTGCCGTTACTGATTTCTTGGCGAATGTCTTTTTTTCATTATTGGGTTTCGTAGCCATACTAAAAAGAATTAATACTGTAAAAGTTCTTCGAGATTTTCAATTAGCCAAATATTTTGCCTTTTTTTTCAATTATTTTTTTACACCATTACCAATTGATCTCTTCCGGGGCCGTTGCTGATATATTTTATAGGGGCTTTGATGAAATCATTGAGGTAATTGATGTAACTGTTCATTTCTGGTGGCATATCGCTATATGTCTTCACTCCAGAAATATCTTTTTTCCATCCATCGAACGATTTATAGACTGGTTCAATGTTTAAGCGGTTCATTTGGAATGGAATATAATTCTTTTCTTCCCCGTTCACGAGGTATCCATTGCAAACTTTAAGTATATCCAAATCGTCGAGAATATCCGCCTTAGTCATAACTATCTGTGTTACGCCATTAATCATACAAGCAAACTGCAAAGCTACTAAATCAATCCAACCGCATCTTCTTGGGCGACCGGTAGTGCTTCCAAATTCATTGCCGGTAATTCTTAAAAAGTCTCCTGTTTTATCGAGCAACTCCGTAGGGAATGGCCCACTCCCAACCCTTGTGCAATAGGCTTTAGTGATACCAATTACTTCCTTTATTTTTTGCGGCGCAATTCCTAAGCCAGAACATACTCCAGCACTAATGGTGCTGCTACTGGTTACAAATGGGAAAGTACCAAAATCAACATCCAGCATACTACCTTGCGCTCCTTCTGCCAATACTTTTTTACCGGCCGATATTTTTTCGTTGATGAAATATTCTCCATTCACGATCTTAAAGCCTCGAAGAAATTCTAGGTCTTCAAAAAACTCTTCTTCCCAAGCTGTAATATCTTCTTGAAAATTAAAATTATCAAGTAAACGCTGGTGTTTAAGACGCAATTTAATGTATTGACTGGTAAAATTTTTATCAAGTAAATCTCCCACCCGCAAACCATTTCTGCCGGTTTTATCCATGTAAGTAGGACCAATACCTTTGAGCGTGCTGCCAATTTTTTCAACACCTTTAGATGTTTCACTAGCCTTATCTAAGGCACGATGTGTAGGCAATATTAAGTGTGTGCGTTCGCTAATAAAAAGATTTTTTTTGTAGTCGACCCCAAAGGATGCCACTGCCTCACATTCTTTTCTGAGTGTAACAGCATCTAACACTACCCCACTCCCAATTAAATTAATTTTTTCTTCGTGAAAGATTCCACTTGGAATTTGGTGTAATACTACTTTTTTATTATCTACATATAGGGTATGTCCGGCATTTGGACCTCCCTGAAACCTAGCAATGACATCATAATCTTTAGCAAAAAAATCTACAATTTTTCCTTTCCCTTCGTCGCCCCATTGCAAACCTAAAATAACATCTACCATTGTTGTGTTTGTTTAAAGTGATTTCACTTTTTTAAGTTATTAAAAAGCGAAAATAAACTGAAATATTTCAACCACCTAACAGAACCTTATTTAATTATATAAAAATTTAAAGAAGCATTTTAATGCTCAACCACCGGTTAAAATTCTTTTGTAGGTGTCATTGTATATCTTTGGATTCACAAAAAAGTTAAGCATGAAGAAAATGCTCCTATTTACCCAATTTTTGTTGAGTGCATACCTGTTGTTTGCACAAGAACTGGTTTCACCCAATGGCCAACTTACCATGAAGTTTAGCCTTACTGATAAGGGTACGCCTAATTACCAATTGATATTTAAAGGAAAAGAAGTGATCAAACCTAGTAAGTTGGGTTTGTTGCTAAAAAATGATAGTTTATCGCTGCTCGATCGGTTTGTGTTTAAAAATGCTACCAAAACTTCTTTTGAAGAAATCTGGCAGCCTGTTTTAGGTGAAGTAAAAAATATTCGAAACCACTATAACGAACTCGCGGTAACCCTACTTCAATCTAACTCTAACAGAGAAATAATCATTCGCTTTCGCTTATTCAATGATGGTTTGGGTTTTAGGTATGAATTTCCAGAGCAAAAAAACCTCAGCTATTTTGTGATCAAAGAAGAAAGAACACAATTTGCAATGGCAGGCGATCACACCGCTTATTGGATACCGGGCGATTACGATACACAGGAATATGATTTTACAACTTCCAAACTATCTGAAATAAGAGGATTGATGAAATCTGCCATTACAGGTAATTTATCGCAAACCAGTTTTTCGCCTACTGGTGTACAAACCTCTTTGATGATGAAAACGGCAGAAGGTTTATATATCAACTTACACGAAGCTGCACTAATTAATTATGCCTGTATGCACCTGAACTTGGATGATAAAAATCTGGTGTTTGAATCATGGCTTACACCAGATGTGCAAGGCAACAAAGGTTATATGCAGGCACCCTGTAGCAGTCCATGGAGAACCGTGATAGTGAGCGATGATGCAAGAGATGTTTTGGGATCTAAAATTACTCTCAACCTGAATGAACCCAATAAAATAGAAAATACTTCTTGGATTAAGCCCGTTAAATATATAGGAGTTTGGTGGGAGATGATTACTGGAAAAAGCTCTTGGGCCTATACCAATGATATTCCCGCTATTCAGATTGGCAAAACTGATTTTACCAAATTAAACCCCAATGGAAAACATGCTGCCAATACTGCTCATGTAAAAGAGTACATCGATTTTGCTGCACTACATGGTTTTGATGCCGTGTTGGTAGAAGGTTGGAACGTTGGTTGGGAAGACTGGTATGGATATAGCAAAGACTTTGTGTTCGATTTCGTAACGCCGTATCCAGATTTTGACATGGTTGGTATTCGTGATTATGCAAAAAACAAAGGTATAAAAATCATCATGCACCATGAAACCTCTTCATCTGTTCGCAATTATGAAAGGCACATGGACACGGCTTACAAATTCATGAAAGCTAATGGGTACGATGCAGTAAAAAGCGGATATGTGGGTAATATTTTACCTCGTGGCGAAAATCATTACAGCCAATGGATCATCAATCATTACCAATACGCCATTGAAAAAGCAGCACAATATCAAATTATGGTGAATGCGCACGAAGCTGTGCGACCAACGGGTATTTGGAGAACATATCCCAACCTCATTGGCAACGAAGCAGCCCGCGGCACAGAGTACCAAGCGTTTGGAGGGAGTAAGCCCAACCATACTACCCTATTGCCTTTCACGAGGTTATTGGGTGGACCGATGGATTACACGCCGGGTATTTTTGAAATGGATGTGAGTAAATACAATCCAAACAATAATAGTCATGTAAATACCACCATTGCCAACCAATTGGCATTGTATGTAACCATGTACAGTCCATTACAAATGGCCGCAGACTTACCCGAAACTTACAATAAATTTTTAGACGCATTTCAGTTTATCAAAGATGTGGCGTTAGATTGGGACGACACCAAATACCTCGAAGCAGAACCTGGCAATCACATTACCATTGCCCGCAAAGCCAAGGGTACCAACAATTGGTTTGTAGGAAATGTATGTGGAGAAAATGGTTTCAATTCATCTATCAATTTCGACTTTTTGGATGGGGATAAAATTTATGTTGCTACCATTTATAGTGATCAGAAAACGGCGCATTATAAAACCAATCCGCAAGCGTATCAGATCAGAAAAGTAGTAGTCACCAACAAATCGAAACTAAAATTATTCAGTGCTCCGGGGGGTGGATATGCGATCAGCATTTTTGAAGCAGACAAATCTATAATAAAGGGTTTGAAAACATTATAATTTTTCGCTGATTAAGATTTCAAAATAAAAAATATTGATACTAAAAAAGCTTTATAAATCATTTAAGCCACTTTGAGCATACTGAGTTTGCTCATGCTAAATTTGCGTTGTGCATATTCTAATGACACTTCAAATTCTTTTACTTTTTGTCCGGGAAGATCAAACATAGCATCAGTTAATATGCTTTCGCAGATGCTACGCAAACCGCGGGCACCTAGTTTGTATTCCAGCGCTTTTTCTACCATGAAGTCGAACACAGGCGGCTCAAAGCTGAGTTTGATCCCTTCAATTTCGAACAGCTTTGTAAATTGCTTGATGATTGCATTCTTAGGTTCTGTGAGGATGCTGCGTAGAGTGGTAGCATCGAGTGGATTAAGGTAAGTTACCACTGGCAAACGGCCCAATAATTCTGGAATCAATCCAAAATGTTTTAGGTCTACCGCATTCACAAATTGCAACAAATTGTTGTGTTGGTATTCTTGTAATTCTTTGTTTACATTAAACCCAATGGCATTGGTGTTTACCCTACGTGCTATAATACGATCGATACCATCGAAAGCACCTCCACAAATGAAAAGGATGTTTTGTGTATTTACTTTAACAAGTTTTTGTTCGGGGTGTTTCCGACCTCCCTGAGGTGGCACGAGTACTTCACTTCCTTCTAATAATTTGAGCAATCCTTGTTGTACACCTTCACCGCTTACATCGCGGGTGATGGAAGGATTGTCACTTTTGCGGGCAATTTTATCTATCTCATCAATAAATACAATTCCTTTTTCTGCGGCTTGCACATCATAGTTACAAGCTTGCAACAATCTGGTGAGCATACTCTCCACATCTTCACCCACATATCCTGCTTCTGTAAAAACGGTGGCATCTACAATGGCAAAGGGAACATTGAGCATGCGGGCAATTGATTTTGCCAGAAGGGTTTTACCGGTTCCTGTTTCGCCCACCATGATGATATTACTTTTCTCAATTTCTACATCATTGTCTGATTTATAATTGAGCCTTTTGTAATGATTATACACTGCCACTGCCAATGTTTTTTTAGCATCATCTTGACCAATTACATACTCTTCCAAAAACTTTTTGATTTCTGCAGGTTTGCGAACGGTGAGTTTATTATTTCCGGAGGCCGGGTGTTTTGATTCGATGTGGGCACTCAGTTCCTGTGAAATAATTTCCTGTGCATGTTCTACGCAGTTTTCACAGATATGCCCATCTTGGCCCGCAATGAGAATCTTTACTTCATCTCTACTGCGACCACAAAAGGAGCAATGTAATACTTGTTGTTTTGCCATTTGTTGTTTTTAAATATAGTACTTGCTGCTTTTAATGGGCCGCAAAGGTACACGCCTTTTTTAAGAATCTAATATCAAGACAATCGATATGAACAAAATGATGCATATACCTTTACAAAAATGGCCGCAAACCCTTAAAACGTGGTTTGCAGCCATTTGTATATAAGCATTCTGTTAAATTTTTTCCATCACCCCATCTACTATTCCATAAGTGATTGATTCTGTTGCATCCATCCAATAATCGCGGTCGAAGTCTTTCATCACTTTTTCATAGGTTTGCCCGCAATTTTCTGCTAGTATTCTTGCGCCCATTTCCTTTGTTTTTTTAATCTGTACGGCCATGATTTCCAGGTCTGCGCTGGTGCCACGACCGCCACCACTTGGCTGATGAATCATCACTTCTCCGTGTTTGTAAATAAATCTCCTACCTTTTTTTCCTCCGCTCAGCAAAATACTGCCCATGCTGGCTGCCATACCCATACATACCGTGCTCACGGGTGAGGAAATCATTTGCATGGTATCGTACACCACCATGCCACTTGTGACCATACCTCCGGGGCTATTAATATAAAAAGTAATTTCTTTTCCGGGATCTAATGCTTCGAGGTACATCAGCCTATCGGTAATATCTTTCGATGATTTATCATCTACTACACCCCACAAAAATACTTTGCGTTGTTCGATGAATTTTTTGTCGAACATCCATCCAGTCATCATTTTCTCCATTGGATTGTCGGGCATTGCGGGCATTTCCTCTTCATCCTCCATTCTTATTTTTTGATTCAGCGTATTCATATTTGTATAAATAATTGTATTGATTGAATATTGTAAAATGATATTGATGTTACTATGCTTTTGCTTTCCTTGGATTCACCAACAGTACTTCATCTACTAGGCCATACTCTTTAGCTTCAGGTGCCGTCATCCATTTATCGCGGTCACAATCTTCTGCAATTTTTTCAATGGGTTGCCCAGTATGATGTGAAATGATATCGTACAATTCCCTTTTAAGTTTACGTACTTCGTTTACAGTGATCTCAATGTCAGATGCCTGACCCACTGCACCTGCACTGGGTTGGTGCATCATGATGCGACTGTGTTTTAATGCAGTTCTTTTACCTGGTGCTCCAGCACACATCAACACTTGGGCCATGCTAGCAGCAATGCCAGTGCAGATTGTAGCAATATTTGGTGTAATGAACTGCATGGTATCATACATACCTAAACCAGCGTACACAGAGCCACCCGGACTATTGATATACATTTGGATATCTCTAGTGCGATCGGTACTTTCTAAAAACAGTAACTGTGCAGTTACGATGTTTGCTACTTCGTCGCTGATGGGATAACCCAGAAAAATAATTCTATCCATCATTAAGCGACTGTACACATCCATCACTGCTACGTTCATGGGTCTCTCTTCAATAATATTAGGGGTGAGATTGGTTACGTTGTGCTTAATGTATCCATCTAAGGTATTACTGCTAATGCCTTTATGCTTCACTGCATATTTTTGAAATTCTTTTCCAAAATTCATCTTGTAGTTGTTTTATAAATTATATTTTACTTTTCAAGTTATAAAGGTAATTGAAAGGTTAATAGCATATGATGTAATCATCTCACTTCTGACGAGGTTGGATCATGTTTATTTTTATGTTAAGCTATATCTTTTTTTGTAGTGTTAGGTGTTACTAATTTAATTTTTTTTAACAGATAAACACTCACTTTTTTTTGTTGGATATTTGCATAGTAGAATAAACGTATGGTTGACTAGTTTCTGCTTCTGCTCATAAAAATTAAAATATATTGTACTAACATCGCAATGGAAGCTAATGCAGCCACTACATATGTAAGGGCTGCCCACTTAAGAGCGTCCTGTGCTTTTTCTTTTTCAACAGGTGTGGTGATGTTGGCAGTCTGCAACCATTTTAAGGCTCTATTGGATGCATCAAATTCTACAGGCAAGGTTACCACAGAAAACAAGGTGGTTATTGCAAAAAGAATTATTCCTGCTAGTAATATATTGGAGTTTCCACCTCCAAAACCCAACAAGCCCAAACCGGCAATGATCACCCATTGTGAAAGTCTGCTGCTGATTTGTACCGCTGGCACCAATTTACTTCTCAACATGAGCATCGAGTAAGCTGTAGCATGTTGAACTGCGTGGCCACATTCGTGTGCTGATACCGCGGCAGCCGCTACGCTACTTCCATGATACACATCGGTACTTAGATTTACGGTTCGGTTAGTAGGATTATAGTGATCTGTGAGCTGCCCTTCTACAGAAATGACTTGAACATCAAAAATGCCATTATCACGTAACATCTTTTCTGCAATTTCTTTTCCGCTCATACCACTACTGGTTGGCACTTCGCTGTACTGACTAAATTTACTTTTTAACCTCGACTGCACAATCGTTCCAAGCACCATAAAAATTACTGAAATGAGGATAATTTCTATTGTCATCTTTTTATCTATTTTTTGTTAGTAAGAACTAAATTACAAAAAGTGTTCCTTTTAAAAAACCTGCCAAAATAGCAATTTTAATATTTAAGAAAAAAAGAGGCTATTTGGCAATATAAAAAAAGAGCGATTACTCGCTCTTTTCATAGATATGCTTTATCCCATTTATTTGTACTGAGGAATTAATCCGTTGGCTAATTCAACCATTTTGTTAAGTCCATCTTCGGGTAAGCTCCCGTTTTTAAATTCTGCCAGAATTTGGGGCAATTTATTTTCCATTTCAAGCAAGAAATGTTCTTCAAACGCTTTTACTTTCTTAACATTTACTTGTTTCAATAAACCTTGGGTACCCAAATAAATAATCGCTACTTGTTTTTCTACCGTATAGGGGTTATACTGAGCTTGTTTCAAAATTTCTACATTTCTGGCTCCTTTGTCGATTACATTTTTAGTAGCAGCGTCCAAATCACCCCCAAACTTAGAAAAAGCTTCCAACTCACGAAAGAGCGCTTGGTCTAGCTTTAGGGTACCTGCTACTTTTTTCATCGATTTAATCTGTGCGTTACCACCTACGCGGCTTACAGAAATACCTACGTTAATAGCCGGTCTAATACCTGCATTAAAGAGGTTACCTTCTAGAAATATCTGGCCATCTGTGATCGAAATGACATTGGTAGGAATATATGCTGATACGTCGCCAGCCTGTGTTTCAATGATTGGTAAAGCAGTCAGCGATCCACCACCTTTTACAAGATGTTTGATAGATTCAGGCAAATCATTCATTTGTTTTGCAATTTCATCTTTTGATACCACTTTAGCGGCTCTTTCTAATAGGCGACTGTGCAAATAGAACACATCTCCAGGATATGCTTCACGGCCTGGTGGACGACGCAATAGCAGGGATACTTCACGGTATGCAACCGCTTGTTTAGATAAATCATCATAAATGATCAGCGCTGGGCGGCCGGTATCACGGAAGAATTCGCCAATAGCAGCACCCGCAAATGGAGCGTAAAATTGAAGTGGGGCTGGTTCAGAAGCAGATGCGGCCACGATGGTGGTGTATTCCATAGCACCGTTTTCTTGCAAAGTTTTCATGATACCTGCAATGGTAGATGCTTTTTGACCGATGGCTACATATATACAATATACAGGCTTACCTGCTGCAAAAAATTCTTTTTGGTTAATAATAGTATCTACTGCTATAGCAGTTTTACCAGTTTGGCGATCACCGATGATCAACTCTCGTTGTCCGCGGCCAATAGGAATCATCGCATCAATAGCTTTAATACCTGTTTGTAGTGGTTCTTTTACCGGCTCACGAAAAATTACCCCTGGTGCTTTACGTTCTAATGGCATTTCATACAATTCGCCTTGCAAAGGACCTTTACCATCAATGGGTTGACCAAGAGTGTTAATTACCCTGCCACACATACCTTCACCAACCTTAATAGAAGCTATTTGGTTAGTACGCTTTACTTTATCTCCTTCTTTGATTTCGCTGCTATCGCCCATCAATACAACCCCTACATTGTCTTCCTCTAGGTTCAGCGCAATTGCTTTTACTCCATTGTCGAATTCTACCAGTTCCCCAGAGCGAACATTGTTTAAACCATACACACGGGCAATACCATCACCCACCTGCAATACTGTGCCTACTTCTTCCAAATCGGCAGAAGCGTTAAAATTGCTTAATTGCTGACGAAGGATCGCCGAAATTTCATCTGGTTTAATCTCTACCATAAAAATTTATATTTATTGATTAGGCCAACTGAAAACCAAACTGGAACTGTATTTCGTAATTTAAAATCGCTCTTTTTTTGGGTAAACAGTTTTAGGCGTCTGTTTTAAGGCTGCAAAGGTAAGAGATGATTATAAGAACGGCAAAAAAAATAGCAACTATACCCTATTAATTAGATATTTTTTGAGGTGTAGCCCATTCATTTGGAAGAAATGCATTAAATCTGGATTTTGGTTAACAGAAAAAAAACTTTTAAGAATACATTTAACAAAATTTCGTGCATGTGATCAATAATCGTAATTTTCCGCTTAATTCAAAACCAATTCTAATTAATTGACACACAGCAACTGGCACCTTTTTATCAAATTTTATCACTCACCCCACTCTGAAAATAACCGGAAGCTAACCTTTCCGGAATAATGACGAGAAAAGCCAATTAACATCTAATGAAGAAAATTTTATTATTTTTTGTATCCGTACTTTTTGTTTCCGGAAGTTTTTCTCAAAATATTGATGCCGCTACCGCACTTAAGATCGTAGCAAACCATGCATCAAAAATTGGACTTTCAAATACAGATTTACAGAATGTAGTCATAAGTGATGCCTACGTAAACAAGGTTGCTGGAACGCAGATGATTTACCTACAACAGCGTTTTAAAGGCATACCAGTGTATAACCAAATTCAAACCTTGGCATTTAAAAACGAGCAGTTGGTTTCAAATGCGGGAACCAGAATAAGCAACTTGGAAAGTAGAACCGGGGGTGCTAGCAGTAGTGCTTCCATCACAGCCGAAATAGCCATCAGAACTGCATTGGCAGATAAAAAAATTAGTAGTAATTCCGCTCTTTTTAGTACTAAAATGGGCGAGACTCAACGCTATAATTTTGGTAAATTAGATGTTACACATGAAAATGTTACTGCAGAATTGGTTTGGATGCCATTGAACGAAGGGAAATCTGTTAAGTTGGCTTGGCAAGTGTTTTTTGCGCCTACTAATAGCAGCGATTACTGGTTATTGAGTGTGGATGCAGAAAAAAATGAAGTTATTCATGAATTGAATTTGACCGTTTTTTGTAATTTCGATCATATCAATAACCATTCACATGATGCAAGCTGTGAACAAAAAAGTAAGGATCAAGTAGCATCTCAGTTTTTTAACAATACTGTTGCTGCTGCCAACACGCAGGTGAGTCCATTTATTGTAAATGGAGCAACTTATCGCGTTATCCCTTACCCTGCAGAAAGTCCAAATCATACAGGAGGAGCGCCAGAACTTAGAACCAACCCCTGGACGCTTGCACCGGGCAATGCCACCAGCTTAAAATGGCACAGTGATGGTCCAAATGATTTTACTTATACTAGGGGTAACAATGTATGGTCATACCACGACAGAAATAATCAGAACTCGGCTGACCAAAACAGGTCTGCACAAAGTACCACCAGCCCAGATCCGCTAACGTTCAACTTTGTACCAGATTTTACCGTAACACCTATTCAAACAGCACCTATCGAAAATCAACAGTTCAATATTACCAACTTATTTTATTGGAATAACATCATACATGACCTCATGTATCAGTATGGACTGGATGAGGTGTCTGGAAATTTTCAGGCCAACAACCAAGGAAGAGGTGGCGTAGGTAATGATGCCGTTCGTGCAGAAGCACAGGATGGCGGCGGTACCAACAATGCCAACTTTGCAACGCCTGTAGATGGAGGTAGCGGCCGTATGCAGATGTATTTGTGGAACGGAACTCCACAAAAAGATGGAGATGTAGATAATGGCATCATTGTTCATGAATTCGGACATGGTATCAGCAATCGCTTAGCAGGAGGCCCTTCGCAGGCTGGTTGCGTTTCAAACGCAGAACATATGGGAGAAGGATGGAGTGATTATTACGGATTGATGGCAACACAAGACTGGGCTAACTCATTGCTTACCGATGGATTTACCAAACCCAGAGGTATTGGTACTTATGCGGCGAACCAACCCCCAACTGGGTTAGGAATCAGATCTCAGCGATATTGTACCAATTTTGCCGTAAACAACAGAACTTATAGTGCTAACATTCCCGGTGCGGGTCAACAGCATAGTAGAGGGGAAATCTGGTGCGCCACATTGTGGGATATGACTTGGAATATCATCAATCAGGTAGGTAGTATTAATCCCGACCTGTTTAATTCAACTGGAGTAGGGGGTAATGGCATTGCAATGAAGCTAGTAACTGAGGGACTCAGACTACAACCTTGTAATTCAGGGTTTATAGACAGTAGAAATGCAATATTACAAGCAGATCAGATTTTATACAATGGTGCTTATCGTTGTGCCATCATGACCGCTTTTGCCAGAAGAGGAATGGGATTTGATGCAGTTCAAGGCTCTGGTAATGCCACTAATGACCAGATTCCAGGTTTTTCTACAGTAGAAAGTATTTTACAACTTACTCAAAGTGTAACCCAACAACTTGAAGGTTTAAATATCACTTATACCAACGTTGTAAGCGCTGGAACTTGCAGCGGATTAGCTAACTATTTACTAACAGACACATTGCCTAGCAATGTAACTTATGTTTCAGGTGGAACTTACAACTCTGCAAACAGAGTGGTAAGTTTTCCGGTAAACCTTGCGGCAGGTCAATCACAAAGCTTCGTGTTCACCATTCAGGTTAATAGTGGTAGCTGGTTTCCTTCTGTTGATTTGATCAACGAAATAGTGCCAATAGCAACCATACCCGCAGCATGGACAACCAGCTCTATCAACAACACCAACTTTACGGTTTCGCAAGCACAAAGCCAAAGTGCCCCCAATGCATTTTTTGGAATAAATGCTAGTATTGCTACAGATTATAGCTTGGCAACTACTAATAACGTAACCCTGGGCGCTACTCCTCCGGTACTCAGCTTCTGGCACAACTTCAACACAGAAGATGGCTGGGATGGTGGTTTAGTGGAAATAAGTACGAACAACGGTACTAGCTGGGCCGATCTTGGTTCACTCATGACACAAAACGGATACAATGGCTCTATGGGAACTGGAAGTAATAACCCATTAGGGGGAAGAGCTGCCTTTACAGGTAATAGCAATGGTTTTATTAAAACAAGCATTTCACTTTTACCGTACGCCAATCAGAATGCAAGATTCCGTTTTAGGGTAGGGTCAGATGATAATACTGCAAATGTGGGTTGGTATATCGATGATATCCTACTTCAATCAAGGCCTTTGGTAAACATGCGCTCTAACCTTTTCAACAGTTCGGGCGTTCGTGTAAATGTTAGGGATACCGTTACTACTATTATTCAAAATGTAGCCTGTTCTCCAGCGGTGATTAGTACGCAACCAGCTAACACTAGTGCATGTAATGGTACTAATACTAGTTTTAGTGTAACTGCTTCTGGAACCAGTATTGCCTACCAATGGCAGATAAGCACCGATGCAGGCGTTAGCTTTACCAATATTATTGGTGCAACATCCGCAACATTAAATTTAACCAATGTCGCCAACAGCCAAAACAACCACCAGTATAGAGTGGTGGTGAGCAATGCTTGTCCTTCTTCAGTAACCTCAACCCCAGCTACCTTATCGGTAACTAACGCCGCAACGGTAACGAGTAACCCAACCAACGTGGCAGTTTGTTTAAATGGCAATGCAAACTTTAGCGTTGCAGCAACAGGTAGTAACCTTAGCTATCAATGGCAGGTAAGCAACGACAACGGATCTAACTTTACCAATATTGCTGGTGCAACCAATGCTACTGTTTCACTAACGAATGTAGCAGCTTCGCAAAACAATTATCAATACAGAGCAGTGGTGTATAGTTGTGGGCCAATTGGGACTAACTCTACCCCAGCAACTTTATCAATTACTAATCCTGCTAATATTACTACACAACCTGCAAACTTAACCGTTTGCCCAGGTGCCAATGTAACGTTTAACGTGGTAGTAAATGGTACCAACCTAAGTTATCAATGGCAGGTAAGCAACAATGCTGGAGCCAGCTTTACAAATATTCCAGGTGCCATTAATAGTAACATTAATTTATCTGCGGTAGGCACTGCCATCAATGGTTATCAGTACAGAGTGCTCATTAATGGTACGTGTACTGTTGATCTTACTTCGGCTGCTGCTACACTTAATGTAAATACACCCGTAACTATTCAAACACAACCTGTTAGCATTGTAGGTTGTGCGGGAAATAACGTAAATATAAGTGTAGGCGCTACTGGTACTTCTCTCACTTACCAATGGCAATTGAGCGTAAATGGTGGAGCATTCATCAACCTTAGCAACAGCTCACTTTATAGTGGGGTTACAACATCAGTACTTAACATAGCAGGAATAAATACTAATATGAATGGATACAATTACAGAGTTATCGTTACAGGTGCTCCTTGTGGAGCTGTTAACAGCACTGGAGCATCGCTAATTGTAACTGCTTTACCAAATGCAGTTTTGGTGGCGGCAGAATACAGGAGCATCAATCCTTCTGTACCTACAACATTGTTTACAACTGTTAGTCCTGTGGGTACTTATTCTTACCAATGGTACAGAAATGGCAACCTTGTAAATGGTGTAAGTGGAAGCAGCTATCCAATGGATGTTGACAAATTAGGTGCTTATACTGTAACTGTTACCGATGTAAACGGTTGTAGCATCTCTTCTAATTTGGTAAATGTGAGCGACTCTGTTAGCAACCAACTGTTCATATACCCAAATCCCAACAACGGAGTATTTCAAGTGAGGTATTATAATGCTACTAACGGCAACGAACAACGCACTTTAAATGTGTATGATGCTAAGGGAGCAAAAGTGTATAGTAAACAATACAATGCAGCACCTATATACGACCGAATGGACGTAGACTTAAGAAATGTAGCTTCAGGAGTATATACTGTAGACCTTACTACCAGTTTGGGCAAACGTCTGGCATCAGGTTCTTTGCTGATTCAGAAATAAAATTTTTCTACATTAAAAACCGGTCTTTAAAAAGACCGGTTTTTTTATGCCTATCGCGTTATGTTTTAACACATCTAGTCTAAAAATTTTAATGATTGTTGTAGTATAGATCATTAATCGAAACAGGTTTTTTTCATTCTAGCTAAATTTCGCAAATATTAGTTTTATTTTTATTTTATAAAATAAAAGTTATCATGGAAGCATTGAACAATAAAGTAAGATTGATATCTTATCTAAAAGTGAGGCAAACCATTGGAGTATTAGCCATACTGATGCCCATTGTGTTTGTACTAAATTCATTTTACTGCGGCACGCTTATAAAACCGTCTATCAGCCATTATTATTATACCAATATGGGTGATATTTTTGTAGGCTTACTTTTTGGTATAGCCATGTTTTTGTTTACCTATAAGGGCTACGAAAAAAAAGATGACTTTATTACTAATGCAGCCTCCATTGCAGCCATTTGTATAGCCATTTTCCCTACTAGTTATCATGTAGAAACTGCTTGTGCAGAATGCTCAGAAATATCTTTTCTGAAAAATTACCATGGAATGATACATAACATCAGCGCTGCTGTCTTTTTTAGCTTGCTGGCCATCTATACATTTTGGTTTTTCCCAAAGTCGGAGAAAGCGGGGCCCCGACAGAAATACAGGAATATATTGTACAAAGTTTGTGGAGCAGGAATGATGGTAAGCCTCATGATAGTGGTGCTAATGGAAAGGGCCGACCTTTCTATTTTTTGGCCAGAATCTGCCTGTATGATGCTTTTTGGAATTGCCTGGATCGTAAAAGGGAATATGTTTTTTGCCGCAAAGTAATCGGTTCAATTAACAAAAAAGCCTCATTATCTATATGCGGCATTTAAATATTTTGTAACAGAAAGTGCTAACGTATTTGATGTATATAGATATTTTCAGCGAATTGTTTTTTTACATCTTTAAGGTCTCTGAGTATGCTAGCATCTACCAAGTTGCCCTTCATTTCTAATTTGAATCCACCGATCAGTTCTTCTTTCACCACTGTTTCTAATTCAATATGATCGATACCTGCATCTGTTTTCACTTTGGCAAGAATATCATTTTTCAAGGTTTCGCTTATAGGAATGGCCGTTGTTATTTTTACCTGATGAATATGTTTCAATTCATTGTATTGTTCTATAAAAGCACGAGTAATTTCGGGCAGGTTGCTTTCTCTTGTTTTGCGGGCCAGCAATTGAACAAAAGCGTTGGTAAGCGGACTAATTTTGCCTTCCAACACCGCAGAGATGATTTTTTCTTTTTTATCGGAATTAATCACCGGGCTTTTAAGTAAGGCCACAAAATCGGGATTGCTTTTGCAAATGCCATTCAGCATTTTTATATCGGCATAAACGGCATCCAAATGGTGCTGTTCAATAGAAAGTTCTAATAAACTTTTTGCATACCTTCCTGCTAAACGTGGATTGTTCATAATACAATTGTGATGATGTGATCATTTGCCTAACTAGAGATTAGTTCATTTTTACATCAGCGGTTAATTGCTTGATATAATTTTCCTGCTCATCTTTATTGGCCAACTCTCTTCTAAGAATTTTTTCACTTACTTCGATAACTAGGTTGCCCACTTGATTTTTTAAATCGGTGATGGCAGCCATTTTTTGGTTAACGATAGATACCTGTGCATCTGTAATTATTTTTGCAGCTTGTACCTTGGCTTCTTCTTTGGCACCATTGATCATTTTGTCTTTGATGTCTTTTGCTTCTTTCAAAATAATAGCTCTCTCTTCGCGTGCTGTTGCCAACAAAGCTTCGTTTTCATTTTTTAATTGAGCCATTTCCAGTTTCACCTTTTCAGCAGATGCAATTGCATCGGTAATACCTTGTTCTCTTTCACTGATGGCTTTCATGATAGGTTTCCATGCAAATTTTCCCAACACAAACAATAAAACTAAAAACGCGATGGTGCTCCAAAACACCAAACCGATGTCGGGCAATACCAATGGGTTTATTTCTAACAGCATAATTATATAGATTATAAGTTGTTCTTTGATTCAAAAAAAAGTTACAGGCTCTCCGCCCTTTGCTTTGAGCCTGTAATAGTTTTGTGGATTAACCAATACCCATAAGGGCAACTACCACAGCAAACAATGCAACTGCCTCTACGAAAGCCGCAGCAACGATCATGTTTGCACGAATCTCATTAGCAGCTTCCGGTTGGCGAGCGATACCTTCTACAGCACCTTTACCAATTAGACCTACACCGATACCTGCGCCAATAGCAGCTAAACCAGCACCAATTGCGGCAACACTTCCTACTACCATGTTTGTGAATTTTAATTGTTATAAAAAAAGTTGATGATCATTTTATACTTAATGAGCGTGTTCTTCATGGTGATGCTCTACTGTGGCCATTCCAATATACATAGCAGCGAGCATTGTAAATATAAAAGCTTGCAAAAAGGCCACCAATAGTTCTATCATGTTGATGAAAACCGCAAACGGAACTGCGATGACGGAAGCGAAAATACTTTCGAATATAAAGATCAAACAAATCAAACTTAATACCAAGATGTGACCAGCAGTGATGTTCGCAAACAAACGAATCATCAGTGAGATAGGTTTTGTAAATACACCTATTAACTCGATAGGAGCTAAAAATAATTTCATGCTCCAATGTATTCCTGGCATCCAAAATATATGCTTCCAGTAGCTTTTATTGCCTTTTATGTTTACCAAAATAAAAGTAATAACAGCTAGTGTCATTGTAAATGCAATATTTCCGCTCACGTTGGCACCACCCGGAAATAGAGGAACCAAGCCCAACATGTTGTTGATCCAAATCAAAAAGAAAACGGTTAACAAAAAAGGCATGTACTTGGCATAATGTTTTCCAATATTTGGTTTGGCCACATCATCTCTTACAAAAAGAATGATGGGTTCTATAAAGGATTGCAATCCTTTGGGAGCTGAAGTAATACCCGATTTTTTGTATGCGCTAGCAACAGTTAAGAATACAACCAAAAGAATGAAAACGGAAAGTAAGAGAGAAGCCACGTTTTTAGTGATAGAGAAATCCCACACATTTTTACTGGCCGATTCGTTCATGCTTCCATCTTCATTTACTACTTTTATTTTTCCTTCAAATGTTTTGTATAAATATTTCCCTTGGTAAGCTGCGGGTTCGTGGTGTTCATCTACCAAATGATGTGATGAAAATACTTCTAATCCTTTATCAGAATAAAGAATTACAGGCAATGAAATAGAAGTATGTCCCCATAGGTGCCAGCTATGATCATCTTTGATGTGATCGAGAATCGTTTTGGTAACGTTAAATTCACCCGGTTCCCCATGTGCTTGCTTAATTTGAGCAGTATCTTGCCCAAAAGTTATATTATAAAATAATACTATTCCTATGCTGAAAATCGCTACCAGTAATGATTTGATTCGCTTTGCTGTCATATCCCTTCTCAAATTTGGCACAAATATAAGGCGACGTGGTTGAAATTAAAAATTAGATAGAAGGAATTTATTGGCATATTTCGATCTAGATTGGCCAATACTTCACTGCTAAAAAGGCAACTCATCCTACATTTTTAGCGACTAATATGTATATTTTTTTAAACTGAATTGTGAATAATAGAGGGATCAAAAATTTAAATAGTATTACGTTTCTCAACCGATCGATTTCAATTTCGTTTAACCCATTTTTTGCAGTTACAAACCCACATTGCGATTTTAACTGCAAAATCTGGGTTAAAATGATGGTTCTCTCTTTTGAAATAGTACTTTTTGCTCCATCAATAGCCGTATTAAAAACTTTGTTGTTACCTAAGGTTGCCTTATGCGGGCTGCCTATTTTGTTGGCCAGAAAACTGCATTTGGTAAAGCTGATAATAGTACCCTTTGTTTTGTAATAATTCATCGTGACTACCAATTTCTTTTACCTCGCCATTGTGGAGCACTAAAATTTTATCTGCCTTCCGAATAGTACTTAGGCGGTGCGCTATTACGATAGAAGTGCGACCGGAGATTAGTTTCTCAATAGCGAGCTGAATCAGGGCTTCGCTTTCAGTATCGATAGAGGAAGTAGCTTCATCCAAGATCAAAATGGAGGGATCGTATAGAAGTGCCCTGATGAAGGATAATAATTGTCGTTGCCCGAGCGACAGAGTAGCGCCCCTTTCCATCACATTGTAATCGTACCCCCCAGGTAGTTGCATGATAAAATCGTGCATTTCTATTAATTTAGCAGCTTTTTCTACTTGGTCTCTGTTGATATCTGGATTACGTAGACTCACATTTTCTAGTACGGAGCCACTGAATAAAAAAACGTCTTGCAACACAACCCCTATCTTACTTCGCAGGTAGTGTATGTCATAATCTTCAATGTTTTTTCCATCCACAAAAATAGCACCTTTGTTAATTTGGTAAAGTCGATTAATCAAGCTGATGATTGATGTTTTTCCACTTCCGGTATGTCCTACAATAGCCAAAGTTTGTCCGGGTTCTATAGTAAAATTTACATTCTTTAAAACATACTGTTTATCGGTATAAGCAAACCAAACATCTTTAAATTCGATAGCCCCATTAATAGTGCTATGGTCATTATTGGCTGCTGCCTTGGCACCTGCTGCAGATTGTGGTGTAACATCCTCATTATCCAGAATTTTAAATACTCGTTCGCTGGCGATCATTCCCATTTGCAGCACATTAAATTTATCGGCGATCACGCGCAAGGGCCGGAACAATAAATTGAGGCATAAAATAAAAGCGGTGATGATACCTCCCGCATTAGCGGCCGTATCTGCGCTTACTAGTGCGGCATTGCGAGCAGCCCACCATACTAGCAAACCGATACTCAATGCGCTCACCAATTCTACTATCGGAAAAAATACAGAGTATGCAAATATGGCTTTTATATTGGCGTTGCGGTGTTGTTTGTTAATAGTGGCAAACTGTGTTTCTTCTCTTTTTTCTGAAGCGAAAGCTTGTACCAAAGCCATGCCCGTGATGTGCTCTTGCACAAAGGCGTTTAAAGCCGCAACCGCGTTGCGAACTTTGATAAATGATTTATTAACGCTTTCTTTAAAATAGTAGGTGGCTATAATCATCACTGGAAAGGGCGCTAAACAAATTAGGGTGAGGCGCCCATCAACCCAAAACATATAGGTGAGAATAGATGCGATAGACAGAAGATCGGCTATGATTGGAATTAATCCATCGCTAAAGATATCGTTTACAGATTCTATGTCGTTGATGGTTCGGGTAGTAAGTGTACCGATGGGAGTTTTATCGAATTGGCGAAGGTTGAGTTGCACAATTTTTTGATAGGTACTTACCCTCAAATCTTTCACTACACTTTGCCCCAGCGAAGCAGTGGTGAAAGTAAAAAAGAAACGACAAATAGTTTCTATCATTAGCAGCAGCAGCTGAATGATGGTGATCTCAATGATAAAACCACCCGGGCCATCCAAAAAATTAGCCGCAGCTCGGTCGTTTAAACCATTGTTGATGGTGATCTGAATAAGTAATGGCCTAACTGGTGCAATAACCGCCAAAAAAAGGGATAGAAAAAGGGAGGTATAAAATTTCTTTTTATAGGGGGCTGCAAAAGCAAAAACCCTTTTGAGTAAAGAAAAACGGAAGGTCTTTTTTTCAACTGCAGGTAAACTCATGATGGCAAAGTTAAGCCTGTTTGTAAGATCCGCAGCAACCTTCAACAGATAAAGTAAATTGCTTAGCTGCCCTCTGCTTCAGCTGTTTGTTTATGATAGGCTTTTAAAAAAATGGCGCCTAGGTTGCGATAAGGTGGTATATAATCTTCCCAACTCTCTCGTACTTCTCTGTTGGGATCGTTGCCAAAAAAGTTACTCAGCGATTTCCACATGTCTCTCCAAGAGAGTGTTTTTCCGGATATAAAAGATTGATTGAGGTAACTTAGAATGGGTTTGTTGATATCGCCTTTACCTATTTCTTTGGTAGAAATAATATGTGCATCCGGACTTACCGCTAAAATCTGGTTAAGGTTTTGAAAACCGCCACAAGATCCCAATACCACTATTTTGGCAAAGGAAGGCATGCGTTTGATGGTACCCGGTAACCAATAACTATGACCACGGTGCACTACTACAGATGGTACCATATCGTTAGCCGTAAGATAACGAGTAAGGTGAACTTGAGCAGAATCATCTAGGTTTTGGTTATAGTCGAGCGGCTTGTTGGCAAAAACCCACACGTTACCTATAATCGATTTTATTTCTACCCATTCTTTGTTGTGCTTAATTGTCCAGTCTTTGGGTGAAAAAGAATTGAGAAAGGGTGGAAAAAATGTTTTTCCGTCTTCATCCCCATAAAAAAATACCTGCTGCACGATCCTTCCTTTTTCGTCTTGTAATTCTTTGTTGGCAATTTCGTATATAGATGGGATGCCAACAGTAACCGTTAGATCAATTTTATTGCTGCTATCAGCAGATAAAAAAATTGTTTTGAGCAATCCGTAAATTAACTTTCCCTTATCATTGTTTTCGTTGATACTTTGTTGTTCATTTTCTACCACATAGGAAAGAATGGAATTCAATAATTTTTTATCATGGATGCTGCTGTAGGAATCCGCAACATCCACAGCATCTTCGAGGTTACCTGTTTTGTGGAGGTTGGCCACAAATGCTTTCATCAATAATTCAGCATTCACATCTGGCATCATTTTCAGGAAGCTATCGAGCTGATTAAAGTTAGCCGCCATTTTGATGAACTTCTTAAAATAGTCGAAATGCACACTTTGCAATAAGGAGTCGCCCTTTGGTTTGGCACCCATCAGTTGCACCAATCTAGAAAAACTATGTTTATAGCTGGAGGTATAAATATCCGACTCGCCCATAATTATCATATAGTACAGATCTTGTGCACCCAATGGCTGGATTGCTTTCATGCGTTCGGCAAGATTACTAACGTCGTGCAATTCATTAATGTGTTTTACAAAATGCTGCAATGCCTTTCCTTTCAATACTTGCCGCAAACTGTTTGGGCCAAACATAGCAATGGGAGTATCTTTAAGGGGGCCTGCCATCCGTTTAAAATAGGAGATTTCTGTTAGAACCAGCATTTTAAAATAACCAATACTGTCGTAAGTATTGGGATCATCACCTACCAATTTCCGGATATTGGCAACGGTATTTTTACCAGTCAACAAATCATCCAGAAAAGGGAAGTACAAAAGTGCATTAGGGGTTTGACTTAAATCTGACACCACTTTCACCATAGGATCTGTATTGCGATGAATTAGTTTACCTTCTTCGGTGTTGGTAGATTGAGCAAAAGAGTACAATTGCACAGGGTTGTTGCGGCAAGCGGCTACTACTAAGCTATCTGCAAAAATTTCATTTACATAAGGGCGAATGGTTTTTAAAATATTATCTGGATGCAAGCCACAATATTTCAAGTAAACAAGATTCTGCGCTTCCCTTCCTTCTTTGTACTCACTAAAAACATTGGTTAGAATTTTTGCTACCTCGTAGTTTGCGTCTTCAATAGAGGGTAACATGGATTTACTAGTAGGCATACCCTTTAAAATCGTTTCAAAACTGCTTAACAAAGCAGGATACAAAACCGGTTTGATTTCATTCTTGCTCCAACTATTTCTAAAAGTCTTTACCAGATCTTCTATCAACCTAAGGTATCGAACTTTTTCATTGTTGGTAGCCAACATGGGGTTTGTTTCTACCCAGAGCTGGAGTTCGTCGGTTTTTCTAAACAATGCATAAGATACTTGGAGGTTGATCTCTTCATTTTTCCCAATATGCAGCAACCTATCTTCTTTTCCATCAGCTTTATCTGTCAGTTGCTGCTCCTTGTCTATTTTATCATGAAAGCCCAAACGCGACAGGGGTATATTTACCGTGTCAGTTGAGTGTGCGTAGAGTGGTGATACTGCAATAAAAAAAGAAATAAATAGTAATAAAGCCTTCATAAATAATTTTAGTACTGTAAAGATGGTACAAAATTGTGTGATACACAGTTCTTATACAACAATAATACCAGCGATGATACTTTCTGCTTAACAATTTAATAATATTATAACGTTCCCTTAACGTAGGTTTCCTTCAAATTGTTAGAGTACTTTTACACAACTTCATAATATATGAGCAACTCGAAAAAAATATTGATCGCAGACGATGAGCCTGATATTCTAGAAATCTTGCAATTTAACCTGCAACAAGAGGGATATGATGTAACAACTGCCAAAAGTGGGGATGATGCTATAGAAAAAGCAAAAAAAATAGAACCCGATCTGATCATCTTAGACATAATGATGCCTGGCAAAAATGGCATAGAGGCTTGCAAACAGTTGCGCAGTATGCCCGCTTTTCAACAAACATTGATTGTATTTTTATCTGCTATGAGCGATGAAAACACAGAAATTCGTGGGTTAGAAACGGGCGCCGACGATTACCTCACTAAACCTATCAGTCCCAAAATATTGTTGAGCAAAGTAAATGCACTCTTCAGAAGAATACACAAACAAACAAGCGAAATCATAAAAGTAGGAGATATTTCGATTGACAGGGAAAAGTACATGGTGACCCACGAAGGGAAAGACATTATATTGGCTCGCAAAGAATTTGAATTACTAGCCCTCCTTGCATCTAAACCAGGTAAAGTATTTTTGAGAAACGAAATATTAAACCAAATTTGGGGAACTGAAGTTATAGTGGGCGATCGTACCATTGATGTACACATTCGTAAAATAAGACAAAAAATGGGGCTCGATTGCATTACCACAGTAAAAGGTGTGGGATACAAATTTGAGTTGTAAATTTGCTGAACGGGTATTCCGGTTTCATCTAAAAAAATGCCGTCTTTCGCCACAATTTTTTCTGTGAAGACGCTATTAGTATCATGCCTTCAGGTAAAAACTTTTCACCACAACAACTTGCAGCATTAACAGCATTGGCACTTTCAGTACCAATTGCAGTTGGTTTTTTTATATTTAAACCTATATGGTGGGTTGCATTGCTATCATTTATTGTAACTTTTTTGGGTAGTTTTGGATTGATTCTTTACACTTTGCAAACGTTCATTTACCGTAAAATAAAACTCATTTATAAGCTGATTTATCAAACCAAGGCCAGTAAAAGAGAAGAGTTCTATTTTAAAAATATACTGCCTCAAAAAAGTATCGATGAAGTAAGGGCAGATGTAGAAACATGGGCGATGCAGCGAAAAGCAGAAATTGAAATTTTACAGAAAAATGAAATTTTTAGAAAAGAATTTCTTCAAAACCTCAGTCACGAATTAAAGACGCCCATTTTTGCTATTCAAGGCTATGTAGATACACTGATTGATGGAGCAATAGATAACCCTGCGGTGAACAGTAAATTTTTAAAAAGCACTTCTCGTAATATAGATAGGTTGGTTAATTTGCTCGATGATTTGGATGAAATTTCAAAATTAGAAAGTGGTCAACAACAGCTTAATAAAAGCAGTTTTGTAATTCAGGAATTGTTAAAGGATGTGTATGAAAGTTTTTTCATGAAATCGAAAGAAAAAAATATCCGTACTGCAATTAAAAAAGGTTGTGAGTTCCCAATAACAGTATTTGCCGACAAAGAAAAAATAAGACAGGTATTGATCAATTTGGTAGACAATGCCATTAAATACAGCAACAATAACACTAGTATAGAAGCCAGTTTTTACAATGTGGATGGCAGCAATATTTTGATAGAAATAAGTGATGAAGGTGTTGGCATCGCAGAAGAACATATACCCCGAATATGCGAAAGATTTTTTCGGACCGATCTTGCGCGTAGCAGAAAAGAGGGCGGTAGTGGTTTGGGCCTCGCCATTTGCAAACACATCATTGAGGCGCATGAACAAACCATTCACGTTCGCAGCAAACAAGATGTAGGTACTACCATTGGATTTACAATTTCTTCGAAGAGCAAAATACCAATGTAACAATAACCATTCACCGCATATCAAAGTTGTACAACAGCCCTAACCCTCTAACCAATATTTTCTCCCCACAACCCTCAAAAAGTATTGAGATCATAATTTCATAACAATAGCTTCACGAAAAGGTGATGTAGTCCTTCGAATTTTATATTTAGATACACCTACATCATGAAGATATTATACGCTTTACAAGCCACCGGCAATGGGCACATCAGCAGGGCCAATGAGATATTACCCCTTTTAGAAAAAATGGCAAATGTAGACGTATTACTCAGCGGCACTCAGGCAGATGTAGGTTTGCAACATTTGATCAAGTACCGCCGCAAAGGACTAAGTTTTGTTTTTGGCAAAAAAGGAGGCGTAGATTTATTGACGACCTTTAAACAAATGAAAACTAAAAGATTTTTGGAAGAAGTAAAATCCATTCCGGTAGAAGATTATGATTTGGTAATCAACGATTTTGAACCTTTAAGTGCTTGGGCTTGTAAAAACAAAAACGTTACTTGTATCGCTTTAAGTCATCAGTTTGCGGTTATAAGTAAAGCTGCCCCTAAGCCATACAAATACGATCCAATAGCTTGGTTAATACTGCGATATTATGCACCCTGTACTATGGGTATCGGATTTCACTTTTCGCCTTATGATGAATATACTTTTACCCCTGTGATACGTACTGAAATCAGAAATGCTCATATCAGAAATGAGGGACATTACACTGTTTATCTTCCGGCTTACAGTGATAAGAAAATCATCAAAGTTTTGAGCCAACACCCTCAAGTACATTGGCATGTTTTCAGTAAACACAGTAGCACCTCCTATTTAGATTCGAATTGTTGGATAAGGCCCATCAATAATGCAGCATTTATTAGCAGTTGCAGCACAAGTGAAGGAGTTTTATGTGGTGCAGGATTTGAAGCACCCGCCGAAGCCTTGTACATGAAGAAAAAATTGATGGTAGTACCCATGAAAAGCCAGTACGAACAACATTGTAATGCGGCAGCATTAAAAGAAATAGGCGTACCTGTTCTGAAAAAATTATCGAAAAAGCAACACGATAAAATTGCTATTTGGCTCCAATGCAATGAAATAATTGAAGTAGCTTATCCAGATGAAACTTATCAGGTGCTACAACAAGTACTCAGTACTGGTATGGCAGTGAAACAATCTTTGCAAAAAAAGAGTGAGCACTCTAATTCAATTAGTAAAAACCTAGAACAAAAAAAATTAGAGGAAACGATCGCTTAATTTCTAACAACATTTACCATTTAGTTCTCTACCAATCATTGAGATGACACTCTACTCAGGTTATTTTTGCAATC
This sequence comes from Ferruginibacter sp., assembly GCA_040882445.1. Classification (GTDB taxonomy): domain Bacteria; phylum Bacteroidota; class Bacteroidia; order Chitinophagales; family Chitinophagaceae; genus Ferruginibacter. The sequence continues at coordinate 26,788 of JBBEBH010000045.1, read as the reverse complement.
TATTCTGCTAGGATTTGTTTAAATGGTGGCTGCTGGATAGTACCACCCTTCTTCTTTTTACTACTTATTTCAAAGTAAATGATGCAATTATTAAAGGCACTTTTTTAGATAATTTTTGAGGTATTTATATAAAAAAATACCACCAATAATAATAAAGGTGGTACAAGCATCATTAAAACTTGCTATTTGCTTAAGGAAAAACTTACTGACGATGTACGTGTGTTTTTCTGTATGCAAAGTGCAAAAAAAAGGATGAAAAAAAGATTAATAGTAGTTAAGTAATTATTATGAAAACATGGCTGCTTGCTCTAAAATTTATCGTTTGGGTAGGTATTCATACGCCACATCATAGTGGGCGTTGATAAATTGAGGCATTAATGCTCCAATGGGAAGATCTAACTTTTGCGGAGTAGGCTCACATACCGAAAATTTACGTCCGTTATACAATACAGGCACACCTACCGAATTTTTTAATTCAATTGCCAATGTAACGTGTGAAGGATAAATTAATACGATCATGGGGAGGTTGTAAAGTTCTTTTACCAGGAAATAAAACAGGCCTACACGATCATCGCAATCGCTGTAATCGTTTATGAGTGTTTGTTCTGGAGATAGTCTTTTTTCTTTCCCAAAGTGTAGTTGATCATCTTCATACATAAATGCATAACGAGTAAACTGCATGAGGTACTCAACCCCTTTTTGTTGGCGCATTCCTTTGAGTTTCTTTTTCAAAGCCGGTATCAAGGAACTGTAGGTGACTTTGCTGAGCGGAATATTGAAATAGGCTTCAAAGTCGACAGAAGGATAATTGTTAAACATCTTCTGCATAAAAGGGTCTACTTTGATATTGTATCTATATTCTTTTTTCTGATAATTAAACACTAGTTCTTTTTCCTGATAGTGTGTAACAGTAAAATCTGGTATCTGGGTTACTTTATACGAAAACGATTTACCTTCCAAACCTAACCCATCAATTTCCACTTTGGTGAGTGGTACCAATGAAAAATCGATTGGACCAAAATCATGAATATTTAAGCAAACATATTGTTTGCCTTCTTTTTCAAATAAAGGGATGTCATATATATTGTCGTCACTTTGAACGTAAAACAAAAGCTTTTCATTAGCAAAAGCTAGCTGAGCATTGTAACCCGATTTTTGTAATAGGTACCATTTATACAATGTGTATTGATCATAGTCGAGTTCTTTTGGACTAAGCTGCTGGGCGGTACGACGGATGAGTTGGTAATATAACCAGTCATCCAATTTTTTTTCTTGTTTGTATTGTAGCAATGAATAGATGGTAGAAGAATTGTTTTGTTGATTCAACTCTTCATAAAAAAATCGAACGGCTGCAGAGTTAATTGGGGTGCCAGCATGCTTTTTGATGGGTGAAATACTCGGAAGCTGAATGGTGTCACCAAAAAATACAACTGGCATCCACGCATGCTGTTGGGCGGTTATGTTTGGAGAGGTAAATAAAGCCAAACAGAAAAAGAATAATATCGTACAACCCATCTTCATCTTCAGAGAAAGACCCTAAAGTTAAGAAATGGTAACAATTATTTAATATTAAATTTTTGGTAGTGTCAATATTTTATATTTTTAAACACTTAAAAAGCTATCAATCAAATATTTGTGTAATAAACCGTTGTTCCTAAATTGCTTTATTCTCCATAATTGGGGATCTCTATGGCTTTTTTCTGTAATGATTTCAGTTGTACCGCAAAGCCATAAGGCATGGCAGCATAATAAAAGAAACCATCTTTTATGATGTACAAGAAGCTACATTCAGCATTTTTTGAAGAGAAATAGATCGTTTGAAATATTTGACCATTTTTAAATACCCATATTTTGCCTTCGCTACGGCAGTTTTTTATTTTTTCTAACTTAACTGTGGCGGTGGCTAAATTAGTTTTCAAATCAGCCAGCAATAAAGTATCGGTACTATTGTATTGGGTGTAGTAGCGAGTATATCTTAAAGAATCAGTGCCATGAGGATCTTTGTAAAATAAGATAGCCAAACTATCAGCAGCGGCTAGTCTGGCATCAAGGTCGGTAATAGAAACCAATTTTACAGTATCAGCTACTTCGGCGCTCTGTGATGTTTGTTTATTGTCTGAATTATTGTTGCATCCAAAAAGTGAAAGCAGGCAAATGGTTGTTGCTAGATATACTATTTTCATTCTTTAAAAATTACTTAAAAAAACACCGCTTACAAATGTAAGCGGTGTTTTTCAAATTGTTTTCACAAGCATATTAATATGTATTTGTTTTGGGCGTGAAGTTAGTCCAACCCTGTAACCAGTTAGTAGTTCCAACGGCACCTGAGTAGGTAGTATTAGTAAAACCAGATAAGCCAACAAAACTTGCAGCGTTAGGAGCAGTAGCAGGGCTACCGGCCTTTGGCGCAAAGTTTGGAGCAGTGAGGTTGAACGGATTTTCTAACATAATATCAGCTGAGTTGGCAAAAGTTTTTGAACTATCTACACCTTCTGCTTTAGTTTTTACACCTGCTGCATTGATCAATGAAGTGCTTGCTACTTTGTAAGGTTCTACCACTGCATGAACTAAGTTGTGTCGGAAAGAAGAACGACCATCAATATAAGCTTGAGCGGTAGAATCACTTTCAAACTGGAAACCAGCTTTTGCATAACCCATCAAGATAGAGTTGCGTAAAACGAAGTGGGTACTTCTTCTCCATCTGGTGTTAAAGTTGTGGTTGGCAGCAGTATTGGCGGCACCGTTTGGACCGCAAAAAGTGAAGTTGCTCAAAACTGGTCTTGTTCGAGGAGAAGCTACTGTTCCAGTGCCGTCGTTGTCGCACTCAATACCGTTACCTGCATCTCCACCATCTACAAACAATGGATCTCTCAGAGAGATTCCGAATTGAATTCTTCCAACATAACCAAAGTCAAAATCGAAATCATCATCTGCAGTAGCAAAAGCGATGATATTTTTTGCATTTACGGTACCCCCAAAAAATTCGTAAGCGTCATCATTTCCGTAAGATACCTGTATGTTTTCTAAAGTAGTTCCACTTCCTACACCACCGCAAGTAAGGCCATTGATTTCAGAATTTGGATCAGCAGCAACACCAGCAAATTCGATGCGTACAAATTTTAGTGAACCGCTATTGTCGGCAGTGATACTACCACCGTAAATACTGTTTATACCCCCTTCAATGATGGGAGGCGTGCTGCGATTGGTAGGAGCATTGCCTAATAAAACGATGCCACCCCAATCGCCCGGAGTACGTTGGTTAGGAGCTTTACCTGATGTGAAAATGATGGGTTCGGTTGCAGTTCCTTCTGCAAATAAACGACTGTTTCTTTCTACAATCAATGCCCCTTTTTGAATGGTATCACTTACAATGATTGATCCTGCTGCAAAACGAAGTGTTGCTCTATCGGTAACGAACACATACCCTTTTAAAGTGTATTTCCCTTTTGGTAATTCTACAACTTCGTTTACATTACCTGTAAGGATTTTTGTAGCAATAATTTGTTCTTGTAAAGTTCCGAATCCGGTATTACCACCGCCATTGTTGGTTGTAGAGTCGTCGATTTCAACTTTAACACAGCCTGTTGCAAGAGTAGCAGTAATGGCCATTAAAGCGAGCATTTTTTTCATATAAATGGTGTTTGTTTGTTTAGTAATTTTTATCGTTGACTTTGTTTTATTTTTTTAGATCAAAGTTGTAGTTGAAGCCCACAGTGATAGTAGTGCCTGGTTTGTAGCTACTAAAAAATCTATCTACAGATGCATCGTAGGTTCGTTTTTCGTCTCTGTTCTCATAAGTTGCAAATGCGTTGTTAAAAATATCACTTACGGTAAGTCTAACTTCCCCTTTGTTCTTCATAACTTTTTGACTGATCTGGAAATCGAGCAGATTTCTTGGTTGTTCATAGATATCGCCGAAATCACTGTTTCCTACGAGTGCCAGACGTTCTCCTATCCTATTATAGAGTAGAGAAATATTTGTGCCCTTTTCACCATCATATTGTAAGCCTGCGTTGATGAGGTAAGGAGATTGTCCTTGTAGCGGCCTAGTAGTAGAGGGTAATTTATCGCCATTGGCATCTATGTTACCTAAACTTACTTCAGAGAAAATGAGGGTGGCGTTTCCATTGAAGTATAGTTTGCTCAGCCAGCTATCTTCGTTGCTATTTAAAAAGGAGAGATTCTTTCTAAACTCTGCTTCTACCCCAAATAAACTGGCAGATTCTGCATTCTGAAACTGGTATTGACGGCGGGTGGCTACACTAGCACTATTCAACCGAAGTTCGATCGGATCTGTAAAGTTTTTATAAAAAGCTCCAATTGAAATCAACTCCCCAGCTTTTGGATAAATCTCATATCTAATGTCTGCATTGATAATGCTGCTCCTTTGTAGATTTGTAGTTCCGGCAGTTGAAGCAAGTTGTTCAAAATCAAAGAAAGTGAATGGAGCTACTTCTCTAAACTCAGGGCGTGCTACGGTGCGAGAACCTGCAATACGGATATTTGTTTTTTTATTGGTACTAATAGTTAAGTTTACCGAAGGCAGGAAGTCGAATTTATCTGTGTTTACAATCTGGGCTTTGTCTGTTCCTTGAACATTTGATTTCAGAAATTGCTCAAAATATTCAAAACGTGAACCCCATACCAATCTTATTTTCTCACTCAACTTGTTATCTAGCATTACATATCCCGCACTAATGGCAGACACGCCATAGTATTTGTCTTGTGGATTTTGAAGATCGGTGATCATGTTAAATCCACCCTCTCTAATATTTTCGTTGTTAAAAATTTGGTTATAAGGCAAATTATTCAGTGATTGATTGGATGGTTCGGAGTAACCAAAAATGAATGCTTTAAAATCTCTCAATCTGATGGTAGAAGAACCTCCTACTTTTAAACTTTGTTTTTGACCACCCATTTCAAAAGGCATGGTGAAAGAAGTAGTATATCCAAATGCTTTGTCATTTAACTCACTGTAAAAACGGTTGGTATTATTTCCTCTAAGATTAATTCTGAAGGGCTCATTTACACCAATTGATTTACCATATGTTTGAACCCGTAAATCGGGTTGTGATTTATCATTTACAGAAAAATTCAAATTCCATTCCCACTTAATTTTTTTGATCGGCAACTCATGAGTACCTTCTAACTGTGCAGCATACAAACTACGTTGGTTAAGTACAGATGATCTGAGGAATACATCCTGTAAATTTTCGGTGTTGATACCTGTTCGGCTATAATAGTTATCTTCCAACAATTGGTTGAATAAGTTTTTGAAAGCAATTTTATTTTTCTTATAGGTCCAGGCTAGGTTGGCAATACCACCAGCATTCACACTGTACTTATTCTGACGATCGGTGTAATCAAAAAATGCTTGTCCACTGTTACCTCTTTCAAACAAAGTTTTGGTAGCGTCAAACAACAGCTTTGAATTTCTGTAAGTAAGTCCTAACATACTTCCGAAAGCTGCCCCATTTTTAAAACGTTTTACATTGGCCCAAGTAAGGTTGTATTGTTGAATTGGACCAGCGGTAGAACCTACTTCATCGTAAGCTCTGTCGTTAAAAGAACGGGCAATATTTAAGCGTTCTTCGCTAGGAAGTGCTGAATAGGCAAGATATTTTCTTGGATAAGTATCCGTTAAAGCCCTGTTACTAAACCCTAGCCAATCTTTATCCCCTCTGGTATTGCTTGTAAAATCTTCGAAAATTGATTGTGTATTGAAGCCAATAGAAAACCCAACCGTTAACTGGTTAAAAGTAGGAATGTCTTTTGTTTTGATTTGAACCAAGCCTCCAGCAAATTCTCCCGTTAAATCTGGAGTAGCGGTTTTATTAATGATGATGTTATCGATCACGGAAGATGGAATAACATCGAAAGAAAATGCTTTTTTATCTGGCTCACTACTTGGTAAGGCTGCTCCATTAATATAAGCAGCATTGTACCTGTCTGACAAGCCTCTAATGATCACAAACTTATTATCTTGAATAGAAGCACCACTCACACGACGCAATACTTCACCAGTATTTTTATCAGGAGTACGGCGAATAAAATCTGCTGCTAGCCCACTCGACAAAGAAGTATTGTTCCTTTGAAAAGCAATGAGTGCATTGGTATTTTCCTGCCTGCGGGAAGTTGCTACTACGGTAACGCCTGTTAAATCTGTTTTGGCGTTATTTTCTAAAATAATTTCTATAAAGTTATTGTCTGTATTGGCAGACAATTCAATGTCATTTATAGTTTTGGTATTGTAACCAGTATTAGAAATAGTAATGCTGTATTTTTTTCCTTTTTCTAAGTTTACTACAAAACGTCCATCAGCATCAGTAGTGGTTTGTCGGCCTAATTCTACCACCAAAATGGTAGCCCCTGCAAGAACTTCATTTTTGCTATTAAACACTTTCCCCGTAAACTGAGTATCCTGAGATTGAGCAAAAAGGGTGGAAAATAGTAGGGTTAATAAAGCAAATAACTGTTTAAACATATCTCTTCTCTTTTGAGGCATAAAGAGAACAATCTTATGTTAAGTGAAGGTGAACGGAATGTTATGGGATTGTTACGGTTGTATTAAGCTAATGTTAACAACTGCTAAAACCGAAACTGCAAACGGCAGGTGAATACATCATCCTTTATATCTTCTGTAAATCCTGTTAGGAGGGTTTTTTCGTTGCGAACGCGTGCGTAATAGAGTAACCATTTTACATTGGGAGTGATGTGATAGAGGTAGCCAAGGCCCAAAGTTTGGTAATTAACATCCGCCCCCGTAAAGCCTGTACCTTGCACACCAATTTGATTTCCTTTAGTTTTTGTATTCGGATCGTACCAATCGTATTTCAACACCAGTTGATGATTTGAGGAAAAAATATTGTGTAAGAAATAAAAGTAAGCACCATTAAAATTTCGGTTGTAAAAGCCGGCATTACCGTTGAGTAATGCGGTTGGAGTTTCGGTGCTAATAGCGGTTCCGGTTTGTTGGCCAGCTAAAAATTCTCCTCTAATTTCTGTGAAACCAACTTTCGTTTTAAGTTTCCACTGGATATCTGCACCATAGTATCTCCGAGGAGCCAATGCGCCAATAATATTCAACGACGAATCTACCACTACTTTAGTTACTCCTAATTGTTCCTGAGTAGTATAATAATAGGCTGTATTGTTTTCAAGGCCACCGTATAAGATAGATGCGCCTGCAGAAATGGTAAGTTTTTTGTTTACTTTAAACGGCTTTAATGATACCCTTCCTATAAAGTCTTTAGCGTTATCAAATTCACCTGTGGCATTGATGCCCTGTCCGTTAAAAATGCCCGCGTCTACTTTTAAGTATTTAAGTGCATGTTCTTCCTTTCTTACGTCGAAGCTTACCATGGCACCTAGGTCGCGTTCACTTTTCATCAGCGTTTGACTCATTCTACCTCTTTCGGGAGTTTCTCTATCGCTACTACTCAAATTTACTTCATAACCAAAAGGGCGAGCAAACATACCTGTGGTGAAAGAAAACAGATGAAACTTATTCTCAAAAATTCTTCCCCATACGTCACGTATCGTGAATCCTCTTTCGTTGGTATCGAACTGAAAAACAAATTGTACGCCAGGATCATTGCTTTTATTGAATCTTATATAATCGATCCTTACTCTACTTCGGCGTAGCATAAAGCGGTTACTTACTCGTTGCGAAAAATCTCCACCTTCAAAAGAACGAATTCCTTCAGAGCCAGCTATCTGAAATTGTGGTTGAATGTACCCGCTGAAACGAAGATGTCCAAAATTTTGATAGATATTCATCATCCCCCTACCCGTTTCCTTGCTGGTATCTATCATATCCATTAAAAATTGTTGTGAATGAACGGGTTTCCCCAACAAAAAGAAAACAAAAAGTATACTAATATTTTTTTCAATGTATCATATTTAGAAGTTCAAAGCAATAACAAATTTATATTAACTCTATGTTACTAAATTGTTACCATTGGCAATGATGCAAGTTAAGGATGTGAACTATTTATTTTTGCCAAAATTAATGAGTATGGCAGGCATAAATTCTATTCTGAAGATATTTCTACCCAAAGACAGGGTGTTTTATCGATTGTTTGAAAGTGTTGCAGAAGAATTGGTAAAAATGGGAGAAAAACTAAGGGAAGTGGTGAATGAACCAGACTTCGATCGTAGAGGGAAATTGATTAAAGATTTGGAGGATATGGAACACGTGAATGATGATTATACACATCGCATCTTTACAGAACTTGGAAAAAACTTTATCACGCCATTCGACAGAGAAGACATTCATTATTTAGCCAACGCCTTGGATGATATTGCTGATTATATTTATGCTTCCGCCAAAAAAATTAATTTTTATAGGGTAAATCCCGACGATATAGGTATCAGGAAATTTGCAGACCTCATTGCATTGGGATCTATACACGTTCACAAAGCTGTTACGGAATTGCGCAATATGAAAAACATGCGTCAAATTACTGACGCCTTGGTTGCCATTAATAGCATTGAAAACCAAGGAGATGATATTTTTGACATGAGTATCGAACGATTATTTGCAACCGAGTCGGATGCCAAAGAGGTAATCAAAAAAAGAGAGATTTATCAGGTAATGGAAATTGTAACAGATAAGTGTGAAGATGCAGCCAACGTGATAGAGTCTATTATTGTTAAATACGCCTAAGTATTCAAAAGCAACAACTTTAAAAATACTCACTTTATAACAGCCTAGGCTGTTTTAACCCCGTTGATTAAAACTTATGGCAACAATACTCATTGTAATTATAGTGCTGGCCCTAGTGTTTGATTATATCAATGGTTTTCATGATGCGGCTAACTCAATTGCTACCATCGTTAGCACTAAAGTACTCACGCCTTTTCAGGCGGTAATTTGGGCGGCTTTTTTCAATTTCGTTGCATTTTTTATTTTCAGTGATCACGCGGTGGCCAATACGGTTGCCAAAACAGTGAAACCAGATGTGGTAAATGGTACAGAAGGAATGACCATTATTTTAGCGGGTTTGATAGCGGCTATTTTTTGGAATTTACTGACTTGGTGGTACGGACTACCCTCTTCGTCCTCTCATACATTAATTGGTGGATTTGCTGGTGCTGCTATTGCTGCTGCAGGTTTATCAAGTATTGATAATGCTATGATTATGAAGACGATTATTTTTATTGTACTGGCACCGCTGATTGGTATGTTTATCGCGATCTTTATTACCCTCATCACAATCCAACGGAGTTTTTGGTTAAAGGTTGTGATCATCACCACCATTATAACTGCTTGTGTGTTGTTTGTGCCGTTTAAAAATGATTTTGAGAGGTATGCGATAGCGGGTTTGGGAATTGTATTCATACTGTCTTATTTCTATAATTATTTAAAAGGTGAAAATGCCTACCGCACTGGAAATATGTACAAAAAATTACAGCTGGTATCTTCTGCAGCTTTTAGTATTGGGCATGGTGGTGCAGATGCACAAAAGGTAATGGGAATCATCACCGCAGCTTTAATAGCAGGCGGACAAATACAGGAATTTAGCCAGATGCCCAATTGGGTTCCATTGGCTTGTTATACTGCCATTGGCGTAGGTACCATGAGTGGTGGTTGGAAGATTGTAAAAACCATGGGGACTAAAATTACCAAGGTTACCCCACTAGAAGGGGTATGCGCAGAAACAGCAGGTGCAATTACTCTGTTTACTGCTGCTAATTTGGGCGCACCTGTTAGTACCACACATACCATCACAGGTGCCATTATAGGTGTGGGCGCTACCAAACGTTTGAGTGCGGTTAGATGGGGCGTAACTGTAAACCTTGTTTGGGCATGGGTACTTACCATCCCTGTGAGTGGCGCGTTGGCCGCACTGTTGTATTGGTTCTTTAAAGCCATTTTGTAACAATAAAATTGATTCATTATAAAAAGTCACTTCATGTATATTGAGTGACTTTTTTTGTTTTCTTTGTAACATGAAAAAAATTCTGGTAACAGGTGGATGTGGTTATATTGGATCACATACTATTGTAGATTTAATCAACAATGGATTTGATGTAATTTCTGTTGACAACAATAGCAGAAGTAATCCCGCTATACTAAATGGTATAGAAGCCATCACTGGAAGGAAGGTTAAAAACTATAATGTAGATCTATGCATATTTGATGATACACACGCCATTTTTCAAGAGAATAAAGACATCGTTGGCATCATCCATTTTGCAGCCTACAAAGCGGTTGGCGAATCGGTAGAGCAGCCCTTACTGTATTTTGAAAATAACCTCAGCTCGTTGATAAATATCTTAAAATGTGTATCCGAATTCAAGATTCCTTCTTTTGTATTTTCTTCTTCCTGCACGGTGTACGGTAATGCAGATAACATTCCAGTAACAGAACTCACACCAGAAAAGCCAGCAGAAAGCCCTTATGGAAGTACTAAACAAATGGGTGAAGCCATCGTGCAACAAACCATCAACAGTTTAAAAGATCAGAAAGCCATATTGCTTCGTTATTTTAATCCAGTAGGTGCACATCCTTCAAATTTAATTGGAGAGATACCTATTGGCATACCAGCCAATTTAATACCGGCTATCACACAAACAGCCATTGGCAAATTACCACAAATGCAAGTTTGGGGTAACGACTACGATACCAGAGACGGAAGTTGCGTGCGCGACTACATTCATGTATGTGATATTGCACATGCACATACACTGGCATTACATTATTTGATAGAAGGAAAAAACAACAGCAACTGCGATATCTTTAATCTGGGTAGTGGTAATGGTAATACTGTGCTGGAAGTAATTCATATGTTTGAAAAAGTAAGCGGACTATCGTTAAACTATGCTATTGGCCCCAGACGTGCGGGCGATGTGGTGGCCATTTATGCCAACCATGATAAAGCTGTAAAAGAACTGCAATGGCAGCCAATATACAACCTCGAAGATATGATGCATACTGCTTGGGAATGGGAAAAAAAATTGAAAGAATAGTTACGTGTAGTCGATATATTATACCACAAAGTTACAAGGCTACTAATAAGAAGTTTAGATATTCACTTTGCTATCATCCGTTCACATATTCACTTATTTATTATCTTGCGAACCAAATTAAAATTAACTATGCTCAATACAATTGAAGTAACTGGTAACAAAGATACCCGCAGCGGTTTTGGAGACGGTATTCTGGAAGCAGCTAGGAGTAATGTAAATATTGTAGCACTTACCGCCGACCTTGCAGGATCATTGAAACTCGGTGGATTCATCAAAGAGTTTCCAGAAAGATTTATACAGTGTGGAATTGCAGAAGCTAATATGATCGGTATTGCTGCTGGACTTACCATTGGAGGAAAAATTCCTTATACTACCACATTTGCCAATTTTAGTACCGGTAGGGTGTATGATCAAATTCGCCAAAGCGTTGCCTACAGTGGCAAAAATGTAAAAATATGTGCTTCACATGCCGGACTCACCCTCGGAGAAGATGGTGCAACGCATCAAATTTTAGAAGATATTGGTTTAATGAAAATGTTGCCGGGCATGACGGTGATTGTTCCCTGCGATTACAACCAAACCAAGGCAGCTACAAAAGCAATCGCTGATTATGAAGGTCCGGTTTACTTGCGTTTTGGCAGACCAGTGTGGCCTATTTTTACTAAAGAAGAAGATTTTACTATTGGAAAGGCACAGATACTAAACGAAGGAAAAGACGTCAGTATTTTTGCATGCGGACATCTTGTATGGAAAGCGGTAGAAGCTGCTAAAATATTAGAAGAAAAAGGTATTAGCGTAAACCTGATCAATATTCATACGATCAAGCCTTTAGATAAAGCAGCAGTAATTGGGTCTATTCAAAAAACAGGATGTGCAGTAACTGCTGAAGAACATAATATCATTGGGGGTTTAGGCGATAGCATTGCTCAGGTAGCTGCGAATCATCACCCCATTCCAATAGAATATATTGGTACCAATGATACATTTGGAGAAAGTGGCAAACCAACTGAGTTATTGACCAAGTATGGCTTGGATACCGATTTTATTGTAGCTGCAGCGGAGAAAGTAATGGCAAGAAAGAAAAAGTAAACTGCTCTTCCCAAAATAGGAATGGTTACCAAAGAAGCAATGATTTTCATTTCATTTTTTTGATTAACTCTATATAACCAAGCTCATTTCTCAGCGGTACAAAGAAATTTTCTGCTTCAATCGTTGCCTTGCTATAATTTCCAAACTTCACCGCCTCACTTAACTCCTGTATGGCCGCTTCATTTTTATGTTGTTTGCTGTATAAAATGGCTAATTGATAATAAGCATAGGCGTAAGTAACATCCTTTTTCAACGACAGTCGATAATATTGTTCGGCAAGCACTGTGTCTTCTGCCATTTCGGAAGCTTGTCCGTAATTGCATAAAAGAACGGCATTTTCTGGGTTAAACTCAATGGCTTTACCATAGAGGTGCTGCGCTTGTTGATAACGAGCAAGACCAAAATACAAATTACCCAACATGTTGTAAGTGTTGGCATCGGTACTATCTATTTCCCAGGCTTTCACAAAACTATTGATAGCAGCAGTGTCTTTCCCCATAGCCTGGTAGGTATATCCAACAGATTTCCAAGTATCAGGATTTAAACTATCAATATAAAGTGACACATTAAACATATTAATGGCTTCTTTGTATTCTTTGAACTCAGTAAAAATATTACCTAGTGTTTGATAAACCATAGGATTCAAAGAATCTGGTTTTATCATTTCCGTCACGTAAAAACTTACGCTATCTGGAAATTTGTAATCGTACATGTGTACTCTTAATAAACCTTCATTCACCATCACCAAGGAAGGATTGTAATACCTGGCATTATGAAAAGAAGTATACGCATTTTTCCAGTCTTTATTAATATTGTAACAATACCCGAGTTGAGCCCATAGATAAGGATCACGCTTATCTTTTTTTAATCCTTTTTGTGCCCATTCTATGGCGGTATTAAACTGCCCTTTAGAGTAATACAAAACAGACACTGCGCCATAAGTTGTTTGGTAATTGCTATCTATTTGTAAGGCTTTTTTATAGTAAACCAACGCACTGTCATACTTACCTTGGTTACTAAAACAACTCCCCAAATTGTGGTAGGGATATAACCAATTCGGTGCTAGTTGTATGCCTTTTCGAAACGTTTTTTCACCTGCAACAAACTGTTTTAAAGCTATTTCCATTAAGCCTTTGATATTGTACAAATAAGCAGCTTGTGGTTTTAAAGCAATGGCACTATCAATTTTACTCAAACTGTACCGCATAATATTGGTATTGTATGTAAGCCAGTTAGCATGTCCTGTTAAAAACAAGAGATTTACTTTCACATCGAGTGGATTGTAATAATTGGTATCTGCCAAATGCTGAAACAGTTCTAGTTTTTTAGCTGCGGTCATAAAATAATCATACGTATAGTTGTTGTTGTTGGTACCTGCAAACAAATAGGTATTAATTACTTTGGTAACATCCGTCATCAATTTACTACTTAGTGTAAATTTTAATTCGCTAGCGAGTTCAGAAGTAGTTACTTTTTGTTGAAGAATTTCATTTAATATTTCATACGCTCCGCCTTTTTCTATGAGTCTTCCTTCGTTGAGGGCTTTTAAAAATAGTTTATACAGATCTTCCAGACCTGCTTCTTTCATGGTGGAGCCTAAGTGTACTGATTTGTTTGCAGCATAATCTGCTTTATCGGGTGTGTAGGAAACGCCCGCTTTTAATTGAGCCATCAGTCGTTCTTTTTCTGCTGGATTAACCATACTTAATACCATTTCATCAGCAGTATTGCAGCAGTATTGGGGTGTTTGGCGAAATTTTTTAGAACCAGCGTCATAGGATGCTTTGTTAACGTTCTTCTTTACATAATCGTATAATTCGGTAAGCGTTACTTCTCCATCTTCCGGTTCTATATCTGCCATCCCTTTTAAGCCATTGATTAGGTGCCAGGAAAATAAACCCCGGCCACCTCCCCATTGTGAGCCTTCAAAAGAAACCTGATTGCTGGCACAAGAGATTAATTGTATTTCGCCTGCCTTGCGTTCAAAAATCTGCTGGTAAGAAATAGATTGTCCCTCGTTTTTTCCGGGCAATTCATTGGTGCGGCAGGCGTCTGTGATGAGGATCACTTTTACACCGTTGCTAGTCATTTGTTGGATGCGTACTTTCAGCTTGTGGATATCTATCAAACCCACGCCAGTACTGTAGTTGTTCCTATCATTGCCGGCCGGGGCATCATATGCCAACAGGTAAGCTTCTTCAGCCATGTAAGCATCCCCATGCCCTGAAAAGTAAATATAAAACACATCATCGTTTTGTAACTTTTCTTTGATGCGATTAAATTTTCGCCAAAACTCCATGAAGCTTGCATTTTCATTAAAAAGGGTATCTACGTTTCTGCATTCACTTTGGCCCCCGTAGGTGATACGAGGTAGTTATAAAAGGCTTTGGCATCTACATCTGCATACTGCAAATTCTGATAACTGTCGTTTGCCTGGTATTTCGAAATACCTGTAATGAGTGCATATGTGGTGCCCGTTTTTGTGGTTTTGTTTTTTTCAATGAGTACATTTCCTCTTTCGGTGGCAGGTACCTGAGCCAACAGCATTTGGCAGAACATAAGCATGATTGTCAAGAAAATCGATAATTTATACATACCTAGTGGTGCAGGTTTCGTTAAATTTTTTATTGCTTTTACTTTTAAAATATAGTAGACTGATGCAGTAAAATAAAGATATTCATAATTATTTGTATAACAAAAAGCAAAAAAATTGATAAAATCAAATAAAGGAATAGAGATGTTAAACAATGCCCATAAAGAAAAAGTGAAGAATGAATTTAAACCAACTAAATAAAAAAGCGTCTATAGTTTGATTTTTTTAATTTTATTGGATTATTACAAGCTATGATCATACACTTAGATGACAAGGAGCTGCTGCTGTTGTTTAAAGAAGAAGCAACGAGGGAATCTGCCTATACCCGTATTATTAAAAAATACCAGGAGAAACTGTATTGGCATATTCGCCGGATGGTAGTTGATCATGACGACGCGAACGACGTATTGCAGAATATGTTTATTAAAGTTTGGAAAAATCTGGGCAATTTCCGAGAAGACAGTCAATTGTATACTTGGATGTATAGTATTGCCACTAACGAGAGTTTAACATTTTTGGAACAACTAAAACGACGAAGTTCTACCTCTCTGAGTGATGATGATGGCTACTTGAGCAATAAATTGGTAGCTGATAAAGATTTTGATGGAAACAAACTAGAATGGAAACTACAGTTGGCCATTCAACAACTTCCTGATAAACAGAAGGCGGTATTCAATCTTAGATATTTCGAAGAAATGCCGTACGAAGAGATGAGTAGGGTGCTAGAAACCAGTGAAGGAGCTTTAAAAGCTAGTTATCACCACGCAGTAAAAAAAATTGAAGATTATATTATCAACCGTTAAACTATTTAAGCCTTGGTTCAGTCTATATAACTACGCATGCAATTAAACAGCCACATATTAAATGAATTACAGAAGTTAAGTGCAACGATAGCAGGGTTACCCCGCACCAATGTATTTAAAGTGCCGAAAGATTATTTTGAAGAATTAAGTGGCAAAATTTTGCTTCATATTTCAAAGCCCCCCTCCACTTACAACGTTCCAGAGGCTTATTTTGATCAACTTTCTGATCAGATTGTTTCTAAAATAATTATTAGCCAACAGCAGAATAAAGTAGCGGAAGAAATAACGGCATTATATTCAGCCATTGCAGGCATTGGCAACTCCAATATATTTAGTGTACCCGACAACTATTTTTCGAAAATCGAGCAACATGCAGCAGTAGTAGCCGAAACTGCATCTACTTCTGCTACGGTAGCAGCAATTAAAAAAGTAGTTACTTATACAGTTCCAGAAAGATATTTTGAACAACTTGCTAATATTATTATAGCTAAAAAAGATACCACCAGAAAAGTGGTTTCTATAAAAAGTAGTGCATTTGCATGGCGGTATACAGTAGCAGCGGCCATTACTGCGGTAATGGCGGTGAGTGTTTGGTTTTCACTAAATAAAAATACAGAAATCACAAGCGCCGTCACTGATTCTGTTTACAAAGAAGCTGAAAAGATTTTGATCAGGAACAGTTTTGATCAGGAAATGTTAAGCATATCTGATGCAGCTATCGTAGCATTTTTAGAAGACAAAGGCCAAAATGTTAAAGCCGCGCTTGTGGCGTCCCTCACAGATGTTACAGATGCCAGCCAACTGCCAGATGCTTCCGATTATATAATGAATGAAAACGCACTAGATGAAATATTAAATACCTTAGAACTTCACGATTAATTTATTACCATGAAACAATTATTACTATTCTTATTATTATTTACCGGCTTTATTAGCCAGGCCCAACAACCGGGCATGGCCAATCGTGAAAAAAAAATAGAAGCCTTATATGTAGCTTATATCACCAAAGAATTAAATCTGAACGAAGAAGAAGCCAAAAAATTCTGGCCAATTCATACTTCATACGACCAGGAAGTACGTGCTGTGAGAAATGAATCGAATGAAATTGAAAGACAACAGGCAGTGCTCAACATCAAGAAAAAATACCAAGATCGTTTTGTAACCGTACTAGGTCAGGAGAGAACCAATAACTTCTTTATTAAAGATGCGGAGTTCAGGAAAAAACTGGTAGATCAGTTAAGAAAAATGAGACAGCAGAACCAGCAAAACAAACAAGCCCCAGGCGTTAGGCCGGGTATGCAGCAAAATAACTTTTAATGCTTTTGTAAAATTTTTATAGAAAACTATACTGAGCCTCCTTTTTAGGGGGTTCTCTTTTGCAGTAATGCGTTAAAATTACGGTGAAAAATACCCTGATATACTTGCAGCTAAGGTAAATTACTATTTTTTTAATTGCTCTTTTTTTAGGTTAAGCAACCGACAGCTTTTTTTTGGACAGCTTTTTTTATAAGGCGATCATGGGCGTTTTAATATCGTGGTAAAACAACATTGTCCAGTGCTCATGTTGTGCTTGCCCCCACCATTGTGTGCGAAGTTCCATACACTTTTTACCATCGTAATCGTATTTGGCTACAAACCTGCTTTTCATTTGTTGTAACTGAGGGGCTACATCTGCACCAAAAAAAATGATTCTACCATCCTCCTCTATCCAAAAAGCCATGTGGTAAGGGCAGTGAGCCCCAATTGTTTCATACCGAATGTACCCATCTATTGTTCCTTCTCCTTCTATAAAAACAACATTTTCAGCATCTTTCAAAATAGAAAATTCAGCAGGTGTGTAAGAAGGACTCCCTTTTTGGATGGCGAAATCAAACTCCTGTTTGTTTACATAGTAGGTAGCATTAGGAAAACTGAGGTAATGTTTTTGTAACACTACATCTTCTTTGGCGGCTCCCCCAGCATGATCTTTGTGTAAATGGCTAAGCAACACTTTAGTTACATCCAAAGGATTGATTCCCTGATCTATCAGGTTTTGGTGTATCTGTAAAATGCCATTAGAGTTTGAAAACCCTAAGCCGGTATCCAGCAAAATAATGTCTTTGCTACCCACCAAAACAAAAGGTTGAATTTCTACCAATAAACTACCGGTTGCACGATGTTGAATTTTATCAGCATCCTTGTTAAAGGGAATAAAAACTTTTGTTTTATCTATGCTAAATGCGCCTTCGCTGAGAGGTATGATATTCATTTTATTTGTTGCTGTACATAAGTTGGGCTAAACTTGAACGCAACTTTTAATATTATTGAAAAGGCAAAATTATGTGATTGAAAGCGAACTAAGACCTTCTTTTCGGGAAAGCTTACCGGAGCACCATTTGCCGGTCAGCATCCAGTTTTATCATGATAAAAATCAAAATGGTAAAAGTGAGTAAGGAGGAGCCTCCATAACTCATTAAGGGAAGCGTGATTCCAATTACGGGAGCGAGTCCAATCGTCATGCCAATATTAATGGCGATGTGAAAAAATAATATACCAGCCACCGAATAAGCGTAAACCCTGCTGAAAGTACTTCGTTGTCGTTCAGCAATGAAAATGATTCGAAGTAACATAGCCAAATACAAAAGCATCAGGGTGGTGGTACCCAGAAATCCAAAATTTTCGCCCAGAGAAGTAAATATGAAATCGGTATGTTGTTCGGGCACAAAATCGCCCTGAGTTTGTGTTCCTTTCATAAAACCTTTTCCTGCAAAACCGCCGGAGCCAATGGCGATCTTTGATTGTTTTACGTTATAATTTTCGGTATCCCCTTTTTTCTTTTTGGCTGCCAAAGCTGCATCTACATCATCGATATTGGTTACTTCTACAAAAGGATTGTCTCTGCCTACCAAACTAAAAATTCGATCGGCTTGGTATTTTTGAAAAATATTTTTAAAAAGAAATGGTACAGCTACGCCCACAAAAAGTGAACTGATTCCCCAAATAGCTATTATAATGAGTAATAGATTGCGGTTGCGTTTTATTTTTCTTTTCATGAACCAGATACAAGAAACAGCCACAGCAGCAATTACAATCAAGAGCTGGTTAGTAGGAAACAACAAAGTAATAATTAGCAAAATAGACAGCGATGCTCCTAAAATAAGGTATCCAGCTGGCAATCCTTCTCTATACATGGGCAACAGAAATGCAAAGTACACCAAGGCTAATCCTGTTTCATTTTGCAGAATTGAAAATATCATGGGTAAAAAACATAATCCTGCAGCGATGGCGTGCGACTTAGTTTTAGTGAAATTGGTTTCTGGCTGAGATAAATATTTTGCTAAAGCAAGAGAAGTAAAAATTTTACAAGTTTCAACGGGCTGCAGATTCATGAAGCCCAATGGAATCCAACTTCGGGAGCCATTTACATTTTTGCCTACTACAAAAGTGGCTAGTATTAATACAATACCTAAAAGGTAGAGTAGGTTAGGTGTGGCAGTAAAAAATTTACTGTCGGTCAATAAAATAAATACTGCTATTACTGCACTGATGCAGAGGTATAACATTTGTTTACTATAATTTTTTTTGAAAGCAAATAAACTTTGAAAAAAACGGTCGTCACTTTTAAACTCTACAGAAAAAATACAGATCAAACCTATAAAAACGATGATGGCGTAAAGCCATATCATTACCCAATCAATACCTTCGGCTATCATGGATTTTTGGTGCGACATACTGAATATATTAATGCGTTAATTATTGTTGTTGGAACTATCTGCTTTTTGTATTCTTTTTGTATCATTAGGCAATATAGCTTCAATTTTAAGATCTGTGCTATCACTTACTGGCATCTTTTTAAGAGGTTGCTGATTTTTTAATTTCTCCAGATCTTCAATTTCTACTCCATCATCTTCCAGCTTCAAGGTATCTTTTACTTCTTTGATGTAGCCTTTAGCAATAAGGTAAGCAGCGTCTCTTGCATGAATGATAGAATCTCTTCTCCTGATCTCTTTCACCATCCTAGGGGGTAGTAGATTTAAATTGGATACTTGCTCTAGCCTTGCCTTTCTTTCTTTGCCTGCGATGGAATCTGTGAGGTATTTCTCAATCATCAAAGAGGCGATGGGTGCGGCAGAGGTGGACCCGAACCCGGCATTTTCACAAATAACGGCAATGGCTATACGCGGATTACGTCTTGGAGCAAATGCCGCAAAAAAAGCGTGGTCTTTTTGTTTTATACCTCTTAAAGAATTTTCAACCGTACCAGTTTTTCCGCATACTTCTATACCGGGTACTTTAGCTGAGCGGGCAGTACCTTGTTCTAACACACCTTGCATTCCATCGTGCACTTGTTCAAATAAACTATCCGGTATATTGAGTGCGGTGTGTTTATCCTTGAATCGCTCCAACACACCAAATTCGTCGCCCCCTTCAATAGAATCTACGATGTGTGGGGTGATGTACCAGCCCTTATTGGCTAGGTAAGCCATTTCGTTGGCCACCTGCAAAATGGTGGTTTCTACTTCTCCTTGTCCGATACTTACAGATCGAAAAGTGCAGAAATTCCAGCGCCCTTCCCCGTAAATCTTGTTATATGTTTTGGGAGTGGGGATGCTTCCATTGATTTCATAGGGGAGATCTACCCCTAATTTTTTCCCTAATCCAAAAGCATACATATAGTTATCCCACACTTTTAAGCTACTGTCTACATTAGGATATTTGGGGTTATTAATTACTCGTTGCATTACATGGGCGAAGTAGGTATTACAACTATGTGTGATGGCGCCGCTGAGAGCCCAAACGCCGGGATCTAGGCAACGCATAGGTTTGCCACATCCGTAAAAAGCACCAGAGCACGAGAATTGTGTTCTTGCATCAATCACCCCTTCTTGTAGTCCGATCAACCCTTGCAGGGTTTTAAAGGTAGAGCCTGGTGCATATTTGGTACCAATGGTCCTGTTCAAAAATGGGATGCGGGGATCTAATAACAATTCGGTATAATGTTTTTTTCTTTCAGATCCCGTGAGCAAACTGGGTTTGTAAGTAGGCGCACTGATCATGGCAAGTATCCCACCTGTTCGAGGATCGATGGCTACCACGGCCCCCACTTTATTTTGCATTAGCTTTTCGCCCAGCTCTTGTAATTCAATATCTAGGGATGTATGCATATTCTGACCTGCAATGGCAGTAGTATCATATGCTCCGTTTTCCCATCTATCTGTTAGTCGATTTTTATTATCTCGTTTATAATATTCTATACCTCGTTTGCCCATCAATACTTTTTCGTAAGAAAGTTCGAGCCCAGTTTTGCCGGCATAATCCCCAGAAACATAACCTTCGTCTATATGTTTTTTCAAGAAATTAGTATCAACTTCTGCTAAGTAGCCAAGTATATTACCTGCCGCGTCGTAAGGATAATCTCTCACCGGGCGTTCTTGTAAGTAATACCCAGGGGCAAACTTGTACATATTTTCGTTGAGTTTGGCCATTTTTTCATCGCTCAACAAGGGCTCAAAAATAGAAGCCCGATAACTTTTATTTTTGATAATGGCAGTGATGATTTTTTTTCTGAATTGTGCTGTATCAATTCCTAATATTTCGCAAAGAAGAGTGGTATCGGTGCCCCTTATTTTACCTGGTGTCACCATCAAATCGTAGATGATGGTATTGCGCAGAATAGCCCTGTTTTTGCGATCGTACACAATTCCTCTATCGGGGTAAACTACTTTTCTAAATACTCCTTGGTTGTCTGCAATAAATTTGTATTCAGGTGATAACACCTGTAGGGTAAATAGTCTCAGAATGAGGATCACAAACAGACTGATAAATATCAGGCGGATCACATTTTTTCTGGACTGGTTGAATACAGGCATGGTAGGTTAAAAGATGATGATAGACTTTGAGATGAGTAACAAAATTATCTACAAAATTTATAACTCTGCTAACTGTTATTAAATGGTGTTGGTTCTAAATTTTTGTTTGCGCACAAATATCAATTCTGTGATAATAATGAGTAACAAACTAATGGCGGTAGATAAAATAGTTTTTACAAGAAAGTACCAAACGTTTCCGAACTGCCATGCTTCTAGAAGAAATAACCAGGCATTGTGTAAAAAGGAGAGAAAGCCCGCATAAATTAAGTAGGGCAATAATCCACCCATACTAGCAAAAGAAGGTTCTTCATAATTGGTTTCTGAACCTTCTTGCGGAATAAGGAGATTGATCAAAAAAGGACGAAAATACGCCAGCATTACACAGGCTGCTGCATGAAACCCAGGCTGGTGGCGAAAGCCATCTAATGTAATTCCAACCAAAAAACCAAGTAACATTACCCAACTGCGCTGCATCTTGAAGGGCAACCATAAGATGAATAAAAAATACAAATAGGGAGTTACCATCTGATGCAAGTGAATTCTATCAAGCACAAAAACCTGAATGAAGATTAGAAAAACAAAGCGGATAATATTTTTTATTAAGCTACTCATAGATTTTAATTGCTACTTGCTTTTGCTTTATCTAATATTTTTTTAATGCCTATTTGTTGCACATTATCGATAGCATAACCAAATTCAAGGTTGTAGAAATTAGCGGATGTTCTCAATGCTACTTTTACATAGTTAGTATATTTATCTTGGTAAACTTCTTCTACTCTACCTAGCATGAGGCCCTTAGGGAAAAAGGTACTAAATCCGCTGGTAATAATAGTATCGCCTTTGGCCAGTTTTGTGCTTTTGGGAATATCGTTGAGAGTTAGCACATTGGGATATTTTCCGTCCCAGGAAACGGTACCTGTTTCTCCTGTTTTTAAAATTTTGCCGCTAATCTTACTGTCTTTGTGGAGCAAGCTCATCACAACAGCAAAATTTTCACTTACATCAGAAATCACGCCTACCGCTGCATTGCTTTGATCTACAACTCCCATACCTACCCGCATTTTGGAAACGTTTTCTCCGCTCAATACCAGAAAATTGCTTTGACTGCTGACTGAATTAGACACGATTTTACCACGCAGATAAGTAAATTGTCGGAAAGATTCGATTGAGTCAAGGCGAATAGTGTCTATTCTTTGTTTCAAATTTGTATCGGGTATATTAAAATTATAAGCCAATTTATTGTAGAGGCGCTCGTTGGCTTTCAAGAGAGAATCGTTTGTTTGTTTGAGTTGAAAATAATATTCGATATTATCATAGCGCTTGTTAATGTTGCCGGTAAGTTGATTGGCGGTACTGCCAAACATAGCCTGGTGGTATTGGCTATATTGAACAATTAAAACGAAACAGATCACCTGCAGTAGTATAAACAACAGAAAGTTGAAATAACGGCGGATGAAAAGAAAGATGTTGCGCACCGGCAGTAAAATATTTACAGTAAAAAATAGAGCATGCTAAAAAAGGAAAGTGCCTATTTGGGCATACAGAATTTTTAAATTAGAGGATTTTTTATCTCATTACAAAAGGAAACTTATCATAATTCTTTAGTGCAATGCCCGTTCCTCTTACCACACTCTTAAGCGGATCATCTGCCACGTGAACAGGTAATTTGATTTTAGACGTTAGGCGTTTATCGAGTCCGCGCAGTAAGGCTCCGCCACCAGTAATGTATAAACCCCTACGGTAAATATCAGCAGCCAACTCGGGCGGGGTTGTTTCCAACGCTTTTAAGATGGCCTCTTCAATTTTAAAAATACTTTTATCCAGCGCTTCAGCAATTTCTTGATAGCTCACCATTACCTGTTTTGGAATACCGGTAACAAGATCTCGGCCATTTACAGGAATATCATCTGGAGGATTTTCGAGGTCTTTCATAGCCGCTCCCACTTGTATTTTAATTTGTTCTGCAGTGCGTTCACCAATCAATAAACTATGGTAGCGGCGAAGTGCTTCCATAATATCGGCAGTAAATTCGTCGCCTGCAATACGAATACTTTGATCGCACACAATTCCTGCCAAAGCAATTACTGTGATACCAGTGGTACCCCCACCGATATCGATGATCATGTTTCCCACTGGTTCCTCTACATCGATACCAATACCCAATGCAGCAGCCATGGGTTCGTGAATGAGGTACACTTCTTTAGCGCCAGCTTGTTCTGCACTATCTCTAACCGCACGTTTTTCTACTTCCGTGATGCTGCTGGGAATACAGATCATCATTCTCCAACTAGGTGCAAATAGTGGTTTTTTGGGATATACCAATTTGATCAACTCGCGGATCATCAATTCTGCAGCATTAAAATCGGCTATGACACCATCTCTTAAAGGCCGAACAGTTCTGATACTTTCATGGGTTTTTTCATGCATCATCAATGCCTTTTTACCAACTGCCAATAAGTTCTTAGGATTGTTTCTGTCTAAAGCCACAATAGAGGGTTCGTTTACCACTACTTCGTCATTGTGCATGATGAGGGTATTGGCCGTTCCGAGATCTATGGCGATCTCTTGAGTGAAAAAATTGAAAATTCCCATGTTTTTTTTGTGAAAGCGTACTAATAAATGAACTTGAACAAAGTTGAACTAAAATATTGGATTAAACAAAGCCAAAAATTTATTTTTAAAACAAATAAGTTTTATTAACAATGTTTTACCTCATTGTGAAAAAGCATTGATGGTAAAATTTGAACAATTTGATTAGCTTGATGGATTCATTTCTTGTGTTGGCCGAAGATTATTTCAACCTATGTCTACAAATTCGAAGCCAATATCTCTTCTGTAGTTGATATCATCAAAATATATATCAATGAGTCTTTCTTTTGATTTGAGTACAGCATCAGCAATGTCTGTTCCAAAAGAAGTGATGGCTAGTACCCTTCCGCCGTTGGTAACCACGGTTCCGTCTTTGGAAGTAGTTCCAGAATGGAAAACGATGGTGTTGCTGTTATTTTTTTCTACTTCAATACCACTAATAGGCTTTCCTTTTTCAAAATCGCCGGGATAACCGCCGCTCACAGCTACTATGGTAGCGGCGGCACGTGGATCTGTTACAATCTTAATTTCGTGAAGCCGTTGTTGTGAGATGGCCTGTAAAATATCGAGCAGGTCGTTAGTGATTCTTGGAATCACCACTTCCGTTTCCGGATCACCCATTCTGCAATTGTATTCAATCACCATAGGCTCTTGTTGAGGAGAGATCATCAGTCCAAAAAACACAAAACCATGGTAATGGAGTCCGTCATTGTAAAGTCCATCAATAGTAGGTTTAACAATGCGATCAATAATTTTTTGTTTGAGTGTTTCGTCAAAAAAAGGCAAAGGACTCACAGCGCCCATTCCGCCGGTGTTTAATCCAGTTTCGCCTTCTCCTATTCTTTTATAATCTTTGGCTTCTGGAAGCAATACAAAATCTTTTCCGTCGGTGAGCGCAAATACACTCATTTCGATGCCGGTCAAAAATTCTTCAATAACCACTTTGTTGCCGGCTTCGCCAAATTTATGCCAGTGAATCATGAGATCAAATTCGGCTGTAGCTTCCAGATGAGATTTACAAATCAATACCCCTTTGCCAGCAGCCAAACCATCTGCTTTTAGAACGATAGGTAATGAATGTGATTTGATATATTCCAGACCTTCGTCGAAATTATCCACTGTAAATTCGCGATAAGCGGCGGTAGGAACTTGGTGGCGTTGCATAAAAGCTTTGGCGTAAGCCTTGCTTCCCTCCAACTGCGATGCCTCTGAGGATGGCCCTATTACTTGTATATGAGCAGTTGTGGGGTCATTTTTAATGAAATCATAAATGCCTTTCACCAAAGGCTCTTCCGGACCAACGAGTAAGAGATCAATTTTATGATGCTTACAAGCCATGGCTAATTCTTCAAACGCAGTGGTAGCTATTAGTAAATTGGTGCCACATTGGGCGGTACCTGCGTTTCCAGGAGCGATGAATAGTTTTTCACACAATGCACTTTGTTTGAGCTTCCAAGCAAGGGTGTGTTCTCTACCTCCTGCTCCAACGATTAGAATATTCATGTAGGATGTTGTATTACTTTTTTATAAAGTTTTAAATAGTGAGACAAAATTAATCAGACATTTGTTACCAAGTTTAAAAAAATTATTATTTATTATCATTTTTTACAACAAAAAGCATCTTTACAAAATGCCGATGCCGAAATGCTGCCAATAAATAGAATTTCACTATTTTGAGGCACCTAAGTAACTTTTTAACCTAACAACAGCAACTAAACTTATTTATTATGGCAGATCAGATAGCGCAGCCAGCACACCCAAAAGGCTTATGGGTTCTTTTCGGTACAGAGATGTGGGAACGTTTCAACTATTATGGCATGAGGGCCATCCTTATACTTTTTATGACCAAGGCTCTTTTGTTCGATAAAGTATTTGCATCTAATCTTTACGGCAGTTACACCAGTTTGGTGTACCTCACACCATTGATTGGTGGATATGTGGCAGATCGATATTGGGGTAATCAAAGATC
The DNA here is from genome assembly GCA_040882445.1 of Ferruginibacter sp. Lineage (GTDB taxonomy): Bacteria > Bacteroidota > Bacteroidia > Chitinophagales > Chitinophagaceae > Ferruginibacter. The sequence continues at coordinate 922 of JBBEBH010000045.1, read as the reverse complement.
CATTATTGTTGGAGGACTTGTGATGGCATTGGGAGAGTTTCTTTTGTTCTTTTGTGCATCAACTTATCAATCTTCCGCTGATCTTTCGGCCATCTTATTTTTTAGTGGACTAGGATTGATGATAGCAGGTAATGGTTTTTTTAAACCTAATATTTCTTCATTGGTTGGACAAATGTATCCAAAGGGCGATCGTAGAATTGATTCTGCTTACACTATTTTTTACATGGGCATCAATGTAGGTGGGGCATTTGGCCCATTCATTTGCGGTCTAGTAGGCGACACAGGTAACCCTGCCGATTTTAAATGGGCGTTTCTTGCAGCAGGAATTGGCATGTTGATCAGCGTTGTAGTGCAGTTAACTTACCATAAAAAATATGTGCTTGGTCCAGACAAACAAATACTTGGGATGACGCCAACAAATGCACCCGCAGTTTGGTTAAAACCAATTTTAATTATTGTTGGATTAGCATTATTTTCGGGACTGGCTATCGGACTTTTGTACCTTGATGCAAAAGTGATTGGATACCTTACTTATTTATTGATAGCAGCCACTATAGTTATTGCTGTATTAATTTTTTCAGATAAATCACTGAGATCAATAGAAAAGCAACGAATCAGCGTCATTTTCATCGTAGCCTTTTTCGTTATTTTCTTTTGGAGTGCTTTTGAACAAGCCGGTGCCTCCTTAACATTTTTTGCTGATGCACAAACACAAAGAGACCTAGGTTTCTTCACAGTCCCTACCAGCTGGTTCCAATCTTTGAACTCTATTTTTGTGGTACTCTTTGCACCACTCTTTGCATGGTTGTGGATCAAACTTGGAAAAAATGAGCCTTCTTCGCCTACAAAAATGGCCATCGGCTTATTTCTGTTGGCATTAGGTTATTTATGGATCGCATTTGGAGTAAAAGATGTAAGCCCT
>JBBEBH010000044.1:0-18406 GCA_040882445.1 Ferruginibacter sp. | reverse complement strand
CCAAACACTTGGTAAAAAAACTAACCCGTGCAAAATTTGAAGCATTGGCAGATAAACTTTTTGAACGTTGTCTTACTCCTTGCCAATCTGCATTGAAAGACGCAGGATTGAGCACTTCAGACATCGACGAAGTAATTCTCGTAGGTGGAAGTACTCGTATTCCTAAAGTTCAGGAAATTGTTGAAAAATATTTTGGTAAAAAACCCAACAAAGGGGTTAACCCCGACGAAGTAGTGGCATTAGGTGCGGCTATTCAAGGGGCTGTAATGACAGGCGAAGTGAAAGATGTATTGTTGCTCGACGTAACTCCACTGGGCCTCGGTATTGAAACCATGGGCGGTGTAATGACCAAGTTGATTGAAAGCAATACCACCATCCCTACCAAAAAATCTGAAACATTTAGTACAGCCGCCGATAACCAACCAGGAGTGCAAATTCATGTGTTGCAAGGCGAACGACCAATGTCTTCTCAAAATAAGAGCTTAGGCACGTTCAACTTAGATGGCATACCACCATCACCACGTGGAGTACCTCAAATTGAAGTTATTTTCGATATTGACGCCAACGGTATCTTACACGTAACAGCAAAAGATAAGGGCACAGGCAAAGAGCAAAAAATCAGAATTGAGGCTGGTAGTGGTTTAAATGCCGAAGAAATTGAAAGAATGAAAAACGAAGCAAAAGCTAATGAAACTTCCGATAAGGCAGAAAGAGAAAAAGTAGAGAAAATCAACCAAGCCGATAGTCTTATCTTCCAAACAGAAAAGCAGTTGAAAGAGTACGGTGAAAAAATACCTGCAGATAAAAAAGAAACCATCGAAAGCAATTTGGAGCAGTTGAAAACAGCCCATAAATCTCAAGACATCGGCGCCATTGATACAGCAGTTACTGCTTTAAATGCAGCATGGACAGCAGCTAGTGAAGATATGTACAAGGCTACTCAAGATACCGGAGCTCAACAAGCGCAACCTGATGGCGCAGCAACCAATGAAGATGCCAGCAACGAAAATGTAACCGATGCTGAGTTTGAAGAAGTGAAATAAGTTAAATAAGCCTATATCTTTATATAAAACTGGCCGCCTCATCAGCGGCTTTTTTTTTGAAGGAGGTGGTTCTTCCCATTGAAACAAACATTTTTAATAATGAGCGATGTAGTTTTATACTAAGTTCTCTGCTCATTCGTTAAATAGTATCATACAATCACATTAACCAACTTAGAATGAGATACATCAAATCCTTTTTAGCCATAATGGCCATTGCAACTTTTGTGATTTCTTGTAGTGGTGCCGTTACCGTGCATCAGGCTGCCAATAACAATTACAAAAAGTGTAGGGCGCTTAAATAAATGCTCTCTTTACAAATAAATGGTAGCCTCATAGCTAACATTTTTCTTTTGTAGAACCGCTGTTTATTTTACTTCGTTTATTCCATATTCGTTTTGCCCAAATTGTATATACTTGTGTGTTTAACCCATATTTTGTAGTTAAACTCGTAATGAGGGTTTCAAATGCCATACCGATTCGTGTTTCAGGTTATTTTTTGGCCGAGGAACTTGTAAACTATTTTGAGATCAAAAAATGTTCTAAGATGCTAAGCTGTGCAGCGCTTAGAAGCCGTAATATATTTCCAACTGCAAAATATAGGTTAAACTATTTGAGGGCAGTCTATAAAGTGGGGCGTGTAATATTTATAGGAGTGGTGTGATTTACATCAAGTCTAAAGCCAACGCAAAAAAAGTGACATTAAAAGGTAACACCATCGAACAGTAGCCACCACCAATTGCGTAAACGCCAAAAAAAGCTACTATTGACAATAAAAATAAACCCCAGTATAATCTAGTTGATCTCTTTTTTGTTGTGGTCATAAAAAAATATTTTTGCAAATATAATGTAGCCTCGATAAATCTGTTATTTTTTTTTGATTTTAAAAACTTTTTAAAAATATAAAAAGGCTATTTGTAAATTGCGTAATTAATACACATTGCATGATGATTCATTTTTATGTTGGTTTCCGTTCAGAACATGGCCAATCTATTGCTATTAAGATAGTTGGCTTTACTAAAGAAGGGGGGTTGACGGTAATTGAGTTACCCCTTCATTTTTTAAATGATGGTTATTGGCATTTGATTTTGGATACAGCTTCAGTGCAGCTGTCTGATGAATTTGAGTACACCTATATTTTCCGAGATAGTAACCGAAACGAGGAAAAAGAATTCTGTAAAAATTCCTCTGTTAACCTACAGAAATTCAAAGTAAAATGTATAGATATTATAGATGAATGGAATGATGTAGATTTTCACAAAGAGGTATTTTCTTCCACCCCTTTTACCGATGTTTTTCGTTCAACTCCACATAAACTCAAAGTAACGGATACCAAAAATGCAACCCATATTTTTAAAGTAAAGGCGCCTTCTATGGCTTCGGGTAAGGTGATATGCCTAACGGGGGGAAATAAAAAAATGAATGAGTGGGATACTAAAAACCCTTTATTTCTGGAGCAAAAAAAACAGTATTGGGTATTAAAACTGAATCTCAGCAAAGAACATTTTCCCATCCAATATAAATTAGGCATATACAATATCGTTTCTGGTAACATGCAATATGAAGATGGAAACAATCGGGTATTGCCCACATCAGCCGAAAAAGGTACGCTTACTATATTGAACCATACCATCGATACAGCTCGTTATCGTTGGCGCGGGGCAGGTATCAATATTTCCGTTTCTTCCCTAAAATCAAACAACAGTTGGGGAGTAGGCGATTTTACAGACATGAAGCTGCTCACAGATCTGGCAAAACAAATGGGATTGCGGATGATTCAATTGTTGCCCATCAACGACACTACTTCTTCTCATACCAACAAAGATTCTTATCCTTATTCAGCGGTATCGGCTTTTGCTCTACATCCCATTTTTCTAAATGTACAGCAACTGGCAAAATCGTTATCAGTTCAATTTCCGGAGTCAATGTTGAAAAAAGTAGCTGAATTCAATACTGCAGATACTTTGCATTACGAAGAAATTCAAGCTATCAAAAAAGACGCCATCAGCCAATTATACGAAAAAGATAAAGCGTTGTTTAAAGATGATTTTGGCTGGTTCAGCTTTTTTGATCTCAACCGCCACTGGCTGGTCCCTTATGCAGCTTATTGTTATTTACGAGAAAAACATCAAACAGCAGACTACAATTCCTGGCCAGATTTTGCTGCTTATAATGAAGATCAGATACAGGAATTGGTGAGCCCGGAAAATGATTTTTACGATCATATTGCCATACACTATTTTACGCAATACCATCTTCATCTTCAACTTAAAGATGCGGTAGATTACGCACACAAATCAGGCATCATTATCAAAGGAGACTTACCAATAGGAGTTGGAAAACATAGCTGTGATGCTTGGATGTACCAATCTTTGTTTCACCTGAATATGCAAGCAGGCGCACCACCAGATGCATTTGCTACCAAAGGGCAAAACTGGAGTTTTCCTACTTACAATTGGGAAAATATGGCAGAAGACGATTATGCTTGGTGGCGTCAACGGATGGAACAAATGAGTAATTATTTCGACGCCATTAGAATAGATCACGTGCTGGGTTTCTTTCGCATTTGGAGTATTCCTTCACACGCTATTGAAGGTATCCTCGGTAAATTTATACCAGCATGGCCGCTGAGCAAGCAAGACTTTAATAAAGCAGGTTTACATTTTACCGAAGACAGAATCTGCCAGCCATACATTACAGAGCAATTGTTGTACGATTGGTTTGGAAGCGATGCCGCTGTGGTAAAAGATGAGTTCCTGCATCTGTATTCATTTAAAGCAGAATTTAATACGCAACGTAAAATTGCTGCCTACTGTGCAACTCATCAAGAGCATGCACATTTACAATATAAGTTGTTTGATCTGCTCAGCAATGTAATTGCTTTAAAAGATGATTCAAATCCTTTTCATTACCATTTACGAATTGGCATGCAAGCTACTGATTCTTACAAGGCGCTTCCTTATCACGAACAAGCTGCACTCAATAAATTGTATGTAGATTATTTTTTCAACAACCAAAATAAGTTGTGGGAAGAAGAGGGCATTAAAAAACTAACGGTACTAAAACGTAGCACCAATATGATGATTTGTGCCGAAGATCTCGGAATGGTTCCTGCCATGGTAGAAGGTGTACTCAACAACTTGCAAATGCTTGCATTAGAAGTACAGCGTATGCCAAAACGTACCAACGATGAGTTTTCTGATCCACGTCATTCACCATACCTTAGTGTGGTTACTCCTGGCACACATGATATGGCTACTATTAGAGAATGGTGGGAAGAGGATCCCACCAGCATTCAACGATTTTACAACCACCAATTAGCACAGCAGGGTGATGCTCCTTATTTTGCAGAATCATGGCTGTGCAGAAATATTCTACAACAGCATTTACAATCACCCGCCATGTGGGCAGTATTTCTATTACAAGATCTACTGTCTATAGATGATCAGTTACGAAAAGAAGACCCTCGAACAGAACGCATCAACAATCCAGCAAATCCAGATCATTTCTGGAACTATAGGATGCACTTAACCTTGGAAGCACTTTGTGATGAGTTTGGATTTTTAGTGACTATGAAAAATATGGTACTAGAATCTGGTAGAGGTTAGCACCTGCACCTGCTCTTTTCGATGCTCCCATTTTTATATTGTAAACTTTAACTGAATTACTTTTTTATTTTCACAAAAGCAGAAAAAGTTTATAAATATTTTAATACATATCAAATAAAATATGACCGCTTCTTACAAAATATACCATCTTCCATTTAAGTATCCATTTACCATTTCGAAGGGTACCAAAACTACACATCCTACTTTTGTGGTAGAGCTCAATTACTTTGGTATCAAAGGTTATGGAGAAGCTCCGGAGATTTCTTATTACAATATTCCTGTCGAAAAAATGGCCGCAGATATGGAATCGAAAAAGATGTTTCTCGAAAAATTTGCCCTCACCGACCCCGAAAGATATTGGCACTACTTGCATCATCTATTTCCACAAAATCCTTTCTTGGTTTGTGCACTAGATATGGCCGGTTGGGATATTTATGGCAAACTAAAAAAGAAACAATTGCATGATCTGTGGGCTTTAGATCCTGCAAAAGCACCTCTCACCGATTATACGATTGGCATCGCTGATATGGAGCTGATGATACAAAAAATGAAAGCGCAACCTTGGCCCATTTACAAAGTGAAAGTAGGTACGGATAATGATCTTGAAATGGTGGCCGCGCTGCGAAAAGAAACCGATGCAGTTTTAAGGGTAGATGCTAATGCTGGATGGACGCTGGAACAGGCCCTGCACAAAATTCCCATTTTAAAACAACTGGGAGTTGAAATGGTAGAACAACCCCTTGCTAAAGATGATTGGGAGGGAATGAAAATATTATTTCAACAATCCTCTATTCCATTGTTTGCCGATGAGTCATGTGTGGCAGAATCAGATGTAGCCAAATGCGCCGGCTATTTTCATGGTATTAACATCAAACTCACCAAATGCAGTGGCATTACTCCCGCCAGAAGAATGATAGCAGCAGCCAGAAAACTTTCGTTGCAAGTGATGATGGGCTGCATGAATGAAAGCTCCGTTGGCACAGCGGCCATCGCACAACTAGCGCCCTTGCTAGATATGGTGGATATGGATGGCCCTTTATTACTTGCACAAGATATTGCCCGAGGTGTTGGGTTTGAAGCAGGCAAAATCATTTACAATGAACTTCCGGGTATTGGAATTGAAATGCTAAACTTTGATTCAGAACCAAAATAAATTTGGTCAAAAAAAATATCCTCCCTTACTTTGCATTTCAAATGAAACAATTTACACATACCCATCATCATATTTTACCCGCCAGGTAAGCGATGTTGATTTGTGTATATAACACATAATTAAAGGGCTTACAGCAATGTAAGCCCTTTTTGTTTTCTGGGCAATTCACCGCCAAAAAAACAATCAATAGAAAAAGAATACTCAACAAAAAGGGTATCAGCAATTCAATTGCTTCTACCAAAAAATATGACATTATGCTAAAAATAGCTATTCAAAAATCGGGCAGACTCTATGAGGAATCAATAAAGCTGCTCAAAGAATGTGGAATTCAAATCAATAATGGCAATAAACAATTAAAAACCATTGCCGAAAACTTCCCCTTAGAAATATTTTTTTTAAGAGATGACGATATTCCTCAGTATATATTTGACGGCGTGGCGGATATCGGCATCGTTGGAGAAAATGTTTGGATGGAAACCAATAAAAATATTGAACTCGTTTACCGTCTTGGTTTTGGAAAATGTAGGCTTAGTATTGCTGTACCTAAAGCTATGCAATATGAAAAAGTAGAGGATTTAGACGGATTAAAAATTGCTACTTCTTATCCATACCTCACCCAAATGTTTTTACATCAACAAAAAATAACCGCTGAGATTCACCAAATTAGTGGCTCGGTAGAAATTGCCCCTGGGATAGGTTTGGCAGATGCCATTTGCGATTTAGTTAGCAGTGGTAGTACATTGTTTACCAACAACCTCAAAGAAGTAGAAGTGATTCTGCAATCAGAAGCGGTGTTGGTGGGTAGTACAAATCTCACTCACGATAAAAAAGTGACCTTAGAAAAACTATTGATGCGCATCAACGCAGTAAAGAGAGCTAAAAACAATAAATATATTTTACTCAACGCACCCAACCACCAATTACAAAATATTGCTTCAATATTACCTGGTAATAAAAGTCCAACCATTGTTCCATTAGCAGAAGAAGGCTGGAGTAGCGTACAAAGCGTGGTAAACGAAAACGATTTCTGGGAAGTCATCGAAAAATTAAAAGAGTTTCAGGCACAAGGAATATTAGTGGTACCTATCGAAAAAATGATTTTATAAACATCGGTTATGAAAATATATATTAATCCTGAAAAAAGTTATTGGCCACAGTTATGTACCAGACCAGCGTTTGATTATGCTTCACTCGAAGGTTTGGTAGCACCTATTTTAGATAACATAAAAACTGATGGAGATACCGCTCTTAGAAAATATGCAGCACAGTTCGATAATGTACAATTAGATGCCCTAAAGGTAACAACAGAAGAGTTCAATACTGCCGCCGCAATAGTACCAACTGCTTTAAAGCAAGCCATAACACAGGCAGCGGCTAATATTCGGTTATTTCATGAAGCACAAAAAGAAACTATTCTACAAATTTATACTATGCCGGGCGTTTTATGTTGGCGCAAATCTGTTGGTATCAGCAACGTAGGGCTCTATATTCCCGGGGGAACAGCTCCGTTATTTTCAACTTTATTAATGCTTGGTATTCCTGCCCAAATTGCGGGATGTAACAACATTATATTATGTACACCTAGCAATGCAGAAGGAAAAATTAATGAAACGATTTTATTCACTGCTGAATTGCTAGGTTTAAAAAATGTATTCAAATTAGGTGGTGTACAAGCCATTGGTGCAATGGCCTACGGAACTGCGTCTGTTCCTAAGGTGAGTAAAATATTTGGTCCGGGTAACCAGTATGTAACCGCAGCCAAACAAATGGTGAACCGTCAAGGTACCGCTATCGATATGCCAGCTGGCCCGAGTGAACTGGCAGTATATGCAGATGAAACAGCAGTGCCAGCTTTTGTTGCTTCCGACCTACTGAGCCAAGCTGAACATGGTATAGATAGCCAAGTAATACTAGTGGCCAGTTCTGAAAAAATTGTATTAGCCGTTCAAGATGAAGTGAACAAACAACTTTATCATCTTCCCAGAAAAGAGGTAGCTGCAATAGCACTTACGCATAGCCGTTATGTTGTGATAGAATCTGTTTACACAGCTTTTGATTTTTTAAATGAATATGCAGCAGAACATTTAATCATCGCATCCGATGCGGCATTGGAACTGAGCGAAAAAGTAATCAACGCAGGTAGTATTTTTCTTGGCCATTATTCTCCTGAAAGTGCAGGAGATTATGCCTCAGGAACCAATCATACCCTGCCTACCAACGGATATGCAAAGGCTTACAGCGGTGTATCTGTAGATAGTTTCGTTAAAAAAATCACCTTTCAACAGTTGAGTAAAGAGGGGTTGGCATTTATTGGTAATACCATAGAATTAATGGCAGAAGCTGAAGGCTTGGAGGCACATCGAAATGCAGTGGCCATTAGAATAAAAAAATAAAATACTTCATACATGTTAAAAGATAAAAGTACTCATAAAAATAATTTCAAAGGTTTGAATGCCTTGGTACGTAAAAATATTCAGGCCTTAAAACCTTATTCATCGGCCAGACATGATTTTGAAGGAAAGGCAACTACATTTTTGGATGCCAACGAAAATCCATTTGGCTCACCGGGCAATGGCACAGTGAGTGAGCTGGTAAATTTTAACCGTTATCCTGATCCCTTGCAATGGCAATTGAAATTTCAATTGGCCAAGATCAAAGGTGTTCCTGCCGAAAATATTTTTATTGGCAATGGCAGCGATGAGGTGATTGATTTGGCTTATCGCATCTTTTGTAATCCTGCTATTGACAACGTTATTATTTGCACCCCTACCTATGGTATGTATGAAGTAAGCGCAGGTATCAACGATGTAATAGTAAAGAAAGTACCACTCACCGCTAACTTTCAGTTAGATACTGAAGCCGTTTTAACTGCAATAGATGAACATTCCAAGTTATTATTTATATGTTCTCCCAACAATCCTACTGGTAATAATATGAACCGGTATGATATAGAATTATTGTTGAATAATTTTCCGGGAATCGTCATCATTGATGAAGCTTATATCAACTATTCAAATCAAAATACATTCATACAAGAACTAACAGAATATCCCAATTTGATTGTGATGCAAACCTTGTCTAAAGCCTGGGGACTTGCAGCATTGCGATTGGGCCTATGTTATGCATCTTTAGATATCATTGATTTATACAATAAAGTAAAACCACCCTATAACATCAACATTGCTTCACAGCAATTGGGTATAGATGCTTTGCAACACACAGAAAAGGTGAATGATTGGATTAGAGAAACCGTGAACCAACGAAAACTGCTCACACAAACCCTGCTTAAATTTTCTTTTATAAACAAAATATTTCCTAGCGACGCCAATTTTTTATTGGTGAAAGTTAGTAATGCCACCCAATTATACAACTACCTAACTGCACATGAAGTAGTAGTGCGAAATAGGAGCAAAGAACCAGGTTGTGATGGTTGTTTACGCATCAGTATCGGTACAGCAGAAGAAAACCACACACTCATTAAACTTTTAAATGAATACCATGCAATCTAAAACAACCAACAGCACATCAATGGATAACTATTTGAAGCAAAAAAAATTATTATTAATAGATAGAGATGGTACATTGATTAATGAGGCTCCGCCTACTTATCAGATCGATTCATTTGATAAACTCAGTTTTTATCCGAATGTTTTTGAGTACATGACAAAAATAGCAACGGAGTTAGATTATGAGTTACTGATGGTCACCAACCAAGATGGGCTGGGGACCGATATTTTTCCAGAACATCATTTTTGGCCTATTCACCATTTTGTGATTAAAAGCTTTGAAACTGAAAAAGTATTTTTCTCTAAAGTAATGATCGATAAAACTCTTCCGCACCAAAATGCTGCTACCCGAAAACCAGGCACGGGTATGCTCTCTGAATACATCAACAATAGCGCTTACGATTTAGCTAATTCTTTTGTGATCGGAGATCGAATAACTGATATTCAATTGGCTAAAAACTTAGGCTGCAAAGCAATTTGGCTCAATAAGGATGAAAACCTCGGGGCTTCAGAAATTCAAGATACAGTGGAAGCCCTTAAAAAAGATACCATCGCCCTGGCTACACCCCATTGGAAAGATATTTATGAGTTTTTAAAAATGCCTCCTCGCATCACATTGCATGGTAGAAAAACGAATGAAACCAATATCTCGATCCGATTAAATTTGGATGGAACCGGACAAGCAACTATAAAAACGGGCTTAAATTTTTTTGATCACATGCTCAATCAGGTGGCTAGGCACAGCGGTATAGATGTGCAATTGCTTTGCAACGGTGATCTCCAAATTGATGAACACCATACCATAGAAGATACTGCCATTGCTTTAGGAGAAGCCTTTGCAAAAGCACTCGGTGATAAAAGAGGTATAGAGCGTTACGGATTCTTACTTCCCATGGATGATTGTTTGGCTCAGGTTGCCATCGATTTCGGAGGAAGACCATGGTTGGTGTGGAAAGTAAAATTTAAACGGAACAGGATAGGGGATGTACCTACCGAAATGTTTGAACACTTTTTTAAATCATTCACAGACGCAGCAAAATGTAACCTAAATATTAAAGCTAAAGGAAACAACGAACACCATAAAATAGAAAGTGTATTTAAAGCATTTGCAAAAGCTATCAAAATGGCCATAAAACGTGATATCAACAATAACCACCTTCCCTCTACCAAAGGGATGCTGTAAAACAGTTTTAGTATGACGGATATATCTCCAGCTTCCATCCAGCAACAAAAGATTTGTATTGTTGAATACAATGCAGGTAATGTACAAAGTGTGTTGTTTGCCTTGAAAAGACTTGGTTTTACTGCTACCATCACAGCAGATGAAACCTTACTTCGCAACGCCGACAAAGTAATATTTCCGGGAGTGGGCAATGCTGGAGCAGCTATGAAAAGTTTACAAAAAACAGGCTTAGATATCATTATTCCAACCTTGCAACAACCAGTGCTGGGTATCTGTGTGGGCATGCAATTGCTTTGCACACACTCTGAAGAAAGCGATACGCCCTGTTTAGGTATCATTGATACGGTAGTAAAAAAATTTGAACCACAACCCGGCGTAAAAGTTCCGCAGATGGGATGGAACAGCATCTTTAATTACCAAAGCAACTTACTACAAGGGATACCCGAAAATAGTTATGTGTATTATGTGCATAGTTACTATGCCGCACTCTGTGAAAATACGGTAGCCAAAACATGCTACACATTGCCATACAGTGCTATCCTTCAAAAAGATAATTTTTATGGTGTTCAGTTTCATACAGAGAAATCTGCTAGTACCGGCGATGCAATTTTATCTAATTTCTTAAGGTCTTAAATTCTTTATAGTGACAAATATATCTTCCAATACAGAAACTACAATAATAGAGAGGGGGTTTATTTTGCCCGCTATCGATATTATCGAAGGCAAAGCAGTCAGGCTCACTCAGGGCGATTTCAAAAACAAAAAAGTATATTACAACAATCCGTTAGAAGCTGCTAAAGCTTTTGAAGCGGCAGGCTTAACGGGATTGCACCTGGTAGATTTGGATGGGGCTAAAGCAGGTAAAATTGTTAACATTAAAGTGCTGGATACTATCGCTAACCACACTTCGCTGAAAATTGATTTTGGTGGCGGTGTAAAAAATGTACAAGATGTAAAAGATATCATCAATGCTGGTGCATCTTTGGTCACAATTGGGAGTTTGGCGGTGAAACAACCTACACTGCTAGAGGAATGGGTATGTTTGTTTGGATCCAATCGTTTTTTTATCGGAGCCGATGTTTTGGATGAAAAAATTAAAATCAATGGTTGGTTGCAAGATGGCGGTATGGATGTGTACCAGTTTCTAATGCAAATGCAGGCCATCGGAATTCAACATTTTTTCTGTACCGATATTCAAAAAGATGGTGCCATGCAAGGTGCTTCTGTGGCTTTGTATCAAAAGATGTTGCAGCAGTTTGCTGGCTTGCGATTAACGGCCAGTGGCGGCGTTTCATCTATGGCTGATATTGAAGCAATAAAAGCAATAGGTTGCAACGGTGCCATCATCGGTAAAGCCATATATGAAGGGTTAATTACATTACAAGAACTTCAACAAGTTAACTAACCATTACCTACATGCAAAAAGCGAACAATCATATAGGGAGTAGTGATGAGGCAACAGGTTCACTTTGCCGGCGAATTATTCCGTGCCTAGATATCAATAATGGCAGAACCGTGAAAGGCGTCAATTTTGTAAACATAAGGGATGCTGGCGATCCTGTGGCTTTGGCCATTCAGTATGCAAATGAGGGTGCCGATGAACTTGTATTCTTAGACATCACGGCTACGGTTGAACGAAGAAAAACCTTAGCAGGTTTGGTAAACGATGTAGCCTCTGCCATCAACATCCCCTTTACAGTGGGCGGGGGTATTAGTCAGATAGCCGATGTAGAATACCTGTTAAAAAATGGTGCCGATAAAATATCCATCAATTCTGCAGCTGTTCGCAATCCTTCTATCATCGCAGAAATGAGCCGTGCTTTTGGAAGCCAATGTGTAGTATTGGCAATTGATACCAAAAAAGAAGCAGATGGAGAGTGGTATGTGTACCTCAATGGGGGTCGTTTACCAACCGGTATCAAAACACTCAATTGGGCAAAGCAAGGTGTAGATGCAGGTGCGGGTGAAATTTTACTAACAAGCATGAACAATGATGGAACGAAGCACGGATTTGCCCTCAACATAACTCGAACGCTTGCAGACGCTTTACCTGTACCCGTAATTGCTTCAGGTGGAGCAGGTTCTAAAGCAGATTTCAAAAATGTTTTCGAACAAGGACATGCAGATGCGGCATTGGCAGCTAGTATCTTTCATTTTGGCGAAATATCTATCCCTGAACTAAAGCAATACCTTTACGAGCAACATATTAAAGTAAGATGGTGAAAAAACTTTTGTACAGTAGCTTGCCAACACTATCGGTACTTATTTATTTTTAATATTGTAGTAGTAAGCAAACCAGTGCAACCATGTTTTAAAGGTTATATATTAAAACTGAAAACAACGATCAAAAATTACTTGAATTAAATAAAATAAACCATCACTCAATTATTTAAACTTGCCACTTGGCAATAATTCTCCAAATATGGAAAATATTTTACCTGATTTTGAAAAATATGCTGATAGATTGGTACCTGCCATTGTACAAGACAACGCAACTGGGAAGGTACTGATGCTGGGCTTTATGAACGATGAGGCGCTGCAACTTACACTCGCTAACAAAAGGGTGAGTTTTTTCAGCCGCTCTAAAAAAATTATATGGACCAAAGGGGAAACTAGTGGAAATTTTTTAGAATTAATCAACATCACATCCGATTGCGATAATGACACATTGTTATTAAAAGTAAATCCTATTGGTCCGGTTTGCCATACGGGAACGGATACCTGCTGGGGAGAAATAAATAATGGTGATTCATTTTTGTTTACCCTCGAAAAAATCATAGCAGATCGAAAACAACATCCAATAACCAATTCTTACACAAGTGCCTTGTTTGCAAAAGGTATCAATAAAATTGCGCAGAAAGTAGGAGAAGAGGCCATTGAACTGGTGATTGAAGCCAAAGACAACGATTCATCCTTGTTCTTAGGCGAGGCTGCAGACCTGCTTTTTCATTACCTCATTTTATTACAAGCAAAAGGATATTCTTTAAGCCATGTAACCGATGTACTCAAACAACGACACGCAGAAAAAAAATAATAAAAGTCGTTTACTTTCCTTTAGCTCAGAGTATCTTCAACAAATTATTACATGGATGGGTTTTACCAAATACGAGCCAAACCCTAGTAATAACAACAATTATAATTACTGTGTTTAGTATCTGTTTAATTAAACTTACCATTGCAAAATATGGGTTTAAGTAGTTTGCAGAAGGAACTCATACAATGGTACTAAAAGTATTTTATTCAACTACTATAAAAAATATTTTGAGGGTGTTAACTTTATTACCCATTTTCGCAGCATGACACCAGAACGCACCAAACGACTCGAGGATGTATTGAATAAAAGGCAACCCGGCCTCTCCGTTTTGCTAGAAAATGTACATGATCCTCATAACATATCTGCAGTGATGCGTACTTGCGATGCTGTGGGTATTCAGGACATTTATATTTTAAATACTAAAATTGCTCCTCACAAAAAATGGGGAGCAAAAAGCTCTTCCAGTGCTGCTAAATGGCTCAGCATTCATCAATTTACAGACACCACCGCCTGTTTCGAAAAACTTCGACAGCACTACAATAAAATTTACACCACTCATTTGAGTACCGACTCGGTTTCGTTACATCAACTTGATTTAACAGATCGCGTAGTGCTTGTTTTTGGAAATGAACATGGAGGGGTTTCAGAAGAAACGATTGCACTTAGCGATGGAAACTTCATCATTCCTCAGGTAGGTATTATTAAATCGCTCAATATTTCGGTTGCCTGTGCGGTTTCTGTATATGAAGCATATCGTCAAAAAAATATGGCCTTACAATACGATCAACAGCAGCTAGATCCAGTTGCTTATGAAATATTGCGCAAAGAGTGGGGCTTGCTCGATGAATCTGCAAATGAGTAATCGTTTGCTCCTATTTCCTCTGCTTTTCTATTTCATTTCAATAAATGCAATGATTACAATAACTTCATAGCTCCAAAACAAATACACATGAAAAAAACTGTACTACCCTTTTTAATGTTTGTCTTAACTATTTCAAGCTACGCTCAAACTACAACACCTTTAACACATTCAATATACGACGGATGGAAATCTGTTGGCGAACGCAAAATCAGCAATGATGGTAAATATATTGTATATGCTATTAATCCACAAGAAGGTGATGGCCACATGGTAGTGCAAGAGGTGAGTTCTGGCTATAAAAAAACCATTGCTAGAGGATATAGTGCTGTTATTACAGAAGACAGCAAGTACGCTATCTTCAAAATAAAACCTGTTTTTCAGGACACACGCCAGGCCAAAATAAAGAAAAAAAAGCCAGATGAGATGCCCAAAGATTCATTGGTCATCGTGCAGTTGGGTACCGATAGCATTGTTAAAATAAGTAGGGTAAAATCTTTTAAAGTACCCGAAAAAGCAGCAGGCTGGGTAGCTTATCAAATGGAAAAATCTTTGCCAGATACCAGTGCAAAAAAGAAGCCAACCGTAGATAGTTTGAAACTAAGAATTGATATGCTTTCAAAATTGGCAGATTCGTTGATTAGAAAATCGCTTGATTCTGTAAAAGGTAAAATTGAAAAAGAGGAAGTAATCCATGCAGCTCAAAAAGCCGTAAAAGAAATATATAAAAAGGCCGATGAGCTAGCAGAAAGTTTGTTAGCCGATGCCGATGGCGACGAAGTGCCAGGGGCTGCAGCTGCCAATGAAGGCACTGAATTGATATTGAAAAACCTTGTCACAGGAACAAGCCAATCTTTTAAACAAGTAAACGAATACCAGTTTGATGAAAAAGCAAATTTTCTATTACTAGAAACAGGGAAGGCTACCAAAGACAGCAACAACAAAGCTTTGGTGATATTACTTCATTTGCCATCTGGTAAAAAAGATACAGTGTTACGTGGTTTCAATGATGCAAAAAATTATGTTTTTGATAAGGCAGGCAAACAGTTGTCATTTGTTGCAGAGCGCGATAGCAGTGCAAAAGCTTTACAAAAATTTTATAAATTATGGTATTATAAAAATGGTTCAGACAGCGCTTCTATGTTAGCAGATAAAAATACAGTGGGCATGAAAATTGGGCAAACGGTGAGTGAAAATGCCCTGTTAAGTTTTAGCAAAGATGGGCAAAAATTATTTTTTGGTGTAGCTCCTATTCAGCCTGCAAAAGATACTAACCTTGTTGATTTTGAATTGGCCAGATTAGATATTTGGCATTACAATGACGATTATTTACAACCACAGCAGTTGCGACAGTTGGCTCAAGAACAACGTAGGAGTTTTCTGAGCGTTACAAAACCAGGATCAGATCGGGTGCTACAGCTAGGTGATGAAGATACCGACAATGTAATGATGGTTAACGAAGGCAATGCAGATTGGGTATTGGCACAAACTACTAAAGGCAACCGCACTGCCATTATGTGGGAAGGAAGGGCAAAAACAAAAGCATATGTGATTAATACCAACAATGGTGAACGTACTTATATTAAGAACAATAGCTTCGGTAACTATCAGGCATCCCCTGCCGGAAAGTATGTGTATTGGTACAATCCTGAACTAAAGCATTACTTCACCTATAATGTTGCTAATGGCATCATTCTTAATATCACCTCTACTATCAAAGTGCCATTGTACGACACCGAAAATGATGTACCTGATTTTCCTTCGGCCGCTGGTACCATCGGTTGGGTAAATGATGATCGTTATTTTATAGTAAAAGACGAATACGATCTTTGGTTGGTAGATCCTAGCACAAACGAACAACCTAAAAATATGAGCAACGGATACGGCAGGAAAAATAAAACAGAGTTTAATTATGTAAGACTTGATCCCGACCAACGATTTTTTGAAACTAACGAAACTATTTTATTAACGGCTCAAAACAAAGTGAACAAAGCAGCTGGCTATTTTATTGCTACCTTAAACACAGTTGCCGATCCTGCTAAATTAGATATGGGCGCTTATGCCACCGGACCCATTTCAAAAGCAAAAGATAACAATATGTATTTATTGCAGAAGGCTACTCCCGCAGCTTCTGAATTGTATGTTGGATCAAACATGAACCAATTGACTACAGTAACGGACGTTGCAGCTCAACAAAAAGAGTACAATTGGTTAACCACAGAATTGGTACGATGGAAGATGTTCGACGGAAAAATGAGTGAGGGTATTTTATTTAAGCCTGCCGATTTTGATCCAAAGAAAAAATATCCCGTCGTATTTTATTTTTATGAACGCAACTCAGACGGACTTTACAACTACAGACAACCAGCACCAAGCGCATCTACCATCAACATCCCATATTTCGTAAGCAATGGTTACTTAGTATTTGATCCTAATATTTATTATAAAAATGGAGAACCTGGCGAAAGTGCCTACAATAGTGTAGTTAGCGCTGCAAAATATTTGTCAACCCTACCTTATGTAGATAGTACCAAAATGGGCATTCAAGGCCAGAGCTGGGGAGGTTATCAAGTAGCCTATTTGGTTACCCGAACCAATATGTTTCGTGCAGCAGGAGCAGGAGCTCCGGTGGCCAACATGACCAGCGCCTATGGTGGTATCAGATGGGGCTCCGGTTTAAATCGTCAGTTTCAATATGAGAAAACCCAAAGCAGAATTGGCGCCAATCTCTGGGAACGTCGCGATTTGTACATCAAAAATTCACCCCTTTTTACTGCCGACAAAATTAAAACACCCATACTTCTGATGCACAACGATGCAGATGGATCTGTGCCTTGGTACCAGAGTATTGAATTTTTTACAGCTTTAAAAAGATTAGACAAAAAAGTGTGGTTGCTTCAGTACAATGGAGAAGACCACAACCTAGTAGAGAGGAAAAACCGTAAGGATTTGTCGGTTAGGTTAAGCCAGTTTTTTGATTACTATCTTAAAGGAGCTAAACCAGCTCGTTGGTTAACAGAAGGGTTGCCAGCTACCGAAAAAGGGAGAGATTGGGGCATGGATGTAGTGGAATGATGGTGAATAAACTCATTCTATAAAATATTTAAATACAGTTATAAAATTCATTTGAAATAAGTGAGAAAAAGAGAAGCCTCCGGGCTTCTTTTTTGTATAAGTTAGAACGTATCATGGAGTGGTGTCAACAATAAATACTATTTTTTAAATATAGGTAAAACTGTCTCAACTCTTTTTTGGTCAGCATTGCTTTATAGATGTATGCCAACCTTTGCGTAACTTTAAAAACTAAATAAAACGACCATGCGATTTACTAAAAACAGTCTGTTTGTGCTTTTTTTTCTGCTAACAGTAAATGCTGTTGCTCAAGAAAAAAAGGATGCTAAAAAATGGGATGTCAACAACCCAGAAGGCAATTATAAAGAAGCCACTTTTACTGTAAATGAAGGTACTTGGATGAACATAGATGTATCACCCGATGGAAAAGAAATCATCTTCGATTTACTTGGTGATATTTATACAATGCCCTTCAAAGGCGGAACGGCAAAGGTTCTTAGAGGCGGTCATGCTTTTGAGGTGCAGCCAAGATATAGTCCGGATGGGAAAAAAATACTATTCACATCCGATGCAGGTGGTGGTGACAATATTTGGGTGATGAACAGAGATGGGAGCAATGCTGTGCAGGTAACAAAAGAAAGTTTTCGGTTGCTCAACAACGGAGCTTGGAGCCCCGATGGCGAGTACATTGTAGCTCGTAAACATTTTACTAGCACACGCTCACTCGGTGCTGGCGAAATGTGGATGTATTACATCAGTGGTGGTAATGGTTTACAATTGACCATACGAAAAAATGATCAGCAGGATGTAAACGAACCTGTTTTTTCTCCCGACGGACAATATGTTTATTATAGTGAAGATATGTACCCTGGTGGTGCATTTCAATATAATAAAGATCCCAACAATCAAATATTTGTCATCAAAAGATATGATCGAGAAAAAGGTACCAAC
>JBBEBH010000043.1:0-86868 GCA_040882445.1 Ferruginibacter sp. | reverse complement strand
AGGACGTATATAGATGAACAGGCATTCTATAATAATCTTACAGGAGTTAACCTAAACAATGCCTTAGCATTGCACGATCGACAGCGCGGAGAATATCTGCCACAATCTGATCCTCTCAAAAAAAGGGGCAATTCAAAAGATAAAGACCAGTATTTTTCATTTAATCTTAAAATTGGTATGCTAATCGGTCGTAAGAAAATTAGCAAATAAACTACTTAAAATTACAAAAGGGTTTCATTGCTGAAACCCTTTGTTTTTCAAGTGGTTACAAAACCTTTACTTGGCTTGTTCTAGTTCTACTAGCTCTGCGTATAATTTCTGACTATCGTGTGTAAGGGCATCGAAATTGATATGTAGTTGACCAATCAAATCGACCAAAGTATTGATTCTCCCTTCAGTTTGTAAAAATTTATTGAGTACCACTACTTTCTTTTCTTGCAAAATGCAATACCCACTTTGAAAAGTACCTCTCTCGTAACGGATAATATACCCACTATCATCAATTATTTTTTCAATTTTATCTAATGTGTGTTGTGTAAATTTCATATGCTTCAATATCTTGCCTCTATTCAGGAGGAACATCGTTAAAAATCTTCAGCAAACTCACAAAATTGAAGGGGAATAAAAAATAAGGTTTTCAACAATCGTTGATAAGTTAATATTACAATAAATTAAAACCGTTTTTTGAATGGCCCCGCATTTTAACAATTGCTGTTGCATTACCATTATTTATTGGTCATTCGCACCACTGGTACAATCATTTCTTCTAAACTAATACCTCCGTGCTGAAAGGTATTGCGGTAATAGTTTACAAAATGATTGTAATTATTCGGGTAACAAAGAAAGATATCTCCTTTTGCAAAAATGAAGGTTGAGTTTACATTAGGTACTGGCAAACCCGCCTCTTTTGGATCACGAAAAGCTAATACATCCTTAGCTTCATAATTCAAATTTCTTCCGTGTTTGTACCGAAGATTAGCTGTGGTTTGTTTATCGCCAATTACTTTGGCGGGTGTTTTTACCCTGGTACTTCCATGATCGGTAGCTACCACCATATTTAATTTTTTATCAGCAATTTTTTTCAAAGCCTGGTGAAGTGGACTGTGCTCAAACCAGCTCTTGGTAATACTTCTGTAGCTAGTTTCATCTCCAGCTAATTCTTTTAGAACCTCCATTTCTGTGCGTGCATGGCTAAGCATATCTACAAAATTATACACAATCACATTTAAATCATTTTGCAACATGTTGTGGATATTGTCTACCATTTTTTGTCCATCATGATTATTAGTAATCTTGGTATAAGAGTATTTAAGGTCGCCTTTACCCAATCTCTTAAGATGAGCTTTTAAGAACTCTTCTTCAAACAAATTTTTTCCTCCTTCTTCATCATCATTTTTCCATTGAGAAGGGAATTGCTTTTCAATGTCGATGGGCAAGATGCCTGCAAAAATTGCATTACGGGCATATTGGGTAGCGGTGGGTAAGATGGCATAAAAAGTATCTTCTTCATGTATGCGAAAACTTTCGCTAAAAATTGGCTGAATGGCTTTCCATTGATCAAATCGTAAATTATCGATGAGAATAAAAAACAATGGCGTTCCTTTTTCGAGGTGGGGCAATACTTTGTATTTCAACAATTGATGGCTCATGATGGGTGCATCAGTACTTTTGGGTGATACCCAAGAGGCATAATTTTTAGAGATGTATTTGAAGAACTCATTATTGGCCTCTTGTTTTTGTGTGGCAAATACTTCCTGCATCTCAGGACTGTCACTTTTTTTCATTTCAAGTTCCCAGTACACTAATTTTTTATAGAGGTCCATCCATTCTAAATGATTGGGATTACTGTTGAGTGCCATAAATAAACTCCTGAATTCTTGCTGATAAGCACTAGTTGTTTTTTCTGCTACCAACCGTTTATTGTCGATGATCTTTTTTAAGCTAAGCCATACTTGGTTAGGGTTTACTGGCTTTATTAAGTAATCGCTGATCTGACTACCAATAGCTTCATCCATTAAATTTTCTGCTTCGTTTTTAGTGATCAACACTACAGGAAGTGAACTATTAATTTCTTTGATCTGCTGCAGTACCTGCAAACCAGTAATACCTGGCATGGTTTCATCCATCAGTACCACATCTACAATGTTTTCTTTCACATATTCAATGGCATCATACCCATTGGTTTTAGTAACTACACTATACCCTTTGTTTTCCAGAAACATGATCTGCGAATTCAAACTGTCAATTTCATCATCTACCCATAATATCTTTGCAATACTCATAAGTTTGTTTTTTTTGCCGATGCTTGCCAAAAGTAGCAGTTTTTAGGTAGAGATGGGCTATGCGCTTATTGATTTAGGTGAAGAAGTAAAATAAATATTTTTATAAATTTCGTACGGTTGCTACAAATTTAATTTTTTAAAAATTGGCTTTGTAGCTTTGTTTCAATTTATAATAGATTTAACATATTCACTTTAAGTAATTTTTCATGCGTTCTCATAAAATAATCAATGATCCGGTATATGGTTTCATCACCATCGATGACGAATTGATTTTACAATTAATTGCACATCCTTATTACCAACGTTTGCGTAGGATACATCAAATGGCTATGGCGCACCTGGTGTATCCGGGAGCTGTACACAGCAGACTGCATCATTCGTTGGGAGCCTATCATTTGATGCGGTTGGCTTTGCTGGAGCTTACCAGCAAAGGAATAGATATTACTGTAGAGGAACAACAGGCAGCCAAAATTGCCATTCTGTTGCATGATATCGGACATGGTCCATTTTCTCACGCTTTGGAACATGTGCTGGCAGAGGGGATGCATCATGAAGAAATATCACTCATCATTATCAAAGAACTCAATCAAGAGTTTGAAGGAAAGCTGCAAATGGCCTTGAATATTTTTACTAATCAATATCCTAAAAAATTTCTGCATCAATTGGTAAGTGGACAATTGGATGTAGATAGAATGGATTATTTAACCCGAGATAGTTTTTTTACCGGGGTAATTGAAGGCGCTATTGGCTACGATCGCATTTTAAAAATGCTTACGGTTCACAACGGCGAATTAATGGTAGAGGAGAAAGGAATCTATTCTATCGAAAAATTTTTGGTGGCTCGAAGGCATATGTACTGGCAAGTTTACTTACATAAAACCGTTTTAAGTGCCGAACAAATGCTAAAGCAAATCATCAAGCGAGCAAAGCTGGTAAAAGCCCAATGCCAAGAACCCCTCAATAGTTTTATTAACCAACCCCTTGAACAAATTACTATAGAACAATTTTGCAGCATAGACGATCATGATGTGTTGGTGGCTATTAAAAATTGGTGCAATCATCCCGACAGGGTGCTATTTACATTGTGCAATGGCATTATTAATCGCCATTTATTAAAAGTACAATATGCAGCTAAAGCTTGGGATATAAATTTGGTGGCTTCTAAAACCAAGGAAATTGCAGAGCGGGAAAATATAAGTGAAGAAGATGCGCATTGGTTGGTATTTACAGGTGAAGCCATCAGTAGTACCTACAATTTTGAAGAGGAGCATATTCATATTTTGTTTAAAGACGGCACAATTAAAGATGTTTCTGAAGTAGACCACGCTTTGATTAATGAAAATCTGAGAGGCAAGATTAAAAAATATTACATTTGTTATCTAAGGTAAACTTCAACACAGTTTGAAGGAGATACTTTTAACAATTGTGTTTGTAAAATAGGCAACAGTAAAAAAGAAAAACATGCAATTCAGTGCAGCTCAAATAGCAGCCATGATTAATGCCTCCGCTGAGGGGGATACCTCCGTTACGGTAGATTCTTTTGGTAAAATTGAAGAGGCACGTGCAGGTCAACTTTCTTTTTTAGCCAATCCCAAATACGAAGACTTTTTATATTCCACCAGTGCTTCCATCATTATCATT
The DNA here is from genome assembly GCA_040882445.1 of Ferruginibacter sp. Taxonomy (GTDB): domain Bacteria; phylum Bacteroidota; class Bacteroidia; order Chitinophagales; family Chitinophagaceae; genus Ferruginibacter. The sequence goes on along the minus strand of JBBEBH010000043.1, from coordinate 82,945 downwards.
AACCACTCGCAGGTGCTTAAACAACCTGTAAAGGCAACCCTGCTCCGTGTACCAGATGCTTATAGCGCTTTTGCTACTTTGTTAGACACTTACCAGCAACTCAAAACCCAGCAATTGGTGGGAATCCAAGAACCTGCTTACATTGACTCTTCGGCCACACTGGGTAAAAATATATATGTGGCTGCATTCGCCTATATTGGCGAAAAAGTGAATATTGGCGACGATGTAAAAATTTTTCCACATGTTTTTATTGGTAACAATGTATGCATTGGAGACAATAGCATCATACATCCAGGGGTAAAAATTTATAGAGATTGTGTGATTGGCAGCAATGTTACCATACATGCTGGAACTGTGATTGGCAGCGATGGCTTTGGTTTTGCACCCCAAGCAGATGGCACATTTAAAAAAGTACCGCAAATTGGTAATGTCGTTATCGAGAACAATGTAGAAGTGGGAGCCAATGCCACCATCGATCGTGCCACCATTGGCTCAACCATCATTAGGGAGGGCGCAAAACTCGACAATCTAATTCAAGTGGCCCACAACGTTGAAGTGGGTAATAATTCTGTAATTGCTGCACAGGCTGGTGTTAGTGGCAGTACAAAAATTGGCAACAATGTTATGATAGGCGGACAAGCAGGTATCGTAGGCCACATTCAAATTGCCGATGGTGCCAAAATAAATGCTCAAAGTGGTGTAAGTAAAAGCATCAAATTCCCTAATACAATTGTAACGGGCTCACCCGCTCATGAATATGCAGCAGCGCTCCGTAGTCAGGCACTCAATCGCAAACTACCCGAATTAGAAAAAAGGCTTTCTGACCTAGAACGACTGATTCGGTTGTTAAAGGCCGACCAAGAAGATGGGCAAACCACCACAGGATAGCAATTGTTTATTATATATCCCCAAGCGGTTACACATCTTAATTTCATCAGTTATATGCACCAGTTAAATCCGATTCTTTTCTTACTTTTGCAACTATGGATTTATTGAACGGAACTGAACTAACATATCAACACACCATCAAGCAGGAATTGACCATTTCCGGAGCGGGTATCCATACAGGACAATCAGTTACTATGAAGTTGAAACCTGCGGAACCAAACTTTGGCGTTCAGTTTCAAAGGGTCGACTTACCAGGCCAAACCATCATAAAAGCTGATGTTGACAACGTAGTAGAAACCAACCGCAGTACCACAATTGAATTCAACGGCGCAAGAGTAAGTACTATCGAACACCTGATGGCAGCACTTGTTGGGATGCAAATAGACAATGTTCTCATTGAAATTGATGGAGAAGAAGTGCCTATTTTAGATGGTAGCAGCGAGCCATTCGTAAATGCATTGCAAGAAGTAGGCACCATCAAACAAGAAGCTGTAAAAGTATATTACGATATTCAGCACAATATCACTTTTGTTGACGAAAATAAAAAAGTGGAAATGGTAGCGTTGCCTTACCACGAGTATAGAATCAATACCCTGATAGATTTTAATTCGCCAGTGTTAGGCACTCAACATGCCGACCTAAAAAATATTCGTGATTTTAATGCAGAAATCGCATCTAGTAGAACATTTTGTTTCTTTCACGAACTAGAGGTATTACTCAATAATAATTTGATCAAAGGTGGCGATATCAACAATGCAATTGTTGTGGTAGATAGGCCAGTAAACGAAGATCAGGTGCAGCGTATATCTAAAATATTTCATAAAAATGACGTGAAAGTAAGTGAAGAGGGGATACTTAATAATCTACAATTGCGTTATCCCAATGAACCTGCCCGGCACAAACTGCTCGATGTGGTGGGAGATCTGGCGTTGGTGGGTTTCCCATTTAGAGCACACATCATTGCCAACAGGCCTGGCCACGCTAGTAATGTAAAATTTGCTAAAAAAATTAAAGAACACATCAAAAAATACAAACATCGCCAAGACGTACCAAAATACGATCCCAATGTGCCCCCTTTGCTTAATGCTCAGGACATAGAAAAAACGCTCCCTCATCGCTATCCTTTTTTACTCATCGATAAAATTCTGGAGCTAACAGACAAGTATGTGGTGGCTGTAAAAAATGTTACCTACAACGAACCTTTTTTCCAAGGCCATTTTCCAGGCAATTCAGTTATGCCTGGAGTACTCCAAGTTGAAGCGCTGGCTCAAGCTGGAGGAATATTGGCTATACCCAGAAATACAACAGACCAGTACGATACTTACTTTCTTAAAATTGAAAGTTGTAAATTCAAACAAAAAGTAGTTCCTGGAGATACATTAATTTTAAAAATGGAATTACTAAATCCTATCAGAAGGGGAATTTGCGAAATGAAAGGAACTATATTTATAGGCGATAAAGTTGCCACTGAAGCTGTATTGGTTGCCCAAATTGTAAAAAGACCCAAAGCAAAACTATGATTAGTTCTCTTGCACATATAAGCCCCAACGTGGTTTTGGGAAAAAATGTAAAAGTTGATCCCTTTGCTGTCATTCACAAAGATGTGAAAATAGGTGACGGAACTCATATTATGAGCGGTGCTGTTATCATGGAAGGTACAACCATCGGCAAAGAATGCCTTGTATTTCCGGGGGCTGTAATTGGAGCAATACCACAAGATTTAAAATTTATTGGCGAAAAAACCTTCGTTGAAATTGGCGACCATACCACCATAAGAGAATATGTTACCATCAATAGAGGAACACAAGATAAATGGAAAACAGTAGTGGGTAGCCATTGCCTTTTAATGGCTTATGCCCATGTGGCTCACGATTGTATACTAGGCGATTATGTAATTCTCGCAAACTGTGTTCAACTCGCAGGCCATGTGGAAGTTGGCGATTATGCCATCATCGGCGGTATGGCAGGCGCTCCTCAATTTTCAAGAATTGGTGCTCATGCCTATGTTGCTGGTCACACCGTTATCAACAAAGATGTGCCGCCGTTCATTAAAGCAGGCCGTGTGCCCATCAGCTTTGCCGGGGTAAACTCTGTAGGATTGCAACGCAGAGGCTTTAGCAACGAAACCATCAATGCTATTTTAGAAGTTTACAGAACCATCTATAACAGAGGGCTCAATACCACGCAGGCCTTAGACTATATAGAACAACAATTGCCTTCGTGTATTGAAAAAGATGTTATCGTAACCTTTATTAAACAAAGCAAAAGAGGCATCATAAAAATTCTCAGTAAAGAAGTATTGGATGAAAATTAGTTTGCAAAATTTAGGCAAACGTTTTAACCGTGATTGGATATTCCGTCACTTCAATTTTGAATTTCAAGGAACAGGTGCTTATGCCATCACAGGATCTAATGGTTCGGGCAAATCAACCCTATTGCAAATCATAGCCGGTGCCCTCACACATAGCGAAGGTGAAGTACAATATTCTGGAATCAATAACTTCAATAACAAAAACCTCTACCAGCACATCGCCATCGCTACCCCCTATCTAGAATTAATAGAAGAAATGACAGCCTTAGAATTTCTGCATTTTCATAGTAGGTTTAAACTACTCTCTCATTCAACAGATGAAGTATTGACAGCAGTAGAATTACAGGATGCTGCCCAAAAACAAATCAGGTATTTTAGCAGTGGTATGAAGCAGCGACTCAGACTGGCACAGGCTTTTTTTTCGGTGTCAGATATCTTGTTGCTCGATGAGCCTACTACCAACCTCGACAGAGACGGTGTAGAAATGTTTCATCAGTTAATTGAACAACAAAAAGGAACTAGAATGCTCATCATTAGCAGCAACGTTCCAGAGGAATATGCTGTTTGCAATGACATTCTTAAAATGCAGTATTTTAAATAGTTGGTATACAGTGTAGCTTATGATCTAAGAGTAATTTGGCTCAAGAAAATTTAGTTAAAATCACCTATTACCTTCTGCTAGCGATGAGCAGATTGAGATCCGTGTATTTCAAATCAAATCTTTCGCTCAGGTAAAAGTTGGTCAAACTTCCTTTAAACAAATAAATTCCCGTTCTGATATTGATCTTGTGCCAGATCAAACTATCGATACCGCCATCTTCAGCCGTTTCTAGCAACAAAGGCATCAATACATTGCTGATGGCCTGCGAGGCGGTTCGGGCAAAACCACTGGGTATGTTGGGTACGCAGTAATGAATTACATCAAACTTTTTAAAAACTGGTTGTTTATGGGTGGTTACTTTACTGGTTTCAAAACAACCCCCATGATCAATGCTCACATCTACAATCACCGTTCCAGATCGCATATTACTCACCATTTCTTCTGAAACAACAATGGGTGTTCTGCCTCCGGCACCACTCAAAGCACCTACTGCCACATCACAGGTTTTTAATTGTTTGCTCAGTATTTTTGGTTCAATTACGGATGTCCACATCCTTACACCAATATTGTTTTGCAATCTCTTTAGCCGATAAATACTATTATCGAAAATCTTCACACTAGCACCCATGGCAAGCGCAGTTCTAGCGGCATATTCTCCTACAATACCCGCGCCTATGATCACCACTTTTGTTGGAGGAATGCCACTGATGCCTCCTACTAAAACACCTTTACCTTCATTGGCATTGCTAAGGTATTGCCCTGCAATGAGCATAACCGCGCTCCCTGCAATCTCACTCATGCTTCTAACGATGGGATTGTGGCCACTTGCATCTTTCAAATTTTCAAAACTCAAAGCAGTGATTTTTTTTTGCATCATCTTCTCCAATATTTCTCGCTTCATCACCGCTAAGTGAATAGGTGAAATAATGTATTGATTGGGTCGAAGATATTCACAGTCATCATCACTTACCGGAGCACTTTTTACGATGATATCACTTTCAAATATTTGTTTTTTACTGTAAATGATTTTGGCGCCAGCCTCACTGTAATCAGTGTCGCTGTAATTGGCGCCTTCGCCAGCTTTGGTTTCTACGTTTACTTCGTGCCCATTAGCCACAATAACACCAACTGCTTCTGGTGTGAGTGCGATTCTGTTTTCGTTAAAGGAATCTTCTTTAGGGATACCTATGGTGAGCGACTCTGTTCTTGGTTTAACATCCAAGGTTTCTTCCATGGTTTCGTAAGTGAATGAGGGAGAAACAAATGGTTTAGATGTAGCCATGGTTTGGTAAAAGTTAATGTATAAAATGATGCTGCAGCCGAATGTACAATTTACAATTTTATTTGCAGTTTTCGTTCATTATTGCTGGCAACAGTTAAATAACAATGCATTGTTTCTGCCGGAAAAATTCCTGGTGCATTCTCGGGCCATTCTACCAAACACAAACTTCCCGAATAAAAACAATCTTCTACCCCTGCCATCATGGCTTCTTGTTCGTTGTGAAGCCGATACAAATCCATATGATATATAGTTGCCCCACCAATGGTATTGTATTGGTTGATGATCGAAAAAGTGGGGCTACTCGTAACATCCTGTACCTGAAGAGCTTTGCAAATGGCATGAATGAAGGTGGTTTTGCCAGCTCCCATTTCACCATGAAACGCAACTACTTTAATACTACCCAATTGCTGAAGAAAATTTGCAGCCGTTTCCTCCAATTGCTCCAAGATAAATTTTGAATCCATGATGCAAAGATATTTTACATAAATAGTAAATGTATCGGGAGATAGTAAGATAATTTTGCAGTATGAAAAATGTTGATTGGAAAGTAGAAGGGATGACCTGTAGCAACTGTGCCCTCAGTGTTACCAAGTACCTTCAAAAAGAGGGGATGGAGAAAGTGATTGTGAATCCTATTAGCGGCGCAGTAAGCTTTTCTTCTTCGGCGGGAGAAGATGTATTACCTTTTTTAAAAAAAGGAATTCATTCACTCGGATATACTGTTTTAGAGGAAGGTGCAGATGCAAAAGGGTCTGCAAACAAAGGATTGTTATCGACCAACAAGAAACGCTTGCTTTTTTGTTTGCCCTTTACTTTGGTGTTGATGCTTCACATGCTCGATAGTTGGATCCACTTTCATTGGTTGATGAACCCCTGGGTACAACTCGCACTTTGTTTACCCGTTTTTTTGGTGGGTATGTGGTATTTTGGAAGAAGTGCGCTCAAAAGTTTGAAAGGCTTCGCCCCTAACATGAACGTTCTTATCAGTATTGGTGCATTGGCTTCTTTTGCATATAGCCTAACTGGAGCAGTGTTACAACTGGGCCCCGATTTTCTTTTTTTCGAGACTACAGCATCCATTATAACATTGGTGATGTTTGGTAATTTTTTAGAAGACGCCACCATACAGTCTACCCAGAAAACCATACAATCGTTGGCAAAATCACAACAGTTGATGGCTAATATGATCGCTTTCGATGACCAGCACCACGAACAAGTTTTCCCCGTTCAAAATACACAACTTCGAATAGGCGATTTAATACTTATTAAAAATGGCGAACAAGTACCCATCGACTGCAAAATTTTATGGGGTGATGCTACTGTCAACGAAGCCATCATCACCGGCGAAAGCATTCCTTTACTTAAACAGAAAAAAGATAACCTCATCGGTGGAAGTGTATTAGAATCTGGGCTTGTAAAGGCGCAGGTAACAGCCACTGGCAGTAACACGGTATTGAGTGGTATATTAAAAATGGTGGAGGATGCACAGGGACAAAAACCACCGATGCAGCTGTTGGCAGATAAAATCAGCGCCGTCTTTGTGCCATTAGTAATTGGCATTTCAATACTCACTTTTATACTCAATTATACTGTTGCAGACCAGTCATTTGGAAATGCTTTACTACGGTCTATTGCAGTATTGGTGATCTCTTGTCCTTGTGCAATGGGATTGGCTACACCTGCAGCAATTGCCGTTGGTTTGGGAAGAGCTGCCAAAAATGGTATCCTCTTTAGAAATGCATCCAGTTTAGAATCATTCAAAACTATACAAAAAGTAGTGTTCGATAAAACGGGTACACTCACCACTGGCCAGTTTTTGATTGCCGAATTTTATTCCAATGTGGAAGAAAGTTTGTTCAAACAATTAATGTATTCTCTTGAAAAATTTTCTAATCATCCGATTGCAATTTCTATTTCAACAGCATGGAAAACAACCACTACGATTCGTTGGAAAAAAGTTGAAGAACTAAAAGGATTGGGAATCAAAGCCACCGACGAAGAAGGCAACATTTTCATGGCTGGGTCGTGGAGAATAGTAACAGAAGGCACAGTAGATCCTACACACAATGTGTACCTCAGCAAAAATGGGGTTCTATTGGGCTGGGTAGATTTAAAAGATGAGATAAGGCCTGAAGCAGCAAACGTAATCGAATGGCTTCAACGTAAGGGCATCAAAACAGCACTACTCAGTGGCGATCAAAAAGCGAAATGCGAAGAAGTAGCAAAACAGCTTGGTATTGAAGAAGTTTACTTTGAGCATACACCCGAACAAAAATTGCATAAAATTGCCGAACTCAATAAAGTGTGTCCTTTGGCTATGGTGGGAGACGGAATAAACGATGCTCCTGCATTGGCTAAAGCAACCCTTGGCATATCATTAAGCGATGCTGCGCAAATAGCGATGCAGAGTGCAGATGTAATTCTGATGAACCATGGTCTTAAAAACCTGCCCTTGGCATTGGGCATGGGTAAACATACCTACGTCACCATTAAAGAAAATCTGTTTTGGGCTTTCTTTTACAATATCGTTGCCATTCCAATTGCCGCTATTGGTTTACTCACACCCACAGTTGCAGCATTGGCGATGGGTTTGAGTGATGTGGTATTGGGTATCAATTCGGTACGCTTGTTTGTAAAAAAGGTTTTATAACTTGAGGCGTACACAATAGCATTGAGCGAAATACATAACATACTAAAAAAATATTGGGGCTACGATAGCTTCCGCCCCATGCAAGAGGAGATCATTCAATCTGTATTGAATAAAAAAGACACCCTCGCATTACTACCCACAGGGGGTGGTAAATCCATTTGTTTTCAAGTACCTGCTATGGCCATGGAGGGCATTTGTATAGTGATCAGTCCACTTATCGCCCTCATCAAAGATCAGGTACAACAGCTAAAAAACAGAGGAATTCCTGTGTTGGCAGTTTATGCCGGAATGCCGTTTATGGAAGTTAAAAAAACCATTCAAAATGCGGCCTTTGGTAATTATAAATTTTTGTATTTGAGTCCCGAAAGGCTCGAAACAGATTTATTTCTTGAGTATATACATGCACTCAAGCCTTCTTTAATTGCGGTAGACGAAGCACACTGTATTTCTCAATGGGGCTATGATTTTAGACCTGCATACCTGCGCATCATTCAGTATCGGCAACAATTTCTGGATGTACCCTTAATTGCGCTCACAGCTTCTGCCACTAAAAAAGTGCAGGATGATATATGTTTAAAATTAGCCTTTGATAAAAAAGCGAACATCTTTCAACAAGCATTTGACAGGCCCAATCTTTCTTACAGCCTATTTTCTCCTGAGGCCAAGGAAACGAAATTAGCAGAGATATTATCTAGTGTATCTGGAACGGCCATAGTTTATTGTAAAAGCAGAAAGCATACCCAACAGGTAGCTGGCTTGTTGAATAGCAAGGGTGTAGCTGCCGATTTTTACCATGCAGGATTGCTATCAGACGAGCGTTCGGCCAAACAAGATGCCTGGATCAAAAATCAAATAAGGGTAATGGTATGCACCAATGCCTTTGGAATGGGAATAGATAAGCCAGATGTGCGTTTGGTGGTGCACTATGATGTGCCCGACTGTTTGGAAAATTATTACCAAGAAGCTGGCAGGGCTGGAAGGGACGGCAAACGCGCTTATGCAGTAATGCTATACCAGCCATCAGAGATTCGGGATATAGAAAGTAGGATCGATATCCGTTATCCATCAGCAGAAAAAATTAAAAAGGTTTATACCGCCTTGATGAATCATTTGCAAGTTCCCGCTGGTGTTGGGGAGGGTATCAGTTATGATTTTGACCTAGCTGCTTTTGCCTCTTATTTTAAGATAAATATACTAGAAGCTACCTATGGAATACAGGCCCTTGGGCAACAAGGGATACTTAGTTTCAATGAAATATTTTTCAGACCTTCTAATGCATCATTTACAATTTCTAAAAATGACCTATATGCTTTTGAACAGCAATACCCTGATCTGGAGCCCCTCATTAAAGCACTGTTGCGAAGCTATGAGGGTATTTTTGATTACCCCACTAATATATATGAAGGCCTATTAGCCAAGTTTATGAGAATGAACAAGGAGGATGTTTCGTTGGGCTTGAGAAAGTTGAATCAATACGGGGTCATAGAATATAACCCGATGTGTGAAAAGCCTCAAATTTACCTGCTTAAAAACAGGATGTATGCTGATGCGTTTCTGATAGATGTAAACGACTTTCGACTTAGAAAAGAGGAATTAAAATCGAGAATTACGGCCCTTTCAGGATATATAATTAATAACAGCGATTGCAGAGCTCAGCTGCTCTCGGCTTACTTTAACGCCACTACCAGTAATCGTTGCAGAATTTGCGACAATTGCATCAATCTTTCTCAAAGAGTACTTACCAGCGACGAGCTCGAAAATGTGTACATCCAAATTACGCAGATGTTGCTAGCAGGCCCTCTTCATACTTCTAAAGTTGTTAAACAGCTACGTCCCATCAAAGAATCGGTAGTTTGGCAGGCGATCCATTTTTTGCAGAGCGAAGAAAAAATTGAGTATAACGAAGAAGGTATTTTGAGCTTAAAGGGAAAGTAAAGGCATAAAAAAAGGGACCAAGATAGAAATCTAGTCCCGCTTTAAAATCCAATATCCTATGAAAAACCGTAACGAAGATAATGTTGAAAATACTAACATCCAAAGTTTTTTATTCTTATTTGCAATTGACATTATAACAGAAGTAGAAATATGATCATTTTATGTTGTTCTATTTAATTTAAATACTTGGTAATCAATTTATTATAAAATAATTTTAAAAAAATATACTGAATTAAAATTTGTATAATTAATTAGTCAGTTTAAAACCAATTGGTCTTTTTTCGAGTAGTTCTACCCCCCAATCCTAGTGCTCCTAAAAGTGATCTTACGATGGTATTGCCCGCAGTTCGGGCCATGCTTTTTACCACAGAGTGGTTTACCACTTTTTCTAAAGTGCTGGGCTCCTCCTGGGTGTTTTTTCTCGATGTGGGTTTTTCTTCCTCTTGTTTGGCAGCAGCCTCTTCTAGTTTTGCAGTTAATATTTCATATGCGCTTTGGCTATCTATGTTTTCGCTGTACTTGGCTACCAATTTACTTTTGCTATTAATGGCCACAATTTCTGCCTCAGTTAAAACATCCATGCGGCTTCTGGGAGAACACAACATCACATGTGCCAGCGGAGTGGGAATTCCTTTTTCATTGAGCATGGTCACTAGTGCCTCTCCAATACCCAATTCTGTGATGAGGTTTTCGGTTTTATACCATTCGGTCTCAGGGTAATTATCTGCCGTTTGTTTAATTACCTTTCTGTCGGCTGCAGTAAAAGCTCTCAACGAATGCTGAATCTTTAAGCCCAATTGCCCCAACACCGCTGCCGGAACATCCATCGGATTTTGTGTGCAAAAGAAAATACCAATGCCTTTAGATCGGATGAGCTTGATGATGGTTTCAATTTGTTGAAGCAATTCGGTACTGGCTTCCTGAAAAATCAAGTGTGCCTCATCGATAAACATCACTAGTTTAGGTTTATCTAAATCTCCTTCTTCTGGATAGCTGGCATACAGTTCTGCCAGTAGTTGTAGCATAAATGTGGAAAATAGTTTTGGTTTATCCTGAATATCTGTTACTCTCAATACATTGATCATCCCTCGTCCATCATTACTGATGCGCATCAGATCATCTACCTCAAAACTTTTTTCTCCAAAAAAGATATCAGCTCCCTGTTGTTGTAATTCAATCACTTTACGAAGAATAGTGCCAGTAGAAGTTGTAGAAATTTTACCATACAATTTTTCAATTTCGGCTTTTCCTTGGTCTGATACAAATTGGATTACTTTAATGAAATCTTTTAAATCTAACAACGGCAGTTTGTTGTCGTCGCAATACTTAAATATCAGCGATACAATGCCACCTTGTGTATCATTGAGCCCAAGGATCTTACTCAATAATATAGGACCAAACTCACTCACGGTAGCTCTTAAACGAACACCGTCTTTGCCAGTAAGCGATAAAAGTTCGCTAGGGTAGGCTGATGGCGTATAAGTTAGATGAAGCTTTTGGTATCGCTCTGTTAGTTTATCATTTTGCACTCCTTCTGCAGCAATACCACTCAAGTCGCCTTTAATGTCCATCAGCAACACTGGTACGCTGGCATCACTTAAAAATTCACTGATAGTTTGCAGGGTTTTTGTTTTACCGGTACCAGTAGCCCCAGCAATCAATCCGTGCCGATTCATGGTTTTGAGTGGCAAAAAAATTCCAGCTTCCTGTATCACTTCTCCATCAAGCATCGCAGCACCAATTTGTACCGACTCTCCTTTGAAACTGTATCCCTTATGGATGGATGTTATAAATGCATTTTTATCCGACATTGGTTAATTTTTTAGATTAGAATCATAAATCTACAATATTTTATCGCTGATAAAAAACAGGAGTGTAATTTTATATGAATGTATCGATACTATATTTTAATAGGCTTTGTTATTGGCGGCATGCTGTTGGTGAGTTTTTCGTTCGATGAAGAAACATCAAAGCCCAGCAGCAAAGCGGCTCTTGGTGAGTTATTATTTAATGAAAAAATTTTATCTCTAGATTCTAGCGTCAGTTGTGCCAGTTGTCATAAACCAGCATTTGCCTTCGCAGATACTGCCACATTTAGTATTGGCATCTATGGTAAACTTACCAGCCGCAACACACCCTCCGTGCTTAACATGAAAAACAGGCCTTATTATTTCTGGGATGGAAGGGCACAATCGTTAGCAGAACAAGCATTGATGCCCATCGAAAATCCAGATGAAATGGGGCTTCCCATCAAAGAGGCGGTGGCAAGATTGAACCAATCTGAAAAATACCGCCAACTGTTTAAAAAAATATTTAAACAACTTCCGAACGAAAAAAATCTGGCCCTGGCTATTGCGGCGTTTGAAGAAACGCTAGAAACCGTAGATAGTAAGTTCGACGACTGGAGCAATAATATCAGCGAATTAAGCGAGTCAGAAGAAAGAGGTCGGGAACTCTTTGTAGGCAATAAGGCCAAGTGCTTCGACTGCCATTCTATGGAAGACTTTACAGATGATAACTTTAAAAACATTGGCTTATTCAATGGCAAAGAAGCCAATGATAGCGGCCGATACAGGATTACGAAAAATTTATCTGATATCGGTAGCTTTAAAACTCCTGGTCTTCGCAACATCGCTGTTACACCGCCCTACATGCACGATGGCCGCTTTAAAACCTTAGAACAAGTAGTTTCTTATTATAATACCCCGTTTATGTTTGTTGATGATCCCATAAATATAGACATTTTGTTGATGAAACCACTTGGTCTTACCCAACAGGAAAAAAAAGACCTAGTGTCTTTTTTGAAAACACTTACCGATAAACACTATCAGCAATAAAAAACCGAATGGTGATTCAAAACGAACAAGCATCATTTTTTGTAGTTATCCTTGTATTTAACTTTTCTTTTGCTATATTTCTTACCTAAAAAATTACACTTGTTCAAGGTTAACAAAAAATTAGGCATTATTTTAGCAGTACTATCATTAGAATAATGTTATTTGTAATCAAACTATTAAAAACATGGAAGCAGTTAAACCAAAAGTATTATTGTGCGAAGACGACACCAATCTTGGCATGGTTTTGAAAAATTATCTAGAACTGAACGACTACCAAGTAACCCTTGAAAGAGATGGCCGATTGGGATTGGCTGCTTTTCAGCGTGAAAAATATGACATCTGTTTATTGGATGTAATGATGCCCAACATGGACGGATTTACGGTAGCAGAAGAAATCAGAGACATCAACCCAGATGTGCCACTGTTTTTTCTAAGCGCAAAAACCATGAAAGATGATATCATTCAAGGCTATAAGCTAGGAGGAGATGACTATATCACCAAGCCTTTCGATAGCGAAGTGTTGTTACACAAAATCAAAGCTATTTTAAAACGCAACGAAGAAAGCCACCGCGAAGAAACCAACGCAGAGTATGACTTGGGTTCTTATCATTTCAATCCACGTTTGCGCGAATTAACCGTAAACGGTATTGTACAAACGCTTTCTCCAAAAGAAAGTGAGTTGCTTAAAATGCTAAGCGAATACAAAAACGACCTCTTGCCTCGCGAAGCAGCTCTTAAAAAAATATGGGGAAGCGATACTTATTTTAATGGTAGAAGTATGGATGTGTACATTGCCAAATTACGCAAGTATCTGAAAGAAGATACAAAATTAGAAATCGTAAATATTCACGGAAATGGATTTCGCTTGGTAGAATCTGAATAAAAAATACAGTACCATTTCAAAAGCCGACTTTTTTATACTGCCCCCAAATAGTTACACACTAAATGGGGGCTTTTTGTAGATCAACGAACTGCTGAGGAGGCTTCTGCAATGGGGTGCATAATTCTCCCAACTTAAATTCCAAACAAATTATTTTGAGAACCGATATTCGGTATCGTTTTTTTTAAATGCTGATACGCCTTGGCCGTTACTTCTCTACCCCTAGCCGTACGTTGTAAAAAACCTTCTTGTATCAAAAAAGGCTCATACACTTCTTCTATAGTGCCTACTTCTTCACCTACCGCTGTGGCAATGGTTGTAATACCTACTGGGCCGCCCTTGAACTTGTCGATGATGGCGGTCAAAATTCTATTGTCCATTTCATCTAATCCAAACGCATCTACATTTAAAGCCTGAAGCGAATGTTCGGTGATGTTCATATCAATCACCCCATTCCCCAATACCTGAGCAAAATCTCTAACCCTTCTCAACAAACCATTTGCAATACGGGGAGTTCCTCTACTGCGGCCTGCAATTTCTGCGGCTGCATCGCTTGTTATTTTTGTATTCAGTATACCCGAACTGCGCAACAAAATATTTTTTAAAGTGGCGGCATCGTAATATTCTAGTCTCGATTTAATACCAAATCTCGACAATAGTGGCGCGGTAAGCAAGCCACTCCTAGTAGTAGCGCCTATTAGTGTAAATGGATTTAAATTAATTTGTACACTTCTGGCGCTTGGGCCGCTATCGATCATGATATCTATCCTGAAATCTTCCATGGCAGCATACAAATATTCTTCCACCACTGTACTAAGTCGGTGAATTTCATCTATAAACAGCACATCATTTGGTTCTAAGTTAGTGAGTAATCCAGCTAGGTCTGCTGGTTTTTCTATCACCGGTCCACTGGTTTCTTTGATGGTAACACCCAACTCATTGGCAACAATTCTGCTGAGCGTGGTTTTGCCCAAACCCGGTGGGCCATGAAACAAAATATGATCCAATGATTCTCCCCTGCCTTTGGCCGCCTTTATAAAAATGCGAAGGTTTTCGATGGTTTGGCTCTGCCCACTAAAATCACTAATTTCTTGCGGTCTGATATTGTTCTCAAACTCTTTGTCTGAAGCGTTCAATTTACCTGTATTGCTATCTAAATTGGGGTTGCTCATGTGTTGTAATGAATTATAATGTAAAGCTAAAGTAATAATCGTTTACATACATAAACCCTTATAGGTAACATATTTTTAATTAACACCAATTGATCAATTAACAATTTAAAAAATTACTTTCACAGCACAGTAAAAGGCTTTACAATAGCTACCGATTTCACTGTTATGCCTTCTATAACAGCATTTGGCCATTAATCAAATGGATAGGTAGTTAGTATTGGCAACAAAGTAGATTTATACTTATATGTTTAACAAGATTTCAAGATATTGGTGGTGTCAATTAATCGGTTGGTCGGTAATCATCGCCGTAAGCGTTTTTATTATTACTACTTTTGGAGAGCCAGATTCCTATTTTTTCTTAAGTCTTATCTTCACCTGTATGTTGGGTGTACTTATCACCCATGTGATGCGCCTCAATATCCACAGCTTAAAAGTGCTAACTAAACCCCTTAAAACGCAAATTTTTTACCTATTGGCCCTCACTTTTATTTTTGCAATTCTCTTTGGCACACTCACAGAAGCTATAGATTATGTAATTGGTTATAACCCAGATAAACTCCAAAAATACAGCAAAGCCCAACGTTTGTTTTTCAGCAGTTTTAATGCGATGTGGTTACTACTCATGTGGAATATGATTTATTATATTTATCACTATGTAGAACAAAACCGCAAGCAGGAATTAGACACCTTTAGACTAGAAGCCGTAGTAAAATCATTGGAGCTCAAAACCATCAAATCTCACATCAACCCTCACTTTATTTTTAATGCACTCAATAGTATCAGGGCTTTAGTAGACGAAAATCCGGAACGCGCTAGAAGGGCCATCACCGAGTTAAGCAATATTTTGCGAAGTAGCATGCAGGCTGAAAAAATGGAAACTGTGCCACTTAAACAAGAACTAGATATTGTAAAAGATTACCTTGCTTTAGAACAGATGCGTTTTGAAGAAAGATTACAAATTGAAATAGATATTGATACAAACACTTTGAACCAACCCATCCCACCCATGATGCTGCAAACCTTGGTAGAAAATGCTATCAAACATGGTGTTAGTAAACAAATTAATGGGGGTGTTATTCGTATTACATCCGATTTTAAAGAAAATCATTATGAATTGATTGTTCTAAACACTGGCACTTTAAATGGACAAGCCACTCATGACAGTGATGGTTTTGGAATTAAAAGTACCCAAGTCAGACTCAATTTATTATATCAAGGCAAAGCTCATTTTAAAATAATGAACGTAAGTGATAATATGGTTGAGTCAAAAATCATCATGCCATTGGCATCAATTTTATAATTTTAGTCCGAAAAAAGAATAACGTTATGCAGAAAGCAATCATCATTGACGACGAAAGACTCGCAAGAAAGGAACTGAAAAAACTATTGTCAGAGTTTCCAGAAATTGAAGTGATTGGTGAAGCCGCCAATGCAGAGGAAGGAATAGAAAAAATTGAAAGCCTTTCGCCAGATCTAATTTTTCTAGATATTCAGATGCCTGGCAAAACCGGGTTTGACATGTTGATGGAATTAGAAAAAGCCCCTCATGTGATATTCATCACCGCATACGATGAGTTTGCGCTCAAAGCCTTTGAAGTAAACGCACTCGACTACCTCATGAAGCCGGTGGAACCCAAAAGATTGGCAGACGCCTTGCACAAATTACAACAGGCAGAAGAAAAAGAATTGGCAGCTGCCATGGCAGGTATGAGCCGCGGGATGCTCGGCGAAAACGATCAAGTGTTTGTAAAAGATGGGGAGAAATGCTGGTTTGTAAAATTGGGAGAAGTACGCTTGTTCGAAAGTGTAGGCAACTATGCCAAAGTATATTTTGGTAGCAACAAACCACTGATCTTAAAATCGCTGAATGCTTTGGAAGATAAGCTGGATGATAGGATTTTCTTCCGAGCCAATAGAAAACATATTATCAATATGCGCATGATCGAAAAAGTGGAGCCCTATTTCAACGGTGGTTTGCTACTAGATCTGAAAGCAGGTGAAAAAATTGAAGTAAGCAGAAGGCAAGCGGTGAAATTCAAAGAAATGATGAGTCTTTAATGTTTTCAGATTCATAGAACGTATATTTAATATTCCAATAATTTAAAATTTTATTTACTTTTTTAACTTCCCTCTCAACATGAATCTTAAAAAAATAATTGCCTTTAGTTTATTGAGCATAGCAGGTACTGTTGGTTATGCACAAAATATAGATCAACTCATCAACGCAACAGAAACTGAACGCATAGAAAGGGTGTTGGCTTCAGATGAAATGCAGGGTAGAAGAACCTTTATGCCTGGCATAGACAAGGCAGGGGATTTTATTGCTTCAGAATTTCAGAAATCTGGACTTCAGTTTTTTGGTGGATTGAGTTCTTATAACCAGTCGTTTGAAATGATTCGAGCAAAATTTATTTCTGCTTCAGGCACCATGAATGGATTAGAAGTACAAAAAGAAAATATCATCGCAGTTACTACCCAAGCGCAGTTGAAGCTGGATGAAAAAAGTGGGTATGAGATCGTTGTAATTGACAGTGCTGCTAACTTACAAACAGAAGCAGCTAAGCTTATAGAAAAAAATATAAAACAACTGGTATTAGTTGATCCGGCACAAGCAAAAAATTTTAAGAGATTAACAAGGTTTAAAAGAGATCGTTTTGATACTAGGGAGCCTATTTTATTTGTGTTAACCAGCGCCCAGCCTTCTACCTTTTCTTTTGAGGCCACACACGAAATTTCAAAAATGCCATTAGCTAATATAATTGGTGTTTTACCAGGCAAATCAAAAAAAGATGAATTTGTTATTTTCTCGGGGCACTATGATCACCTTGGAATTACCAAGCCAAATGCAGCAGGCGACTCCATCTACAATGGCGCCAATGATGATGCAGCAGGAACAACAGCGGTAATAATGTTGGCAAATTATTTTAGTAAAATTAAAAACAACGAACGAACCCTCCTATTCGTAGCATTTACGGCAGAGGAAGTGGGTGGTTTCGGTTCACAATATTTTTCTAAACAAATCAATCCAGACAAAGCGGTAGCCATGTTCAACATAGAGATGATAGGAACAGAAAGTAAATGGGGTAAGAACAGTGCATTTATTACTGGGTATGAAAGGTCTGATTTTGGAAAAATATTGCAAGGCAACTTAGAAGGAAGTGTTTTTCGTTTTGAACCGGATCCTTATCCAACGCAGAATTTATTTTACAGATCAGACAACGCCACTCTAGCTGCATTGGGTGTTCCGGCACATACCATCAGTACATCAAAAATGGATGTAGAAAAATTTTACCACACATTAGACGATGAAATTGAAACATTGGATATGCAAAATATGGCCGAAATCATCAAAGCTATTGCCATCAGTAGCAAAGGAATTGTATCAGGAAAAGAAACACCTGCTAGGGTAGAAAAGCTGAACAGATAAATAATGAATTGATTAAAATAAATTTTAAATTCTCTGGTGTATGCCAGAGAATTTTTTATAAATACTTGAGAGAATTTTATATAGATACAGGTACACTGTGAACTGCTGAAGCAATTTCCTTAATGAGTGTTGGGTCTTTTTCAATAGCATTGCCTACTACAATTACATCTGCTCCAGCCTTACAATTTAGGTACGCTTTCTCTGGATGTGTAATACCACCACCTACAATCAAGGGTACTTCAATACAACTAGCCACTTTTTCTATCATGGTTTCAGATATCGCTCTTCGGGCACCACTGCCTGCATCCATATAAATTAATTTCATGCCCAGCATTTCACCAGCCATGGCAGTGCACATGGCTATTTCATTTTTATCGGAGGGAAGAGGTGTAGCATTACTGATGTAAGATACCGTTGTAGGAGCACCACCATCAATCACCATATAACCGGTAGACATGATCTCTAAACCACTTTTTCTAACAATAGGGGCACTTACAACGTGTTGCCCGATCAATAATTCAGGGTTGCGACCACTAATTAATGACAAGTATAGAAGTCCGTCTGCAAATGGACTTACCTGATTGGGACTACCCGGAAATAGTACTACTGGTATATCGCAACTTTTTTTGATATACTGTATACACTCATCGAGGTAACTAGATATAACCAAGCTTCCGCCTACTAAAAAATAGTCAATACGAGCGTCTATTGACAAACGGATCAGATGTTCCATATTGGCATCATTCACTTTGTCGGGATCAACCAACACAGCAAACGACTTTTTGCCCTTTGCTTTTTTTTGTACCAATGAATGATAAATATTCCTCAAAATGATGTTAATTGATTCTTGCAAAAATGTGTGTTTTTTTATTCATACCGAAATATTTAACCTTATTAAAAGGCTCATTCCCTTCAATTTGCCTACTTTATTCGGTATTTTTGAAAATATGCCAGATATTTTGCCAGAAATAAAGTTTAAAACAGCTCGCAGCGGTGGCAGCGGCGGCCAAAACGTAAACAAGGTAGAAACCATGGTAGAGGGCTATTGGAATGTAGCGGCCTCAATGATATTTACTGCACAAGAAAAAGAAAGAATATCGCTGAAACTGGCCAACAAGATCAATGCCGATGGATTATTATTGGTGAAGAGCCAAGAAGCCAGAACACAATTGGCAAACAAAGCAATTGTTGTAGATAAGATGAATGTTTTGGTGTTAAAGGCACTGGTTGTTCCGAAAGTCCGAAAAGCGTCTCGCCCTAACAAAGCCAGCAAGCTAAAAAGATTAGACTCAAAGAAAAAAGCCGGTGAGATTAAGCAATACAGAAAAAAACCATCACCCCATGAGGATTAAAATTAAAAATTTTCTACTTCTCATCGCTGTTGTTAGTGTTACAATATCAGTATTGGCACAATCAAATACAGGGAATATTACTATACACTTTCAGTATCGGGCAAACAATCAATCAATGGTGCTGGTAGACAGTGTTTACAAAAATATTTTTGGGGAATCGTATCAACCTACCAGACTCAAATATTATATAAGCAATATTGAATTGAGGCAGAGCCCTTCAAAAAATAAATATAAATCTTCGGTTTATTTGATAGATGCAGCAGCAGAACAAAACCTGTACTTATCCCTTCAACCAGGCATCTATCATACATTGGCATTTAGCATTGGGGTAGATAGTTCACTCAACGGCAGTGGTGCACAATCGGGAGCTCTAGACCCCATCAATGGAATGTTCTGGACCTGGAATACTGGATATATTTATTTTAAACTAGAAGGTTATTCAGCAGATTCGCCCGCCGACCTTCAGAAAATAGTATACCATATTGGCGGATATACCGGTTTAAATAAAGCCAATAGGAACGTGGAACTCACATTAGCTGAGCCACTTCAGGTAGTAGTAGGTAAAGCGTTTCAATTAAACATTACAGTTGATCTGGATAAATTTTGGATGGGTAAAAGCATGACTAGTATTGCTGCTAATGCATTGATCATGTCGCCAGGGGTATTGGCCGCCGCCGCCGCAGATAATATACCCGCCATGTTTTCTATCAGCTCTATTGAGTAAAATATATTTTGAAAATAAAAGTCACCATATCGCTGTTTGCTCTTGTAACGCTCTATTTATTCATCATAGGTGCTACTAAAGAAGATGGCTATGGAGTCTATCAACCAAAAGCCATTCCTTTTAAAATTCCCAAAGGTTGGCCAACTCCTCAACAAAATATTTTTGCTAAAAATAAACTCACTCAACAGGGTTTTGAGTTGGGTAAAAAATTATTTTATGATACTAGACTTAGTAAAGACAGTACCGTTAGCTGCGCTAGTTGTCACCAGCCATTTGCCGCATTCAGCTCTCTCGACCACGATGTGAGCCATGGCATCGGTAACCAGTTTACCACCCGCAATGCTTCTGCACTAATGAACCTAGCATGGATGAATACCTTTCATTGGGATGGTGCCATCCATCATTTAGAAGTACAACCACTGGCTCCATTAACCGCACCTAACGAGATGGGACAAACGCTCGAAGGAATCTTACAATTTTTACGCGAAGATGAGCTGTATAGAAAAATGTTCAAAGCAGCTTTCGGTGACCCGAATGCTAGTAGCGAAAGGATGCTAAAAGCAATGGCACAATTTACAGGAAGCCTCGTATCGTATAATAGTAAGTACGACCGGGTGATGAATGGCCAGGATACCTTTAGCAATTTTGAAAAAAAAGGGTATGTACATTTTAAAAACTTTTGCGGCTCTTGTCATAAAGAACCCCTGTTTACAGATCATACATTTAGAAACAATGGCTTTCCGCTCAACAGAAGAAATGATGTTGGTAGAATGGCTATTACTGGCTTGGCAGAAGATTCCTTAAAATTTAAAGTTCCTAGTTTGCGCAATGTGCAACTTAGCGGACCCTACATGCACGATGGCAGTATTTTTTCTGTACCACAAGTAGTTGATTTTTACTTGACTAAAATAAACAGATCAAACCAGGGCTTGGATAGTAATTTGAGAAAACCAATTGTGCTGAATCGATTACAAAAAAATGAACTTGTTTATTTTTTGTACACCCTTACCGATACTAGCTTTACCAAGAGCAAAAGGTTTGGCCCCGACGGTTCAGTACAATTCAAACACTAAATGGCCCACATTTCTCTTAAATTTGAAAAAATAATAACATCCATTGAGCGGAATTAAAACACTGGCAGAACAAACATTGTGGTATGGTATACCCACCATACTTAGCAGATTTCTTGGATATCTGATGAATATGTCACTCCCTTTTTTCATCGATATGCCCGAAAAAACTGCCGATCTGGTTCAGGTTTATTCCTTGATTCCTTTCTTGAACGTATTATTTTCTTATGGAATGGAAACCGCTTATTTCCGTTTTTCTCAAGTACATGATAAAGAAAAACTGTATAGTACTTTATCCCTTTCGTTGCTCGGATCTACAATTTTTTTCAGCATTATTTTATTAGTATCACAAAATTGGTTGGTGTCTGCAGCAGATCTAACCGCAAACCCTGATTATATTTTGTGGATGATAGCCATACTGGCACTAGATAATCTGAATACATTGCCATTTGCCAAACTAAGGCAGGAAAACCGACCTAGGCGTTATGCACTTGCCCGTATCCTCGGTATTATGGTGAACCTCTCCATGGTGATTTTCTTTTTGGGCATTGCTCCCGCCATTGCCAAAAACAACCCGGATGGATGGATACAGCTCATCTACAATGATAAAATTGGACTAGGATATTACTTGGTAGGCAACTTGTGTGGTAGTTTTTTTACATTGTTAGTTTTATCGAAAGAAATTAGAAAAATAAAATTCATTTTCGATAAAGCTTTGTGGAAAGAAGTGATGCAATACAGCATGCCGCTTATCATTGTGGGATTGGGTGGAATGGTTAACGATGTATTGAGCCGATTAATTTACCGTCATGTGGTACACCTTCCTTTGGCAGAGGCCAATCATGAACTTGGAATTTTTGCCAATATTTTTCGAATTGCATTACTTATTACTATTTTGATACAGGCTTTTCGGATGGCAGCAGAACCTTTCTTTTTTAATCAAAGTAAAAATGAAAATGTACAACGTACTTATGCCAGGGTAATGAAGTTTTTTGTGATCGCTTGCTGTTTTATGTTTTTAACCATCGCTTTGTTCCTCGATGTTTTTAAATGGATATTTGAAACCTATGCCAGTGAAGCTTGGACACAAGGTCTGGATGTTGTTCCGCTGCTGGCATTAGGCAATATTTTCTTAGGTATTTATTACAACCTCAGCGTTTGGTACAAGCTCACCAATAAAAATAAATATGGTGCGATGATTACGATTGCTGGAGCAGTGATCACGATTGTACTCAATATTTTGTTGATACCCATTTTACATTATACTGGCGCTGCCTTAGCAACATTTTTTTGTTACTTATTCATGATGGTACTAAGTTATAAGTTAGGCCAAAAATATTATCCTGTTCCTTATCCTGTTAAAAAACTAATCTCTTATATGGTGTTGGTGGTATTGATTTATCTGTTACATATCGTACTCACAAAGTGGATATCGGGTACTTATTGGTTTTCTATCAGCACTGGTCTATTGCTGTTTGTTTTTTTTACTTGGTTTGTTTCTAAAATTGAGGCAACAGAGCTGGCTAAATTGCCAGTGATCGGAAAATATTTCTCTAGAAACAAGGCTTAGACTTTTATCTATGCGAAAAATATTTCAATACCTGCTTCGCAAGCCCCTTACATGGATCGGCAATAAACTAGCGGCTTCTCCCAAACAGAAAATGGTGTTTAGCTCTTTGTCTGCACTTTACCAGCAAGGCCTTACCGATAAAGACAATGCAGTTAAAACCATTCATTCAGATGCATCAACCGCTAAGTTCATCATCTTCAGCGATCAGCACAAAGGCAACAAAAGTTGGGCCGATGATTTTCATTTGAGCGAACAGAACTATTGCGCAGCATTAGAGTACTACCAAAAAGAAGGTTTTCATTTCATCAATCTCGGAGATTGCGAAGAGCTTTGGAAATTTAAAATGTCAGAATTATTAGTTCCTAATAAAAAAAGTTTGGAACTAGAATCTGGGTTTCATCCGCAACGCTATACCAAAACATTTGGTAATCACGATATTATCTGGAAAGATAAGTTTGCAGTAAACTTTTACTTAAAAAAATACTATCCTCCTAGTATTACAGTTTATGAGGGGGTATTGCTAAAAATAAAAGAGCTATCTATTCCCTTGAATATATTCTGTACTCATGGTCATCAAGGCGATTTAATGAGTGATAACAATGCTTTTAGTACTTGGATAGTTGCACATATTTGGATGCCCATACAACGGTTTTTACGCATCAACATCAATAGTGCTAGTATAGATTTTTCTTTGCGTAACCAGCATAATAAAATGATGTATGATTGGAGTAGTGATAGAAGGAATTTATTATTGGTGACAGGGCATACACACAGTCCGGTGTTTGCTTCTGGCCGTTACTTTCAACATCCCAGTAATAAAATTTTAACCAAAGAACATAGCGCTTTGCTGAGACCAACTTACTTTAATACTGGTTGTTGTTGCTTTAATGATGGCGATATCACTGGTATTGAAATTGCTGACGGTCATATTAGGTTGGTAAAATGGTATGATGAAAATGAACGTTCTATCAAAAAAGTATTAGAAGAAATAAGTTTTGATGTTTTGATGAGAGACTTGCATTGAAACAATTGCTATATTCTAAAGATATTTTTTAACCAATACAAACAACACTTTCTTTTCTGCTTCTGTTAACTCTCCTTCAGCTTCTGCCGCTAAAAAGTGCCTCCGGAAAGCACGAATGGTATTACTGATATTGCTAAGATCGTAGCCTATGATCCTCAAGGCATACAGGGGATTAAAGTCTGCAGGTAATAATTCAATACTGGTGGTATCATCATACCAATAACCATATCCAGCCTCAGCTAGTCGCTTCCACGGAAACAAAACATTGGGATCAACTTTTCTGCCTGGAGCAATATCGCCATGTGCTATG
Source organism: Ferruginibacter sp. (assembly GCA_040882445.1). Classification (GTDB taxonomy): domain Bacteria; phylum Bacteroidota; class Bacteroidia; order Chitinophagales; family Chitinophagaceae; genus Ferruginibacter. Next base: position 58,912 of record JBBEBH010000043.1, on the reverse strand, counting down.
AAGTTGGCAGTGGGAATGTTGTGTGTTTTTTTAAGAGAAGCTAGTAAGCCTATTAAACTATTGAGCTGAGCTTCTGTAAAAGGCTCCGTTCCATCATTATCTATTTCTATCCCAATAGATGATGAGTTGATGTCTGTTTGCCCACCCCATTTCCCACTGCCTGCATGCCATGCACGCATGTAATCGTTTAACATGTGGTATAAAGTACCGTCTTCGCAAATCACATAATGTGCGCTCACTTGCGTGCTTTTTTTAGTAAAAGTGGCTAATGTTTGTTCACAACTATTTTGTGCGGTATGATGAATGATGACCGCATTGGGTTTTCGCAAACCAAAATTGGTTGTACCTACCCAAGTTTTAGGGGCTTTCATCGAATCAGATAAGGAAACAAACACGGGTGTTTTGCGCAGATTGCTGGCCAACTCTTTCGCTTGTTTTTTATACTTCTGGTTGGTTTTTGCATAGGGCTTAGGGGCACATGCCAACAACAAAAAAGCAACACCTATAAAGAAGGAAAAATATTTGATCATGGCAGAAGAGGATGTTTAAAAAGTAAATATAATACCAAATGTTTCTAAAATTTTAAGAATTAGATTTAATTATATAAAGTGTACTGCTCTTTAGAATCCTTATTTTTGAAAAGTGATTTGTCCACCATTAACAATAACTTTTTTAGGTACCGGTACTAGCAGCGGCATACCCATGATTGCTTGCGATTGTGAAGTATGCACCTCCATCGATTCAAACGACATTCGGCTTCGTAGTAGCATCATGATACAAAGCAGTGCCACCACCATTGTAGTGGATACGACTCCTGATTTTCGCTACCAGATGCTTAGAGAGAAAGTTAAAAAAATAGATGCAGTTCTTTATACCCATCCCCATAAAGATCATATTGCTGGGTTAGATGATATCCGTGCTTTCAATTTTTTCACCCAGAAAGCTATTAATGTGTATGCAAATGAATTAACACAAAAAGCATTAAAAAACGAATTCAAATACGTGTTCGACGAACACAAATATCCTGGTATTCCAGATATTTGTTTGCACAACATCGATTCAGCCCCATTTTTGATAGGTGATATTCCGGTGTTGCCTATCAAAGTATGGCATCTTCACATGCCCGTGCTCGGTTTTCGTTTTGGTGATTTCACTTATATCACCGATGCAAATAGAATTGACGATGAAGAGAAACAAAAAATCCTAGGCTCTAGCGTGATAGTGTTAAATGCATTACGCCACAAGAAGCATATCTCCCATTTCAACCTATCAGAAGCTATTGAATTGGTTGACGAACTTGCTGTTCCTAGGGCCTATTTCACTCATATTAGTCATCAGTTAGGTACCCATCAGCATGTATCAGCATCACTGCCTTCAGGTAAATTTCTAGCATTTGATAAGCAACAGATTCATCACAGTTAAATAGGTGTTTTTTCCCCTGCTTTATGGTCGCGTTTGGCAGTAGCTTTAAAGCATGTCGACAAAATTATTTTATAGTATTCTCTATTTTACCCGTAAAGAAAAAAGAGGTGCTTTGTTTTTATTAATATTGATAGCAATGCTATGCAGTATCCCTTTTTTAATAGCAATTTGGTATAGAAATGAGGCGAGTAATCATAAAAATTACGATTCAAAAATTGCTCAACTTAGTAAACAATCTGCTGCGCAAAAAAATAAAACTTACAGCTTTGAACAACGAGAATACGACAAGCGTAAATACCCACCTTACCAAAAGCCTGCTTATACACCCAAAACCAAAGGCGTTTTGTTTGAATTTGATCCCAATACGTTGGAAGAAGAAGGGTGGAAAAAATTAGGATTAAGAGATAAAACCATCAGTACGATCTTGAATTTCAGAAACAAAGGAGGCAGATTTCGCAAGTCGGATGATATAGGAAAAATTTGGGGATTGTTTCCAGATGAAGCAGAAAGATTAAAACCTTTTGTACGAATCGCTACAACCAATCAACCTGACTTTAAAAATACTTACAAGCCTTATAAAGCTTATGAAAAGCCAGCTATTGCTATAGTAGACATCAATGCCGCCGATACCATTTCTTTGATGGCACTACCAGGAATTGGGGCTAAGCTGTCGGCAAGAATACTTCAGTTTCGAAATAAGTTGGGAGGGTTTCATAGTATTGAACAAGTGAAAGAAACCTATGCTTTACATGATTCTATTTTTCAAAAAATTATGCCATACCTAAGTTTAAATACTGCACTTACACCCATCAACATCAATGAAGCTAATATCGATCAGTTAAAAGCACATCCATACATCCGTTACTATCTCGCCAATGCCATCGTGCAATACAGATTACAACATGGCGCCTATCAATCTGTAGAAGACATTAAAAAAATCATGATTATTGATAAAGAAAGCTTTGTTAAAATGGCTCCATACTTAACGGTTTATTAAATTATGGTACAACGTTAAACTAACGGTTGTAAGTATTTATTTTTTGTTTATTTTGCATGATCAAAGAACGTCAGATATGAATTTTAATCCATCAGAATTAACCGTACAAGTGGCACAAAGTGCACGTGATTTTGCTACACAACATATAAAACCCCATTTTATGGAATGGGATGAATCTCAGGAGTTTCCCTTACATATTTTCAAGGAATTAGGTAAACTCGGCATGATGGGCGTTTTGGTGCCAGAGCAATATGGCGGAACCGGACTCAGTTATTTCGAATACAATGTAATCATACAAGAAATTGCCAAAGTATGCGGATCTATTGGTTTGTCTGTGGCTGCTCACAATTCATTGTGCACAGCACATATCATGACGTTTGGTAGTGAGGCGCAAAAACAACAATACTTACCCAAGCTTGCAACAGCAGAACATATTGGTGCCTGGGGATTAACAGAAGCCAATACCGGCAGCGATGCAGGTAATATGAAAACCACCGCAGTTAAAAATGGCGATAACTGGGTGATCAACGGTACTAAAAACTGGATCACACATGGTAAAACTGGCGACATAGCAGTAGTTGTTTGTAGAACAGGGGAGCCCAGAGCCAAAAATAATTCTACAGCATTTATCATAGAGAAAGGAACGCCAGGATTTAGTGCAGGAAAAAAAGAAAACAAATTAGGCATGCGTGCGAGTGAAACAGCAGAAATGATTTTTGATAACTGTATCATCTCCGACACCAATCGTTTGGGAGAAGTGGGTTCAGGTTTTAAACAAGCCATGAAAATATTAGATGGTGGCCGTATTTCTATTGCTGCATTGAGCGTAGGTATTGCCAGAGGCGCTTACGAAGCCAGTGTAAAATATGCGAAAGAGCGTCATCAGTTCGATCAACCCATTGCTAACTTTCAGGGTATTGCATTTAAACTGGCCGATATGGCCACTAAAATTGAAGCATCCGAACTGCTGATCTGCCAGGCTTGTGACTTAAAAATGAAAGGCTTACCCATGACTAAAGAAGCAGCCATGGCAAAATATTATTCGAGTGAAGTAGCTGTAGAAGTTAGTACAGATGCAGTTCAGATATTTGGTGGGTATGGTTATACCAAAGATTTTCCGGTAGAAAAATTTTACCGCGATAGTAAACTTTGCACAATCGGTGAGGGCACTAGCGAAATTCAAAAATTAGTGATCAGTAGAGAAGTTTTAAAATAATTGAATGCAGCAATTTGTGATAATTTTCGTGCTGTTTTTTTTAATAAGCTGTGGTGGCGATCCTGCGCCAAAAGTAGGAGCCGTGGCTAATAATAATTTAGAGATAGGAGAGCAGCTGTTTAAAGTAAAATGTCAGCAATGCCATATGGCGGATAAAGATTTTGCAGCACCTGCAATTGCTGGCGTAAGTAGTAGGTGGACTGATCAAAAATTACTCTACGAATTTGTACGAAATTCTTCCGCTGTTATACAGCGGAATCAATATGCTGCTCAATTATTTGAAACCTGGAAACAAGCGCCCATGCTACCTTTTACTGAGTTAACAGACGCTGAAATACAAGGAATATTTGACTATTGTGACAAATTTGCTGCTGAGGCTAAAAAATAAAGGGTCGTATTCAAAACCGTTTTTACTACTCTGTATCGTATCTATCCACCCGTTCGATGCCGGGCAAACTCAACAACTCATCTACCAAATTATCTAGCTCCTCCTTATCGTGTACAAACACTTTTACATTGCCCTCAAAGATCCCATCATTTGCTTCAATCGTCATAGCAGAGATATTTACTCTAAGTTCACCGCTAATGAGGTTGGTAATTTTATGAATTACTCCTACATCATCTAATCCAATAATTTTTAGACCTGTCAAAAAGGAGATTTCTTTATTTTTTGCCCACTTCGTTTTTACTACCCTGTGCCCGTAGTTGGCCATCAATCGTGTGGCGTTGGGGCATGTGGTTCGGTGAATTTTTAGTCCTTCCCCAGTAGTTACGAATCCAAACACATCATCGCCAGGAATGGGTTTGCAGCAGTTGGCCAGTGTGTACATGATTTTATCGCTGCTTTCACCAAAAATGATGAGTTCTGCATCCTTGTCCTTTTTGTTGGTTTGTCGGTCTCCAACATCGGTATCTGATTTTTCTTCTATTATTTTTATAGGCTTTGGAGGCAGCAATTTGTCACCATGAACTGTAAAGTCTTTAATTTCTTTGAGGTCAATTTTTTTAATGGCAATTTCATATAGTAGGTCAAGCGAGCTGTTTAATTTGTAAAATACTGCCAATTCTTCCAAATTGGTTTGATTCATCACCGCATTCATACCATCCAGCTTTCGCTGTAAAATATACCTACCTTCTTCTGCAATGGTTCTTTTTTCTTCTTTGAGGGTGTCTTTAATTTTTGATTTTGCCTTGCTAGTCACCACAAAATTGAGCCATTCGCTGTTGGGCTTTTGTTTGGCACTGGTGATGATCTCTATCTGATCGCCGCTTCGTAATTTGTAACTGATGGGCACCAGTTTGTGATTCACTTTGGCTCCAATACATTTGCTGCCTATGGCTGTATGTACTCCAAAAGCAAAGTCGAGTGCAGTAGCACCCACTGGCAACATTTTTATATCTCCTTTGGGTGTATACACATAAATTTCTTCTGTTAAAAAAGATGTTTTGAAATCTTGTAAAAAGTCTAGTGAATTGCTGTCGTTACTACTCAATACTTCCCTGATTTGTTGAAACCATTTGTCGAAGCGGCTTTCATCATTCGTGCCTTCTTTGTATTTCCAATGTGCCGCCAATCCTTTTTCTGCTATTTCATTCATTCTTTTTGTTCGGATCTGTACTTCCACCCATTTGCCAAGTGGCCCCATTACGGTTGTGTGAAGCGCTTCGTATCCATTACTTTTAGGATTACTTAACCAGTCGCGAAGACGTTCGGGTGAAGGGTTGTAAGCATCTGTTATTACGCTGTACACCTTCCAACAATCTTCTTTTTCTCTTTCGGGAGGAGCGTTTACAATGATGCGTATCGCAAAGAGATCGTACACTTCTTCAAAAGAAATTCCTTTCTTTTTAATCTTTGTCCAAATGCTGTGGATGCTTTTGGGTCTGCCATAAATTTCAAAATCAAAACCTGTTTTTTCGAGCTTGGTTTTGAGTGGCCTAATAAAATCATTGATGTAACGGGTGCGTTCTCTTTTAGTGTCTTGTAACTTTTGGGCAATGTATCGGTAGGTATCCGGCTCCATATATTTCATTGCCAGATCTTCCATTTCAGTTTTGATGTTATACAATCCCATTCGGTGAGCCAATGGGGCATATACATATACCGTTTCGGAGGATATCTTAAGTTGCTTCTCTCTTTTCATACTGTCCATGGTGCGCATGTTATGCAACCTATCGGCCAGTTTAATCAGAATCACTCTCGGATCATCGGTGAGGGTAATCAATATTTTTTTAAAATTTTCTGCTTGCTCCGAAGTATTGGCATCCATTACTGTAGAGATCTTTGTGAGACCATCTACAATTTTTAATATCTCTGGTCCAAACTCTCTTTGAACATCTTCCAGCGTAACATCCGTGTCTTCTACGGTATCGTGCAAAAGTGCACAAATCGTACTTCGAATACCCAATCCAATTTCTTCGACACAAATTTTGGCCACTGCTAAAGGATGAAGGATATAAGGCTCCCCGCTTTTGCGACGCATAGTTTTATGAGCCTCTGCTGCCATTTCAAAGGCAGTTCGCAGCAGCACCTTGTCGCCTGGTTTAAGTTTGCTTTTCAACACTCTTAACAAAGCACGGTAATGTCGGAGAATCTCTTTTTTTTCCTCGTCTACCGATAAATTATAGGCTGGTATGGTTTCTGTAACTTCCATGAGTATTACGAATTTAGTTTAAAAAGTAACCTCATCAAAAAACGGATTAGGTTTCTACCCTTCCTTTTTTTATTTTTTAGTGATTTAACTTATTAATGGCGCCTGATAATTTGAATAAAATCCTTACTTTTGCGTCCCATTTGTATCGGTACAACCAATAATTTGGTTCAATAGAAACAAAGGCAATCAATCAAAAGGGCTTCAAAAACCCTGAGATCAACAAAGCGGATGTGGCGAAATTGGCAGACGCACTAGACTTAGGATCTAGCGCCGCAAGGCATGTAGGTTCGACCCCTATCATCCGCACAGATTGAGTTGATAAGTTGAGTCGTTGAAATGCTTGAATATAAGTATTGCTCCAACCGACTTATCAACTTTTTAATTTATCAACTATCAACTTTTAAAATGGCTACAGTAGTAAGAGAGAACATCGGTTTATTGAACGATAAACTATGCGTCAAGATCAGTAAAGAAGATTATTTTCCTGCTTTTGAAAAGAAATTGAAAGAGTATGGAAAAACAGCCAATATTCCTGGGTTCAGAAAAGGAATGGTGCCTACTGGGATGATAAAAAAAATGTATGGCGCTGGTATTTTTTCTGATGAAGTATTGAAAACTATTGAAAAAGAATTATTCACTTGGCTGAATACGGAGAAGCCCGATATTTTTGCTCAACCTCTTCCACTCAACAATGACCTCAGCGCTTTGGATATGAATAATCCAGGTGAAGTTTCTTTCGATTTCGAAATTGGTTTGAAGCCCGCTTTCGAAATTCCTTCGTTGCCAAAAGCACCAGTTACCAAACATACGGTGTCGGTAACCGATGATATGGTAACAGAAGAAATTAGCCGAATGCAGATCAAAGGCGGCAACATGACGGAGCCTGCTCTGATAGATAATGAAGAAAATGTATTAAATGTGTTGTTTACCGAAACTGATAAAGACGGTAACGCTGTAGAGGGTGGCATCAGTAAAGAAAATTCTGTGATCTTAAAATATTTTGCTCCCTCTATACAAAAACAATTAAAAGATAAAATTGTAGGAGATACTATTGTGTTTCAATTGGGAAAAACCTTTGAGGCCGACAAATTAGAAATGATGTTGCAAGATCTCGGTTTTGAAAAAAATGACCCTAATGCCGCTGATAAATACTTCAAACTAGAAATTGTGAAAATTGGGTTGGTGGAGAAAAGAGAGCTGAATGAAGATTTTTTCAACGAAATATTTCCTGGAAAAGGAATCAAAACAGAAGACGAATTAAGGGCTACCTTAAAAGTAGAGATCGAGCAATATTGGGATGCACAAAGCGTAAACCAAATGCAAGATCAACTTTATCATTTTTTATTGGATGAAACCAAGATGGAGTTTCCTGAAACTTTTCTAAAGCGCTGGTTGCAAACAGGTGGCGATGAGCCTAAAACTGCCGAACAGGCAGAAACAGAATTTCCTGGTTTTAGTTCACAGTTAAAATGGACCCTCATTAGCGATCGATTGATCACTGAAAACAAATTGGAAGTAACGCAAGCAGAATTAAAAAGCCAAATGAGAACTGAAGTGTCTCGCTACTTCGGACAGATGAATATGGGTGAAGATATGAGTTGGTTAGATAGTTATATAGATCGTATGATGAAAGACGAAAAACAAGTAGATGCTACCTATCGTAGACTGATTACTGAAAAAGTGTTTGGTTATGCTACTTCTCAAAGCAATCCAAAAGTTAAAATGGTAACCGCTGATGAGTTGGTGGCGATGCAACATAATCACCAACACTAATAAAAACAATTTTAAATATCTATAACCTCGGCTTCTCCGAGGTTTTTTTATTTAAAATATTTGTTTACTGGGTACTTAATTATAAATAACAATTAATTACAGTCTATCGCTGTTTAAACACCGTATATTTGAACCTATAATTAAAAAAATGATTTTCCTGTATGACTCAGCAACAACCAAGTAGTTTTTTAAAATACAGTTCGATGCTGTCTGCATTAGTAATTATTGTTTGTTTTTTTTTACCATGGGTAAAATGGATCAACATTCCCGTATCTGCAAGCGACATGGCAACAGGTAATTTTTATACATTATCGGAAACCCATTTTGCCATCACCAATCCGTTTCCACAAATACTTTTTGTGAATGGGATATTTTGGTTGATACCCGCATTGTGTGTTGTGGCAGTCCTCTTAGTATTTTTCAGAAAAACTTTTGCAGGAATATACGGCGCATTTGCCGGTGCTATGGTACTTGGATTAGGAGTGGTGTACACATTATTTACCAACGAGCTCCAACTGTTTGATAATAATATTCAATTGGGTAATGCTTTACAGACCGCATTTTATGTTGCAGTGATTTCAGCCATATTGCTGGTTATAACTAGCTGGCACAAAAAATGGTTGTGGAAAGTATTTTTTTTAATTGCACCTCTCGGTTTGTCATATTTGGCTTTTAGCCAAATCAAAGAAAGTCAGATCTCAGAAAAAACAGCTGCTACTAATACTTTAAAGGTAGCATATACAATAGATGCGCTAAAACTCATCAACGAATTTGTAACAGCAGACAGTGTATCTAATATAACATACAGAGAAAAAATAATGGTAGTAGAAGGACAGGTTTCAGAATTGAATGCAAGTAACGATGGTGCCACATTGAGTATGTTAGATAGCACTGGGTCGTATGTTATTTTTGATTTTGAAAAAGAGAATGTGAAAATTGTTCAAGGCATAAAAGTAGGCGATCGCGTGAGTGTAAAAGGGGTGTGTAGCGGAAGTATTTATAGCGACATTTTAGAAACACAAACAATTACATTTAAACAATCCATCATTTATTCAAACAAATAAATATAAATTAAACATCGAACAATGAAAAAATCAACATTTTTACTTGCACTATTATTGACAAGTGCAGGTTTATTTGCACAAACAAAAAAAACAACTTCAGCTAGCATTTCATTTGACGCATCTACTCCCGCAGACCCTGTGGCAAAGGCAGAAAGTAAAACCGTGATTGCTGCGCTAGAAGTAAAAACTGGTAATGTAGCTTTTGAAGCTGCTGTAAAAAATTTCTCTTTCGAAAACAAAAAAGTGGAAGAGCATTTTAATGCCGAAAGATGGTTGAACTCTGAAAAATATCCAAAGTTTAGTTTTAAGGGAAAGATTGATGATCTTAAAAAAGTAAATTTTAAGAAAGAGGGCACTTATACTGTTTCTGTAACTGGCAATTTAACTATAAAAGAAACTACAAAGGTTATCACAGCCCCAGCTATTATAATTATTAAAGAGGGTAAAATATTAGCTAGTTCAAATTTTTCTGTGAACCTACCCGATTTTTCTGTTATGGCAGATGGTAAAAAAGTATCAAAAGATGCCAACGTAATCGTAACGGCTGAACTTAATTAATAGCAATTACAACATTTAAATTAAAACGAAGCCGCCTCAAATAAAAGGCGGCTTCGTTTGTTTATTCAGTAGCGGGTGATCATGAACACTTATAGCTTAATTAGTTTTAGTGTTTCTAACTTTTCTCCATCCCACACTTTTAAAAGATAAGTACCTGAGGATAAATTTTTGAATTCATTCGTATATACTTTGACTCTGAAGTTAACAATTTTAAGTATTTATTTAATATCTGTTAAACATATTTGTAAAATAAAAAACCCTGTATTTTACAGGGTTTAAATATTATTATAATTTGATCTCCTCATCGCTATCATCAAAAAAACGGAATTCAGTGAGATAGTTGATGCTGTTGGCTTTGATCTTAATTTTTTGTTTGTATTTCCAGCTCCATTTCATTCTTCTACTAGGAAAACCAGACGTGAGGTAGGTGTGTAAGATAGGATGTACTTCTATGGTGAGGCCTTTGTGTTTTTGCATGATAAGGTAACTCAGGTTTTTGGCAATCTCATCTTCCAAAATAAGGGTGCTACTGATTTTGCCGGTACCCTGACAGCTAGGACAGATTTCGCTGGTATTGATGTTCATCTCAGGCTTCATACGCTGACGAGTGATTTGCATCAATCCAAACTTAGTGATGGCTAAAACCGCATGTTTTGCTCTATCTGCCTTCATAAAAAGATCCATAGCATCTGCTAATTTCTTTTTATTTTCTAATAGCTTCATGTCAATAAAATCTACCACGATGATACCGCCTAGATCTCTTAACCTTAATTGTCGCGAAATTTCTTCAGCTGCTTCTAGGTTCGTTTCAAGGGCATTTTGCTCTTGGTTGTTGCTTACACTTTTGTAACCACTATTCACATCAATTACATGTAATGCCTCTGTGTGTTCTATTATTAAATAGGCTCCACTCGGCAAATTCACCGTTTTGCCAAACGCAGCTTTCACCTGTTTGGTGATACCATATTGATCGAATAAGGGTAATCCATTATTGTAAAGTGTTACAATATCAACTTTATCAGGTGCAATTCGCTGAATATAATTCTTAGTATCTGCAAAAATATTTTTGTCGTTTACTACAATGCGGTTGAAATCGGCAGTAAGCAAATCTCTCAGCATACTCGTAGCCTTACCTTGCTCACTTAATATTTTTGCAGGGGCTACAGCATTTTTTAGATTGCTTTGAATGGTTTTCCAAGTGGCAATTAAACGAAGTAGGTCTTCGTGGAGCTCACCTGTGTGCTTGCCTTCTGCTGCCGTGCGCACAATTACCCCTAAGTTTTTTGGCTTGATGGCTTCAATAATTTTCTGGAGCCTCTTGCGTTCTTCAGATGAATGTATTTTTCTAGATACAGCTACAATATCGTTGAAGGGTGTTACCACTACATATCTACCGGGCAGCGAAAGTTCGCAACTTAGGCGAGGACCTTTTGCTGCGATGGGTTCTTTCAAAATCTGAACCAATATGTTGGGTTTACCGTTGAGTACTTCAGTTACCTTACCCGTTTTAATGATCTCTGGCTCAACCTTAAATTTGGCAAAGTCGAAGCCTTCTTCTGATTTATCGTTCACCGCTAAGTTGGTGAACTTTAGAATAGATCTCACATAGGGGCTCAAGTCAGTGTAGTGTAAAAAAGCATCCTTTTCAAAACCTACGTCTACAAATGCAGCGTTCAGTCCTGGGATAAGTTTTTTAACCTTTCCGAGGTATAAGTCTCCTACAGCAAAATTGGCATCAGCTTTTTCGCTGTGCAATTCTACCAGTTTCTTATCTTCCAGCAGGGCAATTTCTACTCCCTGTGGCAGTGAATTTATGATCAGTTCCTTCGTCAAAGTGTAAAAGTTTTCTGAAATTCCGTTTATTACATGGAAGTAAAACATAAACGGCATGGTATCACACACCTGCGGCTGTTATACACATGTATATAGATATAAGTGCCTCGATAATTATCGAGGCCCCGAGTTATAAAAAGAAATTATTTCTTCTTATGACGGTTCTTTCTTAAACGCTTTTTACGCTTGTGCGTAGCAATCTTATGACGTTTTCTTTTTTTACCGCAAGGCATAATAATGATTTTTGTGTTTGATAAATAATTTTGAAATATAGTTCGTTAAACGAGTTCCTGTTTATTTCAGCATGTTGATTCGCTCATCTACTTCTTTAGAGTAAGATGGGCTATTTGCCAATCGTTTGCTGATATTATACCATTTTACTGCATTAGCTTTGTCTCCTTTTGCAGCATAGGTATCGGCCATAAAAGCAATTGCTTCCAAATTATTGGGTTGGGCAGTTACCACTTTGGTAAAGCGCTCAATGGCTTTATCGTGTTGTCCGGAAACTAATCCGCCTACCCCCAGCACAAACTGTGCTTTAAGGTTGTTAGAATCTTTTCTTACAACAGCGAGCAATTCCTGAATTCCTTTCATAGTTTGTTGTGCATCTCCGCCTCTTCCCTTTCCAAAAACATAACAACTCCCTAATCCAATCCTCAATTCATCACTATCCGGATTTAATATCAATGCCTTTTCAAATAATTCGATTGCCTTGGTTGCTTCCCAATCAAGTTTAGCATCATCATGCTCTGCTCTCAAAGCGTCTAAAAATAATTGGGCTGCAAAGGTGAGGTTTTTTTCTGAATTTTCCAACACAGAGGATTGATATATATAATGAGCGTAAGGTTCGAACATTTTCGCACTGTCTTTCCAGAAATTAGCAAGTGCGTTGTAGGCGGTTATTTGTTGGGTAGGTACATCCCCACGGGTAATGCCGTTTTCTAATTCTGTAACATATAATACTTGGGAAGGCGGTAGCGTACTCTTCGAATTGTTTATAAATGATTGAATATCAAATAGTTTTGACGATCCTGCTACTGTAGTAGGGCTACCAGAAGGCAATTTCGGTTCAGAAGTGCGGCCAAATAGAAACAGCACCACAATCATAATGAAACCCGAGATGACAAGAATTAGAGGTTGCTTCTTCACGCTTTTCAATTAAATCCGCTCCAACCCGAAGCGGAGCGCAAAGTTACACTAACCATCGTTTTCTTCTTCTAATTTTGGGATATCTTTTATGTTTTCTGAGCTTTTAATCTCCTGCATGAACTCTTTTGCAGGTTTAAATGCCGGAATAAAATGTGCTGGAATTGATACGGCTACATTTTTTTTGATGTTGCGGCCAATTTTTGCAGCACGTTTTTTAATGATAAAACTCCCAAAACCTCTGATATACAGATTTTCGCCATTTGAGAGGGTAGATTTTATTTCTTTAAACATTGTTTCCAATGTTACCAAAACATCTACTTTTGGTATCCCAGTTTTGTCGGAGATCTTATTGATAAGGTCTGCTTTTCTCATACAAAAAGTGTTTAGAGCAGTAAATTAATGTTTTTTTTGGTAAACAACAAAATAAAAGGGTGATAATCAATAGGTTTGTACATAATATATTTGTATATTCATGATAAAAGCTTCCATTAAGGGCTGGTTTACTCAGAAACTGTTGGCGTGGCACAAGTTTGAAAATCAGCGTAGTATGCCCTGGAAAGGTGAAAAAAACCCCTATAAAATTTGGCTAAGCGAAATCATTCTTCAGCAAACACGTGTAGAGCAAGGCACTGCCTATTATCTAAAATTTATTAGCCATTATCCTAACATTCAATCTCTAGCAGCTACGCCAGACGATGAGGTATTTAAACATTGGGAGGGATTAGGGTATTACAGCCGATGCAGAAATTTATTAGCGGCTGCTCGCCAAATTGTAGGAGAGCATAGCGCTATTTTTCCTAACGATTATTTAACCATTCTTTCACTCAAAGGTGTGGGCCCTTACACCGCTGCTGCTATTGCCTCCTTCGCTTTCAACCTACCACACGCCGTTGTGGATGGAAATGTAAATAGGGTACTGTCGCGTTTTTTTGGTATTAGAACTGCCATTGATAGCACAAAAGGAAAACAGGAATTTGCCAGTTTAGCCAAAGCATTATTACCTAATAAAAAATCAGCCATTTACAACCAAGCCATTATGGATTTTGGGGCCACTGTTTGTAAACCTCAATTGCCCATTTGCGATATTTGTTGTTTGCAGCCTAATTGTATAGCCTACCAAAAAAACTTGATTAGTGTATTGCCATTCAAAGAAAAAAAACTGATCAAAAGAGATCGATGGTTTTATTATATGATTGCCGAAAAAAAAGGCAATTATCTCATTCATAAACGTCAATCGAAAGATATTTGGCTACATTTACATGAGTTCGTATTGGTTGAAACAGCTGCTCCTGTTGAGCCCAACAGCATTTTGGAAACAGCTGAGTTTAAGAATTTTTTTCCTGGAACGAACAAGATAGTGTCAGTTTCTGGTAATTATCGTCAGCAATTAACCCATCAAACCATTCATGCCGTTTTTTTAAGGATTAAACCCTCTAGGGTTTTTGTCATCCCTAATTTTTTTTGGGCTGAGAAAACCGCCATTGCAAAACTGGCATTTCCCAGATTAATTAATCACTTTTTGGAAAAAGAAAATTTCAGTAATAAATGAGATAGAATCAAAATTGTAGCTAAACAGTTTGATTCATAAAATTTGTATCTTTAAATTTGTTGAAACAGCTAAAAGTGACAATGGTCAACATTCAAAATACAATGATATTATGAGAGGTGTAAACAGGGTGATGCTGATTGGTAATTTGGGAAAAGATCCAGACATTCAATTTTTGGAGGGCAATATTGCGGTAGCAAAGTTTTCGTTGGCAACTACTGAAACTTACAAAGACAGAAGCGGTAAGCTCATTTCTCAAACAGAATGGCACACAGTGGTATTGTGGCGGGGGTTAGCAGAACTGGCACAAAAATACCTGCATCGAGGAAGTTTGGTGTACATCGAAGGAAGACTGCAAACACGAAGTTGGGAAGATAAAGAAGGAAACAAGAAGTTTGCAACTGAAGTGGTAGGGGATAACTTAATTATGCTAGATAAACGCAACGAAAGTGGACAACCATTGCCAGGTTTCGACAAAATAGATAACATCGAAAATATGGGTCCTTCAGATGCTGATCTTCCATCATCCACGGATGAGAATGGGGAAGAAAGATTACCTTTTTAAAACCAAAAATATTAAATAAAACGAATGCTGCTTCGGTCAGCAATCATTTGTTCACATAAAACAATCATTTTGGACTACCATTCGGTACTGCAATTCTTTTATTTCTCACAACTACAACTGTTGTATATACTTACTCCTGCGGCAACGGTGATACTCCTTTTTTTAGCAGTCGTTTTTTATATTTTATCATTTTTAATCGCTGGAAGTGAAGTCGCTTTTTTTTCATTGAATGTAAAAGACATTAATATACTTAAAACCAGGCAACAACCCTCTTTCCGAAGAATTGTAACCCTGCTCGAGCAGCCTAAAACCTTACAGGCAACAATGCTGTTGTCTAATGTATTTGTAAATCTGGGCGCCATATTGGTTACTAATTTTTTACTCAATCAGTGGATGGGGCCAATGGATCTTTCTGTAGGGTTTTTATTGCTCATTAAAATAGGGATCATTTCTACGTTGCTAGTACTTTTTTCTGAAGTATTACCAAAAGTATGGGCGGCTCACCATAAGGTATGGTTTGCAGCTTCATCTTCATTGGTAATCGAAATTTTTAATAGCATTTTTTATGGCATCAGCAAACGCATCGTACTCTTAAATGAAAGAGTAGGCAAAACAATGAATACAGATCAATCTTCATACACAGATAATAGTGATCTCGATTATGCTATTGATCTTTTACCCGATCATGAAGCATCGGTTGAAGAAAAACAAATACTTAAAGGTATTCGAAAATTTGGCGATACAGAAGTGAAACAGATAATGCGAACTAGAATGGACGTGAGCGGTATTGAGTTTAACAGCAGTTATGACAATGTGCTTAAAAAAGTACAAGAATTGCACTACTCCCGCTTACCTGTTTACAAATCAAGCTTAGATGAAATTGCCGGTATGCTACAAACCAAAGACCTGCTCGTACATTTACAAGAAGCCCCTAATTACGATTGGCATGGTCTTATTAGGGCACCTTATTTTGTACACGAACAAAAGCTAATAGAAGATTTGATGCAAGAGTTTAGAGCCAAGCGCATTCACTTTGCTATTGTAGTGGATGAATTTGGCGGCACGTCGGGCATTGTTACACTCGAGGATATTATGGAAGAAATTATTGGCGATATCAACGATGAATTTGATGATGAAGAAAGCATCAACAAAAAATTGGATGAATACAATTATATATTCGAAGGCAAATTCATGATTAATGATGCTTGCAAGGCAATGAAATTGCCAGCGGATACTTTTGACCAGATAAGAGGGGATAGCGATTCCGTAGCTGGGTTAGTGTTGGAAATAGCCGGTGAATTTCCACAAGTGAATTCAACCATCATAAGTGGAGATTTTACTTTTGTACCCCTAGAAATCAATAAAAACAGAATTGATAAAATTAAAATTACCATCCATCCTTCATTACCCACCAATTAGGGTTGGCTTGGTAAAAACTAATAACATGATCAATAGGATAACCGCAACTATAGTGA
This sequence comes from Ferruginibacter sp., assembly GCA_040882445.1. Classification (GTDB taxonomy): domain Bacteria; phylum Bacteroidota; class Bacteroidia; order Chitinophagales; family Chitinophagaceae; genus Ferruginibacter. The sequence continues at coordinate 42,660 of JBBEBH010000043.1, read as the reverse complement.
TTATTTTTCTTTTGTATAGTTGTAACAGCAACTATAGTTCAAAAAAGAAAGGATACTTTAACATTACATTTCCGGAAAGAAAATACTTGCTTTTTGATGAGCCAGGAGTTCCCTATCGTTTTGAATATCCTGTGTATGCCAACATAGTAAAAGACAGCACCTATTTTGATAGCACCCCAGAAAATCCTTTTTGGCGCAACATTGATTTTCCTCAATTCAATGCCCGTATATTTTTAAGCTACAAACTAGTGGGTGGAAGGGCCACTTACAAAGTAAAATTACCGAATGGATCGTATGCGGATTCTTCCGGAATCAATTACTTTGATCGAATGGTGAATGATGCATTTAACCTCACTAATAAAAATGAAGCGGTTGCAACATCTATAAAAGACAGTTTGTTTATAACACCCAATAATATCACCGGCATTTTTTTTAAAGTAGGAGGGAATGCCGCTACTGCTAAACAATTTTTTATGAGCGATACCGTTAGGCATTTTATAAGAGGGGCTTTATATTTTGACACTACACCCAATGCAGATTCCTTAAAACCAGTACAGGATTTTTTACAAACTGATATCAATCACCTGATCAATACATTTCGCTGGAAAAATAATTAACTAGCTTCATTAAAACATTCGGTAGCTGCAACTGTTAAGTAGTATTTTTGTATTATGATAGCAATAGATCATGTATTAGTAAGCGATCAAGTAATTACAGATGCATTTGTATGCGACCTCACACAATGCAAAGGTGCTTGCTGTGTAGATGGGGATGCAGGAGCTCCTCTAGATAGAAAAGAGTTGCAAAAACTTGACGAAGTATTAGACGCAGTTTTGCCGTATTTATCCGAAGAAAGCGTTCAGGAAATCAACCGGCAAGGTAGATATGTGTATGAAAAAGAATATGGCTGGGTTACACCTACTATTAACAGCGCAATTTGTGTGTATGGTATAAAAGATGAAAAAGGAATGGTAAAATGCGGTATTGAGCAAGCTTTCAATGATGGTAAAGTATCATGGAAAAAACCCATCAGTTGCCATTTGTTTCCCATCATCGTTAAAAAAAGCAGTGATAGTATCTCAGAATTTGTTAATTACCAACCAAGAGAAGATAACTGCAAAGCTGCATGTGCACTCGGTAAAAAATTAAAAGTGCCCGTGTATCAATTTTTAAAAGAACCATTGATTCGGAAATTTGGTAAAATTTTTTACGAAGCACTAGATGCGTCAGCTCAACATTTAAAAAAACAAAAATAAACCTACACCTAGCCCCTTCTAAATTATGTTTAGATTTGTTAGGATAAACGATAAAATGATGATGAATATAAATAAACGGGTATTAACTATTTTTTTTGCTTTTATTATTGTATCAATCAATTCATGCTCTGTAAACAAAGCTGAAATTGACAATAGCCTAAAAAAATATTTTGAAGCTAAAAACGTAGAAGGCTGTTTCACCATGCTCAACAACAGCGACGGTACCATCACCGTTTATAATCTTGATATGGATACCACCAGAGTATTACCAGCCTCTACCTTTAAGATCGTAAACGCATTGGTTGGTTTACAAACCGGCATTGCTACAGATGAAAATATGCTGATCAAGTGGGATGGTATTACGAGGTCAAATAAAGACTGGAACAAAGACTTATCGCTTACAGAAGCTTTTAAAGTAAGTGCTGTTCCACATTTTCAAACCCTTGCAGAGAGTATTGGGATGAATACCATGAAAAACTGGCTGGATAGTATATCGTACGGAAATAAAAATATGACTGGTCTGGTTGATTCTTTTTGGCTGAACAATACCCTTAAAATTTCTCCCGACGAACAACTCGGACTAATGAAACAACTGTACTTTGATCAGCTTCCATTTAGGGCATCCGTACAGGAAGCGGTACGAAAAATGATGTTGCAAGAAGATAATACTTTGTATAAGCTCAGTTATAAAACAGGTTGGGGTTTTGATGAAAAAAACAACAATATTGGTTGGGTAGTAGGTTGGATTGAAGAAAATCGGCACGTTTATTTCTTTGTTACAATGGTAAAATCACCCGAACCATCACTAGATATGATCAACGTAAGAATGAACATTACTAAAGATATCCTCAAACATTTTGGATTTTTTGAGGGTAGAAAGTAATTCTTATTGTTTTTTTAACAGGCGCTTGAGGTAACAAATTGTATTTTACACAACCAACCTATGCCACAATTTCAGTATGTATTATTGCTTTCTTTATTGGGAATACTACCCCTGATGGCCCTCCTTTATTGGAGATCGGTTAAAAAAAAGCAACAACAAATTTCACTCATAGGCGATCCAGATCTGGTGAAACAACTGTTGGGAAATTACCACCCAACATCATTTCTTCAAAAATTTTTATTGATAAGCACCGCTATGGCCTTGCTCATTTTAGCAATAGCCAATTTGCGTTTGGCAACAGGTTCCGAAAAAGTGAGTAGAAATGGAATTGATGTAATGATCGCCATCGACGTTAGCAAAAGTATGTTGGCAGAAGATATACAACCTACACGGCTCGACCGGGCAAAGCAAGTGTTGGGCAGATTGATTGATAAGCTCAGCAACGATAGGGTTGGCATCGTGATCTTTGCAGGAAAATCTTATCTGCAAATGCCTTTAACAGCAGATCATGCCGCGGCTAAAATGTATTTATCGGCAGCTAATACCGAAGCTGTTCCTACGCAGGGCACAGTAATTGCAGACGCTTTAAAAATGTGTTATGCTTCTTTCAACAACAAAGAAAAAAAATACAAAGCCATTGTTTTAATTAGTGATGGAGAAGACCATGATGAAAACGCCGTTGAAGTAGCAGAACAAATGGCTTCAGATGGTGTGGTGATTAATACCATTGGCATTGGCTCACCAGGTGGTGCACCCATTCCAGACCAAGCTACTGGTCAAATGAAAACAGATGCTGAGGGTAATACGATTATTTCTCGGCTCAACGAAGCAGCTTTAAGTGATATTGCCCAAAAAGGCAATGGCAGTTACCAATTGTTTACGAACACCGAATCTGTAGTATCTAAACTAGCTGCAGAACTAGCTACAATGGATCAACGTAATGTTATAGATGATTCGCTGGTGAATTATAAAAGTTTTTTCCAATGGTTTCTTCTGGCAACATTACTCGTACTTTTAATAGAAACATTTGTTTCAGAAATGAAAAAAGAACCTAAAAAAAATAGTAAACTCGCTGTAATATGTGTACCAGTTTTGCTGTTACTTTCTTTTTCTTCAGCGGCCCAAAGCGAAAAAGCATCCATCAAAGCAGGTAATGATGCCTATAAAAAAAGCAATTTTTCGGTTGCAGAGCAATCGTACAACAATGCTTTGAAAAAAAATCCTGTTAATCCTGCTGCCCAATTTAACCTAGGAAATGCGTTGTATAAAAGTAATAAAAATGAAGAAGCCATTGCAGCATACGAAAAATCAATCAGTCAGTTAAAGAAGCCGCACCAAAAAAGCAATGCATGGTACAACAAAGGAGTGGTGCAACAAAACGAAAAGAATTTACCTGAATGTATTACGTCTTATAAAGAATCGCTGAAGTTAGATCCTACGAATGAAGATGCACGCGTAAACTTGCAAAAAGCATTGCAAGAGCAGAAAAAAGAAGAGCAGAAAAAAGAAGAGCAGAAAAAAGAAGAGGAGAAAAAAAAAGATCAAGAAAAAAATAAAAAAGAAAACAACGATCAAAAAAATCAAAACAAACAGCAGCAACAGCCTAAACCGCAACAATCAACAATTACAAAAAAAGAAGCAGAAGAAAAATTGAAAGCCTTGTTGCAGAAAGAAAAAAAATTACAAGACAACCTTCGTAAAGTAAATATGCAAACACCCAACAAACCAGAGAAAGATTGGTAAGGCATTTTTTACATGAACTTACAAAACAATACAGTTCAAATACTGTTAAATAAGTAAGATATTATGCAGGCTACTCATCAAGTGCCTGCATTTCTTTGTTTTGTACCTTTGTACAAATACCATCATCAATTATTATACCATGCAAATTTATTGCGAATCGCTATCTACCTATAAAAGATTAAAAACTCGCGAAGTTAAAATAGGGAAACTGCTACTGGGCGCAAACCATCCTATCAGGGTTCAAACCATGACCACTACAGACACGATGGATGCCGAAGCAACGGTAGCTCAAACTATCCGTTGTATAGATGCGGGAGCAGAGTTAGTACGTATTACCGCGCCATCTAAAAATGAAGCAGAAAATTTGAGGGTAATCAAAAAAGAGCTTGAGAAAAGAGGGTACGATATACCCCTGGTAGCAGATATTCATTTTACCCCTAATGCGGCAGAGATAGCTGCTAGAATCGTAGAAAAGGTAAGGGTGAACCCAGGCAACTATGTTGATAAAAAGAAGTTTGAACAAATAGAATATACCGACGCAGAATACGCGGAAGAAATTGAACGCATCAGAGAAAGGTTTACACCCCTTGTTCTGATTTGTAAAGAACAAGGCACCGCTGTGCGCATAGGCACCAACCATGGTAGTTTGAGCGATCGGATCATGAGCAGATATGGCGATACCGCCAATGGTATGGTAGAAAGTGCCATGGAATTTTTACGTATTGCCCGAGCGGAAGATTTTCACAACATCATCTTAAGTATGAAGAGCAGTAACCCATTGGTGATGGTACAAGCATACCGGTTATTGGTGAAACATATGCTCGAAGAATTTGGTGAATGTTATCCGCTGCACCTAGGCGTAACTGAAGCTGGCGACGGTGAAGATGGAAGAATTAAATCTGCCATTGGAATTGGCGCTTTGTTGCTCGACGGAATTGGAGATACCGTCAGGGTTAGTTTAACAGAAGACCCAGAGTTTGAAATACCGGTTTGCAAAGATTTGGTGAAAGGAATCCCAACCGAAACGGAAATAGAAGAATTAGAAGTAAGTGTAAAACTTCCTTATAATCCCTTTGAATACCAACGCAGATATACTAACCCAGTATTGAATATTGGGTACAAGCAGGTACCCATTGTAATGGCAGATTTTATGAAACACGGCGATATTGCTCACCAACATTTAAACAGCATTGGTTATATCTACAATGCTGTAACTGATAAATGGAATATAGGAGATGCAGCAGCAGATTTTATTTATACGGGAAGTAAAACTATAGATTTTAATTTGCCGGGTACCCTCAAAGTAATTTGTGATGCTAATACTTGGGAACAACGATCCTCAGATGCTTCCTACTATCCATTGTTTCAGGCCGAAAAATACATAAAGGCTTCTCTAAAATCTCCCACACTCAATTTTGTAGCAGTAGATGCTACTCAAAATAACCAGCATTTGTTTGAAAGTATTCAACACGATAGCAGTGTAGTGTTGTGTATATATGCAACAGTTGCCAATGGCATGCAGGTGTTGAGGAATACCATTGCTGGTTTATCCACAGCTAATATAAATTGTCCGGTAGTGATTGCGGTAGAGAGTACACATAAAAGTGTAGATGAGCAATTAATTCATTTCAGTAGCCATGCGGGTGCATTATTTTTAGACGGAATGGGAGATGGAATTTGGTTGATGAACGATCCTTCGGTGATGCAACAACAGCAGGTAAGTGGAAGAACTTACCTTGAAGTAAACAACAATTATCAGTTTTTAAACAACACTTCTTTTTCTATATTACAAGCAGTGAGAACTCGAATTTCTAAAACAGAGTACATCAGTTGTCCGAGCTGCGGCAGAACCTTGTTCGATTTACAGGAAACCACGGCCAAAATTAGAAATGTAACCCATCATCTCAAGGGTTTAAAAATTGCTATCATGGGATGTATCGTGAATGGGCCGGGCGAAATGGCCGATGCTGATTTTGGTTATGTAGGCAGTGGTGTGGGGAAAATAACTTTATACAAAGGAAAAGAAGTAGTGAAGAAAAACATCAACAGCGAAATTGCAGTAGATGAACTTATCAATCTGCTCAAAGAAAATAACGCCTGGATAGAACCTGCCTGATCTTTTTTAAGTAGGGGTTAAAATGTAATCAAAAATGAAGACAGACTTTCTTATTATAGGATCTGGAATTGCAGGGCTAACCTATGCATTAAAAGTAGCGTTTCAATGCCCTGATAAAAAAGTAACTATTCTCACCAAAACTCAAAGCGACGAAACCAACACCAAGTACGCACAGGGGGGCATTGCAGGAGTAATGGATTTTAACCAAGATAGTTTTAATAAACATATAGAAGACACATTGATTGCCGGCGATGGTTTGTGCAATAAGGCTATTGTAGAAATTGTGGTGAAAGAAGGAGTTGATAGAATCAACGAAATCATTGAATGGGGGGCAAAATTTGATAAAGATACCGATGGCGATTACAAATTAGGAAAAGAAGGTGGCCATAGCGAAAGCAGGATATTGCACCACAAAGATGTTACCGGAAAAGAAATGGAAAGAACGTTGCTGGAAGCCATCAAAAAATGTAGCAACATTCAGTTGATCAGTCATTGTTTTGTGATTGACCTCATCACCCAACATCACCTCGGGTTTTTGGTGACCAAAAGCACGCCTGATATAGAATGTTACGGTGTGTATATGTTGAATTTATCTACCAACAAAATCGAAAAAATTGTAGCTGGCATTACGATGCTGGCTGCTGGTGGTAATGGTCAAGTTTATAGAAGTACTACCAATCCTGCAATTGCAACGGGCGATGGCATAGCAATGGTGTACAGAGCCAAAGGAAGGATTGAAAACATGGAGTTTATACAATTTCACCCTACTGCTTTGTATGAGCCAGGGGTGAGAGGTCATTCTTTTTTGATAACCGAAGCAGTACGCGGCGATGGCGCTATTCTTCGCAATGCAAAGGGAGAAGCCTTTATGGAGAAATACGATAGCAGAAAAGACTTGGCTCCAAGAGATATTGTTGCCCGAGCTATTGATAATGAAATGAAAATTAACGGTACTGAGTTTGTTTACCTCGATTGCAGACACATGGATCAGAAAAATTTTATAGAACATTTTCCAAATATTCATGCCAAGTGTTTGAGCATTGGGATAGAAGTTTCAAAAGATATGATACCTATTTCGCCAGCAGCGCATTACAGTTGTGGAGGTATCAAAACCGACGAATGGGGTAGAACCTCTATACACCATTTGTATGCAGCGGGCGAATGCGCCAGCACAGGCTTACATGGCGCCAACAGGTTAGCCAGCAACTCGCTGTTAGAGGCAATGGTATTTGCACATAGGGTATATCTGCATAGCACAAGCAATGAACTTAAAAAAACCAATAATGTGGGTTTTCATGAGCTTCCCGATTGGAATGCTGCCGGTACTACCGCTCCCAAAGAAATGATTTTAATTACCCAAAGTTTAAAAGAACTAAAGTTGTTAATGAGCGATTATGTGGGTATCGTTCGCAACAACGAACGTTTGAAAAGAGCTAACAGAAGATTGGATTTACTGCATGAAGAGACCGAACAATTGTATGAACGAACCGAACTATCACCTCAATTATGCGAACTCAGGAATATGATTACCGTGGCCTATTTGATAGTTAAAAGTGCAGAGTTAAGGCACGAAAGTAGGGGCTTACATTACAACACAGACTTTCTTGGCAAAAGTAATATTTTGCAAAATACCATCCTGTAATACAAAAGCGGGTACATTTTATCAGATAAAAATTGGTTGACTTAACTTTACATTTCAATTGTATCTATGTTTTATATTGTTTATGGTTTCTTGTACCTCGTTTCTTTACTGCCATTTTTTATTCTTTACCGCATCAGCGATCTATTTTATTTGTTGGCATACTACATCATACGCTATCGCAAAAAAGTAGTGTTCTATAACCTACGAATTGCGTTCCCCGAAAAATCTGAAAAAGAGCGAATTCAAATTGCTAAAAAATTTTACAAGAATTTGATAGATACTTTTATTGAATCTATCAAATTACTCAGTATTTCAGACCAGGCATTTAAGAAGCGGGCCATTATAGATCATACGGAAATTCATGCTTTGATTGCAAAAGGCAAAAGCATTCAGATACACTGTGGTCACCAAATGAATTGGGAGTATGTTCATTGGGCAATTGCTCGTGAAATGACCATCCCTTGGATTGGGGTGTATATGACTATCAAAAATAAAGTAGTAGAAAAATTATTTTATAAAATCAGGAACATAGGCAATACCATCTTGGTGCCTAAAAGCGAGTTTAAAAATAGGAAACACGAAGTTTTTTCGAAGCAGTACGCCATAGGATTATTTGGAGATCAAAATCCTGGTCAACCCATCACTGGATACTGGCTCAACTTTTTTGGGAAGCCGGTTCCTTTTATTTCGGGGCCCGATAAAGGCGCTATCAAAAACAATACAGCGGTGGTATTTGTAAAATTTGTGAAAGTCAAAAGAGGTTATTATTGTTTTGAGCCCACGGTGATCACAGATGAGGGCAGGGCTTTTGAGCAAGGAATGCTCACCCGCTTATACAGAGATTTTTTAGAAGCAATCATTCGCGAACATCCAGACAATTATTTGTGGAGTCACAGAAGATGGAAAATAAAATATACATCAGAATTTGAAAAAAGGTGGATCGATACTGTGGATCCACCTCTCGATTAACCTAAATAACAGCAACAGTAAACATGCTTCTATAACTGAGCCGATGTTCGGTTTCAGCGGGTAACGGCTCACAGTTCATTCCCCGGTTTGTAACTGGGTTTACAAAAAAGAGATGGTATACGGTACAAGGTGCATACAAATGCTGCTACTTGTACGCCCTGTAAGAAGTGCTTTGTTTGGAGAGCGTAAGCGCCATCATGATTACCTACTACATATTTTTACAGCAATAGATAGAAAATGCTGTTTGTGAAAGCAAAAAAATTCAGTTTAACATGGTGATTTAAACGGTGGTTAACTTCTAAAATACATAGCGAAAGTACGGGAGAGTCTTACTGTGAAGCGTTAGGCATTGTAAAATATTTTTTAATAGAAAGTAGATTGTTAAATAAACAATTTTCTATTTAAGTGGATAAAAAAGCGAAATAAACTTTTGTTTATCCACCTTATATTGGGTTGAAATGGGAGGTTAGCCGTTTAAAGATTATTAATCTAAACGTTCAAGTAATCTGGCTAATTTTTTTATACTATTGGTATAAAAAATCTAGAGGTAAAATATTCTAAGGCAAAGCAAATTATCACTTTTTGTTATAAATGCTTTGATATTTTGCAGTAGAATTCTTTATAATTTCATCTGCCCCAGTATAAATATTCTGCCAAATAAAGGGGCCATAAATGCTATTAAAAGATAGCTTCCCAACTTTCCCAAGTATTGCGAATAATTCCTCTGGCGATATTGGTATCATATTCGGATAGCTGTACATTACACTAATATGTTTATTATCTCTAGACAAATACAGGGTGTCACCGGTTAAAAGACTTGAATCGCCCTTCACTGGTTTGAAATGTAAAACGGTACTTCCTGGAAAGTGACCTCCAAGATGTATTATACTTATACTAGGAAGCAATTGAATTTGATCTTGTTTCCAAAATTGAAGGCGATCGCTTTTATCCATAACCCAATTCTGATCCATTTGGTGCAGATACACTGGGCAATCAAACGCTTTGGCCCATTCATTCATAAAGCTATAGTAATGCGGGTGAGAAATGGCAATGTACTTTAGCCCACCATTATTTTTGATGAATGTAACACTGGCTTCATCAATAAATGGAAGACAATCCCATAGAACATTTCCCTCTGGTGAAGTAATAAAAAGAGCGCGCTGACCAATTGCAAAAGTAGGTTGCATTATCAGCGAATAAATATTTTCACTTACTTGATTTATCTTAATAGAACTAGTTTGTTTAAGCTCATCGAAGCTAATCCATTGTTGCCCAGATTCTTTTAGGTATTGGCGGTCATCAAGGCATATAGGGCATCGGTTTACGTCAAAAACTTCTCTAGCATATCTGGTTCCGCATGTTTTACAAATGTTGGCTGTATTTGAGTCCATAATATTAAAATTATTTTTGTTGATATTATTTGCTTTAGCATCCGCAGATTTGGAAGCCATAATAAGAGATCCCGATGCAAGTATTCCCGTTTTTAAAAAGTCTTTTCGATTCATTTTTTATTTGTTGTTTTTATTTTGTTATGCTATCAAGGGTATATATCTTGAACATATTATTCGTCAAATGCCATTTGTTAGCATAAATCTATTACGTTCTAAGGTATGCCTCGTTTATATTTTGGTCAACTTTTTCTAAGTTACAGACAATGTGATAAAAAGCTGGTGTTTCTTGTGTAGTATTTACTTAGTCATCTTTGTTTTATTAGTTAAAACCAATTTGGTGTTTTAGTTTGGGGGAGATCTAAACCCAATAGGAATAAACGGATGACAACAAAATAATAAAAGGCCTATTGAGGTTTAATTGAGCAAGTTGGCTTCCTTTACGATATTGACTTTTTCATGCTCGATGATCCTTGACCATCCCCCCAACACGTTTCTGAGGTTATGAACGCCTTGTCTTTTTAATAAAGAAGCTGCAATCACACTTCTATAGCCACCTGCGCAATGTACGTAAAGATTTTGATTATCTTCAAATTGTGCTAGTTCTTTAATGTCTGTCATTTCATTTAATGGAAGGTTCAATGCATGCTTCAAATGGCCGTCTGCATATTCGGTTTCTCTTCTCACATCTACTATCATCAAATTGGGATCGTGGGGCATATCCATCAACAGTTCGTCGGCTTCAATATCAATGATCATATCTATTTTTTCGCCAGCTTTTTTCCATGCTTCAAACCCACCTTTTAGATATCCCTGCATTTTATCAAAACCCACACGTGTCAGTCGAATTACTGTTTCTTCTTCTTTACCTTTTGGAGTAATCAATATAATTGGTTTGTCGAATGGAAGTAAAGTTCCGGCCCACTCAGCAAACCGGCCTTCTAATCCGATAAAAATAGATCCTGGTATAAATCCTGTTGTAAAATCAGCGGCTGTTCTTGTATCTAGCAGCAAATAATCTTCTTTTATTTTTAGTTTGAAAGACGAAATATCAAGTGCAACGGTTCCTTTTTTCACAATAGTATCAATGGCGTCATATCCTTGCTGGTTTATTTTTGCATTGATGGGGAAGTACCGCGGAGCTGTTCCAAGTGCTTTGGTAACAGACTGTATAAATTGTTGCCTGGTTTGGGGTTGCAAAGCATAATTGGTTTTCTTTTCTTCGCCTATGGTGCTATGGGTGTTTGGACCAATGTTTTTTCCACAACTACTTCCAGGGCCATGCGCTGGATATACCAACACCTCATCAGGTAAAGGCATCAATTTGTTTTGAATGGTATCATACAAAATACCCGCTAACTCTTCACTGCTCATATTGCCACCACTGAGATCGGGCCTTCCCACATCTCCAACAAACAAAGTATCGCCAGTGAAAATGGCATGTGCTTTTCCGTTTTCATCTTTTAGCAAATAGCAACTACTCTCTAAAGTGTGGCCGGGCGTGTGCAGTACTTCAATGCTAATATTTCCCAAGGCAAACAGTTCTCCATCGGTGGCATTGTGCACTTTGTAATTGGTTTTTGCCCCCGGTCCATAAATGATAGGGGCATTGGTTTTTTGACTAAGATCAATATGACCGCTTACAAAATCTGCATGAAAATGAGTTTCAAATACGTATTTTATGGTAGCATTTCTGCTTTTGGCCAATTCTATGTAACTGCTTACATCTCTTAGTGGATCTATGATAGCAGCTTCCCCTTCACTTTCTATGTAGTAAGCTGCTTCGCTTAAACAGTTGGTATAAAGTTGTTGTATGTACATATTTAAAATATAGTTGAGGGACAAAATTAAAAATAAAAAAGCGATTGGTTAGAATCGCTTTTTTATTTACAAGAGGTCATTTGAAAAAAGTTAGGAAACCAAATCCTCTACCACACGATTGATCTCATCGATGCGACTGTAATTAACGGTGTAATAAATAAATTTACCGTCACGTTGTGTGGTTACGATTCCTGCCCTGCGCAAGATGGCAAGGTGCTGTGAAGCTACAGATTGCTCTAACCTGAGGCGAACATAAATTTCAGTAACAGTAATTTTTTTCTCAGTTTCAATTAACATGAGAATTTGCTGTCTCAATTTATGATTCAGCGCCCTTAAAACCAATGCCGCTTTCTTAAGATAGTGATAGTTAATCTTGAGACTGTCGGTTGTTTCATTTGGGGCTGTGCTTGCCTGCTCATTAGAGAGCGTTGCTACCGTCATGGGGAATAAATTTAGAAATGCTTGAACAATTAATTAATATAACAAAGATAGGATTTTTAGATATTTATTAATTCTATATAATTTAAAATCAATCCTATGTGTAGTTAATTTCCACTAAAAAACTCTTTCAAATAGAGCGGTTCGCAATAGGCGAGCTCTGCAAATTGTTGGTTTAAAAATTGCTTAAAACTAAGTGCGCACATGGCATCAATACTGTTATAATCTGTTGTAAATAAAGCATTTATGTGTTTCGTCAGCAGCTTTAATTTGGGAGCGCCACTTCCAAAAAATAGGACTTTATTTTGTAGTAAAATATCTACAAAAGAATCATTATTCAGGAGCATGGCTTTTGCTGCAACTACCGTTTCCAACGCCTCATTGTACACTGCTGTAAATACTTCCATTCTTCTGGCATCTATAATGGGGCACAATAATGGAATGGTATCATGTTGTGTTATTGCTACTTGTAGTGCCGCCGCAGCCATTAGTTGCAACGTTGAAATGGCAATTAATGGTTTTTTTAGTGCATAACAGATACCCTTTGCGCTGGCCAAGCCTACTCTTAAGCCGGTGTAGGAGCCGGGTCCAATTACCACAGCTACCGCATCAATATCCTGAAACGTAAGTTGTTGATCTTTTAGTAGTTGCTGTATGGCGGGTTGAAGAAAAGCCGCATGTTCTTGCTGATTTTCATTGCCAATATATTGAAGTAATTTCCCTTCCTTGCTTATGCTTACGGCGGCAAAGCTGCTCGCTGTGTCTATATGTACAATAATACTCATCTTTTGTCTACTAATTGTTTAAGTGCTGGTGCACATTCATAACGGGGGTCTGAAATAGCTAAGGTTTTAAGTAAATCGTATAACTGGTTGTGACCAATTTTCTCTGCCCATTCAAAAGGGCCCAGCGGGTAATTGGTTCCCAGCTTCATCGCAATGTCAATGGCAGCTTTGCTGCTAATATCATCGCCCCATACAAAAAAAGCTTCATTCACAATCATGGCAATGGTTCGTGCACTTATAAATCCTGGAATGTTTTGTGTTACGATGGCGGTTTTATCAAGTTGTTTTAAAACGGAAGCTGCAGTATCATTGATAATACCAGCCATCTCCCAAATGTCTTTTTCTATAAAACCATTCCAGCCATTGAATCGAATAATATTGTCGGCTGACAAATGGGTGTTGGCAACGCTATTTATAAATACTGGCTGCTGCAAACCATTATAGTTGAAGTTTGCTGCATCTGGTAAAAAATTAAAATAAGCATCCGCCGTTGGTTCTGCTGCAAAATTTGCAGGATCACTTACCCTTATCCATTCAATGTTTGCGTTGGATGCAGCAGACATTGTTGCAAAAGCAACATCATCTGCACATATGATTAATTTCATGCGCTCATTTTAAAAACTACATTAATATGAATTGCAAAAATAGGTGGTTGATAAAAGATATATTTGTACTTCTTAAAATTAATATAAATCATGGATAAACAAATCATTCAAACTGCAGGTGCTCCAGCGCCTATCGGGCCTTACAATCAGGCAGTAAAAGCAGGAAACTTATTGTTCATTTCTGGGCAGATCGCCCTTATACCAGGTGCCGAAACTTTGCTGGAAGGCCCCATTGCTGAAGAAACAACACAGGTGATGAAAAATTTACAAGCAATTCTTTCAGAAGCAGGTGCTGATTTTTCGAACGTGGTTAAAACAACCATTTTTCTCAGCGATATGAGTCTGTTTGCAGCAATGAATGAAGTGTATGGTAGTTTTTTCACTGAAAATTATCCAGCCAGAGAAACGGTGGCTGTGAAAGGACTTCCTAAAAATGTAAATGTTGAAATCAGCATGATCGCAAGTATATGAAAGTATTGATCACCGCCAAAGCACACCCTATTCTATCGGATACCTTACAACAAAAAGGATATGAAGTATTGTGCCAGCCCTCTATTACTTATGATGAGCTGCTAGAGATTGTGCCTAACATCACTGGATTGATTGTTACCACTCGGTTAAAAATTGATAAAGCTGTACTCGACCGCGCAATCAACTTAAAATGGATTGGTAGGTTAGGAAGCGGACTTGAATTGATTGATACAGCTTACGCCAAAGATAAGGGCATCCTCTGTGTCAGCAGTCCGGAAGGTAATCGAAATGCTGTTGCAGAACATGCCTTGGGTATGTTGCTTTCTATTATGAATTTTATACACAAAAGTGCAAACGAAGTACATCGGGGTATTTGGTTGCGCGACGAAAATAAGGGGAATGAACTTTTTGGTAAAATCGTTGGTATTGTTGGTTTTGGCAACACCGGACAAGCATTTGCAAAATTGCTGCAACCTTTTCAGGTAACGGTGTTGGCGTTTGATAAATATAAGTCAGACTTTGCAGAAGGATACATACGTGAAGCTAACTTAGAACAGCTTCAACGATATGCAGATGTGATTAGCTTTCATTTGCCATTGACCAATGAAACTCATCACATGGCCAATGCCGACTTTATGAATGGATTAGAAAGAAAGCCATATCTAATCAACACCTCCCGTGGACCGGTAGTAGATACAGAGGCTGTATTAAATGCCTTAAAGGAACATCAGCTATCTGGGGCTGCATTGGATGTACTAGAAAACGAAAAACTAGTTTCTTATACTCCCGAAGAAACAGCAGTGTTGCATCAATTGACCGCCATGCCCAATGTATTGATCACTCCCCATATAGCAGGATACACTCACGAAGCTTTTTATAAAATGAGTGAAGTAATGCTTCAAAAACTGAATATTTAACTCTATTTTTTTTAAGACCAGCACAAATTTTACTATATTTGTAAACCTCTACAACGCCTTAGGCTTCCTTCGGCGTTGTATTTTTTTTCTACATACTTAAACGATATGTTATGTCAATAACCAATTATGTAACACAGGAAACTTATGAAAAAATGCAGGCTGAGCTGCATAGCATGAAATCCATTGACAGACCAGCGGCAAGTGCTGCCATAGCTGAAGCTAGAGAAAAAGGCGATTTAAAAGAAAATGCAGAATACGATGCCGCTAAAGAAGCACAAGGTTTATTAGAAGCTAAAATTAACCAACTAGAAGGTGCTTTGGCCAACGCCCGGATTATTGATGAAAAAACGATTGATACTAGCAGGGTAAGTATTCTTACCCGGGTAACACTGACCAATATGGGTACCAAAAAAAGGGTTACTTACCAGATCGTGTCAGAATCTGAAGCAGATTTGAAATTAGGTAAAATTTCGGTAACATCACCTATTGGCAACGGCTTGTTGGGTAAAGTGGTAGGCGAAGTAGCGGAAGTTACAGTGCCTGCTGGGGTGCTAAAGTTTAGGGTAGAAGAAATTACCGTGTAAACCAACGCTGTTAAATTCATTGAGCTCAACCGTTTTGGTTGGGCTTTTTTGTATTGTATATTTACTTAAAAAAATCATGACCATCTTTTCAAAAATTATCTCTGGAGAAATACCTTCTTATACTATTGCAGAAAATGATTTGTTTGTTGCTTTTCTTGATGTATTTCCTTTGGTGAAAGGCCATGTATTGGTAGTGCCTAAAATAGAAACCGATAAAATATTCGATTTGCCAGATCCTTATCTAGCATCGATGTTGTTGTTTGCACAACCCATTGCAAGGGCTATTGAAAAAACGATGGCCTGTAAACGATGTGGCATCAGTGTAGTTGGGCTTGAAGTGCCACATGCACACATGCATTTGCTGCCAATCAACACAGCCAATGACCTTAATTTTACCCAGCCTAAAATAACGTTTAATAAGGAAGAGATGATCTCTATTCAGCAAAAATTAGTAGAAGCTATACAAGCAGGGTTAAATCTATACTAAAATAGGGTTTGTTAGGTTTTTAACCTTCCTGGATGTTGGCTAAGAAATTCTTTCCAGTCTTTTACTTTTTTACCTGCTGACAGCAGCAAAGGGTTGTCTTGAAAATGATGACAAACTGCCACCGACAAAGCATCTGTGGCATCGAAGGATAGTGTATCTTCCGTAAAATTCAACATGCGTTGTAGCATTTTTTGTACTTGTTCTTTACTCGCATTTCCGTTTCCGGTGATAGATTGTTTTACTTTTTTTGGAGAATATTCGCAAACGCTGAGGCCGGCCTGCATGGCCGCCGCAATGGCTACACCCTGTGCACGCCCGAGTTTGAGCATACTTTGAATATTTTTTCCAAAAAAGGGGGCTTCAATAGCAAAACTATCAGGATGGTGTTCACGGATGATGGCGGTAACTTTCTCATAAATTTTTTTGAGGCGCTCATAGGCATCTTCTTTACTGTTGAGTTTTAAAATACCCATATCTACCAAATAGATGTTTTTATCTTGAATTTTGATTAGTCCATATCCCATCACGATGGTTCCAGGGTCGATACCCAAAATAATTCTTGATTTTTTTTGCAAAGTGCAGCCTATTTTTACCGCTAAATAAATATTAGCTGAGCAAAAGTATCAAAATAATCATCAACTACCTGCTGGGCCCTTTGCTCTTTGTAGTGCTTTGCGTTAGTTTGTACAAACAAGTGCTGGCACAACCCGATCTTTCGCAACGTTGGGCAGAAATTAAAACAAGCTGGCAACAACCTATGCTTTGGGTGGTAGTAGTTTTAATGCTGTTAAACTACGGTATTGAAGCTCGAAAATGGCAACTGCTGATTAGTCCGTTAGAAAAATTTACGCTGTTCAAAGCTTTTAAATCCGTGATGGCAGGTTGCAGCATCACTATGCTTACGCCCAACCGCATCGGGGAATATGGAGGCAGAATACTTTTTGTACAACAAAACCACCGCCTCAGGGCCATTTCACTTACTATACTTGGAAGTGTAAGTCAGCTGGCAGTTACCATCGTAATGGGTACTTGTGGCCTCATTTATCTTAAATATTTTTCTGTAGATGGAGTGAAAATATTTGAAGGGATGCCTGCTATATTGGGTAATACTTTACTTGTGATGAGCATGTTGATCAGTATTTTTATGTTGTTGTTTTATTGGAGGTTAGGTTGGCTGATTCGTTTGATGGAGCGTGCACAATTTCTTACAAAAGCCTTAAAATATGTCCGTTTATTGGAGCAGTTCAGCGGTAAACAATTGTTAAGAATTTTGATTTTATCCTTTTTCAGATATGTGGTATTTATCTTGCAATACATGTTGCTACTGAAACTAATGCAGGTGTCAGTTCCGATGATATTGTGTTTTTGGTTGTTGGCAGTTTTTTACTTGGTAATGGCAATGGCGCCTACAATCGGATTTACAGAGTTACCTTTAAGAGCCACTGCTACTGTTGAAATTTTTAAATGGTACAGCGGCAATCTCCTAGGAATTCAAGCGGCAGCGCTAGGAATATGGTTGGTGAACTTGTTGTTACCAGCAATTATTGGAAGCTTATTGATAGTTGGAATTAAAATAACAAAGGACTATGATGAAAAGCCTTAAACTTTTTTTACCTGCCGGCACCATTTTTCTGGCAAGCTTTACACCCTATCAAACCGCAGATACTAGCGTATTCTGCGGCGTACGCAACACTGCTTTCAAGGCTGGAGAAGTGGTGACGATGAAAGTGTTTTATGCCCTTGGCGCTTATATTGGAGCAGGCGAAGCAACTTTTACAACTACACTCGAACGTTTTAACGGAAGAACAGTGTATCATTTTGTTGGCGAAGGGAAATCCTATTCTTTTTTCGATAACTTTTTTAAAGTCAGAGACAAGTACGAAAGTTATGTAGATACCGCCACTATGTTGCCCCTGAAGTTTATTAGAAATGTAGAAGAAGGTGGATATAAAATTTATAACAACGTTAGTTTTAGCCACAATAGTAAAACAGCTGTTAGTACCAACGGCGTATTTAAGATCACCGATTGTATGCAAGATGTGGTAAGCTCTATGTATTATGCACGCAACATTGATTTCAATAAATACAAACCAGGCGATAAAATTCCATTTGATATGTTCATGGATGACGAAGTGTATCACTTGTACATTAGATACATGGGAAAGGAAAAAATTAAAACAAAATATGGAAAATTTAATGCTATTAAATTCAAACCCCTATTGGTTAAAGGTACCATGTTTGAAGGTGGTGAAAAAATGACGGCATGGGTGAGTGACGATCCCAACAGATTATTGTTAAGAGTAGAAAGCCCCATTTCTGTAGGCAGTATAAAAGTAGATATGATGAGTTATAAAAACTTACGTTACCCACTTACTTCATTGCAGAACGTACGATAATGGGGGTTGATTTACAAATCACTTAATGAAAAGGTATCTTTTACACGCACGCCTTTTTCTGTAAGTTGTAGTGAGCAACATTCAATTTTTGGATCGTGTTCGAAAAATAATACAAAATCTCCTTGTTGTGCCTCTGTAAGGAAAGCTTTTTTCTCATTCAGTGTGGTAAGTGGGAACATATCGTAAGCCATCACATAGGGCAAAGGAATATGACCTACAGATGGCAACAAATCTGCCATAAAAACAATTGTTTTTCCTTTGTATTGCATTTGTGGCAACATCATCGCATCTGTATGACCGAAAACCTGGCGTACCATGATGTTGTCTGGAAAATCATGGCGATGGGTTTCTATAAACTTTAGTTGTCCACTCTGCTGAATTGGCAAAATATTTTCTTTTAAAAAAGAAGCTTTTTCTCTGTCGTTGGGTTCCGTAGCCCATTTCCAGTGGCGTTGATTACTCCAGAAAATAGCATTTTTAAATGCGGGTACCAGTAAGTCTCCCTCTCTAACAATACTACCTCCGCAATGATCGAAATGCAGATGGGTTAAGATAACATCTGTGATATCATCTCTATGATAACCATAAGCAGCCAATGATTTGTGGAGGGTATCTTCGCCATGCATATAATAATGCCCAAAAAATTTCTCATCTTGTTTGTCGCCCATGCCATTATCTACTAATATCAATCTATTGCCGTCTTCTATCAATAAGCAGCGCAGGGCCCAACTGCACATATTATTGTCGTCGGCAGCATTTATCTTGTTCCAAATACTTTTGGGTACTACGCCAAACATAGCGCCACCGTCGAGTTTGAAATAACCAGTGTTGATAGAAAAAAGTTTCACGAACTAACTATTTTAGTGTGTTTATTTTGTTGAGTAATATAAGTAAAGAATAAAAATACCAACCCTAATACAAAAAATACAATGAGTGCCAAAATAGAATTTCTCATATTGTTGGTGAGTCCCTCTATTAAACCAAAGCTGAACAAGCCTATAACGATGGCCATTTTTTCTGTTACATCATAAAAGCTGAAAAAGGAAGTAGTGTCTTTTGTTTCTGGCATAAACTTACTGTAGGTAGAACGACTAAGCGATTGAATACCACCCATCACCAACCCAACCAAAGAAGCGATGATATAAAAATGCATTTCTGTTTGCATGAAGTAGCCTGCAATACAAACTCCTATCCAAAGCATGACTGTAAAAATCAAAACTTTGATATTGCCATATATTGCAGATAGACGGCTCATAATAAATGCACCCACAATGGCTACTAGCTGAATAATAACGGCGGTAATGATGAGTTTGATGTTTTCTAGTTTCAACTCTTTGATACCAAAATCGATCGCAATGAGCATCACCGTTTGCACACCCATGCTGTAAAAGAAAAAGGCAGCCAGGTATCTTTTCATGATGGGCATTTGCTTCAATTGGTCCCATACAATGCTTAATTCGTGAAACCCATTAACCAATGCATGTTTTTTAGATTTTCTTTCTTTCTTTGGCGTAGTGGGCAATCTGTTGAAACTGATTTGCGCAAATGCTGCCCACCAAATACCTACCAATAAAAAAGTAATTTTTAGTGGGAGCGGATTATCGGGCATAGCAATCACCAGTCCGAATCCGATCAACTGCATAATGACGCTGCCGATATACCCCATGGTAAAACCTTTGGCGCTAATGCGGTCCATGTCTTTTTCGGCAGCTATCTCTGGCAAATAAGAATTGTAAAAAACCTGACTTCCATAAAAACCAATACCTGCCAGCATAAAGCACACCAACCCAAGGGTCACATGATCTTTGTCGAAGAAAAACATCATCGAACAACTCAGCGCGCCGAGGTAACAAAAAAATCGCATAAAGTTTTTCTTATTGCCCTTGTAATCGGCAATGGAAGAAATTATGGGCGATAAGATGGCAATGACCAAAAAGCCAAATGACAACACATAATCTTTTAATTCTGTGTTCACAAAATTTCTGCCTAAAAAGGGAATGCCATCTGCAAACTCTTTATTTTGGATGCCTGTAACGGCAGCATAGTAGGCGGGGAAAAATGTGGTGGTAATTACCAAATTGTACACTGAGTTGGCCCAATCGTACATGGCCCAACCATTGATTACTTTTTTAGAAGCAGTTTGCATGGAATGTAAATAAGAATGAAATATACTATTTTATTAGTAACCCTACATCTTAAGGTATGAGATAATCTTTTTTAATGAGTATCAGTAGAGCTATTCCTATAATGATTCTGTAAATGCCCCATACCCTAAATCCATATTTTTTTAGGAAGCCAATGAAAAATCTAATGGCGAGTAGAGCCACCACAAAAGCCACTACATTTCCTACAGCTAATAGTTTTATCTCCTCCATGGTAAAACCACCGGCATCTATATAATACTTGAACAATTTATACCCAGTTGCAGCCAGCATTGTGGGCACTGCAAGGAAAAAAGAAAATTCTGCCGCAGCACTCCGGGTGAGTCTTTGTTGCATACCACCAATGATTGAAGAAGCACTCCTGCTCATACCTGGTATCATGGCGAGGCACTGCCAACATCCGATGATGAAAGATTGTAGAAAACTGATTTCTTTTTCTTCACTGATCTGCGGATGTTTGAACATCTTGTCGATGAATAACAACACAATCCCACCTAACAACAATGTTATAGCAACGGTAGTAGTACTTTCTAAAAGGGTATCAATTTTATCAGAAAATAAAAACCCTAGTATGAGTGCAGGAATTACCCCTACAGCTAATTTGAAATAAAACTGGATGTTTTTAAAGTCGAAGAATTTTTTTCTGTAGAGTACCACCACCGCCAGTATGGCGCCCAATTGAATGGCTACGGTAAACATTTTGGTGAAGGGATTGTCTGGTATATTCATAGCTTTAGTAGCGATGATCATATGACCAGTGCTAGATATAGGCAAAAATTCTGTAATTCCTTCAACTATGGCAATGATGATTGATTGAGCAGTGGTCATACTATTGTTGCGGGTTTAAGGTTCCTGGTTCAAAAAAATAAGTATTGATGCTGGTTTTCTAATCAATTAATTACGAAACAAAGGTTATAAAAAAAGCGCCGTTCGGTACAGCGCAGTAATATTATTAAAAATTTAGAAAGCATTAATTTTGGGTTTATGGTTTTTTCATAATCGCAAATATTTCGATGATGAACCCTGCGATGATCAAAATAGGGGCTACCGTTATTCTGATGTGACTATACACTTCCTTGTCGTTAAATACATTAGGGTCGGCACTTTTACCGCCTGCCATTAAAAAAAAACCAAGAGTGAGTACCCCTGCTCCAATGAGCATCCATTTGAAATTCTCTTTCCCGAATAATGAATTGCTAAGCGCTTGCGGGTTGTATTTTTTTGCTATTTTTTCTTTAGTATTTGCCATGTGAATAATAATGAATTTGCAATATAGTTTAAAGTTTAGAAGTTGCCAAGGTACTCCCTTTTCATCATGAAGTGAATCAATGCCTCTTTGGTTCTACAAATGAATTAATATAGATCATCTAGCTTCATTTTGAGATACTTGATCACAGACCTGTGTGTGCTTACCAATGAGATAGACACCCCTAGTAAGGTGATGATAAAGAATAATAAAATTAAACCGGCATTATCGTGTAGTAATTTGAGTTCTGGAATCATATTTTCAATTAGCAAAACACCTCCCCAAACTGCTGCAATGGCAATAGCGGATGCAATAAGGCCATTCATGATGGCTTTTTGATTGATTGGTTTTGCAATAAACCACCTGGTAGCCCCTACCATTTGCATAGTTTTAATGAGAAAACGATTGCTGTACATAGCTAAACGTATGGTATTATCTATTGAAAATACCACCAAGATGGTTAGTAATACCGCCCCGATCAGCAAAAAAATGGCGCCTGTTTTTACGTATCCACTTACTTTACTCACTATTTCGGTAGGAAAACTAAATTCAGTGATCAAGCCTGGATACGTGGTTTGAAGAAGGGTAGATAGGTTGTTGAGACTATCTGAATCAACATGGCTCGCCTTCACATAAAAATCAATGCTTTCTGGTAATGGGTTGGCATCTACGATTTTTTTCCAGCTACTGTCGTTTTCTAAGCTGTATTTTTTAAGTGCTTCTTCTTTACCGATAAACTCTACTCTATTTGCATAGGGAATAGTGGTTATAAACTGGGTAAGACTATCAACTTGCTTTTTTTGAGCCGTCGGGCTTAGATAGGCGTGTACCTGAATGTTTTCTTTAAAAGAATCGCCCATTTTGCGAAGGTTGAGGAAAAACCACCCAACGATGCCAAATAAAAACAACACGAGCGAAACACCAATGATAGCATAGGCGTAAGTAGGTTTTCCTCTTTTTGATGATGCTTTTCCAAATTGAGCCATAATACAATTGCTGTTTATAAGATGAAGCAAACCTGGTAATAGGTATTGCTGTAAATTATTTGATATTTAAATGAGCTTTTTCCTGAGAATATAAAAGAAATTTTTACATTCAATTTCTGTTGTTGGCAAAAATAAAGGTTTTTACCTGCTTTGTTTTAAATTTGCCCCTTGCTTAAAAAACGAGGGTTGGTTAAATATATTTTTAAATTAGATTTAAATCGACTTATTAATTTGTTAAAAAATTAGTGGCTCAGAGATTTTAAGTAGCATCAATAATCAGCTGTACAAGTGTGCGACGCAAGTAAAGTTGAAAAAAGGAACTGGCGCTGGCAAACAAAAAATAAATACACTATGGAATATGTTTTTAATGGTAAGGAAGGGATTGAACAGAAATGGCAAGAAAAATGGAAGAAGGCTCATGCTTATCGGGTAAATAATGTTTCAGATAAGCCAAAGTATTATGTGCTAGATATGTTCCCTTATCCAAGTGGTACCGGATTGCATGTGGGCCATCCGTTGGGTTATATAGCTAGTGATATTTATAGCAGGTACAAAAGATTGAAAGGCTTTAATGTGCTGCATCCGATGGGATTTGATAGTTTTGGTTTGCCGGCAGAACAATACGCCATTGAAACAGGGCAACACCCGGCAGCTACCACTGAAAAAAATATTGAGACCTTTAAAAAACAGTTAGATAAAATTGGATTTTGTTACGATTGGAATCGGGAAGTGCGCACCAGTGACCCTAATTATTACAAATGGACACAGTGGATTTTTATGCAGCTATACAACAGTTATTTCTGCAATACCCAGCAAAAGGCTAGGCCGATAGCAGACCTTCTTCAACAATATGAAACCTTAGGTAGCAAAGATTTTACTGCTGCAGAGTGGAATGCTTTTGATGAAAAAGAAAAAAGTGAAAGGCTCATGAAACATAGGTTGGCTTATTGCGGTTATGGCGAAGTAAATTGGTGCGATGCATTGGGAACTGTGTTGGCCAACGATGAAGTGGTGAATGGCCTAAGCGAAAGAGGCGGGCATCCGGTTGAAAAAAAGAAACTACGCCAATGGTACCTGCGTATTACGGCATATGCTGATAGGTTGTTGCAGGGATTGAGCACAGTAGATTTTAGTGATGCCATGAAAGAGATGCAAAGTAATTGGATTGGTAAATCATCCGGTGCAGAAATTGATTTTGCTATAAAAGGGTCAGATAAAAAATTAAGGGTATATACTACTAGGCCGGATACAATTTTTGGTGTTGATTTTATGGTATTGGCGCCAGAGTTAGATTTGATACAAACTATTCAAACAGAAGCGCAATCGAAGGAGGTGGAGAAATATATTACTTATGTAAAAAGTAAGAGTGAGCTAGAACGGATGGCCGAGAAAAAAATCACTGGTTGTTTTACAGGCGCTTTTGCCACCAATCCTTTCGATGGTAGCGAAATACCCATTTGGATCAGTGAGTATGTATTGGCAGGATATGGAACTGGTGCTATTATGGCGGTTCCTTGCGGCGATGAAAGAGACTTTGCATTTGCCAATTATTTTAGAATTCCAATCACCAATATCATAGGTGATTTTTACACCGGCGAAGCGGCCAATGCTACCAAAGACGCCGTGCTGGAAAAAAGTGGTTTTTTAACCGGGTTGTTGATGCGGGATGCGATTGAAGTGGCCATCTTAGCCATTGAAGAAAAAGGCATTGGAACCCGCAAAGTAAATTACCGGATGCGGGATGCAGCGTTTAGCCGTCAACGTTATTGGGGTGAACCTTTTCCAATTACTTGGAAAGATGGCATAGCAAGAGAATGGAAAGGCCACTTGCCGCTTAGTTTACCACATGTTGATAAGTATGGTCCGGGCCCCGATGGCGCTGGTCCGCTGGCCAATATTCCAGAATGGGTAGCACAGGAGCTTGAAACCAATACCATGCCTGGTTATGCAGGTAGCAGCTGGTATTTCTTACGATATATGGATCCTCACAATGCAGAAACATTTTGCGATCGAAAAGCGAGCGATTATTGGAATCAAGTAGATGTTTACATCGGGGGAACTGAACATGCCGTGGGGCATTTATTGTATAGCAGAATGTGGACTAAAATTTTGTTTGACCTTGGATGGATAGGGTTTGATGAGCCGTTTAAGAAGTTAGTGAATCAGGGTATGATACAGGGTAGCAGCAGGTTTGTGTATTCAATTTCTTCTGTTGGAGGTACATCTAAAAATCAATTTCTGCCATTTGAGTTTTTGATCTCTAATGATATCATTCAAAATTATACTTCTCTTTTTCATAAAAACAAAGAAGAGGCCATAGTGTTTATCAAAAACAAAGTAAATAAATGGAGTGTAAGCAGATCTTTTACAATTGATGATTTTTCTTCTATCAGTTTTACCCCTCACAGGGTTCCGGTTGAATATGTAGATGGTGTGAATCTAGATATGGCAGCTTTGAAGAGGCATAGAAACGATTATTTAAACTCCACTTTTGTAGTAGAAGACGGTGGGGAATACATTTGTGGTGTAGAGGTTGAAAAAATGTCGAAATCAAAATACAATACAGTTAATCCAGATGAACTCTGTGAAAAATATGGTGCCGATACTTTTCGTATGTACGAGATGTTTCTTGGTCCGATAGAACAGAGCAAACCTTGGGATACTAAGGGTATTGAGGGCGTATATCGTTTTCTGCGAAAGCTATGGAGATTGTTTAATGATGACGTTAAGGGCGCTATTTGGACCAACGAAAAAGCAACCGATGCGGAGTTGAAAATACTACATCGCAGTATTAAAAAAATTGAAGAAGATACCGAAAAGTTTTCCTTTAATACCGCTGTAAGCGCATTTATGATCTGTGTAAACGAACTTGGCGATTTAAAGTGTCACAACAAAGAAGTACTAGAAAAATTATTGATTTTATTGGTGCCGTATGCTCCACACATTGCAGAAGAATTGTGGCAACAACT
Source organism: Ferruginibacter sp. (assembly GCA_040882445.1). Taxonomy (GTDB): domain Bacteria; phylum Bacteroidota; class Bacteroidia; order Chitinophagales; family Chitinophagaceae; genus Ferruginibacter. The sequence goes on along the minus strand of JBBEBH010000043.1, from coordinate 16,796 downwards.
GGGTAATGAAGGGTTTGTTATAGATGCAACATTTCCCAAATTTGATGCTTCTTTATTGGTAGAAAGTAGTAAAGAATATCCTATTTCTATCAACGGTAAAGTGCGGGCCAATATGCTGTTGTCGCTTACTTTAACGCAACAAGAAGTAGAAGAGGCTGTTACTGCCAACGAAACCGTATTAAAGTGGTTGGATGGAAACCCTCCCAAAAAAATCATTTATGTAAAAAATAAAATGATCAATGTGGTGATTTAGTTTCCATTTAAACAATATTTTAGTTTAACCTGCTACCTATTGTTGAACTTGTTAATAGATTAGACCACAAAAATAATTTTAGTCGAACAAAATGATTTGGATGCTTGTTTTACTTATAATTTAGCATTATGGCACAACCGAATATACAATTAATAGAGGCTTTGCGAACAACTGCGATCAAACTTCGCAACGGATCACATTATGCTTGGGGCCACCACGGTGCCTGCAATTGTGGTAATTTGGTGCAGGTTGTTACCGACTTAACGGAGGGCGAAATATTGCGTTATGCTCATCAAGGAATTGGTGAGTGGACGGAACTGGCGGAGGAATTTTGTCCGGTTACCAAGGCCCCAATCCACCTAGTGATTACTAAATTGGTAGAAGTGGGCTTAAACCCTTCGGATATTCATCATGTAGAATACCTAACCGATCGTGAAGTATTAAAATTTTTAGAAGGTGGTTTTAGATGGCTGAAAAGAAACAATCGAGAGGATGCTATTGCTTATTTTGAAGCCTTTGCTAATATGTTAGAAGAAAAATTATTACAACAGATTGATATCAATTTCGAATTGTTAAGTCAGACGCCTGTTTCACTTGTGCAAAACGAATTAGAACCCGCATAAAAAATCATTCATTGATCATGTTGGCCGGCGATTTATCGCCGGCTTTCTTTGTTTTCTTTGTTTTGAATGATGCTTTTGCAGTTCTTTACTGCTTGTTTTTTGTATATGGATTGGGGCACTGTATTCTGTTGCATCTGAACGCACAAAAGAACAACAGCGCATTTGTAAATGATGAGCATTTGCCAGAGTATCACCTCTAAAGATGCTGATTATTTGTTCATGATTAAGCCCAAGCTTTGTCTCCCTTTTTATAGGGGTATGCTCCATCGTATTTACCAGGAAGCGGATTGTGTCTGAGGGCTTTTGTAGCGCCAATTTCTGATGTAAAATAACCGAACAAAGTAAGTTGCTTTATCATAGAATAATAATGAGATGGGGAATTTATAAATTCCTTCTCTTCTTTTCTGGCAGCTTCTCTCAATGCTTCGTCTTTATCTTCCTTGGCTTTATTGAATATTTTGGCTTCTTTTTCAAGTGATTCTAAAAAAGTTTTTCGTTGTTCGGCACTACAGGTCAAAAATGGTTTTCCGTTTACTTTTTGGCATGATTCATTGAGCGAAGTCATTCCGTTGATAAAAGCATCTTGTTCTGCCTGGGTGTAACAGTCACTAACCATGGTTTGCATAAATGCACCAATCTTTGTGGCTTTGGCACCTGGAGTATCAGTAGTAGGAATGATAGTTTCACCCACTTCGTCTAAGAGGGCGATATTGGAATTTATAAATCCTGCACCTTTTTTTACAGGGGTTTTACAACCGCTTAAAAGCAAGTCGCCTCCAATAAAAGCAGTACCTGTAAGAAGGGTGATCATTCGAATCATTTCTCTGCGTTCCATAAAATTGTTTTTATTTTTTTAAAGTTGAAACTTATTTTTTGTAAGAGTTACTACTCCGATCAAATTATTACCTTGTATTACAAATTTCCTTTTTTTAATTCTTTCACTGCAAAATCTGCAGCCCTTGCTGTAAGTGCCATATAAGTAAGTGACGGATTTACACAGGAGGCCGATGTCATGCAAGCCCCATCTGTTACAAAAACATTTGGTGCGTCCCATACCTGATTATTGGCATTGAGCACCGATGTTTTGGGGTCTCTTCCCATCCTTGCTGTACCCATTTCGTGAATGCCTTGTCCAACACCGTAACCAGCATTAAACGTGCTAACATTTTTTAATCCAGCAGCCGAAAGCATTTCTGCTGCATCGTTTTCCATGTCTTTGCGCATCCGAATTTCATTCTCCTTCATTTCTACATCAATGGCAAGAATTGGTAGCCCCCATTTGTCTTTTTTATTTTTGTCGAGATAGATTTTATTTTCATGGTAAGGTAACATTTCTCCAAAAGCGGTCATTCCCATCGACCAATTACCTGGTTCTGAAAGAGCTTCTTTCAACTCAATACCAATAGTCATTTCAGCTATTTCTGTTCCTCTACCTCTACCGGCACCACCCTGGTAACCGAAGCCTCGCAAGTAATCTCTTTTATCGCCGTTTACATTTCTAAAACGGGGTATGTAAATGCCAGTAGGTCTTCTGCCATAAACATATTTATCTTCAAACCCTTCAACCATGCTGTTGGCGCCTACTCTAAAATGATGATCCATTACATTGTGTCCTAATTCGCCGCTGCTACTACCCAAACCATTTTCCCACACATTAGTAGCAGAGTTCATTAATATCCAGGTAGAGTTAAAAGAGGATGCGCAAACAAAAACGATTTTAGAAGAGTACTCATAAGTTTTATTGGTTTCTGCGTCTAACACTTCTACGCCAGTGGCTCTTTTTGTATCTTTATTGAATAATAATCTCGTTACAATTTTATTGGTTTCTAATGTAAGATTACCAGTTTTCATAGCCGCCGGAAGGGTAGAAGATTGGGTGCTGAAATACGCTCCAAATGGACAACCTCTCCAGCAGGCATCGCGGTATTGGCAATTGGTTCTATCGTAATGGGGTTGAGTGATGTTGGCGCTTCTGCCGATGAACATATGCCGATCTCCGTTGTAATGCGATTTAATTTTTGCTGCAATATCTTTTTCTACGATGTTCATTTCCATGGCTGGCATAAAATCGCCATCTGGTAAAACATCCAGTCCTTCTTTACTTCCCTGTATGCCGGCAAATCTTTCTACATAACTGTACCATTCTGCAATATCATCATAACGAATCGGCCAATCAACTGCAATACCCTCTTTGGCATTGGCTTCAAAATCCATTTTGTTGTGACGGTAGCTTTGTCTTCCCCACAACAACGATCTACCACCAACATGATAGCCTCGATACCAGTCGAATCTTTTTACTTCAGTATAAGGTGATTCTTTTTCGTTAGCCCACATACCAAATGTTTCTTCATTAAGCGGGTAATCTCTTTTGAGCACAGGAAAATCTTCTTTCATTTGTTGCGTAGCTCTTCCCCGATGCGGAAAGTCCCAACTATTTTTATTTGCATTCACATAATCTTTGATATGCTCAATATTCCTACCACGTTCGAGCATTAAAACTTTTAGGCCTTTTTCTGTAAGTTCTTTGGCCGCCCAACCCCCACTGATCCCGGATCCAATTACAATTGCATCGTATTGATTATCTGGCATAGCAAATATTTTTTCTCCTTCCCCACAGGAGTGTGATTAATGTACCCTATTCTATTGGGGTAGAGAATAGATAGCTATTTTAAAATAGTTTATACGTCACAAATTTTAATCGCTTTTTTTAAAGCCTTCCACTTTTCTGCATCATCTTTTCCTGTAGGGATAAATTCCTGTGCTACATATCCCTGATATCCTGTTTGAACAATGGCTTTCATGATGGCAGGATAATTCAGTTCTTGTAATTCCTCAATCTCATGCCTACCTGGTACGCCGGCAGTATGATAATGACCAAAATAAGTGTGATGGTTCTGAATGGTTCGGATAATATCTCCTTCATTGATCTGCATGTGATAAATATCGTACAATAATTTAAAATTGGGTGAGCCCAATTGCTTGCACAATTCTATACCCCAGGCAGAGCTGTCTGCCATATAATCTTTGTGATCAATTTTACTATTAAATAATTCCATCTGAATGATTACTTTATTTTTTTCGGCAATACTCATTATTTTTTTGAGACCGGCCAAACAATTTTTTAAGCCAGATTCATCATCCATTCCATTTCTGTTGCCACTGAAACAAATAAGATTGGTATATCCAGCTTTGCTCACCATTTCGATATGCTCCGTATAATTTTTTTCTAGTGTTGCATGGTATTTGGGATCATTAAACCCCTTGGTAAGACTGATTTCTGCTCCATTGCACATAGAAGAGTAGACGCCATGTTGTTGAAGGATTTTCCATTCGCCCGGACCAATTAAATCAATGGCACTAACCCCTATTTTTTTGATGGATGCGCACAATACTTCTAAAGGAACATGCTGGTAAGTCCACCGGCAAACCGAGTGTCGAATATTGCCTTTTAATGTCAACTTAGCTAAACCTTCGCTGCTGTTTGCAAGGGCAGTAGTTACACTCCCCAATCCAACAAGTGCGGTACTGATATTTTTGATGGCAGCTCTTCTTTGCATGATTAATGTCGTATGGTTTCTTCAACTGTTTTTTTATCATCTTTAAAAAATAAAAAAAACAGTACTGTAATGGCTGCAGCAAACCCTGCAGGGATCATCCAAATGTTTTTCCAATTGTGACCCTCAGTTGTTTTGTAATATTCACTAATATTACCTGCAATCCAAAAGCCTATCAACATACCTACCCCATAAGTAGCCAAAGTAATCATGCCTTGTGCAGAAGAACGGTTTTTTTCACCCGCTTGTTTGTCAGTATAAATTTGCCCGGTTACAAAAAAGAAATCGTAGCAAATACCGTGCAGTACGATACCAAGGTACAGCATCCATAATCCACTGTCTGCATCACCAAATCCAAAAAGGATATAACGCAGTACCCAAGCAATCATGCCGAAAATCAACATTTTTTTGATATTAAACCTCGCAAAAAAGAAAGGCATTAAAAACATAAAAAAGGCTTCACTAACTTGACCCAGCGTCATTTTAGCAGAAGCTCGTTCTATATTTAGTTCGTTTAAAAACTTATTGGTTTCCTGATAATAAAATGCCAACGGAATACAGATGAGCATAGAGCTAATGAAAAAAATGAGGAAATTTTTTTGCTTCAATAATTTTAATGCATCCAATCCTAGTATATCCCTGATAGTAGTGGTGGTGCCTGCTCTTCCTGGAGGAGTATCTGGCAAGGTGAAGCTGAACAAGCCCATAACCAACGACACTGCAGCTGTTACTTTAAATGTGTTCACTAAGGATCCTTTTTGCTCCCAGGCCATCCAGCCTATCAACAAGCCTGCTGCAATCCATCCAAGTGTACCATATACTCTGATGTTAGAAAATTCTTTTTCTGCGTTGTTTACTTGTTTCAACGCTATTGCATTTACCAAAGCAAGCGTGGGCATGTAGCAAATCATATAAGCCAGTAAAAGCGGATAAAATTCTTCGAAATTATTTTTGGTAGAAATAAAGTACATCAAGCCAGCCCCCGCAAGGTGCAAAAATCCAAGAATTTTTTGAGCAGAAAAAAATTTGTCAGCAATTAAACCAATGATAAATGGGGCAATGATGGCACCCCATGATTGTGTACTATATGCCCAACCATTTTGAACATCCGACGCTTTAAGTGTTTTACTCAAATAAGTACCCATAGTAACGAACCAACCACCCCAGATAAAAAACTCCATGAACATCATGGCAGAAAGTTGTAGTCTCGTGTTTAATCTCATATAGCAAGTTTGTACTTTACAGAAGTAATTTAGGATTTTTTTTAATTGCACCAATAGTTTAGTTAATTTAATGTCTGAATTTGCTTTTAATTCATCAATTTTTTTCTTGAATTCAAATAGCTTTGAGAAATAAATAAAAGAATGATTGTATGATCCATCAAAAATTAAGAATGGGAATGATTGGCGGTGGCACAGGTTCCTTTATTGGCGCCGTGCATCGAATTGCTGTTAATATAGATGGCTTGGCAGAGCTAGTAGCAGGGGCCTTCAGTAGTAAATCAGATGTTTCTGCAGAAACTGGAGCTGCTTTGTTTCTCAATAACAATAGAGTGTACGATTCTTATCAGCAGATGTTGGAAGCAGAAGCTACTTTGCCAGAAGAAATACGCATCCATTTTGTAAGTATTGTTACACCTAATTTCGCACATTTTGAGCCAGCTATGATGGCAATGGAAAAAGGATTTGATGTAGTGATAGAGAAACCGGTTAGCTTCACTTTGGAGCAAGCTATTGCCTTAAAACAAAAATCGATTGCCACCAATACCACTCTGATGCTTTGTCATACTTACACTGGATATCCAATGGTGAAACAAGCCAGGGCATTGGTAAAAAGTGGAGCGCTCGGAACTATTCGTAAAGTGTATGTAGAATATCCGCAGGGATGGTTGAGTACCTTGGTTGAAGAAACAGGCAACGTGCAGGCGGCATGGCGTACCAACCCTTCAAAAAGTGGAAAGGCTGGTTGTATGGGCGATATTGGAACGCATGTATTTAATTTGGCAGAATATGTATCAGGTTTAACCGTAAGCGCTATTTGTGCTCAAATAAATACGGTAGTACCTGGCCGTTTGCTAGATGATGATGGTGCAGCACTGCTCCAATTTGAGCAGGGTGCCACAGGTGTATTATTTGCAACACAAGTGGCAACAGGTGAAGAAAACAATGTACGCATCAGGCTATATGGCGATAAAGGAGGATTGGAATGGATGCAGGCCGATGCTAATTCTTTGTTGGTAAAATGGCCCAACAAACCCACTGCTATTTACAGAACAGGAGCAGAATACAACGATGCAATAGCTACACACAATACTCGCGTGCCTGCTGGTCATCCGGAAGGATATCTGGAAGCATTTGCTAATTTGTATCATAATTTTATACTCACTATTAGGGCTAAACGAAATTTTCAACAACCAGCCGAAGCATGGCTCGATTTTCCAGGTATTGATGAAGGTATCCGCGGCATGGCTTTTATTGATCATGTGATAGCCTCCGGAAAAAGCGATACTAAATGGATAAAGTTTTTAGTATAGAAATTAGGAATTAAATTAAAAAATGTGATCATTGTATACAGCGCTTAATCAGCTTTGAAAAGACATCAAAAACCAACTTATTTTTATGCAAACGATAAAAGGTCCCGGTATATTTTTAGCACAGTTTATGGGAGAGCAAGCTCCATTTCATGACTTAAAAAGCATTTGTAAATGGGCAGCATCACTAGGATTTAAAGGCGTACAATTGCCAAGCTGGGACACCCGCTGCATGAATCTGCAGCTGGCAGCGGAAAGTAAAACCTATGCCGACGAGATAAAAGGAATAGTGGAAGAAGCAGGGTTGGTGATCACGGAACTGAGTACCCATTTACAGGGCCAACTAGTGGCGGTACATCCTGCATACGATGTTATGTTTGATGGCTTTGCACCCAAAGAAGTACATGGTAATAACAAGGCTAGAACGGCTTGGGCAATTCAACAATTAAAATATGCTGCATTGGCATCGCAACGACTAGAACTCAATGCCTGTGCTACTTTTAGCGGTTCATTGCTTTGGCACACTGTATATCCATGGCCGCAACGCCCCGAGGGCTTGGTTGATACAGGCTTCACCGAACTAGCGGAAAGATGGTTGCCATTGTTGAATTTTTTTGATGAACAAGGTATTGATCTTTGTTATGAAGTGCACCCAAGCGAAGATCTACACGATGGCATCAGTTATGAAATGTTTTTAGATAAAGTTCAACAGCATCCAAGAGCTTGTTTATTATACGACCCTTCACATTTTATTTTACAATGCCTCGATTATAATAGCTTTATTGATCATTACCATGAGCGGATTAAAATGTTCCATGTGAAGGATGCAGAATTTAATCCAACCGGAAAGCAAGGCGTATATGGCGGTTACCAAAGCTGGATCAACAGGGCCGGCAGATTTAGATCTTTGGGAGATGGACAAGTAAACTTTACATCTATTTTTAGCAAGATGGCTCAATACAATTATCAAGGCTGGGCAGTGCTAGAGTGGGAGTGCTGCATCAAACATCCGGAAGATGGCGCTAAAGAAGGGGCAGCATTTATAAGAGATCATATCATCCGAGTTACAGATAAGGCATTTGATGATTTTGCAAATGTGGCTGCCGACCAAAAATTGAACCGTAGGGTTTTGGGATTGGATCAATAATTTAAAAAATATTTAAAAAAATACGGGCATGAAAAAAACAATCTTTTTTGTGGTAGCTGCCTTCTGTGCAAGTTTACTGGCCTGCGGCGACGAGGCTACCACTTCCTCCAATAAAAAAACTACGAGTGAATTAACTACACCGGCGCTACCTATAGAAGAGCCTGTAAAATCTTATGATCACCCCGATTATAAAAAAGGGCTTGATCTGGTTGCAAAATCTGATTGTTGGTCATGCCATAAAATAAATGACCCCTCTATTGGCCCATCTTATAGAGAGGTAGCTGCAAAATACGATACTACTCAAGCCAATTATAAATTATTAGCTGGTAAAATTATCAATGGCGGAAAAGGTGCTTGGGGAGAAGTGCCCATGAACGCGCATCCTGATATATCTCAGGAAGATGCCATCGCTATGACGAAATATATTTTATTGCTCAACCCAAAAAAATAACAGCATGCAACAACAACTATTAAATATTTTTATTTGTGCCTGCATCATAACAAGTTGTAACAATGGAGAAGCGGATAAAAAAACTACAAACAATGGTATAGAAAGTATTACAGAGACCACAGATACTGGTTGGGTAAATTTATTCGATGGCACTTCCACCAACGGTTGGCATAGTTACGGCAAAGCCAGCATTGGAAGCGCTTGGAAAGTAGCAGAGGGTTCTCTGTACCTCGACACCACTAAAAAAGAGGGCTGGCAAATCAGCGATGGAGGAGATATTGTTTCTAACAATGAGTACGAAAATTTTCATTTAAAACTCGATTGGAAAGTAGCGCCCGGCGGAAACAGCGGAATCATTTTTTTTGTGCATGAAGACACTAGCGAATATGACTTCGTATGGCAAACTGGTCCTGAAATGCAGGTGCTCGATAATGCGGCACATCCTGATGCAAAAATTGTAAAACACAGGGCCGGAGATTTATACGATCTTATCAGTTGCAGTGTAGAAACGGTAAAACCTGCAGGCGAATGGAATGCAGCTGAAATTATTACTCAAAACGCAACCCTTACTTTTATACTGAATGGCACAGTTGTGGTAAAAACTACTTTGTGGGATGATCGGTGGAGTCAAATAATTGCTTCAAGCAAATTCAACAGTATGCCTGGTTTTGGAACTTTTAAAAAAGGAAAATTAGCCTTACAGGATCATGGCAACGCTGTATGGTTTCGCAATATCCAAATAAAAGAATTGTAAGAAGTTTTATATTATTGTAAGAGGCGGTAACTGATAGCGGGGTACCGCCTCTTTGTTTGATAGAAGGTTTAAATTTTCAGATGGGTTCGTAAAGCCATCATTTTTAGAATAATTTTTTTCTCAGAAAATTACTGCTCCTATTGATACTGCCCAATATATCTGGCTGATAATTATTTTCCTGTTCTACATAATAATGTTTCACTCCTGCCTTGCTGGCATGTTCAAATATTTTTTTGAAATTGATACTGCCATTGCCCACTTCGGTGTTTTTTGTTTCGTCTATTTTATCCATATCTTTCACATGTAGCATCGGGAATCTATCGGGATACGATTTCAAAATCTCGATGGGATCATAACCTGCCTTCACTACCCAATATAAATCTAACTGCATCATGAGCATGGTTGAATCTGTTTCTTTCAATAATATATCATAACCATTCTGCCCATTGATATCAGCAAATTCAAAGTCGTGATTGTGATAAGCTAACTCAATTCCTTCGGCTTTACAAATTACAGCCGCTTTGCTGATGCGATCTGCCAATTGTTTGTATTGATCGATAGTTTTTCTTTTTTCTTCTTTTAGCCATGGAATTACTATGTATCGGTGGCTCATGGTGCGTGCTACGTCACACAATTTTTTTACTTCGTCGTCGGATCCATTTTCAAATAAATATTTTTCTGGGCTATAATGACCACTCGGACTAGTTAATTGTTGTTGTTGCAACAAGGCAGCAAAATCTTTTACCTTCCATCCAAAAAACTGTTGATCTGCACTGAGACCATACATTTCTACTTCTTTGTAACCCGCCGCCGCCACCGCAGCGATGGTTCCTTTTACGTCGTTGCCGATGATATCGCGAAGGCTGTACAACTGAATACCGGCTTTTTTGGATGTAGCTCCAAATTCGCAGGATGTGAGCAGGATACCCGCAGATATAAGAGTTGTATTTTTTAAAAAGCGTCTTCTATTTTGCATATGCTAACAATTTGGTTGGAAATTACAATAAATCCTCTTTGTTTCTTTCATTTTTTTAAAGAAAAACAACTGTTTTAACCACAGTTAAAGAAATGCTATGGCAAGGTTCGTACTTATGCATTAATTTTAGGACATGAATATATTTCCCTTGATGGGCTTGCTAGAAAAATATGCTTTTGATTTTTTCCCGGTAGTGCCCTTTAATCCTAACAAACACACCGTAGTTACTTTAGACATTTCTAAGTCAAACAAAGAAATAGATCCTGCTATTTACAACAGTACGGAAACCTTTGATCAATTTATCGAAGGCAAAAGGCAGTCGGCCAACGCCACTTATTTAATAGGTGGTTACAACGAACCGAGGGAGATGTATAGAAGAAGTAAAATATTTGATACCAATAAAGACAGCACTTCTGCCAAATCAGAAGAGGCCAGAAGTATTCATATCGGAACAGACATTTGGGGGCCGGTTGGAACGCCGGTGTATGTTCCACTTGGAGGGATGGTACATAGTTTTGGAATGAATAAACAATACGGAGATTATGGAGCTACCATTATTTTACAACATCAGTTAGAAGGAACCAATTTTTATACTTTGTATGGTCATTTGTCGGTTAAGGACCTGAGTGGATTATCAGAAGCTATGTATGTAAGCAGGGGACAATTACTGGCGCATTTTGGGCCACCAGAAGAAAATGGTCAGTGGCCTTCGCACTTACATTTTCAAATAATTCAGGATATGGGTAATTGGAAGGGCGATTATCCCGGAGTTTGTAAACCAAGCGAAGCAAGAGATTTTTTGGGCAATTGCCCTGATGGTGATTTGATATTGCAACTAAATAAACATGTAAGGGCATTATAAGTTTAGTGCATCAACAAACTATGACCCAATAAGCGCTTCACTTCTAATTAATTAGAGTGCTATTTTGTTGTTTTAGCAATAAAAAAATTACAAGTATTGCGGAATTTTTCATATTAATGGCATATTTATTAAATTTTACAATATATTTTCTAATATTCAGTTTTAATGCAAACAATCGCCTTAATTTAAATTGGTATCAGAACTTATTAGGGATACGATTGTTTTACCTAGTGGAAATTTAAAAAACTTACCTTTATAGTGTTAAAAAAAATACATGGATATCAAAGCAGGACCATTACTTCAGCAAATCAATAGCCCTGAAGATTTAAAAAATATCAGCAAAGACCAATTACAGCAGGTTTGTAACGAATTGCGCCAGTATATCATTGATGTGGTAAGTGTAAATGGTGGGCATTTTGGAGCAAGTTTAGGTGTGGTGGAACTCAGTGTTGCACTTCACTTTGTTTTTGATACACCATACGATCAATTGGTATGGGATGTGGGTCACCAGGCTTACGGACATAAAATTTTAACCGGAAGAAGAGATGTGTTTCCAACCAACAGAAAATACAACGGCCTAAGCGGTTTTCCTAAAAGAACCGAAAGTGAGTACGATACTTTTGGAGTAGGTCACTCCTCTACCTCTATTTCTGCCGCTCTTGGCATGGCTATGGCATCTTATTACAAGGGCGAAACAGACAAACAACACATTGCGGTGATTGGTGATGGAGCCATGACGGCCGGTCTGGCTTTTGAAGCCATGAACCACGCTGGTGCTGAAAAAAGTAACCTGCTGATCATACTCAACGATAATAATATGAGTATCGACCCTAATGTGGGTGCGCTCAAAGAATATTTGACAGACATTACTACTTCCCATACTTACAACGACCTGCGCGATAATATATGGAAGGCATTGGGCAAACTTCCGATTGGGAAAAACTTTTCAAGAGAAATGGCTAGCAAAGTAGAAGCCAGCTTAAAAGGAATGGTGAGCAAAAGTAGCAACTTGTTTGAAGCATTAAACCTCCGCTATTTTGGTCCAATTGATGGGCACAACATTAGCAAGTTGGTAGATACGCTTTCTGATTTAAAAGACATTGCTGGTCCTAAAATCCTCCATATCAAAACAGTGAAGGGTAAAGGATACGATCTGGCAGAAAAAGACCAAACCCTTTGGCATGCACCAGGCCTTTTCGACAAAACAACTGGCATTATTCAGAAAAAAGTATTTGAACTCCCACAACCTATGAAGTATCAGGATGTATTTGGGTATAGTATAATTGAATTGGCCAAACAAAACGATAAAGTATTTGGTATAACTCCCGCCATGCCTTCGGGCTCATCTTTAAAATATATGATGGCAGAAATGCCCAACCGTGCATTTGATGTGGGCATCGCAGAACAACACGCCGTTACGCTCAGCGCCGGTATGGCAACACAAGGATTAAAAGTATTTTGTAATATCTACTCTTCTTTCATGCAAAGGGCATACGATATGGTGGTACACGATGTGGCCATTCAAAAACTACCGGTGGTGTTCTGTTTAGATAGATCTGGATTGGTAGGAGAAGATGGACCTACTCACCATGGGTGTTATGATATTGCCTACATGCGTTGTATCCCCAATTTGATTGTGAGTGCACCAATGAACGAGCGAGAGTTGCGCAACCTGATGTACACCGCTCAGCTCGACAGCAATACAATGCCATTCGTGATTCGTTATCCAAGAGGAGAAGGGGTAAATGCAGACTTGCAAAAAGATACAATGGCTTCTAAATATCCTTTCGAAACCATACAGATTGGACAAGGAAGAAAATTAAAAGACGGCGAAGAAATAGCTATTCTCTCTTTGGGACATCTTGGTAACTTTGCCTCCGCTGCTATTCGTGATGTACGCGCAGATGGTATCAATCCGGGTCATTATGATATGCGCTTTGTAAAACCATTAGATGAAACGATGTTGCACGAAGTATTTTCTAAGTACTCAAAAATCATCACGTTAGAAGATGGAACAGTAGTTGGCGGTTTTGGATCAGCCATACTCGAGTTCATGAGTAAACATAGTTACAGAGCCGATGTGAAAATCATGGGCATACCTGATAGATTGGTAGAGCACGGTACACCAAAAGAATTGTACAAAGAAACAGGACTGGATACAGATGCTATTGCCGCAACATTGAGAGCTATGGCCGGAGTTAAAGTAACCATTCATACGTAGCGTATAACAATTTTTTTAAAAGCCTTCCTAAAAAAGTAGGGTAATTCTTTTTTGTATAGCATCTCACAAATATTTGTGAAATCAAATTTTTTTTGCATATCTATATGTATCTTGTTTTTTGATGCTAGTAAAAATTTCAACCATTATAGTAGGTACTTGTATAACCGCAGCGGCGCTCGGTTATTTTTACTGGTATAAATCATCTTTTACATCTAATTCCAATAGTTTTGAACCAATTAAAATTGTTAGTAAAGAAAATAATTCAACAACCCTTAAAAAGTTGCAACAACAAGCTACTTCGCTGAAAACTACTGTGAAAAAAAATGGCTTTAATGAGCGCTACGTTTTTTTAATAGACATGAGCATCCATTCTGGCAGGAAACGTTTTTTTGTATACAATCTTCAGAAAGACAGTATTGAAAAAATAGGATTGGTTACTCATGGATCTGGTTCAATAACTGGCAATCATCAACTCCATTTCTCCAATATTCCCAACAGCAATTGTACCTCTTTGGGAAGGTATAAAATTGGGAAGAATTATAAGGGCAGGTTTGGGTTGGCCTATAAATTACATGGACTTGATAAAACGAATGATAAAGCGTTTGCCAGGTTTGTGGTATTACACGGCCACAGTTGTGTGCCATACAATGAAGTGTATCCCATACCTATTTGCCCAAGTTCGGGATGCCCAACAGTGGCACCTGATTTTTTGTTGGAGCTAAAAAAGTATATAGAAAAATCTCAACAACCCCTTCTGCTTTCCATTTATCAATAAAAGCTATGCTGTAAATATAAAAGTTGGTAAAACATCAGGATCTATTAAAACGAACTGGCTTTACTATTCATACTAAAAGCTTAGTTGGGGTTTGTCCAATCATTAGCGGTTAAGGTCGTACTTTGGTCTTCTTCTCTATATTCGTTGTACTCGATGATAAAGTTATTTCTGCCTTCTCCCACTAAAATACTCATGAATTTTTGCTGCACCAATTCTAGCATATTCAAGAATATGAAAATAGCATGGATCCTATTTTCGCAGGGTTCAAATATTTTTTCGAAGCTAAGGGTTTTCTCTTTTTGTGCGGTTCCGAGCATGTATTCTCGAATCCCTTCCATAGTATATTCGTATTGTAATACAGTGTGAACAGGGCGGTTGTTCTTTTCTTGTATTCGTTGAATCACTTTCTCAAAGGCCTTCATCAGTTTAAACAGTGTTACTGTTTGTATCTCTGTACCTTCTCCTGCATCTTCGCCAATTTGCGATAATTCTTTTTGCAGATTACCTCGTTTAATCATGAGCATCCGCTCTGCTTCCAAATTTGCAAGCCGGATCGAGGCATCTTTGAATTTTTTATACTCTAAAATTTTATTAACTAATTCCTGTCGAGGATCAATTTCATTTCCCAAAGCATCTAATTCTTTTCTGGGTAACAACATTTTCGCTTTGATGCGCATCAGCGTACTGATGAATAGAATAAATTCACTACTCAGCTCAATATTTAATTTTCCGGCATCGTGAATATGATCCAGAAAATCGTTAGTGATTTTGGTAATGGGAATATTGTAAATGTCTAGCTCATCTCTTTCGATGAAAAATAAGAGCAGATCAAACGGGCCTTCAAATTGTTCCAGTTTAATCTGATAAGTAGTTGGGTTCAAGTTGAAATTATTTTTATCGGTGTTTCACAAGAAAATAAGACCTGCTGAAAAAAATATTGAACAGGGGTGAAGTTATTGTTTTTTCTTATTGAAATTATAAGCAAAGCCAATACCCATCAACTGCATTATTTGAGGAGCAGGTCCTTTTCCAGGCTTAACGTTCTTAGTATCATCATCATAGATGATATCTAAGTTTACCGTAAAATTGATGTATTTGGTGAGCTTGGCTGCCAGTACATTGCTCCAGAAAATATCAATATTCTGTGGTTTACTTTTGTAATTGGAGAACAGGTCTAGTTTAGATTTTAAGGTCATATTAGACCCAATTTTTTGCAATAGGTTGGCACTTAAAAATGCACCAAATTCACTTCTGGCATTTTTTCCGAATGGTACACCGTACAAAGGTCCTATGGCATCATTTCCTGCAATCACCCAACGGGCGGTGGTGGGAGAGAAGAACAAGGAAAAATTGTCTGTTGGCTTATAGTCCAATCCCAGCGACAATAGCACATAAGCAGGCATCAAGGTTTTGGAGGTTAAAGAACTGGAGTCTTGTCCTGCCGAACCCTTAAAATAAGAAAAACCGTTAGCGAATTGTGATCTAAAATTTGTGAGAGCCGCAAGGTTTAATTTTTTTTTGAGTTCATAGCCGTATTTAGACGTAAAATCTATACGGTCGCTGCTTTTTCGATTGCCCAAACTGGTGGTATTTACAACGCCAAATGCAAGATCGAGGCTATTGTCCCACGAATTTTTGTTGTGTTTATAAAAAGCAAACATGTTTACAAAGGCATTTAGGGAGAATGAAAACTCGTCTCCACCTGCACTCCAGTTACTGAGTGATCCCTGATTGATGTTTAAATTAAACAGCCCACCTTTTTTCCACTTGCTGGGTATTGTATCTGCAGGGTCTTTATTTATTACTTTTTCTGATGCTTCTTTAAGTTCTTTTACGGTGCCATCTTGTGCGAAAACTTGCAGGGTTGTAAAAAAGCAAATTCCAGCCAATATAATTTGTTTCATTTTTTGTCAGTTTTGGTTTATCAAAATGACTACCATTATAAATGGTAGTCATTGTAAAATTAATAAAAGTTGATTTATTTTTTTAATGCATCTCTAATTTCCATCAGCAACAGATCGGTGCTGGATACTTCTGGGGCAGGTGCCTCCTCTTTTTTCTTCATCTTATTGATGGCTTTTACCATAAGGAAAATAACGAAAGCAATCACCAAGAAACTTAGTACAGCATTTAAAAATTTACCCCAGTAAATACCTCCAGGTGCCCAATCTTCTATTTTAGCTACACCGGCTTCTTTTATTGCTGGCGTTAGTAAAAGGGGGGTAATAATGTCTTCAATAAATGAACTAATAATTTTACCGAAAGCACTTCCGATGATCACACCCACAGCAAGGTCGATTACATTACCTTTTACCGCAAATTCTTTAAATTCTTTTAAAAATCCCATGTTGGTTAATTTAAATTGTAGTTGATTAAAAATTTTGAACTCACAAAATAATTAAAATTATTTAGTTTACTAAATTTTATTAGCACAACTTTGCCGCTCATTTTATTGTATGACTCCAAAATTTACTAATTGGTTTCTTTTTATTGCGCTCTCCTTTATTTGGGGAAGCAGTTTTATTTTAATGAAAGAAGGGTTAGTTTATTTAACAGCTTTTCAGGTAGCTTCTATCCGAATTATTTCTGCAGGACTCGTTTTATTGCCGGTAACTATAACGGCTATTCGCAAAATACCATCCAATAAATT